>JBNMHZ010000088.1:0-1546 GCA_050873025.1 Faecalibacterium sp. | reverse complement strand
CTGATCGCGGGCGTGATTCTGCTGTTCATCGGCCTGCTGGGCTCGCCGTTCATGCTGCGGCTGCTGAACACCAAGGACGACCTGCTGCCCGGCGCCATCCTGTATCTGCGGGTGTACTTTCTGGGTATGCCGGCGCTGGCGCTCTACAACTTCGGCAATGCGGTGTTCAGTGCCATTGGCGACACCAAAAAGCCGCTGATGTACCTTTCCATTGCGGGTGCACTGAACATTGCACTGAACCTGTTCTTCGTCATCGTGTGTCAGCTGAGCGTGATGGGCGTGGCACTGGCCAGCGCCATCTCCCAGTGCGTCTCTGCCGGGCTGATCCTGCGGGCCTTGACGAAGGTGCAGGACTGTTATGTGCTGGACACCCAAAAGCTGCATCTCGACCCCGCCATGACAAAGAGCATTCTGGGGCTGGGCCTGCCGGCCGGATTCCAGAACGCCATCTTCGCCATTGCGAACCTGTTCATTCAGGCGGGCGTCAATTCCTTCGATTCCCTTATGGTCAAGGGCAACAGCGCTGCCGCCAACGCCGACGCCATGATCTACGACTGCATGGCCGCGTTCTACATGGCCTGTGCCAGCTTTATGAGCCAGAACTACGGCGCGGGCAAGCCCGACCGCGTGAAGAAGAGCTACTTCATCAGCCTGGCCTATTCCTTCGGCGTGGGGCTGCTCCTGGGCGGCAGCCTGTTCTTTTTCGGGCGCACCTTCCTGGCCCTGTTCACCACCGAGAGCGCCGTTATCGATGCCGGCATGAAGCGTGTGGGCGTGATGGGCTTTGCCTACTGCATCTCCGCCTTTATGGACTGCACCATCGCTGCATCCCGCGGCCTTGGCAAAACGGTGGTGCCCACCATCATTGTGGTGATGGGTTCCTGCGTATTCCGGGTGATCTGGGTGTACACCATCTTCGCCCATTTCCACACCATCCCCTCGCTGTATGCGCTGTATCCCTGCAGCTGGGCTTTGACGGCCATTGCAGAGATCATCTATTTTGCCCACTGCTACAAAGAATCGATGAAGATTTTTGAAAAAAAACAAATGGCATAATGATTTTGAATGCACTCCGCTTTGCTCTGTGCATATTCAGTGGAAATATTATTTTTATTAGAAAGAAAGCCAGAAAATCTGCGGAACTTACCGGGGCAACGCCCCGGCATCTTGCTGATGCAAGACCGTTCTGCTGCTTGAAAGCCCCACTGGGGCTTTCATTGCAGTGCAACCGCAGATTTTCTGGCTTTCACTTTTCACAGATGGGGTCGTCACCAAAAACTGCATCTATTTTCAAAACACAGTTTTAGAATACACATCAAACTTTTACTTCCCCGGCAAGAACTCTCTTGTAGTCCTCGTAGTTGCGGGCCAGCAGGGCGGGCGTATCCAGACCGTAGGGGCACTTGGCCTTGCACTTGTTGCAGTGCAGGCACCCTTCGATCTTTTTCATCTTGGCCTGGCCTGCGGGGCTCAGGTGCTCGGCCGAGGGCGAGCGCCGCAGCAGCAGGCTCATGCGGGCGCAGTTGTTGATCTCGATGCCTGCCGG
>JBNMHZ010000087.1:0-1821 GCA_050873025.1 Faecalibacterium sp. | reverse complement strand
ATCCTGTCCTCTATGCAAACTATCTTACGAGCGGAACGCTGCATCGGCATCTTGCCGAGATTGACCAAGCCTGCAACGAGCGAATGGAAATCATCGTTTCTGCTATGGCAAAGCAAGAAAGTGCGACTGAAGCCCTGAAAGCTGCTGACCAGTTGGAATGGGTGCGCCGGATGAACAGCATCCGCAGCCGTGCAGAGGAAATTGTTCTGATAGAGCTTGTATATGCCTGATAAAATGCCCGTTATTGGCTGCATGGCCGATAACGGGCATTTTTGCGTATTAGTCCTTTTGCTCCGTGCTGGCTACCAGCCGGTCAAAGTCACTCTGATACAGCCGATCCTGAATGACACGGTACTGCTCAAACTCGCTTTCCGCAAAGGCTTTTGCAATGGCAGCGGTGACCTTTCCCTTATCTCGCAGAATCTCTGCATCGTTGAATTGCAGAAAAGCATCCAGCTTGGAGGCCCAATCTGCCATGGTCATAGGAATATGCCGTCTGGCCTGCCGGGTAGCATAGTCCAGATACATGGTGACGATTTCGTTCAGCTCCTGCATTTCATCCATGGATAAGTAATTTTTTGCAATGGACACATCTGCCTTGACGATCTTGCCGTCAGGAGCATTCTTCCATGAGGTCAGCCCCATGTGTTCCTTGGTGTGATCGGCTCGCGCCATAATGACCTCTGCCGCCGTGCTGCCATGGACGGCATAGTGCATCTTGTTCTGAACTGTAGCAAAGAAATCCTTTGTAGTCTGGCTATCGAGGGAGTAGTCCACAGCGGTGGCGTAAATATCCGTGATTTTCTGGTAAAAGCGCCGTTCGCTGGCCCGAATCTCCTGAATCTCGGAAATCAGGTGATCGAAGTAGTCCTCACCAAAAATCTGCCCATTGATGAGCCTGCTCTTGTCCAGCACATACCCCTGCTTGGTGAAGGTGTCCAGCACCTTGGTTGCCCACTGGCGGAACTGCGTGGCTCTGCTGGAATTGATCCGATAGCCTACGGCTATGATGGCGGACAGAGAGTAGAACTTATAGTGATAGGTTTTTCCGTTATCCGCAACTTGTGCAAAATTTGCACAAGTTGAATCTTCGGACAATTCGCCGCTTTCATATACATTTTTCAGATGCTTTGTCACAACACTCCGGTCTACATCAAAAAGCTGTGCAATGGCCTTTTGGGTCAGCCAAACGTCGTGATCCTGTACCCGTACCTCAATGCCATCCTCATGGGCATCTTTCGTAAACACAAGGAAATCCACTGTGCTGTTGCGGATTTGCAATTTATCCTCTTTGGTGTCTGCCATGTCACTTCACCTCAATTTTCTTCGCCGGTTTTCTTCCCCCGGCTCTTATAGACATTATACTGATTCTTGCAGCGGGGACTGCAAAATGCGGAATTGGAGCGGCTGCTCAGAAACACCTTCTGGCAGTGCTTGCACAGCCGCAGGGGCTTCTCTCCATTCACCAGCAGGAAGCTGAACATCATCTGGATGCCCAGCAGCAGGGAGTGAAAATCCCAATAGATGGTCGGCTTGTCCAGCAGCTCAATATGATAGCTGGGCGCAATGCCGCCGAAGGCAGCCATGCCCTTGCGGTACAGGTTCCGGGTGTCCTCGTCGATCAGGTCATAATCGTTGTAGTACAGAATAGATGTGGTCAGGGTGAAAGCCCAGTCCTTGAACTGCTGCGCCACCCAGTCATAGGCTTCAGCATACTCCCGCTGGAAGCTCATAGTTTTCGCCATGGGTTCATCCGCAAAGGTCATGGTCAGCGCCACCATTGTTCGGTCGCCGGACACACTCCAACTGGACTCAACGCCT
>JBNMHZ010000086.1:0-1890 GCA_050873025.1 Faecalibacterium sp. | reverse complement strand
GGTGATGCCTTTCCGGGCAAGCTCGGTTTGCAGATAGGCGTCCTGGACGCGCAGAAATTCCTCCCCGGCGGGCTGCGGTGGGCGCACGTTCAGCAGTGCGCGCAGCAGATGCCGCTGACCATCGGTGTCAGCCGGGAGGGCAACGGACTGGAACTCCGGCATTTCGTGCAAGAGCGACTGGAGCAGGAACAGCCGCCGTTCGGTCTGGCTCATGGAGATACCTCGTTTTGGAAAAAACGGCAGTTGCCCCGCAGGAAACTTCCCGCAGGGCAGCTGGTCCGGATGAAAAAGAAATCAGAAAATGTACGGCGGGTTGCCGGAGAAATCCGCGATCGCGCCGTGGGCATCTTCCAGATAGAACACCTCAAAGATGGGGTTGGTGGCCTCACCGTACTGGCTCTTCACGATGGGGTTGGCAATGCACATCTCCTTGGCAGCCATGTTGTTCTCAAACACAGCCTTGCCGTGCAGGCGGATCCAGGCGTATTCCGGGCTGGAAACGGAAATTTCGATCTCCGGGTTTGCCTGCATGTCCTTGTACACGTCCTTGGTGTTGTTGGTGCAGAACCACAGCTTACCGTTCTGTTCGCCAGCGAACATGATGGGGCGGCACTTTGCCTTGCCGTCACGACCGACGGTAGCCAGATACTGCACAGGGTTGGCATTCAGAAATTCTACGACTCTGTTCATGATAAGTACCTCCAAATAATTTTTGTTTTCTCTTGATGGGTTCATTGTACCGGTGTTGTGCTGGATGCAGCCATCAGCCAGCAGGCTGCGGGCGGTGTCCGTATCGCCGGTAGCAAAGGTGTTGATGAGTGCCAGAGCCTTTTCTGTCTGGCTCTGTTCTTGCTGGACAGGTGCAGTCTGTTGGGTACTGTTTTCAGTGGGCGCTTCGGAAACGGCATTCTTGGAACTGCATCCCGTCAGGATCGTTCCGATCATGGCAAGAGCCAGCGTGAGAGAAAGATTTTTTTCATTTTGAGTAATCTCCTTGGTGATTGGGATTGCTTTCGTTCGCCTCTGACATTATAATAATGCCGTAGTTCCAGTTCGTAAAGTAAGCACAATATTGTGCTGTAGTTACCAAACAGGAACTAATGGATAGTTACCAAGAAGAAACGATTGCGCCGTTGCTGGTTTTTTCGGTGTTCCGGCGCTTCCAAAATTTTTTTCGGAGGGATTGAAATGATCGAAGCAAAAGCAAAAAATGAGCTTCCAGCCTGCCCCGTGGAGACCACGCTGACGCTCATCGGGGATAAGTGGAAGGTGCTGATTCTACGGGATTTGCTGCCGGGAACGAAGCGGTTCGGGGAACTGAAAAAGTCCGTAGGCAATGTGTCTCAGAAGGTCTTGACCGCCCAACTCCGGGCGATGGAGGAAAACGGACTTGTTCACCGTGAAGTCTACGCAGAAGTGCCGCCGAGAGTGGAGTATTCGCTGACTGAACTCGGTAAAAGCCTGAAACCCATTCTGGACTCCATGTGGGCATGGGGCGAGGGGTATAAATCTTTGATGTCAGAATAAAAAACACAGCGTCCGAAAGTCAAGTAGATCACTTGATTATCGGACGTTGCTGCCGAGAATGGTGTTGACGGAAGCTACGAACCCTGCCTTGATGGCTTCCTCGTCCAGATGCGGCGTTTCGCATTTGTGCTTGTCCTTGAATTTGCCGTTGCACTGCCAGATGACCCTGCGGTATTTCGAGATCGAGTTCCAGACTTTCGAGCCAAAGGCTGTCTATAAAACAGGTTTCCAGAAACAAATACTATGGCAGTTGCCAGACAACGTGAGGCACACCAGGAAACCCGCTGAAATCATAAGATTTCAGCGGGTTTCCTATGTAAATTGTTCGATTTTTGTGAAAACGCTATTCTTTGCTCATTGCGG
>JBNMHZ010000085.1:0-2632 GCA_050873025.1 Faecalibacterium sp. | reverse complement strand
GGCATCCATACCGTTATCGGCACCAAGGGCGTGTATCTGTCCGGCGGCGAGCAGCAGCGCATTGCCATTGCACGCGCCATGCTGAAAAATGCGCCCATCCTGATCCTGGACGAGGCGACCGCTTTTGCCGACCCGGACAATGAAGCTAAGGTGCAGGCCGCTTTTGCCCAGCTTGCCAAGGGCAAAACCGTGCTGATGATCGCACACCGCCTGTCTACCGTAGCCAACGCCGACTGCATCTATGTGGTGCAGGATGGGCAAATTGCAGAATCCGGCACAAAGGACGAACTGTGCGCGCAGAACGGCCTGTTTGCCCGGATGTGGCAGGATTATCAGGCCTCGGTGCAGTGGAAGGTCGCAAAGGAGGGGTAAAAGATGATCGGAAAAATTCAACACGCCACAGCCAGCTCCCCGGAGGGCGCAAAAGGGCTTGTAAAGGGCGTTCTGGCCTGTGCGTTCCAAAACATGGCATTCATGTTGCCCACCGGGCTGCTGTATCTCTTGGTAAAAGACATGCTTGCAGGCTCCACGAGCGGGAGAAAAGGTTTTTATCTGCTGGGGTGTGCGGCCTGCTTTGCGCTGATCCTGCTGACCACATGGTTCCAGTACAACGGCACCTATTTTACGACCTATAAAGAGAGCGGCACCCGCCGCCTGACCCTTGCGGAACGGCTGCGCAAGCTGCCCCTGTCCTTTTTCGGCAAGCGCGACCTTGCTGACCTGACCAGCACCATCATGGCAGACTGCGAGGTGTTGGAAAAGGACTGCTCCCACTTCATCCCCGGTCTATTCGGTTCCCTCATCTCCACGGTGCTCATTGCTCTGAGCCTGTTCGCCTTTGACGGACGGATGGCTCTGGCAGCATTGTGGGTCATCCCGGTATCCGTTGCCATCGTGGTGGGCAGCTACCGGGTGCAGGACAAGGTGCAGGCCAAGACCATGGCGGCGAAAATGGCCTGTGCGGACGGCATTCAGGAGTACATCGAGACTCTCCGGGACCTGAAAGCCAGCAATGCGGAGCAGCGTTATCTGTCCGGTCTTTCCGGCAAAATTCGGGCTGTGGAAAAGCGGTCCATCGCAGCAGAACTGGAAACAGCGCTGTTTGTGTCCTCTGCGAGCATGGTGCTCAAGCTGGGCATCGCATCGGTGGCACTCACCGGCTCGGTGCTGCTGGTGCAGGGCAGTATCGATGTGCTGACCCTGCTTCTGTTCCTGATGGCGGCTTCCCGGATGTATGACCCTATGCAGGGCGCGTTGCAGAATCTGGCGGCGGTCATTGCCATGCGCACCAATGTAGGGCGGATGAACGAGATTCTGGATGCTCCCCTGCAGACCGGCAGCGAGAAGCTGACCAATCAGGGCTGCGATATCGTGTTCGACCATGTGGGCTTTGCCTACAACTCCGGCGAAACGGTGCTGCGGGATGTTTCCTTCACCGCAAAGCAGGGCGAGGTCACGGCACTGGTGGGTCCCTCCGGCGGCGGCAAGACTACCGTTTCCCGACTGGCGGCACGGTTCTGGGACTACCAGAAGGGCAGCATCACCGTGGGCGGCATGGAGGTTTCCCGAATCGACCCAGAAAAGCTCATGAGCCTGTATTCCATCGTGTTTCAAGATGTGACTCTGTTTGACAACACGATACTGGAAAATATCCGTCTGGGGCGCAAAGGTGCCACCGACGAGGAGGTCCTTGCGGCGGCAAAGCTGGCAAACTGCGAGGAATTTGCCGAAAAGCTGCCGGACAAGTGGAACACGAACATCGGTGAGAATGGCTGCGCCCTTTCCGGCGGCGAGCGTCAGCGCATCTCCATTGCACGCGCCTTCCTGAAGGATGCGCCCATCATTCTGCTGGACGAAGCCACCGCCAGTCTGGACGTGGAAAACGAAACTGCCATTCAGGAGGCACTTTCCCGGCTCATAAAACACAAAACTGTCCTTATCATCGCCCACCGGATGCGCACCGTAGCCGGGGCGGACAAAATCGTGGTGCTGTCCGACGGCGTGGTGGCCGAACAGGGCGCACCCGATGCACTTTATGCCCGGAACGGCCAGTACACCCACATGGTGGATCTGCAGACCGAAAGCCAGAGCTGGACCATCTGACCCAATTCAAAAACAGCCCCCCGGCACAACAAAAAAGGACATCTATTCAAAAGAATAGGTGTCCTTTTTAGCACCCGAATCCGCCAGCTAACAGTCATGTTTAAATTACTTCCTTATCACTGTTAAGCCAACGGTTCGCTGCACTCTTATAATTCCCTGTTTCAAGTAAGTTCCTCGCCGCGGAAAGGCATTCAACTGCGTGTTCCAGCCGCGCCTGCGACAGCGCTTTTCGTTCATGTGCCTGCATAACGAATGCCCTCCCGCACAACGTTTCGGTAGTACGGCAGCGCTGTCTGATAGCGTCTGAACTGCTCCAGCGGCTTGACGGTCACGGAAACGGTGATATCGTGCTCCAGACTCAATCGGCTGGTCACCTTTGCAACATCGTTGCGGTGTTTCGCAATCTCCGCTTGTTCCAAATCCACAGTCAGCAGAATATCAATGTCCGACTCCGGATTGAAATCGCCGCGCGCATAGGAGCCGTACAGATAGGCGTCATGAATGCGCCCGAAAATCGGACTGCACGCAT
>JBNMHZ010000084.1:0-2872 GCA_050873025.1 Faecalibacterium sp. | reverse complement strand
TGCAATGAGACCAGCGGCCGCAACTCTGCCGTGGTGCACGGCGGCTTTGCAAACCCCATTGGCAGCCTGAAGGCCAAGTGCTGCGTGGAAGGCAACAAGATCATGGATCAGCTGGCCGAGGAGCTGGACTTCCCGTTCAAGCGCTGCGGCAAGGTGCTGGTGGGCAATACCCCTGAGGATATGGAACAGCTGGAACGCACCATGAAGCAGGGTGCCATCAACGGCAGCACCGGTCTTGAGATGATCGACGAGAAAAAGCTGCATGAGCTGGTGCCTGCCGTGGTGGGCAAGTTTGCCATGTGGTCCAAGAACAGCGGCATCATGGACCCGTTCCTGTACACGGTGGCACTGGCCGAGAACGCACACGCAAACGGTGCGGAATTCTTCTTTGACCATAAAGTGACTGCCATCACCCGTGAAAACGAGCTGTACTGCCTGCACACCGCCCGCGGCGATTTCAACACCCGCTGGGTGGTCAACGCTGCAGGTCTGGGCGCAAAAGAAATTTCCGACCTGCTGGGCCTGACCGGCTACCGTGTCATCGGCTCCCGCAGCAACTACATCATCCTGCACAAGCGCATGGGCAAGCTGCTGCCCATGCCGGTGTACCCCGTGCCCAGCAACACCTACATGGGCATCCATATCACCCCCACCGTGGACGGAAATGTCACTGTCGGCCCGGACGCCGAGAACACCGATGTGCTGGACGACTACAGCGTACCGCAGGCCAACATGGACAGTCTGGCTGTGGAGGGCGCAAAGCTGTGGCCCCACATCTTTAAGAAAGATCAGATCCGCACTTTCGCCGGCATCCAGCCCAAGTGGGTAGACGAGAATGGCGCCATTCAGGACTGGAAGGTGGAGATCCGCGGCGATGTGGCACCCAATGCCGTCAACCTTGTGGGCATCGAATCTCCGGGCCTGACCGGCAGTGTGCCGCTGGCCCGCTACGTCATCAACATGATGCTGGAGCACGAGAAGTTTGAGGCAAATCCCGACTTCGACCCGCACCACAAGGGCATCGTCAAGTTTGCAGAGTGCACCCCCGAGCAGCAGGCAGAGCTCATCGCCCAGAACCCCGATTACGGCGAGATGATCTGCAGCTGTGAGGAAGTGACAAAAGCGGAGATCCTTCAGGCCATCCACAACCCGCTGGGTGTCTCCACCATGACAGGCATCAAGTACCGCACCCGTGCCATGATGGGCGGCTGTCAGGGCGGTTTCTGCCAGATGAAGATTGAGAACTTCATCGAGCAGGAGCTGGGTACCGATCCGGAAGATGTGTGCTACAGCCGTCAGGGCTCGTGGGTGCTCACCGGCAGTATGCGGAAGGAGAAAAACTGAACCATGGAACAAAAAGACGTTGTGATTATCGGCGGCGGCCCCGCCGGTCTTGCCGCAGCCGTAGAGCTGCACAAACAGGGCGTCCGCAATATGGTCATTCTGGAGCGTGAGGCGATGCTGGGCGGCATCCTGCGCCAGTGCATCCACGATGGTTTTGGTCTGGGCCGCTTTGGCGAGAGCCTGTCCGGCCCCGAGTATGCACAGGCCTTCATCGATGAAGTGAACAAGCGCGAGATCCCCTACGAGACCAGCGCCACCGTGCTGAGTCTGACGGCGGACCGCATCGTTACCGCCTCCACCCGCAATGGCCTGCACCAGTACCAGGCCAAGGCGGTCGTGCTGGCCATGGGCTGCAAGGAGCGCAGCCGCGGTGCACTGGGCACCCCCGGTGAGCGCCCGGCCGGTGTCTTCACCGCAGGCACCGCTCAGGCTTACATGAACCTTTATAACCGTATGCCCGGCAAAGAGGTCATCATCCTCGGTTCCGGCGATATCGGCATGATCATGGCCCGCCGTATGACGCTGGAAGGCGCTCATGTGCAGGCGGTGTTCGAGCTGATGCCTTACCCCTCCGGTCTGCCGCGCAACATCGTGCAGTGCCTGGATGACTACAATATCCCACTCTATCTGAGCCATACGGTCACCGAAATCCATGGCCGCAATCGTCTGACCGGCGTGACCATCTCCGAGGTGGACGCAAACCGCCGTCCCATTCCCGGCACCGAGAAAGAGTACCAGTGCGATACCCTGATCCTTTCGGTGGGCCTGATCCCCGAGAACAAGCTGCTGGAAGATGCCGGCATCGCCATTGACCCGCATACCAACGGTGCTGTGGTGGACGAGAACCTGCAGACCAGCGTGCCCGGCGTTTTCTCTGCCGGCAACGTGCTGCATGTGCACGATCTGGTGGACTTTGTGTCTATGGAGTCCGAAGCACTGGCCCGCCACGCCGCTGCCTACGTTGAGGGCAAGGGCATCGCCCCCTGCACGCTGGACGTGAAGTGCGGCGAGGGCGTGGGCCACACCATTCCGCAGAAGGTCAGCGGCAAGAACGACTTCAACCTGTCGCTGCGTGTGCGGAACCACTACCGTGACTGCCGCATCGTGGTGCGCCAGAACGGCGTGGAAGTTGCTGCCAAGAAGATGAAGAAGGCCATTCCTGCAGAGATGATCCAGTTCAAGGTCTCAGGTGCCAAGCTGCAGGAGGAAGGCGCACTGGAGGTGTCGGTGGAATGAAAAAGCAATTTACCTGTATCGTCTGCCCTAATGGCTGCGAGATCGAAGCGGAAGTTGAAAATGGTCAGGTGATCTCGGTCACCGGCCAGACCTGCCCCCGCGGCGAGCAGTACGTCCGTCAGGAGTTGACCGCGCCCCGCCGCACCATCGCCAGCTCGGTACTGGTCAAGGGCGGCGAGCTGCCCGTCACCAGCGTCCGCCTGACCAAGGCCATCCCCAAGGATATGATCTTCCCGGTGATGGACGAGATCCGCAAGGTGGTGCTGACGGCTCCCGTCAAGGCGGGCACCAT
>JBNMHZ010000083.1:0-3018 GCA_050873025.1 Faecalibacterium sp. | reverse complement strand
GTACGGCATCGCTCCCACGCTGGACGAGCTGTACCCCGACGAGAACGACCCCGAGCAGCTGGCGCACAAAAAGGAAGCCTACGAGCGCGAGATGGCGTTCTACAACTGCACCCCGCAGACCAGTGCCTTTACGCTGGGTCTGGCTGCCTCCATGGAGGAGCAGTACGCCGCCGACCGTGAGAACTTCAACCCGGAGACCATCAATGCCGTCAAGACCTCGCTGATGGGCCCCCTGTCCGGTGTGGGCGACTCCTTCTTCCAGGGCACTGTCCGCCTGATCGCTTTTGGTCTGGGCATCTCTCTGGCACAACAGGGCAGCGTTCTGGGCCCCATTCTGGCCATGATCATCTCCATCGTCCCATCTGTGCTGGTCACATGGTTTGCCGGTAAGCTGGGCTACACCATGGGCAGCAAGTACCTGACCAAGCTCAACGGCGGCATGATGGACAAGCTGATGTACGTCTGCGGCATCGTGGGCCTGATGGTCATCGGTGCCATGGTGGCAAGCATGGTGGGTCTGACCACCCCCATCACCTTCGCAAGCACCGGTCTGGTGCTGCAGGATGTGCTGAACTCCATTCTGCCGAACCTTCTGAACCTTTGCATCGTGATGCTGATGTACACCCTGATCCGCAAAAAGGTCAAGACCGGCTGGCTGCTGGGCATCTGCATCGTGGGCGGTGTTGCAATCAACGCCCTTGGTCTGTTGGTGTAACCGGGTTTCCGGCTTACATAGATATCCGTACGCCTGTAATTTGTGATTCATCAGTACAATAAGAAAATAATTTGGAGGATTGCATTATGTATAACATCGATCTGGCAAACGTCAAGTCCATCGTGGCAGACATCGTGGCAAAGCACAACGTGGAGAACGTGGCCTTTGTGGGCTGCGGCGCTTCCAAGGCAGAGCTGTACCCCGCAAAGTACTTCCTGGCAAACTGCAGCAAGAAGCTGCGCGTGGCACACTACACCGCCAACGAGTTCAACTACGATACCCCCGATTGGCTGGGCGACACCACCGTGGTCATCACCGCTTCTCTGGGCGGCAGCACCCCTGAGACCGTCAAGGCAAACAGTGTGGCAAAGGCTGCCGGTGCAACCGTTGTCAGCGTTACCCACGCTGCCGGTTCTGCCCTGACCAAGGAAGCTGACTACACCATCGTCCACGGCTTTGAGGCAAACTACGCCGCCAAGCTGGAAAAGATGGGCTACGTTCTGGCACTGGCTGTGGAGATCCTGCAGCAGGTGGAAGGCTTCGACAAGTACGACAAGATGATCGAGGGCCTGACCAACGTGTTCGAGGCTGCCGAGAACGCTGCCAACTCTGCCCGCAAGTCTGCCAAGGAGTTCGCTGAGAAGTATAAGGACGCTCCTGTCGTCTACGTCATGTCCAGCGGCGCTTCCATGGAGGTCGCTTACTCCACCTCCATCTGCCTGATGATGGAGATGCAGTGGGTCAACTCCGGCTCCTTCCACAGCGGCGAGTTCTTCCACGGCCCCTTCGAGATCGTGGACAAGGACGTGCCCTTCATCCTGCTGATGAACGACGGCAAGACCCGTCCCGTGGATGCCCGCGCACTGACCTTCCTGCACCGCTTCGATGCTCTGACCACCGTTGTGGATGCAAAGGATTACGGTCTGGGCAATGCTGTGGACAGCAGCGTCATCACCTACTTCAACCCGCTGATGCACACCGCCGTGTTCCGCGTCTATGCTGAGGAGCTGTCCTACGTCCGTCAGCATCCGCTGACCCTGCGCCGCTATATGTGGAAGCTGGAGTACTAAGCGGTCATCCGGAATCAATAGACCCATGCTTGGGGGAGGGGCTTGCCCCTCCCCCTTTTTGATGAAGAGGGAAATGAAGAATGATTGAAGCAGTGATTTTTGATATGGATGGGGTGCTGGCAGATACGGAATATTACTACGAGAACCGCCGTAAAAACTTTCTGCTGGAAAACGGCATCCCCATCCCGGAGGGCAACTTCATCGGCTCCAACGAAAAAGCTATCTGGGAAGCCATTGTTCCCAACGACCCTGTGCGCCGTCAGGAGATGCTGATGGCTTACCGGGAGTACCGCAAGGCTCGCCCCACCCCCTACGGCAAGCTTACCGACCCGCAGGCAGAGCCGCTGATGAATGCGCTGCGCAGCCGTGGGCTGAAGGTAGCGGTGGCGTCCTCCAGCGCAGCACCGGATATCGTGAAGATGCTCACGGAGGGCGGGCTGAAAGCAATGGTGGATTTTGCTTTCAGCGGCGAGGACTGCGCCGCCCATAAGCCTGCACCGGACATCTATCTCAAGGCGCTGAAGGCACTGGGGCTGACGGCAGATAAGGCCATTGCGGTGGAGGATTCCCCCACGGGCATTGCCTCCGCAAAGGCGGCAGGCCTGAAGGTGCTGGCACTGAAGCCCCGCCACGGCGAGCCGCTGGACCAGTCCGCCGCAGACTGCATCATCACCCGGCTGATGGATGTGGCGGAGCATCTGGACTGAGATGGAAGCAATCAAGAACGGTCTGTGCAAAAACCTGACCCCGGCACAGTTGTGGAGCGGCGCACGCTTTTTTCTGCTGCTGAATCTGGGACTTATCATCTATGCAGTAGCACTGAACTTTTACTGTGCGCCCAACCACTTTGTATTTGGCGGCACTACCGGCCTTTCCGTCGTGCTGGCCACCTGCTTTCCGGCTCTGAGCGTCAGCACCTTTATGTGGATCACCAATGCGGTGCTGGATGTGCTTGGCTGCGTCTTTCTGGGCATAAAGACTATGGGCTGGACGCTGTACTCCTCCTTCATGCTCAGTTTTTATTCCAGTATGTGCGAAAAGCTGTTTCCCGTGTCGCAGCCTTTGACGGATGATACCCTGCTGGAGCTGTGCTTTGCGGTGGCGCTGCCTGCCATTGCCAGCGGCATTGTGTTCAACATCGGGGCATCCACCGGCGGAACCGAGATCGTGGCCATGATCCTGCACGAGTACATCAAGGTGGAGATCGGCAGGGCTCTGCTGCTCAGCGATATC
>JBNMHZ010000082.1:0-3093 GCA_050873025.1 Faecalibacterium sp. | reverse complement strand
AGCCTGGTTGATGTCCTGGCTGATCCCATGACCGCTGCTAACTGGAAGAACGTCAACACCAACCTGATCAAGCTGGTCGGTAACACCTTCCTGCAGAAGAGCGTTGGTACTGCTCTGAACTCCGTGTTCGACGGCCACTATGTCCCCGGTGACATCATCGGCGGTGCATTCAAGCAGGTTGCAGCTAGCTACAACAGCGGCTACCACACCCTGTCTGACAACGCTTGGGGCTTTGCTCTGGGTGCTCTGAACGGCGGCCTGCAGATCGTTGGCAACCTGGCTGCTATCTACACTCTGGGCAGCGGCTCCATCGGCATCGAGTTCAAGAAGATGGGCGACGCTGATATGACCGGCAACTTCTTCTCCAACCCCG
This sequence comes from Faecalibacterium sp., assembly GCA_050873025.1. Taxonomy (GTDB): domain Bacteria; phylum Bacillota; class Clostridia; order Oscillospirales; family Ruminococcaceae; genus Faecalibacterium. The sequence goes on along the minus strand of JBNMHZ010000082.1, from coordinate 2,720 downwards.
ATACCTTCGAAGGCTTCCGTAACTAATCAGACACTTTGATTTAAGACCGGTTTAACCGGAGATAGACCAAAGGGCTAGATTGACCCCGCACAGAATGGTTTCCCGTTCTGTGCGGGGTTTTTGTATGGGCAAAACAAATGCAGCCTTTGCGCCGGTGCTTGACCTGCGCTCCTCTGCTGTGCCTGTGGGCTTTGGCAGAGGAGCTTTTTGCTGCAAAAAATTGCAAAAAGTGGTTGACAATGGGTGTTTGTGCTGGTATAATAGATCATGTCGTCAGGCACGAACATCTGGGGGATTAGCTCAGCTGGGAGCCCGATACACCCGGTAACACACCCCCACAGCGATACTTGATGACAATTAAATCCCATTGAAAAATTCCTGTTCCAGAGGCTTGCTTCTGGAATTTTATGGGGGATTAGCTCAGCTGGGAGAGCGCTTGCATGGCATGCAAGAGGTCAGCGGTTCGATCCCGCTATTCTCCACCAAAAAAGCACTGTACTTCGTTGGAAGTATGGTGCTTTTCTTTTTGTTTTCTTAGAGGTCACAGCAAAGATCAGCCGGATGCCCGATTTTGCAGGCGAATGAACTGCAACCCCCAATTTCTGATGCTGCGTCATTTTTGAAAATGATTGTTTCAACCCCGACTGTTTTGCACTCGGACGCATCACTCCCCCTCAATGTACGGAGCGAGGTCAAAGTTAAAAGAAATGTGGATCTGATACCCACGGCATACATCCACCCTGCGGATCAGCTGATTGACGATCATCTTCTTTGCTTCAAAGCTGGCACTGTCGTAAAGATCTGCATAAGAGATCAGTTCTTCATACAGCTTCGATACGTTTTCCATCAGCTCTGCTTGTCTCTCCAGTTCCTCACTGGCTGATTCACAAAGGGTTTCCAGCTCCGTGAGCTTTTCCTCTTGCACTGTAATCATTTCGGCAAGGGTTTCTCTCGGTAATGCACTTTCGCCCTTGATGCAGGCCAGAACCTCGGCTTTCAGAGCCAGCAGGTCTTTCTCTGCCTTATTCCGTTCAGCCTGAAGGTCTTTCAGATGGTTCTTACGCTCGGTAGTTTCCTTTTCGTAGCGTTTTGTGATGATCTGCTCTTTGGGGATACCTCTCATCTTGGAAAAAATCTGGCGCACTGCATTGTCGATGATCTCATCCAGAATGTGAACGGTGTAACCCGTCTGCCCGGTGCATTCCGTCTGTTTGCGGAGCTTGCCGTAGCAGGTATAGCGGACACGCAGGGTATCATCCAACGAGCCGTCTGCCAGCTTGCGCCACTTTCGGCTGGTCGTCAAGGCCAGCTTTGCGCCGCAGTGTCCACAGTAAGCGTTGCCGGAAAGCAGGGACTGTCCACGGGTATTAAGAGGAACATGGTGTTCGGCTTCTTCCGCTGCGTGTGCAGAACGGTCTCCCCGGATACGCTGTGCTGATTCAAACTGCTGCTGTGGGATGATCTGCAATTCAGGTATTACATCTGACCGGGCATCTCCGCAGCGGAGGATGCCAGTATAGGTCAGATTCCCAACCATGCCCCGGATGCTTGCCGGATGCCAGCACTTGCCAGATCTGGCACGGTAGCCGGCATTGTTCAGATAGGTCGTAATACGCTGTGCGCCGTAGCCCTCATGCACATACTTGTCAAAGATAAGACGCACGACGGCGGCTTCCTGCTCGTTGATGTGCAGTTCATACAGTTCGTGCTTTCGCTTGTTGATTCGGTCACTTTTCACAAGGTCATAACCATAGGGAGCAATCCCGCCTTTGAAGTGACCCTCCTCTACAAGCTGCCGCAGACTGGTACGGGTACGGACAGAGGTTTTCTCGCTTTCGCCATCCGCCTGCCAGAAGCGGATGTAGTTCAACAGCTTGTCGGTATGATTGTCGAAACGCTGCTCACCCTCTTGGGTACTCCATACCCGGATGCCGTTTCTCACAAACCACTCCACAACAAAGGGCGTTTCATCTGCGATACGCCCGATACGGTCGAACATGAATACCAGTAGAATATCGAACTTTCCCTTTCGGGCATAGTCCTTGATGATTTGCAGCTTGTCACGGGCTGCTGCACGAACCTTATGGCCGGATACGCCTTCTTCCTGTTCTTCGTGAACAATGACCCAGCCTTTCGATTCGGCAAATCGGTGACAGGCTTTACGCTGCATTGGTAAGTCTGCTTCGTGGTTCGAGTTGAAATCCACCTGCTTATCGGTGGACACGCGATACAGACAGCAGACACGATTGTTATTGGCAATCATAGAAAATATCCTCACTTTCAAAGTGAGAATGAGTGCTATTCGGTTATCAAAGAACGTTCGGCAGCGGTTCTTTCTTATCCTGAATACCACTACCATCCTCAGTATAACGTCTGGCTTTGCGCTCGTCCACGATGTCAGCCCGCCTTTTTGGTATAGCTGGTTGCAAGCAGGATGTCACGGATGCGTTCAAAGACTTCCGGTTTATGCTCCTTGGAAAAACTGAAGATGACATGGTAGCCGTTGATGACAAGATGCTGTTTATCAGGATCGTTGTTGTCCATAGGAATGCTGGCTGCAATTTGAGAAATCTTTTCACTCATAGTATCACCATCCCTTATATATTTTTTTGATCTAATATGTAACAAGGGGCATCTGTGTTGTGCGGATGCCCCTTGTCTTCAAGGAGAGATGCCTGTAAATATCAGAATTTCATCGGCAGAGCGTTCTTTCTGCCTTT
>JBNMHZ010000081.1:0-3112 GCA_050873025.1 Faecalibacterium sp. | reverse complement strand
GTGTTCGAGGACAACATGGCTGCCAAGGAAATGTGCATCCAGAACCCCATCGTGAAGGGTCAGTACGGCGAGGCGACTAACCCCATCTTCGAGGTGTTCTATCTGGATAATGCCCACGGCATCATCGCTGACTTCTCCGGCAACCCTCCCTACGAGTTCTAAAAACTCTCTCAATTCAACATCTTCGGGGCAAGGTGAAATTCCTGACCGGCAGTAAAGTCTGCGAAGCGCAAAAGCGCCCGATACGGTGAGATTCCGTAACCGACGGTAAGGCAAATACGGAAACAGGGGACCGAATCGACAGCATGGATTTTTTGTGCCGGGCAAGTCATTTTCCCGCAGGAATACTTTCGTATTTCAAGGAAAAATGGCGCAGCACAGCGCAAAAAGGACTGCTGTTCGGTCGTGTCAACGGTTTTCGTATTTGCCGAAAGTCCGGATGAAAGAAGATATGAGGAAGCAGCCCCGCAGGAAAACCCGTCCTGTGGGGTTGTTTCAAATCCAAGCATATCCTCAAGATAGGAGCATTATGAACCACACCGTTACCATGCAGCAGCCGAAACGCGCTGCCGCCCTCAATATCCGCACCATCACCATGACCGCACTGCTTTCCGCAATGGCGTATGTGCTTGCCTTTGTAGAATTTCCTGTGCCGCTGTCACCGTCCTTTGCAAAGATGGATTTATCCGACTTCCCGGCACTCATCGGCGCATTTGCCTTCGGACCGATTTCCGGTCTGCTTATTGAACTTGTCAAAAATACCTTGCAGCTCATGACCACCTCCACGGGAGGCATCGGAGAGATCGCCAACTTTCTGATGGGAGCTTCTTATGTAGTTGCTGCCGGGGTTATTTATAAACGCCGCAAAACCAAGAAAACGGCACTGCTTGCCTGTATCACTGCCAGCTTCGTTATGGGCGCTGCCGCAGCACTGGCGAACTACTTCATTCTGCTGCCGCTGTTTGAAACCTTCATGCCGCTGGATCAGCTCATCGCCTCTTTCGGCGCGTTCCTGCCGTTCATCCACACGAAGCTGGACATTGTGCTGTTCAATGCCTTGCCCTTCAACATTCTGAAAGGGCTTGTCATCGGCGGCTTTACCATGCTGACCTATAAACGGCTCACGCCGATTCTGAAAGGGCGTTGATGTTATGACGAAACAAGATTATTTGAAATTACTGGTGGAAAATATCCACTCCACCACCGTTGCCACCATCGGAGCAGATGGGCATCCGCAGACCCGTGCCATCGACATGATGCTCTATGACGAGCAGGGCGTATATTTTCTTACTGCAAGGGGCAAGGCATTCTATGCCCAGCTCATGGAGCAGGGGTACATCGCTCTGTCCGCCACCAAGGACAAAATCTCGATCTCCCTGCGGGGTAAGATCAAAAACATCGGCAGTGAGAAGCTGAATGAGATTTTCGAGAAAAACACCTATATGCAGTCCATCTATCCCGGCGATACCCGCAGTGCGTTAGAGGTGTTTTGCCTGTACGAAGCGGACGGCGAGTATTTTGACATCAGCGACCCGGCGCACATCGTCCGGGACAGCTTCACCATCGGCAAAGCAACGCAGGAAGCACCGGGTTACTATGTGGGCGAAGGCTGCATCGGCTGCAAGCTGTGCTATTCGGTCTGTCCGCAGAAGTGCATCGACATTACAAAGAAGCCTGTGGTGATTAACCAGCACCACTGTCTCCACTGCGGACGGTGTGCGGAAACCTGCCCTAAGCAGGTGATCGAAAAGAGGGTTTGACTATGAATCAGAGCGAAAAACGGCTATTTCTCATACAATCTCTGCTGAACGAGCGCCCCTCCTGTCAGAAGCAGATCATCCCGGCAGATTCCGAGCGGCAGAAGATTTTACTGCGCGGGCTAATGAATGTTCGCAGAGCCTATCCGATTGGAACGGAGTTCCTGCAAGTGCAGGACGAATATCTGCAAGGCGAAACCGCCGCAAAGGGCATCACGGATATTGCAGACCTGACACCCATTCAGCCGGGGCTGTATCTCTGGCAGGGCGATATTACCACGCTCAAGTGCGACGCTATTGTCAATGCCGCCAATTCCGGCATGACCGGCTGCTATATTCCGAACCATCGCTGCATCGACAACGCCATTCACACCTATGCGGGCGTGGAGCTGCGGCTTGCCTGTGCGGAATTGATGGAACAGCAGGGCTATCCCGAACCCACCGGACAGGCGAAAATCACCTCGGCGTTCAATCTGCCCTGCCGGTATGTGCTGCATACGGTCGGGCCAATCATCAGCGGTCGAGTAACCAAAGAGGACGAGGAGCTGCTGGCTTCCTGCTATCGCTCCTGCTTGGCGCTGGCGGCGGAAAACAACTTGGAAAGCGTGGCGTTCTGCTGCATTTCTACGGGGGAGTTTCATTTTCCCAATGACGTAGCGGCAGAGATTGCCGTAGCGACAGTCAAAGAATCTCTCAAAAAGCAAACCAGTGTCAAGAAGGTGATTTTCAATGTTTTCAAGGATTTGGACAAAACCATCTACGAAAAGTTGCTCCGAGCAGCTTGAACGGCTGAAAGCAGCATTACAGGACTGTGATGCCATAGTGATTGGCGCAGGTTCCGGTCTGTCTACGGCGGCGGGTTTCACCTACACCGGCGAACGGTTTGAGCAGCATTTCTCTGATTTCGCTCAGAAGTACGGCATTCAGGATATGTACAGCGGCGGCTTCTATCCGTTCCCCACGCAGGAAGCATTCTGGGCCTATTGGAGCCGGTATATCTACATCAACCGCTATCAGGACGCGCCTAAGCCGGTCTACGATGACCTTTTGAAGCTGGTGCAGGACAAGGATTATTACGTTATCACAACCAACGTTGACCACTGCTTTCAGAAAGCGGGCTTTGACAAAAAGAGGCTGTTCTACACGCAGGGCGATTATGGTCTGTTCCAGTGTAGCGAACCGTGCTGTCAGGAAACCTTTGATAACGAAACCGCGATTCGTGAAATGGTCACGCGGCAGGAGGATATGAAAATTCCGACAGAACTGCTCCCTGTCTGCCCCCACTGTGGGAAACCACTGACCATGAACCTGCGGTCAGACAACAAGTTTGTCGAGGATGAAGGCTGGCACAGAGC
>JBNMHZ010000080.1:0-3124 GCA_050873025.1 Faecalibacterium sp. | reverse complement strand
TCTCGTTTGTATAACTATAACGCTGATAAGTTCTTTTCTATGCTGAACAGCCTTATTCTTGGAGAGGACGAAAGCCCGGAAATCACCTTTGATTTGCAGGTCGTTGGTGACGATAGTGTTCCGGATGCGGTTATCAGCCAAAAGAGCTTCAAAATAGTGGTGGAAACAAAGCTCTACAATCAGTTTTACAAGCAGCAGCTTGTAAATCATCTGGAGCAGTTTGGTGCTGAGGATATAAAGGTTTTGCTCACCCTTGACCCCAAGCCGATGAAACCGCAACTGTTTGATGAACTGGCGGTTGAACTAAAAAAGTATAACAGTGAAAATGCAACCCGGCTTATCCATCCGATTAAGCACGTCAACTTGACATTCGAGCAGCTTGTGAACGCTATGGAGGATATTGTTGACGACAGAGATACGGAAATCATCGCCGTTTTAGACGATTTCAAGAAGTATTGCTTTGATGAAAAGCTGATACCGGATGGCTATAAATGGATGAGAGCAATCGTAGCCGGTACAACTTTTCAGGACAATATGGATTTGGATTTGTTCTATGACCAGGAATCCCGCAAGTTCTCGGAACATGGATATATCGGCTTGTATAAGGACAAGAGTATCCGTGCCATTGGTAAGCTGAAAAAGACCATCATCGCAGTTGAAAATAACGGCAGCATGAGTTATCGTGCCGAAAGCGGAGCCGAACCTACCGCAGATGAGATTGAACGCATCAACGAGGCAATCCGTCGTGCAGATAATTATGGATATAACCTTCGGACGATTAGCCATAGATATTTCATCGTTGAAAAGTTCTACCCGATAGACTTTAGAAAAAGCAGTAAGAACCCGATTCAGAAAAGCAAGTTCTTCAATCTTGCTGATATGTTTGGATATAAAACAATGCCTAACACCGATGTAATCGCAAATGATCTGAACGGTCGGACTTGGGAGGAGTTTTAATCCAATTCGGAAGGAGGTCGCAATGGAGTATTTAGAGCAAGTACACTTATTCGCCACAAAGTGGATTGAGAAATTCAGAGATCAAAAAATCAGCTACATAGAGCTGGTTGACCATTACTTGGCTGATGATTGTCAGGCATTGGGATTCCAGATGGATTGCGGCCATGCCTTTTCAGAAAAATATGGCGATGCAGCAAGCAGTTGCGATGCGCTAAATCGTATCATTGACGAGGTTACGGACATTAAACTGCTTGGATCGGCAATCTATTCCCAATGGCGATATTTTAATCATTGGGCATACGATGCAGCAGCCATCTTGAACACTGAAAATCGTTCGTGGTTTATTCTGGCATTGAGCCGACTTGCCCTGCTTTCTGGCGAGAACCCCTTCCTGTTCAAAGGAGAGCTTAGAAAGATTCGGCTTGTTTCCAATCGGCTTGGTTATGGGCCTTGCCCGGAACCGGACGAAGAAGTTGAACAGCACATAACCATTAATTCAGAAGGACAAGTATGGTTTTCTTCGTATGTTTTCGGACAGCGCAGAGATGGTCGATATGAAAAAGCTCACAGTCAGAATCTGCGGATTGATAAAGCGGTTGCCGCCAGAATCATTTCTGCGTTTACAGAGTATTTCAGCAATGGGTACGATGAAGTTTTTGCAACTGATATTGGAAACTGGAACATGGAGCTGACCAATACCGCTGGAAAGGTCTATAAGTTCAGCGGTTCGTTATGCTCGTCTTTTGAAGTGGACGGAATTGACCTGTCAGATCTGCTGCGTGACAGCTTGAAAATGCCTGATTTGTATGCCTTTGATGGGAATAACAAACCTGATCTGGTAAACCGAATCGAAGTAAATTACCACCGAGTTACAAAGATCAAGCCAAAGGTTCCGATTTCAGAACACGCAGAATACGCTGTCTGGGATTATACAGAGTCTTTAATTGTGGACAGAGAGAGCGAAAGCATTGAACACATTCAGAATATCGGTTCTGGGTGTTCTGTAAGCAGAAAATACAAAGTTGAGGGCGGGGTCGAAAGCCTTCTTGAAGATATGGATGCAGAAAGCATCTTTGACCATATAGAAGAAAACCCGGAGAATGTAGTAATTGATCCGCTTGAAACCAAGGACTACACCATTAAGGTTATTTCTCAAAATGGCAATGAAAAGCTCATTCAGGGAACCTACGATAAAAAGGGACTTCCGGACGATTGGGCGGAGTTTATGGAGTCCGTCTTTGAATTTATGTCTTTCTATGGGTGGGGTGAAATTATGAACCCGTCTGTGTATGGAAAGGTGCGGCGCTGTGACAATGATATTATCTATTGCAGCGTAGAGTTTGAAGATGGGTGTAAGAGCTACTATTATATTTCGGATGACGATTCTATTCAGGTAGGCGATTTCGTGATCGTTCCTGCTGGCAAAGATAATCACGAAGCAGTCGTTGAAGTCGTAAAGAAAGAATACTTTGCAGAGAAAAATGTGCCTTTGCCGATGGAGTAAACAAAACATATTATCAGAAAATGTACGGAAGATGATTTTGACCTTCCGGACGATGGAGCTATTTGACTTCCAGATAATAACTAAAAAGTCCACCAGTCATGATGCGCTGTGCATCGTACTGGTGGACTTTTCCTGTAAGGAAATAAAAAACTGATATTCATATATCGCCATAATCAATGTCGTTATCGTAGGCGTGGAGGTCTCCCTTCAGGAAATCTGCTTTACGAATATACATCGAATTTACCAGCTCCCCTTTTTCATGGAGCAGGCTGAATTTGTAATCTAATAATGCTGCCGGTACATAGAGCATTTTAGCAGTTTCAAAAAATGTGTGTTCCGAAAGGCATTCCAGAACCTCCTCATCTTCTAACAGAAGCTCTGCCGCAAAGAAGTTTGCTTCGTTTTCTTCGATTGATCTATCATCAAACACTTCCATTTCTTGAAAGCCGTGCATCATGGCGATTTTCGTATGCAGGACAGCGTGTCCTAATTCATGTGCGACTAAGATACGTTCCAGGATACCGTTCACATTGTGATCTATCACGATATTCTTCTGTCTGGACTGGTAATAGAAGAAGCCCTTCAATTTCTTCTGTAAATCGTAATAATGGATTTTGATACCTAACAGCTGACACAACTCGTAAGGGTCTCTGGTGTGATATT
>JBNMHZ010000079.1:0-3608 GCA_050873025.1 Faecalibacterium sp. | reverse complement strand
GCTATGAGCAGAAGCCCTTCCGCCGCGAGGTGATGCGCACCTATGGCGCGTCCGTCACCCCCAGCCCCAGCATGACCACCAACGTGGGCCGCAAGATCCTGGCCGAGCATCCGGACACCACCGGCAGTCTGGGCTGCGCTATCAGTGAGGCCGTGGAAGTGGCCACCTCCACCCCGGGTTACCGTTACGTGCTGGGCAGTGTGCTCAACCAGGTGCTGCTGCACCAGAGCGTCATTGGTCTGGAAACGCAGACGGCTCTGAAAAAACTCGGGGTCAAGCCGGACATCATCATCGGCTGTGCCGGTGGCGGCAGCAATCTGGGCGGCCTCATCAGCCCCTTCATGGGCGAAAAACTCCGCGGCGAAGCCGACTACCGCTTCATTGCCGTGGAGCCTGCCAGCTGCCCCAGCCTGACCCGCGGCAAGTTCGTATATGACTTCTGTGATACCGGCATGGTCTGCCCGCTGGCCAAGATGTACACCCTTGGCTCCGGCTTCATCCCCAGCCCCAACCACGCAGGCGGCCTGCGCTACCATGGCATGAGCAGCATCCTGAGCCAGCTGTATCACGATGGCCTGATGGAGGCCACCAGCGTGGAACAGACCAGCGTGTTCGAGGCCGCCGAGCAGTTCGCCCGCATCGAGGGCATTCTGCCCGCTCCGGAGAGCAGCCACGCCATCCGGGTCGCGATCGACGAGGCCCTCAAGTGCAAGGAGACCGGCGAGGCCAAGACCATCGTGTTCGGCCTGACCGGCACCGGCTACTTTGGCATGGTGGCCTATGAGAAGTTCCACGATGGCAAGATGAGCGACTATATCCCCACGGATGCCGACCTGCAGAAAGGCTTTGACGGCATCCCTCGTTTCCCCGGCAATGAGATCTGAGCAATAAAAAATCTCCGGCATGGAATGCAGGGGCTTCATAAAACAGTATTTGCAAAAGCTCCCGCAATGGGGAAGATTTGGCGTGACTTCGGTCACGCCTTTTCTTTTGCTTCCAGTTCATCCAGAGGGATATACCCCAGCCCATCGTACTTGATATGGATGTGCTGCACCCTTTTTCCGCTGGACTTGTCCGGGGCATCCACATAGATGGCCGATACCAGTTCACGGAGAGCATAGGGCGTAAGTTCTTCAATATGAACGTACTTGTGCGCTTTCTGAACGAACTTTTCAATATTCTCGATTTGCTGTTCCTGTACTTCGATTTCCTGCTGGATAGAGAGAACTTCCTCTTCCAACTGCTTCTGCTCGGCATCATAGCTCCGGCTCATCATGTCAAAACGGTCATCGCTCAGCTTTCCGCTGGCGTTGTCCTCGTAGATTTTCATAAACAGCCGTTTGAGGTCTGCGATTCGCTTCTCATTCCGGGCAAGCTGCTTCTTCAGGACAGTCAGCTTTTCGGTGCTTTCCACCCGAAGTTGCTCCTCCATGACCTTGCGGAAGTAGTCCTCATGGCAAAGGATGTAGTCCGTCACCCGCTGGACATGATTCAGCACTTGGCCTTCCAGAACTTTTACCCGGATGAAGTGCCCTTTGCATTTACTTCTGTTCTTCTTGTGCAGAGCGCAGTCAAAGAAGTCTTGGTTGAAGTCCCTGTTATTGGATGAACCATACTGCATCTTGGAACCGCAGTCAGCACAATAGACCATGCCGGAAAAGATGCTGCTCTTGCCCGTTCGTGTCATGCGGTGACGCTGGCTGCGAATCTCTTGAACCTTTTCAAACACATCATCGTCAATAATGCGTTCGTGGGTATTCGGGAAGATAGCCTGATTCTCCACAGGATTCAGCCGTTGCTTCTTGTCCCAGATGGAGTTGGTGTAGGTTTTGAAGTTGACCGTGCAGCCTGTGTACTCCCGACGTTCCAGAATGCCCACAACAGTGCTATCCTTCCACGCATAGGGGTCTTCGGAGATAGCAGCCGCCGCTCTTCCGTGGCTCTGCTTGTAGGCACTCACGGTGAGCACCTTGTCCTCTTGCAGTTGCTTAGCGATTTGGGAAGGCCCACGGCCTTCCATGCACATGGAGAAGATGCGCTTCACGACCGCAGCCGCTTCCGGGTCAACAAGCCAATGCTTCGGGTTCTCCGGGTCTTTTACATAACCGTACGGCACATTGACTGTCAGCGGCACCCCACGCTCACCCTTGGCCTTCTGAACAGCCCGAATCTTGCGGCTGGTATCACGGGCGTAAAACTCGTTGAACCAGTTCTTAATGCCCGCAAAATCGTTGTTTACGCTGTTCGGGTCAATGGTGTCGTAGTTGTCGTTAATGGCAATGTAGCGAACGCCATACTGGGGAAAGGTGAAGTTGGTGTACAGACCCGTCAGGGCAGAGTTGCGCCCCAGTCGGGACAGGTCTTTCGTGATAACGATTCCTACACGCCCTGCTTCGATCTCGACCAGCATACTCTGAAAGCCGGGACGGTCATAGTTCGTGCCGGAATAGCCATCATCCACAAAGAACACCGGGTTCGGGAAGTGGTTCTTCTTGGCGTATTCCAGAAGGATAGTCTTCTGGTTCTCAATGGACAGGCTTTCGCCGAGCCGCTCGTCCTCTTGCGACAGTCGGCAGTAAAGTGCGGTGATTTTATTCGTTGCTCCAGACATTGTTGTGTCCTCCTTACTCTGTGGAGCAACTGCCAGTACAGGATTGGTTACCGGGTCAAGTATAGCAGAATTGGGCGCAGTTGTCATTCGTCTGCACCCTCATCTTCAAATTTTTGCTGGGCGTTCTTGGCAACAATGCGCTCCAGCTTCTTCAAAAAGGATTCCTTGCCCTCATAGCTGCCGGTCACGGTGTAGGTAGTGTGACCGACTTTCTCCGTGGTGGTCAGTTCAGGAATCCAGAACGCGGACAGGTTCTTGACATGGAGATTGCCGTTCTCGTCCACATAAGAGCCGTGCTTCTTCTGCTCTTCGGTCAAGGGCTGCCGCTTGAAATAGATTTCATTTTCGGAGATGCTCACAGTCTCGCTGGCCTGCTCCTTCGGGGTATCGTCATACAGCTGGGCGAAAAATGCCAGCGCATCTTCGGGTGGGTCTTCCTCCATGAGCTGCTCGAAAACTCGCTGTTCCTCTGCCGAGAGGTTGTTCCATGCGGCTTCCAACTCCTGCTCGCTGGCTGCGTTGACAAAGGCTTCGATTTCTTTTTTCATGGTGCATCCTCCTTTGGCTGCGAAAAGCGGATTTTCAAAAAGTGCGGGTTTTCGTGAGAGCAAGAATCGTCCCGTGGCCACAAATTTTCAATTCTTGAAAATTTCCTGTCCATCCGAGACTTCACTTCTTCAACTCTGTCGAGTTTCCGAAGTGCTCTTGTTGGGGCGTGCCTGCCCCAAACCCTGCTGAGAACGCGTGCGACAAACTGGAACTTGTCGGGGCAGGGCCCCTTCATCTGCTAACGCAGACTGTTCTGTCGCCTAAAATCCACACTGGGGACTTCATTGTTCCGCAAACGCGAAGTTACCATTTTCCTTTGACGATTCGCCCACTGACCAAAATGGCAGAAAAAATAACGGCAAAAAACAGAAACGTAAGCCAAATTGGACTTAGCACCCACAACCATGACCACGAAATCAAGCCCATTACTTTTAGTACAGCAAAAGTC
>JBNMHZ010000078.1:0-3969 GCA_050873025.1 Faecalibacterium sp. | reverse complement strand
TGCTGACATGGCAAAGCTCGGTCAGCTCTGTCTGCAAAATGGTACATGGAACGGGCAAAAGATCATTTCCTCCGAATGGCTCAAAGAAATGCTTTCTCCGCATATGATCGAAAGCGGCGCTTTCAGCGGAAAGTCTTACGGTTATCTTTGGTGGAGCGTGCATCCGGAAAGAAATGTTTATGCCGCAATCGGTGACAGCGGCAATGTGATCTATGTTGAACCGAACGAGAAAGTCGTGGCCGCAGTATCTTCCTTTTTTCGACCGGCAGTCCGTGATCGCATTGATTTTATCGAAAATGTTCTGCTTCCGGTGATACAAAAGCAATGACAGCCGCTGACAGAAGCGCCGCCCTATCGACATGGCGTTTTACAAGAAAAATTCATCGTTTGCAACTACTTGACTTTCTCTCAAAAGCGTCTATAATATGACTAACTAATATTAGTTAGCGAGGCATGATGATGAAACAGGAAGATACAAAGCAGAGGATTTTGGACAAGGCCTTGGAGTTGTTTTCCACGCAGGGCTATGATTCCGTCAGCGTGGGAGAGATTGCAAAGGCGGTGGGCATTAAAGCACCTTCGCTATACAACCACTTCCCCAGCAAGCAAGCGATTTTTGACGCCATTATGGAATTTACGGCGGCACAGTATGAAGCAGATACCGATCAGATCAACATTCATGTACAAAATGCAGCGCAAGATATTCCTGTTTTTACAGAGATCACCGCCGACGTGCTCTTTGAAAAGGTGCGGCAGATCTTTGAGTATTCGCTCCATAATGAAACCATCAGCCGGTTCCGCCGCATGATGACCATCGAGCAGTTCCGCTCACCGGAGCTGGCAGCACTCTATTCCAAGCGATATGTGGAGCGGGTGTTGGATTATCATGCCGGTATCTTCCGGGCTTTGATCGCGGCGGGCGAAATCATAGCGGAGGATCCGGATACACTGGCGATGCTATATGTTTCGCCGGTATTGACACTTATCGGGATCTGTGATCGCCAGCCGGAACGGGAAAGCGAGTGTCTTGAGAAGCTTCAAAACCATGTGCAGCTCTTTTTTTGCATGGTTCATGGCGGCAATCAAAAAGGCGATGAACGTCATGCATGAGCCAGATAAAAAATGGGTGCTCTGTCCTGTCTGTGGTGCAAAAACACGGCTGAGGCTTCTGCAAAGGACGGTGCTGGAGGACTTCCCTCTCTTTTGCCCCAAGTGCAGACAGGAGCGCATCATCAACGCACGGAATTTTCAAATAGAGATCATTGATCAGCCAGACGCAAAGACGCAGTGCTGACCGCAATTTCTGTGGTCATGCACTGCATCTTTTTTAGGAGAAAAACATGAAGAAATCTTTGATACAAAAGCTTGGGCTGATGGGCGTTGTCAGCTTTCTTTCGTACACGGCGGCAGTGGTATTTGCGCCGCTGGCCTATCCCGGCTATAACTGGATGACACAGGCCGTCAGCGACCTGAGTGCCGCCAATGCGCCATCGCTGGCACTCTGGAATCAGCTCAGCGCCCTTTACAATGCGTGCGAGGTCGTTTGCGCGACCGTCGTCTGTATCGGCATCCAAGGACAGAAAACCAAGCTGCTCCGTTCGGGCATTTATCTGTTCGCCATCATGGAGTGGATCTCGGCGGTCGGGTATCGGATGTTCCCGCTCAGTAGCAGCGGCTATGCCGGGGCCTTTCAGGATGTGATGCACATGGTCACAACCGCTTTGGTGGTGCTGCTGTCCATCGTATCGCTGACCATGATCATCTTCGCAGGAGCCAGGAGCAAAAACTGTCGTTCCTATGGTGTCTGCGCCGCTGTCGCATTGGTCATGATGCTTGTGGGCGCAATGGGTATGAAAATCGTCCCTGCCGAGTATTTCGGCGTGGTCGAGCGTTTCAGCGTGTTTGCTGCAACAGGCTTCAATGCCGCGCTGGGCATTCACCTGTTTTGTACAAAGCAAAAAGAAATCAAGGAGTAAACCTATATGAGCATCATTCCTTATGTGATTGAACAAACCAGCCGCGGCGAACGGAGCTATGATATTTTTTCCCGGCTGCTCTCCGACCGAATCATCTTTCTCGGTGAGGAAGTAACGGACGCATCCGCCAGTTCCATCGTCGCACAGATGCTGTTTCTGGAAGCGCAGGATCCGGACAAGGATATTCAGTTTTACATCAACAGCCCCGGAGGCTCGGTCACGGCCGGGTTTGCGATCTACGACACCATGCGGTACATCAAGTGCGACGTATCCACCATCTGCATCGGTCTGGCCGCGAGCTTCGGCGCTTTCCTTTTAGCGGGCGGCGCAAAGGGCAAGCGGATTGCACTGCCGAATGCAGAAATTATGATCCACCAGCCGCTGATTGGCGGGAATGGCGTACACGGCCCGGTCACGGATATTCAGATCGTGACCGAGCAGATGCAGAAAACCAAACAGCGGCTGACCCGCATTCTTTCCGAGAATACGGGCCGACCCTTTGCACAGGTCGCCGCCGATACGGATCGCGACAACTACATGTCGGCGCAGGAAGCCCTTGCTTATGGGCTGATCGACAAAATTATTGACAAGAGATAAGGAGAAACACCATGTCAGAAAATATTATTACCATCCGTTTGGAAACGAAAGACGATTACAGAGCCGTGGAAAACCTGATCCGCGAGTCATTTTGGAATGTCTACCGTCCCGGCTGCATGGAGCACTATGTGCTGCATTGCTATCGGGATGACCCGGCCTTCGTGCCGGAGCTGGACTTCGTCATGGAGCTGGACGGTGAGCTGATCGGGCAGGTCATCTATGTGCGGTCGGAAATCGACTGCGATGACGGAAGAAAGGTGCCGATCATGACCTTCGGCCCCATCGGCATTGCGCCCGCATACAAGCGGAAAGGCTACGGGAAGCAGTTACTGGACTATTCCATGGAAAAAGCGAAGGAAATGGGTGCAGGAGCACTTGCCATCACCGGCAATATCCTGTTTTACGGCAAGTCCGGCTTTGTTCCGGCCAAGACAAAGGGCGTCCGGTACGCTGACGACCCTGATGCGGATTATTTTCTCATCAAGGAACTGACACCCGGCTTTTTGGACGGCATCTCCGGCACCTATAAAGACCCGGAAGGCTATTTCGTCTGTGAGAAGGATCCAAAAGCTTTTGAACAGTTTGAAGCGACTTTTCCGAAGAAGGAAAAGCGGAAGCTGCCGGGGCAGCTGTTTTGACCAGGAGAAATCCGAGTATGATCGAGTCAAGATGTGGGCTTCGGTGCAGCGATTGCAGTTTTCGTGAAGCAATGGGCTGCAAGGGGTGCGTGAATATGGACAAACCCTTCTGGGCGGATAGCTGCCCTGTGAAATCCTGCTGTGAAAAGAAAATCTTGCAGCATTGCGGCGAATGCGATGACTTCGTTTGTTCTTTATTACATACTTTTGCTTACGACATGGAGCAAAGCGATAACGGCGCAAGAATCGAGCAATGCAAAAAGTGGTGTAACAATAATGGCATCCAGTAAAGAGTATCTTCATTTCATTCTGGAACAGCTATCCGATCTGGACGATATTTCTTACCGTCCTATGATGGGGGAATTTATCCTCTATTATCACGGTAAAATCGTCGGCGGGATCTATGATGATCGGTTGCTTGTAAAGAAAACAAGATCCGCTTTGGAGTTTATGCCTGCGGCAATTTGTGAGCTCCCGTATGAGGGAGCGAAGGAGATGCTGCTGGTGGATGAGGTTGACAGCAAAGAGTTTCTTACAGAGCTGTTTGAGGCAATGTACGAGGAATTGCCCATGCCAAAACGACAGAACAACGGAATGCGGCAGAAACTGCATTCACGGAAGGGAGAAAAACAATCATGATGGAAAATGTTCTGTCTTTTTTGCGCGCGGCAGCGCCGTGGATCTCGATGGGTCTGCTGATCGCCTTTCTCTGTGTACGGCCAGCGATCCGCAAGGGTAAAGCAGAAGACGATTACGCA
>JBNMHZ010000077.1:0-4017 GCA_050873025.1 Faecalibacterium sp. | reverse complement strand
GTCACTGCGGACAACATCAAGCAGGGCGATGATATTGAGATCCTGAACCCTGAATGGCACATTGCAACCCTGGGCGAGGGCGGCAAGCTCGTTATGGAGCTGACCTTCGACAAGGGCCGCGGTTATGTGCCTGCTGAGCGCAACAAGCAGGCCATCGTCGAGAAGAATGATATCAACACTCTTCCCGTCGATAGCATTTACACCCCCGTGCTCAAGGTGAATTACAACGTTGAGAGCACCCGTGTGGGACAGGCCATTGATTACGATAAGCTGACCATTGAGGTTTGGACCGATGGCACGATCAATGCACAGGAAGCCGTTTCTCTGGCTGCCCGTGTGCTGACCGAGCACCTGAACCTGTTCGTCAACCTGTCCGATGAAGCCGCTGGCGCTGAGATCATGGTGGAAAAGACCAACGACGACAAGGAGAAGGCTCTGGAGATGACCATCGAAGAGCTGGATCTGAGCGTGCGTTCCTTCAACTGCCTGAAGCGCGCCGGTATCAACACGGTGGAAGATCTGGTCAGCAAGAGCGAGGACGAGATGATGAAGGTCCGCAACCTCGGTCGCAAGAGCCTGGAAGAAGTCATGGCAAAGCTGGACTCCCTGGGCTTCAAGCTGAACTCGGAAGACGAATAACTAAAATAATTAAGGAGTGAAACGGGATGCCCGGTACCAGAAAGCTCGGTAGAACCAGCGACAGCCGCAACGCTATGATGCGCGCTATGGTTACCTACCTGTTAGAGAATGGCAAGATTGAGACCACTGTCACTCGCGCTAAGGACGTTCGTTCCATGGCCGAGAAGATGATCACCCTTGGCAAGGCAAGCGACCTGCACACCAAGCGTCAGGTTTATGCCTACATCACCAAGGAAGATGTTGCAAAGAAGCTGTTTGATGAGATCAGCCCCAAGTACGCTGACCGCAACGGCGGCTACACCCGCATCATCAAGATCGGCGCTCGCCGCGGCGATGCAGCTGAGATGGCAGTTCTGGAGCTGGTCTAATCTGCTCTGACTGTTCACAACAGTTTTTCAAAGAGCCTACCGCACCAAAATGCGGCAGGCTCTTTTTGTTGGCTATAGAATAAGGAAAAACACCCCCGAAACGACTCAAATCGTTTCGGGGGTTGTTTTGTACAAGACCGGCACATAGGGTCGGCCTGGGGTGTGTGGTTATTACACCAGCATCGTTTCAGTGTCGTCTTTTTTGCCGCCGTTCAGCTTCCAGAGCAGCCATGCGTAGAAGTAGTTCATCAGTACAATGGCGATGCACCACAGTACCGATGCCTGCACGCTCTGGTCGTATACCTTCATGAACGGATACGGGCCGTCCACCACACGCTGGATGTTCAGCCATAAAATGGTGCCGCCGTACAGTACCGTGGGCACCAGTGCCCATTTGACCGTGCTGCGCGGCAGGTGCGGCGCACGCTCCAGCAGCACAAAGGAGAACATCGCCGCCAGTGGGTTGAGCAGGTGGTGGTACAGCATGGAGCTGGTGCACAGCATAATGTACCAGCCGTTGCCGTCCTCATACATGGGGCCGAGCACGAACACCACCGTGAGGAAAGTCATGGTCAGGCAGCAGGTGGCAATGTATTTGAGGGTATGCAGCCAGCGCGGCAGTTCTCTGCCGGTAAAGATGCACACCAGCTGACCCACCGCCACCATCGCGCAGATGCAGGCTGCAAGGATATTGGAATCCTCGGTGTAGAAGATGAACATCTGCTCTTTTCCCCAGTCCCAGCTCATGGGCAGGGCAATGGGCTCTGCACAGACGATGAACAGATTCAGCGCAACGGAGAGCAGTCGGCGCGCTGTATCAACCAATTTTTTCATAATATTTTCCTAATAATAAAACCCTCTCAGTCAGTGCTGACGCGCTGCCGCCTCTCCTGAAGGGGGGGGGGACAGCCGGCAGTGCCGCAAGGCATTGACTGAGAGGGTTCTTTTTATTTTGCAGTGTTGATAAAGCTGCGGTTGTCCCACAGATATTTGATGCCGGAAATGGCAGTGACGGCAGCCACCAGCCAGCACAGCACCGACGCCACGGAGGCGCACTGTGCACCCAGCACATTTCCAGTCAGCGAAACGGTGAAATAGTAGAAAAGGATCGTCAGCATCTGCAGCACGGTCTTTACCTTGCCCCACATGTTGGCGGCGATCACCTTGCCGTCTTTAGCACCGGCTGCGATCATGCGCAGGCCGGACACCGCGAACTCGCGGGCCAGAATGATGCACAGCACCACCGGGCTGCACACGCCGTCCCGCATCATGTAGATGAAGGCAACGGTGGTGAGCAGCTTGTCGGCCAGCGGGTCGGCAAACTTGCCAAAGTCGGTGACCATGTGCCATTTGCGGGCCAGATGGCCGTCCAGAAAATCGGTAAAGCTGGCCACAGCAAAGATCAGGCCGGCAATCAGATACCACAGCGGGCTGTAATCCGGCGTCTGATACTGGCCGAGCGACACAAAGATCATGAACACCGGTACCAGAATGATGCGGGTCAGGGTGAGCTTATTGGGCAGATTCATATAAAATCCTCCTCCAATTTGTTATTTTGCAATAGTACCATACAGATCGTAAAGGTCGCTGTCGTCCACCAGAACATCATAGAACTGGCCGGGATACAGCGGCTCCTCGCTGGAAACACACACATTGCCGTCCACCTCGGGGGCATCACCGGTGGTGCGGCACAGGTACAGGCCGCTTTCCTCATCAATGCCGTCACAGATGACGCGGACGGTCTGGCCTACCTTTTCGGCCTGCTTCTGGGCCATGATGCCGGTCTGAATCTGCATCACCAGCTCGGCGCGCTTGTCCTTGACTTCCTGCTCGATCTGGCCGTCCATCTTGGCGGCAACGGTGTTCTCCTCAGCGGAATAGGCAAAGCAGCCAAGGCGGTCGAACTTCACATCCTTGACGAAATTGCACAGATCCTCGAACTGCTCCTCCGTCTCGCCGGGGAAGCCTGCAATCAGGGTGGTGCGCAGGGTGATGCCGGGAATCTCACGGCGCAGCTTGCCGATCACGTCCAGCAGCTCCGCGCGGTTGGAGCGGCGGTTCATGTTCTTGAGGATGGTGTCGTTGCAGTGCTGGATGGGCAGGTCGAGGTAGGGCACCACCTTTTCGTTGCGCTTCATGGCGGCAATGAATTCGTCGGTGATGCGCTCCGGGTAGGCGTACATGATGCGGATCCATTCCAGGCCCGGCACCTTGTTCAGCTTGTCCAGCAGCTCACAGATGCTGCCGGGCTTGCCCCAGTCCTCGCCGTAGGCGGTGGGGTCCTGCGCCACCACGATCAGTTCCTTCACGCCCTCACCGGCCAGCCAGCGGGCCTCGGCCACACAGTCGGCCATGTCGCGGCTGTGCAATGGGCCGCGGATGGCGGGAATGGCGCAGTAGTGGCAGCGGTTGTTGCAGCCTTCGGCGATCTTTAAGTACGCATAGTGAGCGGGCGTGCCGATGACGCGCTTGCCGCCCAGCGGGAAATCTTTTTTCGCGCCGTAGCTTTCCAGGTGGTCCTCGCCATGGAACAGGCGGGCCACGATGGTGTCGATGGCCTTGTTGGAAGCGCAGCCCACCACGGCATCCACTTCGGGGATCTCTTCCTCGATCTGGCTGCGGTAGCGTTCGGCCAGGCAGCCGGTGACGATGACCTTCAGATTGGGGTTCTGCTGCTTGTAGGAGCAGGCTTCCAGAATGTTTTCAATGGCTTCGGTCTTGGCGCTCTCGATAAAGCCGCAGGTGTTCACAAGGATCACGTCGGCATCGGCCAGGTCGGCCACAGTCTCGTGGCCGGCAGACAGCAGGATGTGTACCATCACGTCCAGATCGACCTGGTTCTTCGGGCAGCCAAGGGAAATACACGCAATTTTCATAGGGGATAATACTCTCTTTCTCTTTTGAGGGTTGCTTTTGACGATGTTACGATTTAGAATTGTCTCCGCTACGCTCTGACAATATCAGCGGAAATAATATTTTTATATTTCGCGTTTGTCGCGCCCTGCTGGGC
>JBNMHZ010000076.1:0-4262 GCA_050873025.1 Faecalibacterium sp. | reverse complement strand
GCCGATGATTGCGGCCGCTACGAACCGAAGAAAAAGTGGCGCAAAGAAAAATAGACACAAAAATGCCCTCTGAAAAACTTACCGTTTCTCAGAGGGCATTCTTATGTCTCTCTTGATGAATAATCGCCCGATAGTATCAAAACAGTATCAGGGAGCCTTTCAGCTCTCAAAATATCGCATTGTATCAATACTTTTCAGGCATTGCATATCATTCAATTTCAATGAGGTTGGGATTCACAGGCAGAGCCTTCTGCTGCTGCGGTGCGGGCAGTGTGATGTGCAGGATGCCATCCTCGAACTTTGCGTGGATGTCCTCCTTCTTCACGGCATCACCCACATAGAAGCTGCGGGCACAGGTACCGGAGAAGGTCTCACGGCGCAGATAGCGGCCATCGTTGTCCTTCTCGTCATTGGAGTGGCTGCGGACAGCCTGAATGGTCAGGTAACCGTCGTTCAGCTCCATCTGAACGTCTTCCTTCTTGCAGCCGGGCAGATCAACAGCCACATCATAGTTGCCATCGGCGGTCTGCTTCACATCGGTCTTCATCATGTTTGCGCCGCGCTTGCCGAAGGTCTCACGCTCTTCACGGTTCATTGCACGCTCCAGCGCACCGTCGTTCCAGAACGGATCAAAGAAATCATCGAACAGATTCTCATGAAAAACAGCAGGCATAAACATAAAACAACCCTCCAATCCCGGCGTTCGGGTCGGGTATAAAATCTCGTTTACAGCTCATTCTGAAAGGCTTTCCGGGGAGCCTTCCGGCTCTCCTTTTGCCCTTCCTCCTGAGCACGCCACTGTTATAGCACACAATTTTAGCACTGTCAAGTGAAGAGTGCTAAAATTCACAAAAGAATAACACTTTTATAATGTTTCATGCAATCTTTTCGTTTTTGTACAAATCATCGTGTTTTTTCTTATACAAAGCCAACTCATCAATTGGGAACGGATTCTATAACGCCAAATGCGATCACATCAATAAAAAGTCCAAATAAGGCAACGTACACTCTTACGCCTCACCTGCAAACTTCATACCCCAGCTCATACGGGTGTCATACATCAGACGGGTCAGCGAAAGGCTGTCCTGCGGGGTGTAGCGGTCGCTGTCGGTACGCCCCAGCTTTACGCAGCGGCTTGATTCCCGGATCTCATACTCAAAGCCGTTGATCTCCACCGGGCAGTAGATGACCTCCGGCTCTTTGCCCTCAACTTCCAGCGTCATGGTCTCAGCGTGCTGGAAATCCGGCAGAAAGATGCTGCCCTTGGCTCCAACGATGTGCGCATTACGCTCCAGCTCCTGCCCGATGGTCTGGACAGACTCAGCTTTGCAGCCGCCTGGGTAGATCAGCATAAGACAGCTGTAATCGTCGGTGCCGTACTCGTTGATGTGGACCTCTCTGGTCTCCACCTTCACCGGGTCCTGTCCGGTAAGGATCCGCAGAAAACCCAGATTGTAGATGCCGATATCCAGCAGCGCACCGCCACCCAGACCAGAATCAAATTTGCGGTCTTTCCGGGCACCGGATGCCACAAAGCCGTACTGACAGGTGATCTGTTTCAGTTCTCCGATGGTACCCGCTGCAAGGATCTTGCGCAAGCGGTCATACAGCGGCAGCAACCAGATCCAGAACGCCTCCATGAGAAAGAGGTGCTTTTCCTCCGCCAGACGGTACAGCTCCTGCGCCTGTTCCGGGTTGATGGTAAAGGGCTTTTCGCACAAAACGTGCTTTCCCTGCTCCAGGCAGAGTCTGCAGTTTTCGTAATGCAGGGTGTTAGGGGTAGCGATATAGATAGCTTCCACCTCCGGGTCTGCGGCAAGGGCTTCGTAAGAGTCATAGCAGCGAGGGATACTGTACTGCTGTGCAAACGCCTGTGCACTTTCCAGATGCCGTGATCCCACAGCAACAAGCTGCTCTCCTTCTGCACCCATCTGTTTCACCGTGGACGCAAACTTTTTGGCAATGGTGCCGGTCGCTAAAATTCCCCACTTCATAACTGTACCTCTTTCCCATTTTACGGCTTTGGATTTGCTGCATTCAGTATACCACAACATTCGGATTTGTGTATTGCCCGTGCTTCTTCGTGTTTTTGCCATACTGAATGGCAAACTTCGGACAGCGATGCAAGCAGCCAAGGCACATCACGCACTTGTCCT
Source organism: Faecalibacterium sp. (assembly GCA_050873025.1). Taxonomy (GTDB): domain Bacteria; phylum Bacillota; class Clostridia; order Oscillospirales; family Ruminococcaceae; genus Faecalibacterium. Next base: position 2,106 of record JBNMHZ010000076.1, on the reverse strand, counting down.
TGACCCAGACAGGCCGCTTGTCCTGTATTTCAATGGCCTGCACAGGACATTTTCTGGCGCATAGACCGCATCCAATGCAAGTGTCTTCTACACAGAAGTGACTTGTGCACCTTACCTTGCTGTTATAGATTGGCTCAGCAATCCATTTGGTGATGAATGCCGGAGTACAAGGTGACATATGACGGTTCGTACGACGTTCTTTGACGCTGGAGATGATTGCATTGATTTCAGTTTCCGTATTTTGTGTGTATCGGGCTACCTTTTCCGGGGTGGACAGATCAAAGACAGGGGTCCATGTATCCGCCATTCGGACGGAATAACAGGCATCTATTTCACGACCCCGGATTGCTTTGTTTGCCATTGCGCCAGATGCGCCGGGTGTTGTTCCATAGGTAGCAATATAGTACAGATATTCTGTTTGAAAGGACGCTTTTTCAAGAAATTCCTTTACGATACTTGGCAGACCCCAATCATAGGTAGGCGAAACAATGCCAATCGTTTTATCGGAAAACCGATATTGGCCGTTCCGAATACAATCCACAATGGAGAGTATTTCCTGTTCCGCAGACTCTACCAGTCTGGTCGCAACATATTTACAATTTCCCGTCGCAGAAAAATAAAGGATCATTGTTTATATTTCCTCCCTGTTTTTCAAAAAAATACGATGTTCCTCACTCTTCAGCAATACGTCAATATGTTCGACAAGAACTTTCAGTTTTCTGACTGCATCTGTATTGAAATCAAGCGAATAATAGACCATCGTACCTTCTTTATGTGCATGGACAAAGCCTGCATCTTTCAGAATCTGCATATGATGAGATACTGCGGGTCGTGATAAATTCGTTTTCTTTGCTATGTCAACCACTCTTGCACCACTGCATTTTTCCATTATCATAAGGGCAATCAAATGCTGCCTGGTTTCGTCGCCGATTGCGGTGAGTACTTTCTGACAATCTTTGAATTCAGACTGCAATTTTAAGGATTCTTCTTTTGAGTCCATACCGTTCACCTCATCTGTTCATTTGCTTGAGCAGTCTTATTGTACCATATATTTTCGAGCAAAATGCATCTGTAAAGAAAATCAAGACGCTTGATTTTCCGAAAATACCTTCTATTCCCGATACGCAAAAAGGCCCTTGCTTTTTTTGCTCCAACCGTTATACTGAAAGAAAAAGGTGTCTTGACATATCAGCTTGGGAGGTTACCGTATGAAATTTCTGATCGTTGTGGATATGCAGAACGACTTTATCACCGGCTCGCTGGGCACGAAGGAGGCCGAAGCCATCCTGCCGAAGGTGTTGGAAAAGATCCGCACCTACTGCCCGGAACAGATCTTTGTCACCCAGGATACCCACCCAGACAACTATCTGGAGACCAACGAGGGCCGTCATCTCCCGGTAGCCCACTGCATCGCCGGCAGCGAGGGCCACGCTCTGAATCCGCTGGTGGCAGAGGCCTTAAAGGACGTGCCTGCAGACCATTTTATCTGCAAGCCCACCTTTGGCTCCACCCTGCTGATGGAAAAGCTCAAGACCGCCGCCGGAACCGATGCCCCGGAAATTGAGCTGGTAGGCTTATGTACCGGAATCTGCGTGCTGTCCAATGCCATCCTGTGCAAAGCAACCTTCCCGGAAAGCGATGTTTCCGTGGACGCTGCCTGCTGCGCCTGCGTGACGCCCCAATCCCACGATACTGCCCTTTCTGCCATGAAGCTGTGTCAGATTGATATCTGCAATGAAGGCAGTGAGCCTTGGAGAGGATAAGGACTGTTCCCTTCCCGACAACGAACAAGCCGGACGATGAAATGAATCACCGTCCGGCTTGTTATATCCTCTCAGAACTTGCTCATCCACAGACCATACAGGTTGCAGCAGGCAGCCTTATGGCATGGTAATGGTTCAGCGTGCTGCCACGTTTTTGGTGGCCATCACGTCACTTTCCAGTCCACAGACATTGTGCAGCACAATGGTGCCCGCCTTGACGGGAGCCGTCAGCACCACCTTGCGGATCTCGTCCATCACCGGGAAGATCATATCCTTGGGGATGGCCTTGGTCAGGCGGACGCTGGTGACGGGCAGCTCGCCGCCCTTGACCAGTACCGAGCTG
>JBNMHZ010000075.1:0-4427 GCA_050873025.1 Faecalibacterium sp. | reverse complement strand
GCCGAGATATTCCTGCAAGGTCAGAATGTCCTCCGGGATCAGTAGACCGTCCAGAAATTCCAGCCACTTGGTCGGTGCAGGGGCATCGGGCTGGTATTCCACGGGGAGCCGGTTCAGGCAGAGTTCCTTTTCCGGCACAAAACCCCGCTCATCCAGAAAGTAGGTTCCGTTCTGGAGATGGATGCGGTCAAGCTGGGGTTTCCATTCAGGGGTATAGGTTTCGATGCGGAGTGCGTCCAGAACCTGCTTTTCCTTCTTGGCAAGGTTGTCGAGCACAAAGTCACGGAGGTCACTGTGGACTTCATAGAGCAGTGCGTCCTCGTCCACCTCGCCGTTCTGGTCGAACAGCTTCTGTTTCAGGCACATCATGGGGTGTTTCTCTAAAAGGTACTGGCAGTAAGCGGTTTCACGCACTTTGCCCTTGCTGTCTACCCAAGGGCATTCGCATTCTTCCTCTTCTTCCAGTTCGTCCTCATCACGCCAATCTTCGTTCCTCTTTTTCCAGTCGCTCATGCAATCCCTCCCAATACTTCCGTAGTTCGTTTTCGGTCTGCGGGTCCGGGAGTACCGAACAGTCCAGATAATATTCAACGATGTCAAGGTTCTTTATCGCTTCAAGAAAGCAGGGGTGAAGTTCTTCTGTGGGTGACTGCGGTGCGTATCGGACCCGCCAACGCTGCAGACAGCGGTAATAGTCCAGCAGCTGCTGCCGGACGGTGGGCGGTCTGCGGGGAGCAAGCCGCACCTTGCCGTCGGCAAGTGCCATGCCGAAATCGTTCTTCAACTTTTCCACAGCCTTGTAGGGAGAAAGTTGAAAAAGTCTGCCGACAAAATCGATCACATCGCCATCCGCCTGACAGGCGAAACAGTGGAAACGGCTGTCCACCTTCATGCTGGGGTGTTTATCCCCGTGGAAGGGGCAGCACATCATACCGTTCCGGTTTACAGCGAAGCCGTACAGCTCCGCTGCCTGCCGGGTCGAGATGGCATTTTTTACGTCCGAAAAGACAGAGGTGCTACCCTCCGTCCCAATGGGTGGGGTACAGGCGAAAGGACGAAGCCCGGTGAGGGGCGTGGGTGAGGTTGGGTTTATTCACACATCGATCCGTCAGAGTGTTGTTCATTTGACCTCCTGCTGCGGTACGGCGTGGCTGCGCTCTTCCTTGCGGAAGAAGGCTTCCACGTTTTGTTGTGCGGTGCGGAGTTCACGCAGTTCGACCTGCGCTTTCTTGTAGCGGGTGTAGAAACCGTTTTTCTCCGAGGAAAGGGTCTGGTATTCGGCATCCAGCTTTTTGAGGTCCGGCAGCGTCCTGAGCCCGTTGGCCTTGAAATAGGCGCAAGCGGCCTCGTAAACAGCAAGCTCTGCACGGTGCTGCTCCTTGAACTTGGCGGGATTCCGCACAGTCTGGAGCTTCTGTGCAAGGGGCTTGTACTGCCGATAGACCACAAGATGCCCGCGCAGCTCCTTGAGGGAGACCATGCGGGCGTCCATGTCTTTGACCACCGCCAGTGCATCGTCGTGCTGCGTTTGAAGTTCGGCAATGCGCTGGTTCAGGGCATCTTCGCTGGTGAGACCATTCTCCTGCAGGAGACACAGGGTCTGCGACCAGCGTTTGAGGTTGAACTTTTTCGCCCAACGCTCATAGCCGATGCCTTTTCCGGCTGCGACTTTCGCCTGAATGTCAACCAGTTTCCTGATTTTATCCGGCTTCTGTTCGCAGGCGGGCTGGATGGCGGTTGCATGCTGGATGTTCTGGGAGAGGGCGGTCAGCACCTGCTCCTTTTCCAGCTTCTTGCTCAGTTTCTTGGCGGTGATGAACTTTGTCCGGCCGGGCGGGCAGTAGCTCAACCGGCCTCGGCTCTCCTTCACGGCGATGCCGTGTTCCTGCATGAGTAATGCAGAAAATTCCTCGAAGGTGGTGGTCTTGTTCAGCACAGCGTAGATCTGCTTTCGCAGCTTGTCCAGCTCGGTCTGGTAGACGGTCTGGGTGGGCTGCTGCCCTTCGGCGGCAAGTTTGGCGTTGGCATGGTCGAGGCGGCGTTGTCCGCGCCGCTGCGCCCAATACTCGCGCTCCGAAACATGGTCGCCTTGGGCTTCCAGCAGATTGATCTGGTTCAGGTCGGCTTGCTCGCACATCTCCATGACTGCGACACGGAGGTGCCGGAGCATGGCAGAAGTGCAGCGGTGCTTCTTGCCCGCTTCCCAGTCGCACGGCTTGTCCATGAAGGGCTGCCGTTCCACGGTGCGGACACGCAAGCTGCCGATGACGATGTGGACGTGGATGTTCCCGGCACTGTTGTGCCCATCCGGGTGGGTGCAGACGATGGCGGGGTGACCGGGGAAGTTGTCCTTGCAGAACTGCAAGCCAAGGGCTTGCGCCCGCTCCATGGTCAGGCCGTTCTCTACTGCGTCCTTCGGGTCGAAGCTGATGATATAATGGTGGGTCTTCACGTCCTCCCGCCCGCCGTTCTTGTCGTATTTGCGATTGGCAATCAGGCAGGCCATAGCAAACGAAGATTCGCCGCACTCAAGGGTGTCGAGCAGGTACGAATCCCGCAGCTTGGGTCTGCCCTTCTCATCCAGAATGGGCAGACCGGTGTACTCGTTGTGCTGAAAGGTGAGATAGCTTTCGGCGGCGGCATAGTTAGAGTTCTTCGAGCTTAAATGCTTGATGGTTGCCATACAGTTCACCAACCGTTTCTTCGGCTTTCAGCCGAAAGTTCGTGAGTGCGGACAGTTCCTCCAGAATTTGCGCCCGGAGCTGCTCGGTGTCTTTGCCGCCGGAGTTAAAGTGTCGTGCAAGCTGGTTGAGGTTGCTTCCCACCTCGCTGCACTGGGCAGACAAGGTGGCAAGCGCCGCCAGTGCATCCTCGCCGCCCTGCGCCACCACTACGGTGTGCTTGATGTTCACGCCGTACAGGACGCGGCGGACGAGTTCGGACTGGGTGAGGTGGAGTTCTTTGCAGGCGTATGCGATCCGCAGTTTTTCTTCTGCGGTCACCCTGACTTTGATGATGTGTGTCTTTCGTTTTCGCGGCGTGTCATTGCGGTTCTTCTTTGCGTGTACGTTCGGACTTTTCATTTCAGTCATATTCGACCTCCTGTGAAAATGATAAATGCCCGCTCCGGGATGGAGAGGGCTATGTAATGCGACACGCCGCATTCGCACCAACGGTGCGAAGCTAGAGCAGGGTTTGGGGAAGGCACTCCCCAACAAGGATGACTGAGTGGACAGCAATTTTTCAAGCATTGAAAATTTGTGGTCACAGGTCGATACTTGCTTTCGCCCTTTCCGTGCAACACTGAAAATTTCAGAAGTCGAACCGCAATACACGTTGAAAATTTTGCAGAGCAAAACGTGTGAAAAAGGCAAAGCCCCTGCTCATGGTCACCGTTCACACCGAACGCAGTTCCTGCCCCTGTTTTGCAGCGGCGTTGTCCGGCTCGCCCACAGAAAGTGTGAGGTCATGGCGCAGTATCTCGTTCAGACGGCTTATGTAAGATTCAAGGTACAGTATGAAGAAAGCCGGACGCAGTGCGGACACTACAACCTGCTTCTTTCAAGCACAAGAATAACACTTTGCGGTTGTGCAGTCAACAACCAAAAACAAATTTTGGAAGATTGAACAACTACATAAGATTTTATTTGTGAAAAAGAAAAATACCGCCCACGCAGCGCAGCGATGATTTTGTCGGGTGAATCGGCGGCAAAATAAATCGGGTGTGTTGCGGGACGGTAAAAATCTTCATAGGGAATAAATCCTCGCCGCTCTGTACTTTTCTACAAAATTGGTGGGATTTGCGATAAAGGGTATCATGAATTGCGGAGCGCGTCAAGATGGTTTTGCAAATTTTATTGCAGTAAAGCAGTGATAGTAGGACTTATGCATGGGATATGCTATTTTGACAGGCACTGATTTGAAAAATTGAGATAAAACAAAAAGCGCAGAGCACCTTATTCAGAGTGCTCTGCGCTTTTCTGCATCTTGCGCCATTGTTGCGGGGTCATGCCGTACTTTTGCCGGAACAGTTCGTAGAAGTGGGTGCGGTTGGTAAATTTGAGTTGTAGGGCGATCTCACTGACGGAAAGTGTTGTTTCCCGCAGCAGCCGTTCAGCCTTCTGGAAACAGAAGGTCATGCCGTAATCGAAAAGACACAGACCGGTGCGGCGCTGGACGATGGAATTGAGGTAGCTGCCATTGTAATTCAAAAGCCGTGCCAGTTCGCTGCGAGGCAACCGACCATCTGTATCTTCCAGCAAACGGCTGATACGCAGAAAGAGCAGGCTTTCGGGGCTGCTGCTCAGGTGCACCGGGGTGACATAGAACCCGGACGACAGAAAATCGAACAGTTCGCAAAGTGCGCCCTTCAAATAATAGGTGGCGGCGGCACTGGGTTCGTGCAGGATGTGGGTCATGCGGGCGAT
>JBNMHZ010000074.1:0-5404 GCA_050873025.1 Faecalibacterium sp. | reverse complement strand
CCAACTGTCTTTAGAGCGGACGTAAATGCCCAGGGCGCAATGCGTCAGCCGATTACTCTCCTATTGTAGCTTAGGGACGAGATGGAATGGAATATAGCTGGCTACTATATCCGGTTCCAACCCTATTGTAATAGGGCGCAATTATACACCGTTCCGGTGAAATTGCGGTCTTGCAGACGGCTCGATGAAATCGAAGCTGGCGTTTGTGCGCCAGCCCGATTCCATCCCAAGGAAAACTGCATTTTCCTTGCGCTGCTTTGCAGCTATCCTTTTGCGGCTCCCGCCTGAGACCGAAGCGCACAGCACTCCGCTCCAAGGCGGTGAGCAAAACCGAATACGATTCCAGACCGTTCATCAAGAGCAATCTTGCTGGGCGGTCTTTTTGTTTGGGGGTGATGCCTATTCCGTGTCCGCATTTCAAAATTACCATCGTCAAGCGCAGCCAAGGGCAGTCCGCTGTTGCCGGGGCCGCTTACCAGAGCGGCGAACGGCTGTTCAGCGGGTACGACCAGAAAACAAAATTCTACAACAAGAAGAAAGAACTTGTTCATGCTGAGATCATGCTGCCATCCCATGTGCCGCCCGGATATGCAGACCGGGCAACCCTCTGGAACGCCGTGGAAGCCGTGGAGAACCAGTGGAACTCCCAGCTTGCCCGGCGCATCGTGCTGGCGTTCCCGGTGGAAGTCCCGAAAGAGCAGTACCTTTCCATGATAAAAGAATTTTGTCAGAAGCAGTTTGTTTCCAAAGGGATGATTGCCGACTTTGCCATCCACGACAAGGGAGATGGAAACCCACACGCCCACATTCTGCTGACACTCCGGGCAATGGACGAACACGGCAAGTGGCTTCCAAAAGCCCGAAAGGTATACGACCTTGATGAAAACGGCGAGCGCATCCGGCTCCCCTCTGGCAACTGGAAGTGCCACAAGGAAAACACGGTGGACTGGAACGACCAGAAGTACGCTGAGGTCTGGCGGCACAGCTGGGAGACCATAACCAACCGCTATCTGGAAGCAGCGGGCAGACCGGAACGTGTTGACCTGCGCTCCTTTGAGCGGCAGGGCATCCAGCAGATACCGACCGTGCATCTCGGTCCCGCCGCACACCAGATGGAAAAACGCGGGGTGGAAACCTTTCTCGGCAACCTGAACCGGGATATTCGAACCGCCAACAGCCTGATGCAGTCCATCCGCAGTGCCATCCGTGGTCTGCAACGCTGGATCGCAGACCTGAACGAAAAGAAGCAACTTCTTCTGGACGCTCTGGAAAAGACGAAAGAACCCACGTTGTCCGACCTGCTGGTGGATTACTTCAACCTTCGCAATGAGCAGCGCAGCAATTGGTCTGGCAAGGCAAAATTGAAATGCACTGTCCGGGACTTTGAGGAAGTCAAACGGGCTGTGGACTATCTGAAAGCTCATTCTCTGAACACCATCGAGGATTTGGACACTGCAATTTCTAATCTGAACCAGACCGCCGCTCCTCTCCGCAAGCAGTTGAAGCAGAACGAAAACCGTATGCGGGCAATCGCCCAGATAAAAGATGCTGCCGCCGTCCATGCCAAGCTGAAGCCCATCCATGATACCTTTATCAAGAAGAACTTCAAGCTGACCAAGGACGCTTATGCCGCCCAGCACAAAGAGGAGCTGGACACCTTTAATAAAGCTGTCCGCACTCTGATGAAACTGAACGGCAGCACAGCGGTGAATTTTTCGGCATTGGATGCCGAATTTTCTGCGCTGCAATCCAGCAGCGCAGAACTGCGTACCCAACTGGAAACCTTGCAGCCGGATGTCTCTGCCCTGAAAAATATCCGCAAGTATATCGACATGGTGCTGAATAAGCAGCAGCTTTCTGTACCGGGCGGCAAGACCCCGGAAAAGGAATCGGTGCTGAAAAAGTTGGAAGAAGCCAAGGCAGCACAGTCTGTAATGAAAACGGAAGCGAAAAATCACACACAGGAGCTTTAAGGAGGGAGCAACATGACCTACACTCAAGCCCAGATCGACAAAGCCAATGCGGTGGATCTGGAAAAATTTCTCCGGGCGCAGGGCGAAACGCTGGTGCGCAGCGGAAAAGAGTACCGCTGGAAAGCCCACGACAGCCTGACCGTCTGCGGCAACAAATGGTTCCGGCACAGCCAGAGCAAGGGCGGCTTTCCGGTGGATTTCGTGATGGAATTTTACGGCAAGTCCTTCCCCGAAGCGGTGCAGATGCTGACCGGAGAGCCGGGCGAAGCCCAGCCGGAGGCTGACCCCGCCCCCTCTCCGGCGTTTCGCTTGCCGCTGCGGAACGTCACCAACGCCAACATCCTGAACTATCTGACACAGGAACGGAAACTCAGTCCCTCGCTGGTGAACTTCTTCATCGCTGCCGGAGATATTTACGAAGACGCCACCCACCACAACGTGGTCTTTGTGGGGCGGGATGCAGACGGGCGTCCCCGCTACGCAAGCAGCCGTGGGATTCGGGAAAAGTTTCGGCAGGATGCAGCCGGTGCAGAAAAGGCATTTGGCTTTGCCCATCGCGGCACCGACAAGCAGTTGCTGGTCTTTGAAGCGCCCATCGACCTGCTGTCCTTCATCGAACTGTTCCCGAAAAACTGGCAGCAGCACAATTATCTGTCGCTGGGCGGAGTGTCGGGCAAGGCGCTGCGGCAACTTCTTTCTGAACGCCCGGACGTGGAGCGGGTGTTCCTCTGTCTGGATGCTGACAAAGCCGGAGAGGATGCCTGCAAGCGTCTGGCTGCTCTGCTGCCGGACAACGTGAGCGTGACCCGCATCCAGCCCTGCATGAAGGACTGGAATGATGTTCTGGTGCACCGGGCAGAGATCCCGAACCGCAATTATTTCAAAAGCATTGTGCTGAAAGAGCCGTCAAAACCGGAAACGGTGAAGATCATCCGCATGAGCGACGTGGAGCTGACCCCGGTGGAGTGGCTTTGGAAGCCATATCTTCCCTTTGGAAAACCCAGTGTGCTGCAAGGCAATCCGGGCGAGGGCAAGACCTACTTTGCCATGCACCTTGCCGCTGCCTGCACCAACGGAAAGCTGCTGCCCAACATGGAACGCATGGAACCCTTCAACGTGATCTACCAGACCGCCGAGGACGGTCTGGGCGATACGGTCAAGCCCCGCCTGATCGAAGCCGGAGCAGACCTTGACCGGGTGCTGGTCATTGATGACAGCGATGTGCAGCTGACGCTCTCCGATGAACGAATTGAAAAAGCCATTGTCGAGAACAACACCCGACTGGTCATCATCGACCCGATTCAGGCGTATCTCGGTGCCGACGTGGACATGAACCGGGCGAACGAGGTGCGCCCCATCTTCATGCGGCTGGGACAGGTAGCGCAGCGAACAGGCTGCGCTATTTTGCTGATCGGGCATCTGAACAAAGCCGCTGGAATGCAGAGCCTGCAGCGAGGTCTCGGCTCCATTGACATTGCGGCTGCCGTGCGCAGTGTCATGTTCATCGGCAAGCTGAAACACGACCCCACCATACGCATCCTGACCCATGAAAAAAGCTCCCTTGCCCCGCCGGGCGTGTCGCTGGCGTTCTCTCTGGGGGACGAGGGTGGCTTCCGCTGGGTCGGCGAGTACGACATTACCGCAGACGAGATGCTGTCCGGCATCGAGCCGCAGCGTGAAACCAAGACCCAGCAAGCCAAGGACCTGATCTGCACCCTTCTTGCCGGAGGAAAGCAGGCGCTCAGCGAGGACATCGACAAGGCGGCTCTGGAAAGGGGCATCCCCGGCCGAACTGTCCGGGATGCCAAGCGTGAACTGGGCGATGCTCTGAAAAGCAAGATCGTGGAAGGCCGCAAAAAGGTCTTTTGGATGGAATAAGCCATTTGGCTGGCAGAAAATTTTGGCTGGCAAGAAAATCATGGTACACCCACAGTTGCCAGTCTGCCAGCCAAATTCGGAAAATGACGATTTAAGGAGGAATTGAATGGAAAATGTGAAAGTGCCCGAAAACAAGAACGCCCCTTTCATCAAGCGCACCATCAATGGTCAGGAATTTACCGTTCTGATTCACTTCCGTGCCGGATGCCGTGAAAAGGCACAGGATAAGGTAAAAAGGATGCTGCGTTCTGATGTGCAAAACGCCGAACTTTCTGCCTGATTCGTAGAAAGTATTAAATTACTGTTGACATTTAGTTTCTGGCAAAACGGCTAAGTCGATACTTATCTCCTGCGGTGCCCGCCTTGCTCCCTTCGACATTCAGGAAGTTCGGGATGCCACCATGTACGATGAACTGGAGCTGGACAAGCTGGGTGACCGGAAAACAGCACTGTTCCTCATCATGAGCGATACTGACAGCACGTTCAATTTTCTTATCAGTATGATCTACACCCAGCTTTTCAATTTACTATGTGACAAAGCCGATGATGTATATGGCGGCAAGTTGCCTGTCCATGTGCGGTGCCTGATTGACGAGTGTGCTAACATCGGGCAAATTCCGCAGTTGGAAAAGCTGGTGGCTACTATCCGCAGCCGTGAGATTTCGGCCTGCCTTGTCTTGCAGACCCGCAGCCAGCTGAAAGCCATCTACAAAGACAATGCAGATACCATTGTTGGCAACATGGATTCGCAGATTTTCCTCGGTGGCAGCGAACCCACCACCCTGAAAGAGTTGTCTGAAGCACTCGGCAAAGAAACAATCGACAGCTACAATAATTCTGATACCAGAGGGAACTCACCGTCTTACGGTACAAATTACCAGAAACTTGGTCATGAATTATTGAGCCGCGATGAAATCGCTGTGCTGGATGGCGGCAAGTGCATCCTGCAGCTGCGCGGTGTCAGACCTTTCCTTTCGGATAAATACGACCTGACGCAGCACCCAAACTACAAATATACCTCCGATTACGACCCCAAGAACGCACTTGATATCGAAAAGTTCTTGAACCGAAAAGAAAAAATCCACCCGGATGATACCTTCATTATGGTGGATGCTGATTCGCTCCCGCCCGCCTGAAAAGACGAGCGGTTATTTTTTTACACATCGACCCAACAGGCACATCGGAAAATCAGCCTTCGCCGCGGTTTTCGGCTTTTTGCAAACGGATTTCAGGAGTGTGCAGGGTCACTTTTTCAAAACAAAGGAGATTTACTATGGAATTCTTTAACAGCGCAGTGGATGTTCTGAAGACTCTGGTCGTGGCACTGGGTGCCGGTCTGGGCGTGTGGGGTGCAGTGAACCTCATGGAAGGCTATGGCGGCGACAATCCCTCCGCCAATGCTCATGTACGGTAAGGAAGCAAGCAACCGAAAACAAGAGATAGACCGCCAGCACTACACTATTCCGAACCAAAGACCAAAAGATAAGCATTTTGAGAAAATCTAAACTTTTGGATTTTCCTACAATGCCGACTACGGCGGAATCCCTCCCACT
>JBNMHZ010000073.1:0-5748 GCA_050873025.1 Faecalibacterium sp. | reverse complement strand
GCTGTTCGAGTCCTGTACCGCCCCACCACGAAAAAATCCCCAGACCATTCGGTCTGGGGATTGTGGTGGAGCATTCTCCACAGCACTCGAACCCAACACCTCTTCACGGGAGATCGTTTTGGAATCGTCCGTGAAGTTGAAATTGAGCACGACTCGGTCATCAAAGACGTAGACCGAGTTGACAAAGGTATCAATGATCTGCCGCTGGTGTTCCATGTCCCTCATGTCACCCTTGCGGAATTTTTCAAACCAGAACCGCATCCACTCGCGGGTCAGGACTGGCTTTTTCAGTTCTTCTTCCAGGATGCTGGTGTTCAAGGCTTCCTTCCGGGCTTCCAGTTCGTCCAACCGCTGCTTGGTGGTCGGGGTCAGGATGCCCTGTTCGATGGCTTCCAGAAGATTTGCCAGACGCTTCTCTGTGTCCCGTAGCTGGTCTTTCAGAACGGGCAGGCGGGTGTTCTCCTGCTGCTGGGCGTCCATAATCAAATCTATCAGTCGTTCGATGATTTCATCGCTGAAAATCACCTTAATGGCAGTCTCCACCACGAATCGTTCCAATGGTTCTTTACGGATGGCTTTCAGGTCGCAGTGTGCCTTGCCGTGGCGTTTGGCTTTGCCGCACTTGTAGTAATAGTAGGTGTTTCCCATGTGGCTTGTGCCGCTTTCGCCGCCCATGAGCGTACCGCACTTGCCGCAGAACAGCTTGGTGGTCAGCAGATAGCTCACATCCTCTTTTGCAGGGCGACCGTGGGCGATCTTGTTCTGCTCGAAACGCTGCTGCACCCGGTTGAACAAGTCCTCGTCCACAATGGCAGGAATGCCGCCCGGTGTCACAATGTCCTTATAGCGGTATTCGCCGATGTAGCGGCGGTTCCGGAAAATCTGGAAGAAGCTGTTCTTGACAAAGGGCTTGCCGGTACGGGTGCGCAGCCCACGCTCGTTCAGGGATGCTGCGATTTTCTCGGCAGGCTCGCCGTTGGCGTACCGGGTGAAGATCTCCTGCACGATGGGAGCCGTCTCCGGGTCGATATGGTACAGCCTGTCCTCCTTGCCAATGGTGAAGCCCAGCGGGACGATGCCGCCGTTATACTTGCACTGGAGGGCGTTTTCGCGCTCACCGCGCGCTACTTTCAGCGCGAGTTCGGCGGAATAGTATTCCGCCATGCCGATAAGCATACTCTCCACCATAATGCCTTCAGGCCCTTGCGAAATGGGTTCCATGGCGGACACCAGATGGACACCGTTCTTTTCCAGCTGGTACTTGTAGTTCACAGCATCGAACCGATTCCGGGCAAAGCGGTCGAGCTTCCAGACCAAAACCACATCGAAGATTTTCTTCGCGCTGTCCTTTATCATTCGCTGGAAGTCCGGGCGGTCATCCGTCTTGGCAGAATAGGCACGGTCAATGTAGGTGCCGACCACGGTGATGCCGTTCTTCTCGGCGTAGTCCTTGCAGTCACGCAGCTGTCCTTCAATAGACGCTTCGCGCTGGCTGTCGGATGAATAGCGGGCGTAGATTACGGCGGTCATGGTGGCACCTCCTTGGCTGTGTGTCCGGCTTGCCCTTATCGTATCGGATCAAGCGCAGCTTGTCAACAATCTGCAAGCAGATTGAAAAATGAAATTTCAAAAATTCAGGAAAACGTAGAGAGCAAGAACCGTCCCGTGGCCACAAATTTTCAATTCTTGAAAATGTTGCACCCTTCCTTGACTGCACTTCTGCAACGCTCCGCGTTTTTGAAGTGTTCTTGTTAGGGCGTGCCTGCCCCAAACCCTGCTGTTGAGGTTGCGATAAACAGGAATTTATCGTTCTCTTTTATGTCTATCAATAAGCAATAAAATAAACATAATAAGCCATATCATCCATGCAATCAAGCAACCTGTTCCTTGATATTGAATATCTATAATTATTCCTACAATGAACGGCAAAGACATAACTATTATTCTTTTTCCATATGCCTTACACATAGCGTTTTCATCATATTTTTTTCGTTCTTCTTCTGACTTCATATTATAACCAGATAAAAATCGGGCAGCTTTTCCTTTTGATTTGTAAAAATATATTCCAAATAGAAACATGAGTACTGCCATTGAAAAATCAAAAATAATAACGAACATATTATCCAACTCCTTTCGCTCTGGCAAATCTCGATTTGTTGAGCCGAGTATACCATACTACAAGCTGAAAGGCCACCCCTTATATGTCAGAATTTTCACTTTTTCTTGCGTACGTGCGTACGGACTTTGCACGGACGTACGCAGTGATTGACCCGAAACACGCATATAGGAGGGACAAACGTAAAAGGCGGGGCACCACCGCCATGGTGATACCCTGCCTTTATCTGCTCCTGCTTACCGCTCTGCGTACTCTCACCGCAGAACCTCCTGTAAACAAAAAACGTACCCGAACCCTTTCTCATAGAGAATCGGGTTCGAGTACGAACTGTATGGTGGACGGTACAGGACTCGAACCTGTGACCTCCTGCACGTCAAGCAGATGCTCTACCAGCTGAGCTAACCGTCCATATTCTGTTTTGCCGAAATCAGCTTGCTTATATTACCATACCTTCCGCCAAAAAGCAAGCCCTTTTTTCAAAAAATGTAAAACTTTTTTGAAAGCACGGTGCAAACCACATTTTTTGCCGTGCATACGCCTGTTCTGGGCCGGAATGCAGCCGGACGCATATTGCTCACACCGTTTTGGTGTGGTATAATAAACTGATTTATAATAGGAATAGTATCGGAAGGTATCACAGCATGAGAGTTTTGGGCATCGACCCCGGGTACGCCATCGTGGGCTGGGGCGTGGTGGATTACGCAGGCAACCGCTTTGCGCCGGTGGATTTCGGCGCGGTGTGCACCGATGCGGGCGTGCCGTTCGAGCGGCGGCTGGACGAGGTGTACGCCGGCATCAAAGAGGTCATCGAGCGCACACAGCCCGAAGTGCTGGCCATCGAAAAGCTGTTCTACCAGCACAACCAGACCACGGTCATCGGCGTGGCGGAAGCCCGCGGCGTCATTCTGCTGGCGGCGGCACAGGCGGGCCTGCCCATCTACGAGTACACGCCCATGCAGGTCAAGCAGGCCGTCACCGGCTACGGCAAGGCTGTGAAAAAGCAGGTGCAGGAAATGACCCGCGTGCTGCTGCATCTGCCCGCCATCCCGAAGCCGGACGACACCGCCGACGCACTGGCCATGGCCATCACCTTCTGCCACACCAACGGCAACCAGCTCAACCGCTTTGTCCGCCGTGTGGCCGGGCCGATCTAGCCCTCTCACCGACCCCGTCCGCCCGCGGCGGCGCGGCACCGGAGCTCTCCCGAAGGGCGAGCTGAATAGAGGAAAATTGGCCGACACAGAAACTGAGAGGGTTTCGAAATGATCTACTGTTTAACCGGAAAAATCGTCAAAAAAAGCATGAACGCTGTGGTGCTCAGCTGCGGCGGCGTGGGCTACTACGCCCAGTGCCCGGCCAGCGTGGCGGGGGCCCTGCCCGGTGTGGGCAAGGAAGCCACCATCTATACCGTGATGAGCGTCACCGAAAACGACGTGAGCCTGTACGGCTTTGCCACCGAGCAGCAGCAGGCCTGCTTTGAACTGCTCACCTCGGTGTCCGGCGTGGGCGCAAAGGTGGGCCTTGCCATCCTGAGCGTGATGGAGCCGGACCGTGTGGCGCTGGCCATCTCGGCGGGCGACCATAAAGCGTTCAAGGCCGCTTCCGGCGTGGGCCCGAAGCTTGCCCAGCGCATCGTGCTGGAACTGAAGGATAAGGTTGCCAAGGGCTTTGTGGACGGCATCTCGCTGGAAGATGTGGCAGGCGCTTCCGCCGAAACGCCCGCCACACAGGGCAGCAGCCAGGCCATTGCGGCGCTGGTATCCCTGGGCTACAGCCAGAGCGAAGCCGCGCTGGCCGTTTCCAAGATCGACGCAGCATTGCCCGTGGAAGAGATCATCAAGCTGGCCTTGCGCGGCATGGCAGGCAGGAGGTAAACGATGCAGGACGAAACGGCGCTGTATGGCGCAAAAATGATGCAGCCCGGCATGACTACGGCGGACAGTGAGGAAAACAACCTCCGCCCGCAGCACCTTGAGGACTACATCGGGCAGGAAAAGGTCAAGCAGAACCTTAAAATTTATCTGGAAGCCGCCAAGCGGCGCGGGGAACCTATGGATCACATCCTGCTCTACGGTCCGCCGGGCCTTGGCAAGACCACGCTGGCGGGCATCATCGCCAACGAGATGGGTGTGCAGATCCGCATCACCAGCGGCCCGGCCATTGAAAAGCCCGGCGACCTTGCCGCCCTGCTCACCAATCTGCAGGAAGGCGATGTGCTGTTCATCGACGAGATCCACCGCCTGTCCCGGCAGGTGGAAGAGGTGCTCTACCCGGCGCTGGAAGATTACGCGCTGGATATCATGATCGGCAAGGGCCCCAGCGCCCAGAGCATCCGCATCAATCTGCCGCGGTTCACGCTGGTGGGCGCCACCACCCGTGCCGGCCAGATCACCGGCCCGCTGCGCGACCGCTTTGGCGTGCTGCTCAAGCTGGAACTCTACAGCCCGGATGAGCTTTCCCGCATCATCCAGCGCTCGGCGGGCATCCTGGATCAGCCCATCACGCCGGAAGGCGCTTACGAGCTGGCCAAGTGCAGCCGCGGCACGCCTCGTGTGGCAAACCGCTTTTTAAAGCGCATCCGCGACTTTGCCACCGTGCTGGGGGACGGCGTCATTGACCGGGACGTGTCCCTGATGGGGCTCAAGCGGATGGACGTGGACGCACTGGGCTTGGACGAGTTGGACCGCAGCTTGCTGCGTGCCATCATTGAAATGTACAACGGCGGCCCGGTGGGCCTGGAAACGCTGGCGGCGGCCCTTGGTGAGGAAGCCGTCACGCTGGAAGATCTGTGCGAGCCGTATCTGATGCAGATGGGCTTTCTGACCCGGACGCCGCGGGGCCGCTGCGCAACGCGGCTGGCCTACGAGCATCTGGGCCTGCGGGCCCCGGAGACCGGCGCGCCCGAAGATAACGGGCAGCAGAGTTTGTTTTAAGAGAAAAGAGGCTTCCCCCTCGGGGGAAGCTGTCACCGCAGGTGACTGATGAGGGAAAGTTATCTTCTGATCGAATTTCAAGGAAACGAAATCTGACCAGGGGGTCCCCTCATCCGCTTCACTTCGTTCAGCACCTTCCCCCGAGGGGGAAGGCTGTGTTCACGGAGAGGGCGAGGACGCCTGAAGTGTTAAGGACTATTTTTATATAGAAATGGGGTATTTATTATGGGTAAGTATTTTGGAACCGACGGCGTGCGCGGTGTGGCGGGCGCTGACCTGACCTGCGAACTGGCAATGAAGATCGGCCGCGGCGCTGCTGCGGTGCTCACCGGCAGCACCGGCCACCGTCCGCGCATCCTTATCGGCAAGGACACCCGCCAGTCCGGCGATATGCTGGAAGCGGCCCTGACCGCCGGCCTGTGCAGCGTGGGTGCGGATGTGGAGAGCCTGGGCGTGCTGCCCACGCCTGCCGTGGCCTATCTGGTAGGCAAGTACAATGCCGATGCCGGCATCGTGATCTCGGCATCCCACAACCCGATGGAGTTCAACGGCATCAAAATTTTTGCCGGCACCGGCTACAAGCTGCCCGACGAAGTGGAAAATGAGATCGAAGCCTACATCGATAACAATTGTGCGGGCATCGAGCTCAAGACCGGTGCGGATGTGGGCCGTGTGTACCGCCGCGACGACGGCCTGCAG
>JBNMHZ010000072.1:0-5954 GCA_050873025.1 Faecalibacterium sp. | reverse complement strand
GTGGCCGCTTGACAGAGCAGAAAAATCACGACCTGCTGATTCGCGCGTTTGCACAGGTGCAGAAAAAACATCCGGAGGCCGTGTTAAAGATTTACGGAGAAGGTGCTCTACGCGACACATTGCAAGCAAAGATTAAGGAGCTGGATTTGCAGGGTAAAGCGTTCTTGATGGGAGCAACCAACGATGTGGCAAGCGTATTGAAAACGGCGGATGTGTTTGTTTTATCGTCAGATTATGAGGGAATGCCAAACGCGTTGATGGAAGCAATGGCGGCTGGTGTACCATGCATTTCTACGGACTGCCCCTGTGGCGGGCCACGCGAATTGTTTGCAGCAGATGCTGCACAAAAACTGGTTCCCTGCAACGACGCGGCGAAATTAGCGGATATGATTTGCCGTATGCTTGAGAAGGCAGATTCGGGAACACTGGAGAAAAAACACGCGGAAGTTTTCCGTCCGGAACGTGTAAATGCGGTGTGGGAAGAGTATATGATGAAAATTATAGGAAAGTAATTTAAGGGAGTGCTGCAGTGGCTGTCTATGAAGTTGTTTTGGGAGCAGCGTCGCTATGTGCAATTCTCACTTGTACAAGACTGTCTCCGCAAATAAAAAATTTTTTATATAGACTGTGTGCTGGAGTCGTTGTTGTGCTATCTGCAATTCGTGGCACCAATGTAGGTGCGGACACGACAACGTACTGCCAAGCATATCGATATATTCGCCGTCTTTCATTTGCAGGAGCAATGAACTATGGATGGGAGCAAGGATATGTTGCCGTAAACTGGCTGTTGGGGCAGATTTTCAAAAGCGAAAGGGCATTGATCGTCTTTCTATCATTCTTTATTCTGGTGCCGATTTTCCGGTGGATAAAAAAAGAGTCACAATGGCCGGCACTCTCCATCGTGATCTTTGTTGGAATGGGAATGTGGGGAACATCGATGGGCATTCTCCGTCAATGGTCCGCAATGGCGATTCTTACATATTCATATAAATATATAAAACAAAAAAAGTTTATTCCGTTCGTTGTCATCGTGCTGATCGCAATGCTGTTTCATCGAACGGCGGCTATTTTTATTTTAGCATATTTTATTGCGAACATTCCGTTGAACAAATCGATAATTGTCTTTTCCATTCCTTTTTCGGTTGCTCTTGGATTGCTGGGAGGCAAAATTTTAACTGTTCTTAATCGATTTGCACGAATTGCCGAAGCGGGAAACTTTAGCGGCGGAGTATCAATGCTGATTGTTTTATGGCTATGCATTCTTGCCGGGCTGGTTTGTTTTAAAGGGAAAATTCCTGAAAAACTAGACTTTTATTTTCGCTTTGTTTTTTTGGCGGCGTTTTTGCAGCCAATTGCCTTCACTTTTTCCAACTGGGCCAGAATTGTGGTGTATTTTTCAATCGCACTTGTGATTTATTTGCCAAATTTTGTTGCAGAATTGACCAATGATAGTGAAAAAAACAGGGCATTTCGTTTACCGCTGGGAATTGTTGTGTGCATGCTGATGTTTGTCTGGTTTAAAAGCACAAATGTACAGCCGTATACATTTTGGCTTAAGTGAGGATAAAATGCAAATGAATAATTATAGCAGAAAGATTAAAAATTTCCTTTTTGACAAGAAGATTCGATTTGGATATTTGACGAAACTTGGCGTTTTTAACAAGATGTCGGATGAAAAGTATCTGAAACTGAAATATAAAAACATATTTGGAAAAGAACTGAATTTAGAAGACCCGAAAACATATAATGAGAAGCTTCAGTGGCTGAAGCTGTATAATCGAAAACCTGAATATACAGTAATGGCAGATAAATATCTGGCAAAGCAATATGTTGCTTCCAAAATCGGAGAAGAATATGTTGTCCCATTGTTGGGAGTGTGGGATGACCCGGAAGATATTGATTTTGATGCATTGCCAAATCAATTTGTTTTAAAATGCAATCACAATTCTGGTATGGGAATGTGTATCTGTAAGGATAAAAGCAAGCTGGATATTTTGGCGACCAAAAGGGAACTTCGGAGAGGATTACAGGAAAATTATTATCTTCAAAATCGTGAGTGGCCGTATAAAAATATTCCAAGAAAAATTATTGCAGAAAAATTTTTAAAAGATACGAATAATGAGTGTCTTACAGATTATAAGTTCTTTTGTTTTGATGGAAAACCAGAATTTGTTTATATTTCAAAAGATAATGCAGTAGATGCGCGAACTGATTTCTTCGATATGGATTTTAATCATTTGGACTTGCGGATGAAAGATCCAAATGCAGACGTCCCACCGTCTAAACCGCGTGAATTTAAGAAAATGCAAAAAATTGCAGGAGCTCTTTCAGAAGGTATACCACATGTGAGAGTTGATTTATATGATGTGTCAGGAAGACTGTATGTGGGAGAAATAACATTTTATCACAATGCAGGGTTTGGACCGGTGCAACCAGATGAATGGCAGTATAGACTTGGCGAAATGTTGAAGCTGCCGTAAAAAATATAAAAGAAGAGTTTGGGGAGAAAGCAAAATGCTCAAAGTGGTGCACTTTATTCATGGTTTGAATATGGGAGGGGCGGAAACATTAGTAGAGAACTATGCACTTCTTCTCGACAAATCGAAATTTAAGGTAACCGTTTTATGTTACGAGCATTGTGACTCTCCCTATGAAAGAATTTTACAGCAAAACAATATTGAGGTCATCTATGTTTGTGACAAAATGCCTTTGTATAAAAAAACGGATTTGATCGCAAAATTATGGAATCATTTCCAGCGCTATTGGTTGATTCGCCGGGAGCTGAGGCACTTGAACCCAGACATTGTTCATTTCCACTTACAGTTGAGCAGCTATATCAGGTTTTCAAAACTAAAAAAGAGCGTGAACTTTTTTTATACGCAGCATTTTGACACATTAGGCTGGGAAGACGATTATCCGAAAGATATCAAAAATTTAAGATGGCTGATGGCTCACTATAATGTCCGGCTCGTTGCGCTGAATCAGGCAATGAAACTTGATATGGACGAAATGTTCCAGACGGATAAAACTTATATTCTCAATAATGGGATTGATTTGTCCGAGTATAAAGGAGCGTTTGACCGAAGCCGTAAACGTGCAGAATTAAATATTCCACAGGACGCCTTTGTGGTTGCGCATGTCGGAAGATTTGATCCCATAAAAAACCATGCGTTTTTGGTAGAGGTGTTCAAAGAACTGAAGAAGAAAAAACCGGAGACATTTCTGGTTATGGTTGGAAAAGGAAAGACTGAACGGGAAATTCAGGATAAATTAAAAAATGCAGGACTTGAAAACTCCTGTAAAATCCTTAATGACCGGACGGACGTGGCGCAGATATTGAGGGCGTCAGATGCTGGAATTTTTCCATCCGTTTCCGAGGGATTGGGAATTGCTGCAATAGAGATGCAGGCGGCTGGTTTGTATAGCATTGTATCGACCGGTGTGCCAAAGGACGTTTGTATTTCCAATAGACTCCGCTTTTTGGGTCTCGACGCGGGCGCAGCAGCATGGGGAAATACATTGCTTGAGATGCTTGCGGACAAAGAGCCAATTCGGTATTACGGCATAGAAGAGTGGGATATCCGACATAATGTTAAACAGCTTGAAAAAATGTATGAAGATGCTGTAAAAAATGGCTGATTGAAGAACGGACATCTCTGCAAGATGTATCTGAAACGCTTTTACGAATGGTGAAAACTACACTTTGCATGGGATGGATTTATTTTAAAATATAGGCTGGAAATGCAAATTTTCAACGGCGGCAGCAATCAAGATTTCAACGTCAAGCTGCATATACCGCTGTGGAAGTTTATAGAAGGGGCATGTTCTATGAAACAAACAATATTAGAGCTGGATCGAAAAAGATATTCGGGGGGGGGGTACCCCTTTTTCAAGTTTATTATCGTAAGGCACAAAAGGCAGACAATAAACTGACAAAGCTATTTTATAAGATTTTATTTGTTTGCGCTCGAAATAGAAATCACATTGAAATGTCAATTGATAATCAAATAGGTCCGGGCCTTTATTTCGCACACCCTTATTGTATAACGATTAATCCAAGAGCAGTCCTCGGTAAAAACATTAATTTACATAAAGGAGTAACCATTGGAGAAGAGCATCGTGGGGCAAGGGCAGGCTGTCCAATAATAGGCGACAATGTTTGGATTGGAGTCAATGCGACAATTGTAGGAAAAGTTAAAATCGGAAATGATGTGCTGGTTGCTGCAAATTCTTTTGTGAACTGTGATGTTCCGGATCATTCGGTGGTAATAGGAAATCCATGTATTATCAAACATAAAAATAATGCGACCGAGGGATACGTAAATAGAGCAATATAGATATGGAAATGGAGAAAGGAATCCAAAATGAAGTGTGTAGAAGTGTACGAAAACCTCTACCATCAAGAACCTTATGGTGTGGCTTTCTGCCCCTATCGCATTAGTCCACTGGGAGCTCATATTGACCACCAGTATGGAAAAATCAACGGTTTTGCCATCGATAAGGGCATCCACATGGCCTATCACCCGAAACAAAACGGTGTGGTGGAACTGCAGTCGTTGAATTTCCCAAAACGTGCGCAGTTCTTTGTAAATGCAGTGCCGGAGGAAAAACAGGGCGACTGGGCGGATCATCTGCGCGGTGCAGCAAAGATACTGGGTGAAAAGTACCGTTTGAAAGTTGGTCTGTCCGGGATCATTGAGGGCAGTTTGCCCATTGGAGGGTTGTCGTCCTCGGCAGCAGTCATCATTTGCTTCCTGTCTGCACTATGCAAGGTCAATGGTATCTGTTTGGAACCGATGGAGCTGATCCTTACGGCAAAGGCGGCGGAAAACCAGTACGTTGGTGTTTCCTGCGGAAAGCTTGATCAGAGCTGTGAGGTGCTTTCCAAGAAGAACCACTTACTGTATCTTGATACAAAAGATGACAGCTATGAGCTGATCCCAACAAATGAGAAGATGAAGCCTTATAAAATCGCCATCTTTTTTTCCGGGTTGGAGCGATCGTTAAAAAATTCCAAGTACAATCTGCGGCAGGATGAATGTAAGGCAGCGGCATATGCTTTGATGGGGTATGCCGGGATGGACTACGACACTTTTGCCAATACCCGGCTGCGGGATGTTCCGTTTGAGGTGTTTGAAGCCTACAAGGACCGCCTGCCGGAACTGTGGCGGCGCAGGGCAGAGCACTACTACAGCGAATTTGCCCGTGCAGAAAAAGGTGCAGAGCTCTGGCGCAGAGGTGATTTGGAAGGTTACGGCCAGCTCGTGTTCGAGAGCGGCAGATCTTCGATCTACAATTATGAGTGCGGCTGCGAGGAACTGAAAAAACTGTATGAGATCATGGCCGCAACGGATGGCATCTACGGTGGCCGCTTTTCCGGTGCGGGCTTCAAGGGCTGCTGTATGGCACTCGTAGATCCGAAAAAAGTGGATGCGATCGAAGCCAAAGTCAGCCGGGAATATCTGCACGCATTTCCGGAACTGGAGAGTAAATATTCATTCCATCTGTGCGAGAGTTCGGATGGTGTGGAACGGTAAGGAGTACATATGAAATGCTTGATCTTGGCGGCGGGCTATGCAACGCGCCTATACCCGCTGACGGAAAATTTCCCAAAACCGCTGCTGAAGGTAGGCGAAAAATCCATTCTCGACTGGTTGGTTGACGATCTGGCGGAGACTACGGATATCGATGAGTTTGTAGTGATTTCCAACCATAAATTTGCACGGCATTTTAATGATTGGAAAAATAATAAGGTGAAGGTTCGGCCTTATAAAATTACGGTACTGGACGATGGCACCACCACGAATGAGGCACGTTTGGGAGCTGTAAAGGACATTCAGCTTGCAGTTGAGAAGCTGAATCTGGCGGATGATCTTCTGGTCATGGCTGGTGATAACGTACTGGATTTCAGCCTGTCGGAATTTGTCCGGTTCGCAAGAGCAAAGAATGCCTCC
>JBNMHZ010000071.1:0-6843 GCA_050873025.1 Faecalibacterium sp. | reverse complement strand
GGCCAAGGCAGAAGCCGAAAAGGCCGCTGCCGCTCCGGCTGCGGAGGAAAGCAGCGTGGACTTCACCCACGAGGAAGAGATCAGCTTTGATGACTTCTGCAAGGTGGAGCTGCGTGTGGCCGAGGTCCGTGCCTGCGAGAACCTGAAGGAGAGCAAGAAGCTGCTGCACCTGACCGTGTTCGACGGTGAGCGTGAACGCTGCATCCTGTCCGGCATTGCAAAGTGGTTCAAGCCCGAGGACCTGATCGGCAAAAAGATCGGCATCGTGTGCAACCTGGCCCCCCGTCCGATGATGAAGGGCAAGTACGTGAGCGAGGGCATGATCTTCGCTGCCGACACCGCTGACGGCGGCTGCTCCATCGCCTTCTACGGTGACGACACCCCCGTGGGCAGCCGCATCCACTAAGCTGCCATGGAAAACAATACAAAACTTTCCCGTGCACAGCGGCTGGATCAGATTTTCGGCACGCCGGTGTTCGCCGTGCTGCTGGCCATCTTCTGCAATGTGCTGTGGGGCTCGGCCTTCCCGTTCATCAAGATGGGCTACCGGCTGTTCGCCATTGATTCCAGCAACACCGCATCCATTTTCTGCTTTGCAGGCGTGCGGTTCATGCTGGGCAGTTTTCTGGTTCTGCTGGGCAGCGCCCTGCTGCAGAGCCGCCTGCCCAAGTTTCCCCGCGGCAAGGTAGCGGCTGAGTGCTGCGCTCTGGGCCTGTGGCAGACCACGACCCAGTACGCTTTCTACTACATTGCCGTTGCCATGCTGACGGGCGCTTTTGGCGGCATCCTGAACAGCACCCAGAGCTTTCTGGGTGTCATCTTTGCCCACTTCATCTACGGCAATGCCGACCGCATGACCCCCGCCAAAACGCTGGGCTGTGCCATCGGCTTTGCAGGCGTGCTCATCGGCACGCTGGGCAACCATGGCAGCGGCAGCGGCTGGGGCGTGTTCTGCATGATGGCAGCCACCATCATCTTTACCCTGTCCGGCCCGTGGAACAAATCCGTGACCAAAAAGGCAGACAGCTTTGCCGTCTGCTTCATCAATCTGTTCGTGGGCGGTCTGGCATTGTTCCTGCTGGGCACTGTACTGGGCGGCAGGCTTGGCAGCGTTTCCCCGCTGGGCATTCTCGTGCTGCTGTATCTGGCCTTCATCTGCGGCGCAGGCTATGTGCTGTGGGCCCTGCTGATGAAGAACAACCCCGTCAGCCGCATTGCCATCTTCGGCTTTGTGAACCCGGTGGTCAATGTGCTGCTCAGTGCCGTGCTCAACGGCGAGCCGCTGTTCCGCTGGCAGTATCTGGCCGCGCTGGTGTTCGTGTGTGTGGGCATCTGGCTGGTAAACAAGGCCCCCGCCAAAAAGGAGACGAAATGACCGTCCCTATCTTTGATACCCACGCACACTACAGCGCCCATGCCTTTGATTCGGACCGTACAGCTGTATTGGACAGCCTGCCCGGCAAGGGCGTGGTGGGTGTGTGCGAGCAGGCCACCCACTCCGGAGACGCGCCCAAAGTGATGGAGCTGGCGCACCGGTATCCGTGGGTATATGCCGCCATCGGCATCCACCCGGAAAGCCTGCTGGCCCCGGAGGACTGCGGCGAGGAAGGCCCCGCCCCCACCGTGTCGGTGTACGGCGGCGACTGGGCGGCGGAAATGCGCGCGCTGGCACCGTACTATGACGACCCCAAGGTGGTGGCCGTGGGCGAATGCGGGCTGGACTACCATTGGCCCGTGCCCAAGGACGCCCAGCAGGCCATGTTTGAAGCCCACATCCGGCTGGCGCTGGAACTGGACAAGCCTATCATCGTGCACGACCGCAATGCCCACGCCGATGTTTACGCCCTGCTGAAAAAGTACCAGCCGAAGGGCATCGTGCACTGCTATTCCGGCAGTGCAGATGACGCCGTATGGCTGGCAAAGGAGGGGTTGTATATCGGTTTTGGCGGAGCATGCACCTTCAAGGGAGCCAAGCGGGCGGTAAAGGCCATTGCGGCCTTGCCGCTGGAAAGCATCGTGCTGGAGACCGACTGCCCTTACATGGCACCGGAACCGGTGCGCGGCACCCGCTGTGACAGTTCCCTCATCCGTTATGTGGGTGAATACATCGCCCAATTGAAGGATATCCCGGCCGAAGAAGTGTTCCGCACCACAGCCGAAAATGCCCGCCGGGTGTACGGTCTGTAATCCATTTTTCGCAAGTTGCACAGGTTTAAGCCGGTGCTTCTGTATAAATTGACAATCAAAATCCAAACTGTTATAAGGAGATTTCTACCATGAAAGCACGTATCCCCAAACATCGCGAGTTCATCATCAACTTCCCCGACAGCATCGACCAGAACAAAGCCAACGAGGGCTGGGCAAAGCTGCAGCAGATCGTGGAGGACTACAAGAAGGCTCACAACGGTGCTTCCGTTTACGCCCCCACCTTCATCGAGGACTGCGAGGCCGAGGTGAAGAAGCTGCAGGAAGAGTACGGCTTCGAGTACACTGTTGAGTACGTTCAGTAATTTCAGGCATTAAAAATCCCCTCTGTGCATCTGCGCAGAGGGGATTTTTGCTGTTTCAGGGTGCAAAACACCCTCCGCAACGGTACGTTGCGCCGCTTCCTGCCCCGATTGGTAGACTTGAATCGCTTCTCCTGTTATACTTTCTTTGAAAGTTCAACCGGAGGAAAAACGATTATGACGCTTGGAGAAAAAATACAGACACTGCGAAAACAGCAGGGCCTTTCGCAGGAGGCTCTTGCCGAAAAGCTGGCCGTCACCCGGCAGACCGTCTCAAAATGGGAACTGAACCGTTCCCTGCCGGATCTGGACTTCATTGCCCGGCTCAGTGCGGTCTTTCAGGTATCCGTGGATTCTCTCATCAAAGAGGAGCTGTCTGTGCCGGAGAAATACTCCGCATCTGAGGAGCCGCCTGCCCAAAAGAAAGCCTTTCATTTTACCGCAAAGGCAAAGCGCACCTTGTGGGCCACGCTTTCCATTGCGGAACTGATTGCCGTTTTTGTGTGTCTGGTCTGCGACTACTTTACGGCCAAAAACTTGTTGTGGTCGCTCATTACTGCCGCTTCCATGGCCGCGGGATGGTTTGTGCTGCGGCCCGTTCTGACCACAAACGACTTAATTTCACCTGCGAATTAAAAAACATCAAATGTCCTGTCACCATCCTCTGCGGCGAAAAAGACCGCGCAAACCGGAAGGCCGCAAAACAGCTGCAAAAGCTGCTACCGCAGGCAGAACTGCATCTCATTCCCGGTGCCGGGCACGAGCTGAACCGGAATGCGCCGGAAGCAATTGTGCGTATTCTCACCCGCTAAAACAGCCTGCTCAACAAAAACAAGGCCCACGCTCTGCACATTTCCGTGCGGGCATGGGCCTTACTTTGTTTTATTTACTGCTCTACCTTGCTCAGCAGGATGCGGTCGTTGTCCAGATTCTTTCCGGCGTTCTCGCGGAACTTCTCCAGCAGATCGTCCACGGTCATCTTGCTGCGCTCTGCGCCCTTCACATCAAACACGATGCGGCCTGCATCCATCATCAGGGTGCGGTTGCCAAGCTCCAGAGCCTGGTGCATATTGTGGGTGACCATCAGGCAGGTGATCTTCTTTTCCGCTACGATGCTCTTGGTCAGTTCCAGCACCTTTTCGGCGGTGGCAGGGTCCAGCGCGGCGGTGTGTTCATCCAGCAGCAGCAGCTTAGGCGTGACCAGCGTTGCCATGAGCAGGGTCAGCGCCTGACGCTGACCACCGGAAAGCAGGCCAACCGGCTGCTTCATGCGGTCCTCAAGGCCCATATCCAGCAAAGCCAGCTTCTCGCGGAACACCTCTTTATCCTTGCGGGAGATGCGGGAGAAGATGGCGTGAGGTGCCGTGCCTGCACGCAGGTAGGCCAGAGCCAGATTTTCCTCAATGGTCATATTGGGGGCCGTGCCCTTGAGCGGATCCTGGAACAGGTGACCGATGTATTTACTGCGCTGGTGCTCCGGCTCAAAGGTGATATCCTGCCCGCCCAGCAGGATGCTGCCCTCGTCGGCGATGAAGCCGCCGGTGATGGCGTTGAACAGGGTGGATTTGCCCGCGCCGTTGGAACCCACGATGGTGGCAAAATCGCCTGCTTCCATGTGCAGGCTGACCCCCTTCAGGGCCACTTTTTCGTTGACGGTTCCCGGATTGAAGGTCTTGTGCAGACTGTTCAGCTGAAGCATTTCCATCTTACTTTCCCTCCTTTCCGGTGGTCACACGGCGGCTGCGGGCCCCGCGCTTGCGCTGTTCAAACGCCACTTTTGCCTGAATGGCAGGCATCGAAATGGCAATGGCCACAATGATGGCGGACACCAGTTTCATGGCGGCGGCAGGTACATTAAAGCGCAGGGCCACGGCCACGATGAAGCGGTACAGACAGCTGCCGAACACCACGCCGATGATGCGGCGCAGCATGGTGCGCTTGCCAAGCAATGTTTCGCCGATGATGAGGGAAGCCAGTGCAATGGTCACCATGCCGGTGCCCACATTGATATCGCAGCTCTTCTGGTACTGGGCCAGCAGGCCGCCGGAAAGGGCGCACAGTGCACCGGAGATGCACAGGCCCACCGTGATGGTGAAGGCCGGGTTGATGCTGGAAGCGCGCACCATGGCGGCGTTATCGCCGGTGGCGCGGATAGACAGGCCCAGCCGGGTGCCGAGGAAGCCCAGCATCGCCGCGCCTGCCAGCACGATAATGACCAGTGCAATGGCCAGCTTGTACCAGCCGCCGAGGAAGCTCAGCGGACCTTTTGCCAGCGAGAACACGGTATCCGTCTTGACCAGCGACATAGTGGACGAAAAGCCCATTACCGCCAGATTGATGGTGTAAAGGCCGGTGTTGACGATGATGCCGGCCATGATGCTCTCCACGCCAAGGCGGGTCTGCAGAAAGGCCGTGACAAAGCCGGAGCACACGCCTGCCGCCATGGCTGCAAGCAGGGCCAGAATGGGGTGGCCGGTGAGGGCCACCTGGCAGGCCACCGCGCAGCCCAGGGTGAAGCAGCCGTCGGTGGAAAGGTCTGCAATGTTCAGGATGGAATAGCTCAAGAACAGCGCCAGCGCAACCAGGGCATAGATACAGCCCAGTTCCAGCGCCGTCTGCAGTACGTTGAGCGAAAAGATACTCGCCAGCATGTGTGTGCTCCTTTTAAATACGGTTATTTTTTTACACGGGCTCGCCCTCTCCGTCACGGCTAACGCCGTGCCACCTCTCCCAGAGGGAGAGGCTTTGGCATTGCGGTCAAGTTTCCGGTTCTGCCAAAGGCTCCCCCTTTGGGGGAGCTGACATTGCGAAGCAATGGCTGAGAGGGCGAGGCACCTATAAAATCAAGAAATTTTTAAGAGAAATTCTCTGCGGTGGTCACTTCCACGATCTCGGTGCAGTAGGGCTTGAAGGCTTCCTTCACGGTGTCGAGATCGAGGCCCAGAGCTTCGCAGGTCTCGGTGTTGATGGTGACGATGCCGTTGTCAAAGGTCTGGTACGGCAGGTCTGCAGTGGTCTTGCCCTCGCACAGCAGCTCGGCTACCATGTCGGCAGTGGCTTCGCCCAGCTGGACGTAATCCACGCCGTAGCCCACGAAGGCACCGTTCAAAGCAAAGCTGTCTGCACCGGTGTAGTGCTGGACGCCCGCTTCGGTAAAGGTCTCGTAGATGGACAGTTCCGCAGTCATCACGGTGTTATCAGTGGGGGTAAACACCGCCTTGACACCAGAGGCGATCAGGGCTTCGGCTGCCATCTGCACCTCGGCGGTGGTGGTGCCATTCTTCTCGATGTACTTGATGCCGTTTGCATCGCAGAAAGCCTTGGCATCGGCGATGGCCTGAGTAGAGGAGTCCTGGCTCAGGTCGTACAGCAGGCCGATGGTGTCGATGTCCGGGTTGACGGCGGTGATGAGGTTCATGATGGCGTCGGTGTTCAGCGCATCGGAAGTACCGGTGATGTTCTCCTCGCCGTCAAAGCCTGCAGCGGCGGGGTCGGTGACGGCGGAGTACACAACGGGGATATCGGTGTCTTCCACAGCGGCCAGCATGGTTGCGGCGGTGGGGGTAGCCACGGCCACGATCACATCCACGCCGTCGCCCACAAGGTCTGCACCGATCTGGTTCAGGTTGGACTGGTCGGCCTGTGCGTTGGCGTAGTAATCAGCGTAGTCAAAGGTGACGCCCTTCTCGGCCCCCAGCTCGTCCAGGCGGCTTTCTACGGACTCCACGATCTGGTTCAGGGAAGCATGGTCCACATAGTTGACGATGCCCACCTTGAAGGTCTGACCGCCCTCAGCTGCAGCGGAAGCAGCAGCGGAAGAAGCGGTGGAAGATGCAGCGGTGGTGCTGGTGCTAGAAGCAGAGCCGCCGCAGCCGGTGAATGCCAGTGCGGAAGCGGCGGAAGCAGCCAGAGCGGCCTTGAGGAAGCTGCGGCGGGAGATCATGGTAACGTTTTTCATAATAGTAAGCTCCTTTCCCGGAGCGGGCGGCAAATAAAAAAACCCGCTCCCTTTGCGGGACGGGTCTTACAAAGAAAAACGACCCTGTCCCTGTGTGTTATCCACAAGGACAGGATCGGTAAAAATTCGATTCTGCGGTGCCACCTTGCTTGCCCTGCTTTCCAAAACGCAGAGCCTCTCACGGAGAGCCAACACTCCCCTGTCCTGTAACGGAGACTTCCGTCCAAAGCTACTAGGGGCTACGCCCGTTTGCCCGGCCCTCGGCGGCCCACGAAGCTCTGCCCCGCTCTCGCCCGTTTTCACTGTCCGGGCTCACTGAAGATGCGCTGTGCAGGTTCTCTTCCGCCTCATCGGTTTGATTGCATTATACACTTTATC
>JBNMHZ010000070.1:0-7273 GCA_050873025.1 Faecalibacterium sp. | reverse complement strand
GTCTTTGTAGGAAACATCAATCAGAGCGTGGATGTGTTGCTCAAGACTTCCTCTCTGTTTGACCCGTTCCCGCCGGAGATGGGAACGGACACAGCCTTTCTTGACCGTCTGCATTGCTATATTCCAGGCTGGGAGATTCCGAAGTTCCGTCCGGAGCATTTCACCAACGACTACGGCTTTATCACGGATTACTTGGCGGAGTTTATCCGAGAACTGCGGAAAGAACAGTATGGAGATGCGTTGGATAAGTACTTCCGCCTTGGGAAAAATCTGAACCAGCGCGATACGATTGCTGTCCGCAAGATTGTAGGCGGCTATGTGAAATTGCTGTATCCGGATGGGGAGTTCACGAAGGAACAGATTGAAGAAATTCTTGTATTTGCGCTGGAAATGCGCCGTCGTGTCAAGGAACAGCTGAAAAAGCTGGGTGGAATGGAGTTCTATGATGTGAACTTCAGCTATATCGACCTTGATACCTTTGAAGAAAAATTTGTTTCCGTGCCAGAGCAGGGCGGTGGAAAGCTCATCCCCGATGGCATCTGCAATCCGGGACAGGTATATACCGTAAGTCAGGGCAAGTCCGGTATGATCGGCGTATTCCGCCTTGAAAGCCAGATGCTGCCCGGCAACGGAAAATTTGAGCGCACTGGCCTTGGCAGCGACCGTGATTGCAAGGAATCCACGAATACGGCGTTCAATTTCCTGAAAGCAAACGGAAATCGAATCAGTGGTAGCATCAGCACCACGATGCGGGATTACATCATCAACTATCAGGATTTACAGGGCATTGGCATGACCGGAAAGCTGGCATTGCCTACATTGATTGCACTATGCAGCATCGCTCTTGGACGGCCTACGGTCAGTACACTTGCCGTGCTGGGAGAAATCAGTATTAGCGGCACGATTCTGAAAGTGGACGAGCTTGCCAATAGTTTGCAGGTGTGCCTCGATAGCGGAGCAAAGAAAGTGCTGCTTCCGATTACCAGTGCAGCAGACCTTGGCACTGTGCCGCCGGAGCTGGTAGGGAGTTTTAATCTGATTTTTTACAGCAGTGCGGAAGATGCGGTGTTTAAGGCGTTGGGGGTAGAGTAAATACTGGAGGAATTTGAAGATGTGGTTGGATAACGCCTCAGAAGTAGATATTTTATTTTATGAACCATATGCAAATGTTATTGCTGATATTTCCAAGAACCCAAGTTACAAACCGCTCACTATCGGTGTATTTGGTGTCTGGGGAGCAGGAAAGTCAACCCTTCTGAAGTTGATAGAACAGAAAATAGATGTGGACTCTGAAAAGAAGAGAAAAACGCTGTGTATCAACATTAATGCGTGGACTTTTGAAGGGTATGAAGATGCCAAAATCGCTTTGATGGAGGCATTATTGCGCGAAATCAAAGAACATAAAGATATTCCATCCAAGGTTAAGGATGGCGTGTCAAAGCTGTTGAAAAAGCTTGATTTTTTTAAGTTGGCAACAAAAGCAGCATCTGTAGGTGCACCTATGATTGCATCAGTCGCAACTGGAAATCCCATTCCTCTTTTGCTGAGTGTTTCTGGAAAAGCTGAGGAGGTTAGTGATGGTATCAAAAACGTAGCGAATGCTGTGCAATCTATTCGTGACGACTATTTGAAGGATGAAGAAAGTGATGATACGAACAGCATCGTCAATAATGTTAGAAAATTTAGAAAAGAATTCAAAGAAACTCTTAAAGATGACGGCATTGAAAATGTTATTGTTTTAATTGATGATTTAGACAGATGCCAACCAGATCGAATTATTGAAACTTTGGAAGCTATTAAGCTATTTTTGTCCGTAGAGAAAATGACTTTTATCATTGCTGCGGATGAAAACGTCATCCAATATGCTATAAGGAAAAAATATCCGCCGATTGAAAATTATTCCGTCAATTTGGACAAGGAATACATTGAAAAAATCATTCAATTGCCAATTTATATTCCGGAGTTATCTTCGAAGGATATAGAGAACTATCTGATGCTATTAGTCGTTCAAGAATATTGCAACAAAGACCAATTTAAGGAGTTTCTTAAAAAGATTAAGGAAGAAAAATTGCTCATATCGAATGATGTGATTGATGTACAGAAAATTAAAACAATAGCGATAGACTACATTAATAAAAGTGATAAACAGGAGTTTGAGGAGACAGCCGATATCATTGCTGGCATCAAAAGAATAATTGCCGGGAACTTAAAAGGAAATCCTAGGCAGGCAAAGAGATTTTTGAACACATATACAACCAAAAAGAAATTGGCTGAGTTGTACTTTGGCACTGGTGAAGATGCGCTTGATACACGAGTGCTGGCAAAACTGCTTGTCCTTCAAAAACTCGATGGGGATTTATTTATACAGCTAAATGAATGGAATAAGAAATTCACAACGGAGAATGAAGATTTTAAGGCTATGTTAGAGAGCATAGAATCAGGTGACAGTGAGAATGAAAAATATAAGGCCTGGAATGTGCCGACAATAATTAACTGGGTTGAATCTGAACCCAAGGATTTGGGAAAAATTCGTTTGGATCGATACTTCTATTTAACTAGAGAATCGCTGAAGAAAGCGGATGTAGATGTATCAACGCTTTCATCGGCGGTTAAGGATATTTTGGAACGGATAGGTAAGGCAACACGTGGATTGATACCTCAAATTGTACAAGACATGACAAAGTTGAGTGCAATTGATCAATCAATGGTTTTTGAGGTCATTATTCCTAAAATTCAAAAAGGAGAAATTGAATTCTACATCATAAGAAGTCTTTTTGTTGGTTTTGAAGCATATAGAGACAAAATTTGCAATGCCTTGGAAAGCTATTCAAAAAAGATAACCATTAAAAGTGCGTCTGCCATTAAAGAAATGCGATCAGCAGATAAGATGAAAGTGGACAATCTTATAGCTACATGGGAAAAGGCAGGGCTTATTGAGCAAAAGCTGATAGAAACAATAAAAGAGGGAAAATAGGAATGGGAACTTCTAAAGGATATATTCCTCCAACAAAACCAGAATGGAGCAATGCAAAAAGAGCGGTATCAGGATTTTTAAGAAATAGAGACTCTGATTCAAGAACAAATGCAATTCAAAAATTTGGTGAAGCGATGAATTCGAGCGCAGCGGTTGGAAGCACTTCTTTTGCCAGTGCTGCTGGCAATGTCATAGCGTTTGCGCAAGATATCAGAAAATATGGACTTGAGCACGGCTTAGTCAATTTTGGCCGATCTGATTTAATAGGAAAATCTTCCGATGAAATTTTGCAAGAACTGTTATATCAGTTTACGAATGATTCCGCATCGATAGAAGACTCACTAGCTGCGGATTCATTATCACAAGCACTTGAAAATCTGCAAATAGATTCTGTAGAACAATTGGGAAGTGTGGATTTAGATATTCTTCTAAAGGAAATGGTGATTTCCTTTGTACTGATAAGTTTTGACTTGAATTTTGATGAAAAAATAGGAAAAGGGCGTACAAGTAGTGAAAAATTTGAAATACTGGATGAAATGCATTCTTACATAGCTGATGAACTCCACGCGTCGCTACATAGCACAGAACTGGAACAAATTGATCTTGGCAATATCAGTGCAGCAAGTATTGTTCAAAGAACTTTGAAGGAAGCATACGATGTATGCGTTCGCTTCTATGGGGAGGCACGCAAATGAAATTTTGGATAAAAAAAGAAAATGATGCAGACCCAGATGTCGAATGGAAAGATTCGTACATCCTTACCTTAAATAGAGATTCCGGTAGCACTATATATTCTGGATTGCCAAGCATATGGTACCATCTGGGATGTCAAAAAATGGTTCCTATTTATGAAGATTTATTTGTAATAGGGCTTAGCGTATTTGCTTTAGATAAAAGAATAGCTCGGAATTTATTTTCGGATTCTTGGACACGCCAAATAGAAGTTTCCATTCCGGTTTTAGAAATGGATAAATGGAATAATTGTGAGGCTCAGTGGAATAAAATCCTTTCGTTTTTAACAGGTGATGAATGGAAAATTTCTTTTAGACAGGCTACGACAGAATATGGTACCCATAAGAACAGTAATAGAAAACATATAGATGTGTCTGGCTGTGATTGCGTTAGCCTGTTTTCGGGTGGTTTGGATTCCTATTGTGGGGCGATCAAGCTATTGCAAGAGGGGCATTCTCCAGTATTAGTTGGTCATAATGAATATCCCAAACTTCGGTATATCCAAGAACGATTTTGCAATAATTTCAATGAATGCTATCCAGTACAAAAATCGCTGTTTCTTGGGTTCACAGCAGGAGCAAGAGCTCCATTCAGTTTAGATGGGGAGCGGCTGCGGAAAAGTGAAAATACTTCCAGAGGGCGGTCTTTATTGTTTTTATGTGCGGCAATTTCTATAGCAGGCATTATGGGAGAACATATCCCAGTATATATACCTGAGAATGGATTTATTGGATTGAATGTAGCTCTTACAAACAGCAGAAAAGGATCCTGTAGCACGAGAACAACGCATCCTTACTTTTTGAATGGTCTTAACAAGTTGATTGCAAGTGTTGGAATTCAAAATCGTATTCTCAATTTCTTCGCCTTCAAAACAAAGCGAGAAATCGTTAATTTGGTTTCTGGAACAGAAGCATTCAAACGAGGTTATAAAGATACCATTTCATGCTCTCACCCATGTGTGTCTAGGTACAACCGTGTGGGTTCCAGAGAATATCCGGTAAACTGTGGATTTTGTTATCCGTGCATTATTCGGAAGGGCTCTCTGCAAGATGTTGAATTAGAAACAGATGACATCCTAAGGGCATCAGAATTCCTTAAAACGCATGCAGATAGAGACAAATCGGCAGATTTATTTGCGGTTTTGAGCAGTATTCATAGATACAAGGGACTTTCGGAAAAAGATATCGAGCGATTAATCCGTTGTACGGGGAAGCTTGAGAATGACGAGATTCAGTCTTTTAAGAGAGTTTACAGACAGGGCATGGATGATTTGATTGAATACTTTTCAAAAGACTCGGATATGGAAGCGTATATGTAATGATGAATTTGATAGATACACATTTTCATTTGGACCATTATAGAAATTATTTTGAAATTGCTAAAACCATTACAGAACTGGAACAATATACAATTTGCGTAACAAATTCGCCTGGGATTTTTTTGTCATGTAAAAATTTAATCCCAGAAACAAAGTATTTGAAATTTGCCATAGGCTTTCATCCGCAAGAAACGACATTAGGCGGAAGAGAAATAAAAGATTTCATGAGGCTTATATCGTTAACAAATTATGTTGGTGAGATTGGATTGGATTATTCGCAAAAATCATATATGAGTAAGCCAATGCAATTAAAATATTTTGAGCAAATTGTAGAGATTTGTGCATCAAACAATAAGCTTATGACAATACATATTAGAAAAGCAGAGAAGGATGCAGTTCGTATTTTAGAAAAATATCACCCCCAAAAGGCAATCATACATTGGTATACAGGAGGTTGTGATGATATGTTAAGGTTGGTGGATTTGGGTTGCTATTTTTCGATTAACACTAACATGGTAAAAGGAAGTAAAAAAGAAAATTATCATTTATTGCCTTTAGAGCGTATTTTGATTGAGTCTGATGGCCCTTATACAAAAGTTAATAATAAGAAATATACGCCCGCTCTTTTAAAAGACGCTTATGAAGAAATTTCAAGATTCTATAACAATCCAGATTTGCCTAGAAAAATTTATTATAAT
This sequence comes from Faecalibacterium sp., assembly GCA_050873025.1. Taxonomy (GTDB): domain Bacteria; phylum Bacillota; class Clostridia; order Oscillospirales; family Ruminococcaceae; genus Faecalibacterium. The sequence continues at coordinate 1,551 of JBNMHZ010000070.1, read as the reverse complement.
TTCAAAAAAATATTGTTATCTTAATCAACCTTAGGTGCGAAAAATCCAAGTTGATCTTGTTCGATTGAGGAGCAGGAACGACATAAAGAAAAAGAACTGCTCAGTAATGGAAAAGAATTATGACACGACAAGAATTATTTACATGGATACGTCAGCAGTACGGCACAGAGCCGGAATACCCCTGGCATGACTGGAATGCGGTGCTGCGGCACAACGACAATAATAAATGGTATGGTGTAGTTCTGGAAGTATCTGCTGATAAGTTGGGATTGCCGGAGGCAGGCATCGTTGATGTCCTTAATGTGAAAAGTGATCCGTTGCTGATTGGCTCTCTGCGTGGGCAGGATGGCTATTTTCCGGCCTATCACATGAATAAGGAAAAATGGCTCAGTATTCAGCTTGGCAAACCGGAGCTGGATGATGCCATCAAAGACCTGCTTTCTTTGAGCTATGAGCTGACAGCACCGAAAAAGCGCAACCCAAAATCATCAGCAAAAAATCCGGGAGATTCCGCAAATGGCAAAGAAAAAGAAATTGACGAAGGCTGAGCGAAAGGAAGCACGCCTCCGAAAAGGCAAGCAGTGGCTGCTCACCTATACCGGCTCACCGAAAAAGATGAACAAGCATTACCGGGAACGCTTGCATGTGGATGCTGTGACGGCTGCTAAAGATTTGCAGGAGCTGGGGGTCAACTATACACAGGAGCAGCTTGACCAGATTAAACGGGCCGAAGAACAGCGGCTCCGGCAGCGGAGAATGGAGCGGGAAGCGAAGGAACGGGAGCGGCTGGCAGAACTGTATAAGGACTGCGATGGTCGTTTTGCTTTTATCGCTGGATATACAGATGGCGGCGCACCGTATGGTGTGATGTGGGAAGAAGTCGGCATTGATCCGGGACTGCCGTTCGAGGAAAAAGTGAAGCTCTATCACATGCAGATGTTAGGCTGATAATTGTGCAAGCACCGCCTGCACAATTTGCAACAAAAAAGAGGAGTCAGTCCAGGCTCCTCGAAGGTACATTATTTCAAAAAGTTGCTCTTATGTTCCAGTGCGTGCAGATTATATCCAAGTGTGGCCAGGTGTGCTACCTTCAGCGCAACCAGATTGATGTCAGTGGACATCGCGCTGGCGATCTGCTCGGCTGTGTATCCATACTCATAGATGTAACGAAGGACTTCATCGCTGTCCATCAGGATTTCTGCTGCTACGATATTGGCCTCATATTCCGGCTTGGATTTCATGTCATAGAGCATGAACTCATGAATCGGGGTGGTTTTCGCCATATTCCGGTGAAGCTGGTCATGCCCTAATTCATGTGCGCACACGATGCGCAGCATATTTTCATCCAGACTGTTATTCAGGAAAATAAAGCGATTTCGTTTAATCACCCGGTACATTCCCTTCAGGGAGCCGAAATTTTCGCAAAGCATGACATTGATACCAAGCTGCCTTGCAATTTCAAAAGGGTCTCTGGAACCGCAGCGTTTTACCAGTTTCTCACCGACCCGTGAAAGCTGTTCCGCATTCATCATACCACCTCCAGTTTACAGT
>JBNMHZ010000069.1:0-7299 GCA_050873025.1 Faecalibacterium sp. | reverse complement strand
TTGCAACGGCGATGACCGCGGCCTGCGGCCGAAGCAGGGAGGAGCTGTTGGGGCCGTGGCCAGCAGGATGCAAGGCCCGCTCAAGGGCCGTAGCAGACGCTGGGTGCCACAACTCGTCCAGAGCGAAGCGGAGACAATTCTAAATCGTCTTTTTTTACATTAACGGGCTCAGCAGCCGCAGCACGCTGTCCAGCACAGTGCCGGGCAGGCTGGTGCGGCAGTCCGTCACCTGCACCTCGCGGCATTTGGACAGCGTTTCCAGCACATCGTCCCGCAGCACGGCCACCTGACTGCACTGCTGCAGCAGTACACCGCACTCAAAATGCAAAAACAGGCTGCGGTAATCCATATTGATGCTACCGACCACAGCCGTCACATCGTCACTCACCCAGCACTTGGCGTGCAAAAAACCGGGTGTGAACTCAAAAATGCGCACGCCCGCCTGCAGCAGCGGCAGATAGTACGACCGGCTCAGCCGGAACACCAGCTTTTTGTCCGGGATGCCCGGCAGGATCAGCCGGATGTCCACCCCACGTTTGGCGGCGTTACGCAGTGCGTCCAGCATTTCTTCGCCAATGGCAAGGTATGGCGTGTAAATATAAACATACCGCTTTGCCTGCGCAAGGATATTCAGATACACCGTCTCAGCCACCGGTTCCTCGTCCAATGGGCTGTCTGCGTAGGGCTGCACGATTCCGTCCGATACCGGCGGCATACACGGCACAGGCCGGAAAGCGGAGTAGTCGCTCTCTGTAGGGCGGAACGCGTTCCAGAAATCGAGGAACATTACGGTAAAATTCCACGCAGCATTGCCCTCCACCCGCAGAGCCGCGTCCTTCCAGTAGCCGAAACGATGCTCGGCGTTGATATACTCATCCGCCAGGTTCACGCCGCCGGTGTAGGCCACCGTGCCGTCGATCACCACGATCTTGCGGTGGTCGCGGTGGTTCATCACCAGCGAAAGCAGCGGCACCACCGGGTTGAACGGGATACACCGGATGTGCGCCCGCTCCATACGCACGATGAAATCGGCCGGCAGGCCCAGCAGGCTGCCAAAGTCATCGTAGATCAGGCGCACGTCCACACCCTGCGCAGCCTTACGGCGCAGGATCTTTTCAATCCCGTTCCACATATATCCGTGGCTCACGATGAAAAATTCCAGAAAGATGCTTTTTTCCGCCTTTTCCAGGTCGGCTAAAAGCTGGGGGTACATGGCTTCACCGCAGTTGAAATACTGTGTACGGGTGTTCTGCCAGGCCGGATAAGGTCCGTACTTCGCCACATAGCGGCACTGCCCCTGACCGCTGGCATCCAGTTCATCCAGCACACCCGGCTCCTGCACGAGGTCTTTTTTGTGGGCATCATCCACCGCCTGCATCTTCAGGCGCAGGCGTTTGGCGGGGCGCTTGTTGCCAAAGGCCAGATACAGCGCTCCGCCCAGCAGCGGCAGCAGACCGATCAGTGCGATCCAGCCCACCTTGTAGGCACTGTTCTCATCCTTGCGCACAAGGTACAGGATGATAAGCAGGCTCAGCGCATTGAGCAGGCCGTTCACCCACACACGGCCTGTGCCGGTGGTGATGGAAAAGAACACCCAGCACAGCCACAACAGCTGCAGCGCCACCAGCACCACCGTGATGGTGACGCGGTTCAGGATACGGCTGAAAAAGCGCACGATCGGTGAACGGAAAAACATCAGCCTGTCCCCTTTCTTTTTATAATATGTGTAAGTATAGCGCGGCTGCGCAACTTTTTCAAGCTTTGTGTTGTTTAAAAACAAACAAGCCAGACCCACAAAGCCTGACTTGTTTGCACCATTAAAAATAATGTTTATTCAGCTTCTCCGTCCTCATAGCCCACCATCAGGCCGCCCAGCTCGGCATAGTAGCTGCACAGGCCGCCGCACTCGCTCACATCTACCTGTGCTCCCTCAAACACTGCATGGAGCATCAGCTTCAGGCGCTTGGCAGCTTCCGGGTTGCCGCAGTGAGCAATATGCACCCGGCCATTGGTGAAGCCGTGTCCCTTCATTTCCAGCACGATGCGCTCCAGTGCGCCGTGCTCCCCGCGGGTCTTGCACAGCACATCCAGCTCGCCGCTTTCACTGGCCTGCCCGATGACCCGGATTCCCAGCATCCGTGCCACGGCAGCAACCGCAGGCTTTACACGGCCATTGCGGGCCAGATTGGCCAGCGATTCCAGCGAGAACAGCAGATGCGTATGTTTGTGGTAGGCCAGAATTTCCTCGCAGATTGCATCAAACTCCATGCCGCTTTCCACCAGCTGCTGCAGTTTTTCGGCCAGCAGGCGCAGCTCCGGCCCGGCAGAAAGGCTGTCCAGCACAAAAACACGGGCCTCCGGATGGGCTTCCTTATATTCTTCTGCGGCCAGCAGCGCAGCATTGTAGCTGCCGGACAGCGTGCCCGTGATGGTGATGACAAACACCTGTTCTGCACCTTCATATGCGGCCAGCCAGTCTGCCACATTGGGGCAGGAAGTGCTGGTCTTTCCCTTATAGGTACGCAGGGTCTGGGCCATTTCCACGGCGTCCAGAGTTCCGTCGTCCAGATACTCCTGCTCGTCGGTAACGATCTTCAGCGGCACACAGGCAAACTCGATGTTTTTCATTGCATACAGGTTCGACGAAGAATCCACAACGATCCTGGTTTTCATAAACACACACTCCAAATTTATTGTATGATGGCAGACTGTTTTTATGCAGTATCCGCCGTTTTTCGGTTCAACGTGAACATCATATCAGTTTTTTAAAAACCTGTCAAGTCATTTTCGATATTGTTTAAAAAGTTTTCAAAACCCGTTGACCTTGCCCGTAAAATCGATTATACTGGATGCTGTCAACCAATAAAATCACACCGGCGCAGTGTGTTTTGCCGCCGGGCAAACTTTGAAGATACCGCTATGAAAACTGAGACCAAGCGCCGCGCTGCGGCCTGTGCTGCCGGTTTTGCCCTGCCCCGGTACGCCGAACTCCCGCAGGTGGGGCTGTATCTGGACCAGACCGTGCAGTACGTGAACAGCTGTTTCCGCACCTTTTGTGGTGTGGAGCTGACCCCTTCCATGGTGAGCAACTACGTCAAAAAGGGCATCCTGCCGCATCCGGTCCGGAAAAAATACGGCCGGGAGCAGATCGCGTCCCTGCTGTACATTGTCGTTTCCAAAACCGTGCTCTCGATGGAAAACATTGATACACTGTTCAAAATGCAGCGGGAACATTGCTCTGCCGGAGACGCTTATGATACCTTCTGCGATGAATTGGAAGCCTGCCTTCCGGTAGTGTTCGGCTGCAGGGCCGCCGCCCCGCTGCCTACAGAGGTGAACGACGAACGGATGCTGCTGCGCAGCACCATTCTTGCGGCGGCAAACAAAATGTATCTGGACTGCTGCTTTGACGCCCTGCGGCAGGAGGAAAAACTCTGGGACAGCATCCTGCCGGACTTAGTGTGATAAGGAGGAATTTCCTGTGCGTGAAATCAAGATCGGACGTGTTTACCGTCATTTCAAAGGGGACTATTATCTTGTAGAAGGCGTTGCCAACGATTCCGAAACCGGAGAGCCGTTCGTCATCTACCGCAAACTTTATGGCGACGGCGGGCTCTGGCTGCGCCCGCTGGAAATGTTCCTGAGCAAAGTGGACAAAGAAAAATATCCCGATGCAGCGCAGGAATACCGGTTTGAGCTGCAGGAGATCGAAAGCGTTGCGGGGCATTAAAAGTAAAAAGGCCGTGTTCCCTTTCCGGGAACACGGCCTTTTTCATTGCCATTCTAAAAATCAGGTATCCTGCAGTTCCCCGCGGCTTGCGGCCTTGAGGTATGCAAAGATGAAACCGTCCAGATCGCCGTCCATCACGGCGTCCACATTACCGGTCTCGTAGTTGGTACGGTGGTCCTTGACCATGGTGTAGGGCATGAACACATAGCTGCGGATCTGGTGGCCCCAGGCGATCTCGTTCTGCACGCCCTTGATGTCCTCGATCTTGTCCATATGCTGCTGCTTTGCGATCTGATACAGCTTTGCCTTCAGCATTTCCATGGCGTAGTCGCGGTTCTGGAACTGGCTGCGCTGGGTCTGGCAGCTGACCACGATGCCGGTAGGCTTGTGGATCAGACGCACGGCAGAAGAGGTCTTGTTGATGTGCTGGCCGCCTGCACCAGAGGAGCGGTACACCTGCATCTCAATGTCCTCCGGGCGGATGTCCACCTGAATGGTGTTATCCAGCTCGGGCATCACTTCCAGCGAAGCAAAGCTGGTCTGGCGGCGGGCATTGGCATCAAAAGGCGACACGCGCACCAGGCGGTGCACGCCATTCTCGCTCTTGAGCAGACCGTAGGCGTTGGCACCCTTCACCATCATGGAAGCGCTCTTCATGCCGGCTTCGTCGCCGTCCTGATAGTCCAGCACTTCCACGGTCATGCCGTGGGCAGCAGCCCACTTGTTGTACATGCGGTACAGCATCTCGGCCCAGTCCTGCGCCTCGGTGCCGCCGGTACCGGCATGGAAAGTAAGGATGGCATTGCTGTGGTCATATTCACCGTTCAGCATGGTCATGAGCTGCAGTTCATCCACAGCCTTGCCCACGGCGTTCACGGATTCCTCGGCTTCGGGGATCATGGCGGGGTCGTACTCCTCGTCCAGCATCTCCAGCATGGTCTCGGCGTCGTCGTACAGGCCCTGCAGCTTTTCAAAGCGGCTCAGCTTGCCTTTCAGGTCGCCCACCTCGTCAAAGACCTTCTTGCTCAGGTCGGCATCATCATAAAAGCCGGGGCGGCTCATGGTGTGCTCCAGCTCCTGCACGCGCTTGCGGGAGGCATCGATGGCCAGGGCTTCTTCCAGATCCTTGACCGCCTTGCCGTAATCGGCAAGCTGCACCTTCAGTTCGTCAATCGTGATCATTCTCTAAGTTCCTCTCGTTGGTTGCAAATATGGTTAGCCTTCCCCCCTCGGGGAAGGTGGCATTGCGTCAGCAATGACGGATGAGGGGCAACCGTGTCCAGAAGCCGTTGCCCAAAACGGAATCGAAAGGCAGCTTTCCCTCATCAGTCACCTTCGGTGACAGCTTCCCCCGAGGGGGAAGCCTTTTCAAAAGACACAGTTTATACACAGATACTTCATTAGTATACCGAGAATCTGTGCTAAAGTAAAGGGGTAAATGGATTATCCTGCTGGAATTTTGAAGATTTTTGCCTTTTCTTTTCTCTTTCAGGGGAGTATAATACCAGTATGAACCACACAACAGGAGGAAATCATGCCGAAATATTATGGCTGTCCCTGCGAAGGCTGCGGCAGACCGCTGGCGCTTACCGATGATATCGTAGTGTGCCCGGACTGCGGTGCCCCCTACCACCGCGATTGCTACGAAAAACTGGGCCGCTGCATCCACACGCCCGCCCATGGCGCAGGCTACGAATGGAAGTTTCCCTACAAAGAAGAAGAGCTGCGCACCTGCCCGAACTGCGGCGAGCGCACTCTGCGCACCGAAGAACGCTGCCGCTGCTGCGGCGCCGTGCTGCCCCCGGAGGATCAGTGCCCGGAACCTTCCGACCGGGATGCCGGCCGCCCGGACGATGACCGCTTTGACTACGATGATTTTTACCGTCAGTATCAGCAGACCGTAGAAGAGCCCACCCGCCGCAATGTGCAGGCGGCTTTTGGCAAGGAAGAGCTGATCGACGGTATCCCCTACAGCGACTGGAACGCCTATATCGGCAAAGCCGCACCTGTCTACCTGAACGACTACAGCCGGATGCAGCTGCAGCACACCAAAATTTCCATGTGCTTCGGTGCATTGTTCTTTGGCCCGTTCTATTTCTTCTACCGCAAGGCGTGGAAACCGGCCTTCGGTTTTCTGGCAGCCGAGCTGGTGCTGGCCATTCCCACCGTGCTGGGCATGATGCAGGCTTCCGGCAGTGCGCTGACGGCGGGCCTTGGCTCCGGCACGCTGGTGGTGCTCTCGCGGCTGGTGAGCGTGCTCAGCTTTTTGCTGATGATCTTCCGCACCCTGTTTGCCAAATGGCTGTACCGCAAAAATGCGGCTCAGCGCATCCGCCGTATCCGGGCCGAGTTCCCGGATGCAAACCAGCGCCGCGTCGTTCTGGCTGCACAGGGCGGCGTGAGCATCGCTGCCGTAGTGGGTGCACTGGTGCTGCTGATGGTGCTGGGTGCCTGCGCCACTCTGCTCATGGGCCCGAACATTGAAGCTCTGGCAAACCTGATCTAAAAAGCATTGTCCGCCGCTGCGGATACTTTGATACAAGGAGAACTGAATCATGAAGAAAGTCACCAAGGCCGTTATCCCTGCTGCGGGTCTCGGCACCCGTGTGCTGCCCGCCACCAAAGCCATGCCCAAGGGTATGCTGCCCATCGTGGACAAGCCTGCCATCCAGTATCTGGTGGAAGAAGCCGTGCGCTCCGGCATCACCGATATCCTCATCATCCTCAGCCGCAACCAGGACATCATCGAGGATCACTTTGACCGCAGCCCGGAGCTGGAAGCCAAGCTTTCTGTGCCCGGCAAGGAAAAGATGCTGGAGGAGTGCCTTGGCATCTCGAATCTGGCCAATATCATGTTTGTGCGTCAGCATCAGACGCTGGGTCTGGGCCATGCCGTGAGCATGGCAAAGGCCTTTACCGGCGATGATCCGTTCGTGGTGATCTACGGCGACGATGTGATCTGGGGCGAAGACCCGGTGTGTGCCCAGCTGATCCGCGCTTATGAGGAGTTCGGCCGTCCGGCAGCCGGTGTTTCCGCTGTGCCCTGGGCCGATGTGAGCCGCTACTGCAGCTTAAAGACCATCCCCATCCATGACAACTATTTCTTTGTGGATGATATGATCGAGAAGCCCAAGAAGGGCCAGGAATTCAGCAACTATTCCATTCTGGGCCGCGTACTGCTGACCCCGGAGATCTACGACATCCTTGCCCGTACCAAGCCCGGTGCCGGCGGCGAGATCCAGCTGACCGACGCCATGGCCGAATATGCCCGCAACTACGGCGGCATGACGGCCGTGGAGTTCACCGGCAAGCACTACGACATGGGCAACAAGCTCAAGGTGGTGGAAGCTCAGGTAGAGCTGGCCCTGCAGCACCCGGAGATCGGCGAAGCCTTCCGGGAATACCTGAAAGAGTTCTGCAAGACGCTGTAACGTTTAAAATGACCGCCGCATGCGCTCTGGCCAGAATCAGCGGAATTTTTTATAATTTTTGTAGATCCGAAAAGCCCGCGGGCTTTTCGGATCTACAAAAATTATAAAAAATTCCGCTGATTCTGGCCAGAGCGCATG
>JBNMHZ010000068.1:0-7398 GCA_050873025.1 Faecalibacterium sp. | reverse complement strand
TTTGATCGTCTGGGGCAACACCCTTGTTGACGGCCACAATCGTTATGAGATCGTTCAGGAACATCCCGAAATCTCTTTCTCCACGATGCCGCTCCCGTTTGAAAGTCGAGAAGAAGTTCTCGCTTGGATTTGCAAAAATCAACTGGGGCGGCGCAACCTCACGCCGGAGCAGAAGAAGTTTCTCATTGGAAAACAGTACAGTGTGGAGCATCGGAAACCCGGTGGAAACGGCAACAATCAGCACACGGCAGCGGCCAAGAAAACTACGCAGGAGGAATTGTGTCAAAATGACACAATTCCTCCCACCTCTGCGGAAGCAAGCGTCCGCAAGCAGATTGCAGAGCGGAACAACGTCAGCGAATCTTACGTTGTCCGTTCTGAAAAGTTTATGCGTGGCGTGGAGATCATGGAGCAGATGATACCCGGTATGCAGGAGAAAATCCTGTCCGGGCAGTTCAAAGTCCGTGATGCCGATATGCACCGCCTTGCCAGAGCGGACTATGTGAACCGTGAGCAGATCGTGCATGAGATTCTGCACCCGGAAGACCGTCCAGCTCCGCAGTCGAGCTATGCACACTACTCTGGAATCAACTACTCCGCGCTGGAAGCTGCTGTCCGGCGGATTCAGCAGGATGTTGATTTTCTTATGCGCTACCTTCCCAAAGTACCCGATGATGCCTATGTGAAAGTGGAGACCACAAAAATCCTCAAGCAGCACAAGGCATATATGGCACAGTTTGAAGAAATGCTGAACAATGAAAAAATCGCATAACGGCAGGCACTTGTAAGCTGTCAATCAATCCACGAACAGCAAGTGCAGGGTGGAAAACTTCCGCGCCCTTGCGCCTGATAAAGAATGGAACTTTGATTTTCTCGCCCAACTTTGCCATGGTGGGACAGTCAAAGGAGCGTGCGTTTGAACAAAAAGAAAAAGTCCACAAACATTTCCCCTTATCCCGATGAAGTCATTGACCGTCTGGCACGGGCATTCTACCCGGCTATCCTAGCCTACTGGAACAGCGAGGATGGCCAGAGGGAGTTTGCCGCGTGGCAGGCAGAACAGGCTCATCACACCACCAGAAAAGAAAAACAGAGCGTTCCCGACGGGGAACGCCCTGTTGTACATATCGTTATCGTCTGTGGATTTTCAGGGTGCGTCCTATTCAGGGGCGCACCCTGTTTTTATGCAGCTAAGTATCATCGCTTTCCACGCGCAGCATCCGATACCCCACGCCAACATGGGTCTGAATCAGATGCGGTGCATCCGGGCATCGTTCCAGCTTTTTCCGCAGGGATGCCATATAAACACGCAGGGAAGCAACATCGTTTTCCTGCGTGCTGCCCCAGATCTCCTGCGTGAGGGACGTATGTGTCAGGACTTTGCCTACGTTATGGGCCAGCACACACAGCAGTTTATACTCGATCGGGGTCAGATGCAGTTCATTCTCGCCCAGCCAGACACAGCCTGCCGAAAAATCAATTCTCAACGGGCCATTGACAAAAACCGGGCTGTTCACCCCGCCGGAAGCAAGCAAATTCAACCGGCGCTGGGTTACACGCAGCCTTGCCAGCAGTTCATCCACGGAAAACGGCTTCGTCAGATAATCGTCTGCACCGTTGTCCAGCGCTTCGATCTTATCCGAATCTTCACTCCGGGCACTCAGGACGATGATGGGCAGATTTGACCATGTGCGGACGCTGCGGATGACTTCGATGCCATCGATGTCCGGCAGCCCCAGATCCAGCAGCATGATGTCCGGGTTATGGCTGGTGGCCATCATGATTGCCGTTTCTCCATTGGCCGCAGTCAGATATTTGTAGTCATGGGTCTTCAGGGTCGTTGTGATCAGACACCGTACCGGAACATCATCCTCCACGACCAGAATGGTCGGTTTATTCATGAATACTCACCTCGCTTTGCGGCAGTGTAAAGGCAAACACGCATCCGTGGGGGACGTTATCCCGTAGTGTGAGTGTGCCGCCATGGGTCGAAAGGATCGTCCGGCAGAGCGGAAGCCCCAGTCCAAGGCTGCGGTGACTGTCTGCAATGCGGCTTTGCCCGGTATAGAACATTTCAAAAACCTGTGCCTTTGCGCTGTCCGGGATGCCGGGACCGTTATCCGCAACTTCCACCACGACCTGATGATCTTTTCCGTAGGCCGAGATCTGAATGACCGAGCCAACGGGTGTGTATTTGATGGCATTATCCACCAGATTGACGATGACCTGCATGATGAGCCGTGCGTCCACATCGACCAGAAGAATCTCGTCTGCATACTGCGTCTGGATGGTGTGTTCACAGCTTTTCCGGTTGACATGATGCAGTGCTTCTTCGATCATTTCATCCATCAGCTGCGGTGAGATCTGCAAATTCATCCGCCCATCTTCAATGCGGGTAATGGAAAGCAGATTTTCCACCAGACCGATCAGCCATTGTGCATCGTCAAAGATATCCGTACAAATTTTTTTACGGGTCTCCGTATCCAGCGTTTCCCCATTGGAAAGCAGATTGCTGGCGTTGCCGGAAATGGAGGTCAGCGGGGTGCGCAGATCATGCGAGATCGTGCGCAGCAGGTTTGCCCGCAGCTGTTCGTTCTGCGCCTGCATGGTAGCCCATTCTTTTTCCAGCGCATTCCTGCGGTTTTCAATGGCCAGCGCTCCTTCGCCCAGAATGGAAAGCAGCACGCTGTTTTCAAAGGCATCCAGCGTCTTTTCCGAAAGGTCAATTCCGATCACGCCAAACACGCCGCTGCTCGTTCGGATTGCAAGATAAAGCCCTTTTGCATCCGGGCAGTAATCTGTTGTGGCACCCGAACGCTTTTTGTTGGCAAATGTCCAGCTTGCCGCAGCGCGTTCTTCCGGCGCAGAAAAGACGTTCTGTCCGGCCTTGCCTTCGGCGGCAAAGAACTGCTCCGGGCCAAGTGCTCCGGCCTGTTCCGGGTAGATGATTAGATTCCGGTTCAGCAGCTTCATCAGCTGCGAAGCCGTCAGCGAAAGGATCTCTTCTTCACTTTTCGCCTTCTGTAAAAGTTGGTTTGTATCAAACAGTACCTTCGTCCGGAACGCTGCCTGCGCAGACATTTTGGCGTGGTCCTTCAGCCGCGTCGTTAAAGTACAGGTAATGATCGCGCAGGTCAGCATCAGCGCAAATGTGATCTGATAGCCGGGGTCATACGCATGGAATGTCAGGCGCGGCTCCGTCAGAAAGAAATTGTATAATGCCACGCTGGCAATGGAACCCAGTACGCCGCAGGTGTAACCGCTGGTGAACAGTGCCGTAAACAGCACACCCAGCATATAGAACATAATAATGTTGTACCGTGCAAAGTCCAGCTGCAAAAACAGAAAGCCGATGATCGTGATGCAGGCCAGAATGCCGGCTGTGATCAGCAGGTCGCGGGCAGAAGGCAGAAGGGAGCGAACAAACAGCTTCCGTCCGGAGCCGTATTCGTTTTCCGCTGCGGCATCCGGGATAATGTAGATGTCCAGATTGGGCGCCGTCTGTGTCAGCTTCTCTGTCAGCGGCGGACCGCTCCAGAAATGGCGGCGGTGAACGCTGGAACGCCCCAGCACGATTTTTGTAATGCCGGAGATCCGGGCAAACTCTGCGATCTGCTGCGGAATATCATCTCCGTAGATCGTAGAAATATCCGCTCCCGCCTGCTCCGCCATGCGGATATGCTGCTGCAGCCGCTGCCGGTCTTCTTCTCCCATCTGGTCCGCATCCGGTGTGCGGACATAAAGTGCCGTAAATGTTCCGCCGAACGCCTTTGCCATGGTGGCCGCGGTCCGCACGATCTTTGCGTTGGACGGCGAAGAGGACAAACAGGCAAGGATGTGCTCTGTGGGCTGCTCTGTCTGATTCATCGAATCACCTGCCTTTCCCACAGTATAACACATTCCGACCGTTACGACCACCAGCCGCGGAGTTTTCCTTCTTCCTCAAAAAACTTTTCCTTTGCGTGGTCTGTCCAATCAATGAGCTTAAAAAAGCCCAGCATCATTCCCAGAACCAGCAGCAATAAAAGAATGCTCATCGCTTGATTCCACCTCTCTGCACATCTTATAAGCGGAAGCATTTCTGGATCGAGCCGTATTTCCCCAGCACAAGCATACTTTCCTCCCGGCACAGCTGCGTATCCGGTGTGATGTTCATATCGAGCTTTCCGTCTTTTTTCAGGGCGAGAATATTGATGTTATATTTTTTTCGGATATTGACTTCGCCGATCGTACGGTCGATCCATTCCGGCGGAATGGTCACCTCCATGATGGCGTGATCATCCTGTAGTTCAATATAATCCAGAATGTGTTCGGAGCTGTACCGGATCGCCGCCCACTTCGCCAGCTGCTTTTCCGGGTAGACCACCTCGTCCGCACCGTTGCGCAGCAAAAACTTAGCCTGCACATCCCGCTCGGCACGGGAGACCACGAACTTTGCCCCCAGTTCCTTGAGCAGCGAGGTCGTTTCCAGCGAACTCTGAAAATCGCCGCCGATAGTCACCATACAAACATCAAAGTTGCCAACGCCAAGGGAACGCAGAAAGTATTCGCTGGTGCTGTCACCGATCTGTGCGTTCGTCACATAGGACAGCACTGCATTCACACGGTCTTCGTTGTTATCAACTGCCATGACCTGATGGCCCAGTTCATTCAGTTCCTGTGCAATATGGCGTCCAAAACGGCCAAGACCAATCAAAAGAATGGATTTCATATTCGTATTTTCTCCTTTATCCAATCGCAATTTTTTCCTGCGGCAAACGTGAATGAGCAGGGTTGCTGCCAAATGCGGCATAGATCAGAGTCAGCCCTCCGACACGGCCAAGGAACATCAGGGCAATCAAAATTTCCTGTGACAGCATTCCTAGATGCGGCGTGATGCCCAATGTCAATCCTACTGTTGCCACTGCGGATGCAGTTTCATACAGGCAGACTGACATCGGAAGCTGCTCTGCGGTCGAGATCACGAACGCTCCCAGAAAGAACAGCGTCAGATACATTCCCACGATTGTAGCAGCATTTTTGACGGCAGCACTGTCGATCCTCCGCCCGAAGAACTCTGCATCTTCTCTGCGGCGGAAGGTGGCCCACATGTTAGCCAGCAGAACGGCAAGGGTTGTGGTTTTCATACCACCTGCCGTAGAACCGGGAGAGCCGCCCAGCAGCATCAGAACCACCATCAATGCCTGCGAAGCGCTGCCCATTGCGGAAAGGTCGGCTGTGTTAAAACCGGCAGTACGGGGTGTAACGGACTGAAATATCGACAACAGGACCCGCTGCAAAACAGAACCCGATGTAAATTCACAAAAATAGAAGTACAATGCTGGCAGCACCAGAAGAATCGCGGTTGTGACAAGAATCACCTTGCTCTGCATTCGATACCGATGAAAATTGAAACGGTGAACGCAGATATCCTCCCATGTCAGGAAACCGAGACCGCCAAAGATAATTAACATAGCGACCACTGTGGTGAGAAATGGGTTGCCCGCATACCGCGTCAGCGAGACAAATTTTGCACGTTCGGTTCCCAGCAGGTCGAAACCGGCATTGCAGAATGCTGAAATGGAATGGAACAGCGCATACCAGATGCCGCGCAGTCCATAATCTGCGCAAAACACGGGCAGAAGAAGCGCAGCACCGGCCAGCTCAAACACAGCGGTGATCCGCAGGATAAAGCCGGTCAGCCGCACGATACCGCCCATCTGCGGAGCAGCGGTGGCTTCCTGCATTGTGCTGCGCTGCTTGAGGGAAATTCTACGCCCGGAAAGCAGCGCAAAGGCTGCGCCTACGGTGATGACACCAAGTCCTCCGATCTGAATCAGAAGAAGGATCACGCTCTGCCCGAATGCCGACCAGTAACTGCCGGTATCCTGTACCACAAGCCCGGTCACGCAAAGAGCTGAGGTAGAAGTAAACAGTGCCTCATGAAAGGGTGTGATACACCTCTGCTGCGCAGCGATCGGGAGCATCAGAAGCAACGCCCCCACCAGATCAACGGCTGCAAAACCCGCAATAATGACCTGAAAAGAAGAAAAACGGTGCCGCTTGTAACGAGGATATTGAATCATAAAAACTCCTTTATCTATCCGTGTGCATAAAGATTAGCATGGAACAGATAAAAGAGCCGTAAAGAAAACTGTAGAAGTATAAAGATTACATTAAGATTGATTGCCCAACACAAAAAACAAATGCTGGACATCACCAGCGCAAAAAACGGTAATGTCCAGCATTCATTTAGATTTCTAACCCATGGCTCCCGGCCACATTCTTCAAATATTCCTCCGGGTCACCGTTCAGAATCAAATCCGCATAGCTTAGTGGGTCATTATAAATGAGATAGTCCAACTCCGACCTCTGTGCCATTGTTACATCCAGTGCATCCTCGACCCCAGTGCAGTCAATGGAGATTTTTCTCCCGTCCCGGAGCAGCAGTTCTACGCACCCGGTATCCATATTGAACTTACAGGCTCTTTCATCGTACTTCATGTTTGTGTCCTTTCTGCCTTACGGCACTCTTACAGCGGTCTGTCGTGCTTTCTTATGATAAGGTCTAGGATGTTTTTCGATGGAATCAAGGGATTCGTTTTGTTTCCCGAAGAATACAAAAAATCCGAACCCTTCTCCTATCGGAAAAAAGTTCGGATTTTGTTGATGTGGTGCACCTCCAGGGACTCGAACCCTGGGCCCACTGATTAAGAGTCAGTTGCTCTACCAACTGAGCTAGAGGTGCATATCGTCAGGATGCGGTTTCTTCATCCTGACAATCAAGTCGGCGACTACCTATTTTCACGAGCCGTTTCCAGCTAACTATCTTGGGCACGAGTGAGCTTAACTGCTGTGTTCGGAATGGGAACAGGTGGAACCTCACCGTCATCGTCACCGACCATATGACTGGTTCAGTATACCATACGGTCTACTGTTTGTCCAGTATTTTTAGAAGGACGTGCCTTCAAAACTGAATAATCACTGCTTACATTTTTTCGTTGACTTTCTGAGTCTCAAGCGAATTGTGGTCAAGCCCTCGATCTATTAGTACACTCTTGCTGAATGGATCACTCCACTTACACATTGTGCCTATCAACCTTGTAGTCTGCAAGGGATCTTACCTGATCAAATCAGTGGGATATCTTATCTTTGGGTCGGCTTCACGCTTAGATGCTTTCAGCGTTTATCCGATCCGTACGTAGTTGCCCAGCTATGCTCCTGGCGGAACAACTGGTGCGCCAGAGGTACGTCCGTCCCGGTCCTCTCGTACTAGGGACAGCTCCCATCAAATATCCTGCGCCCACGACAGATAGGGACCGAACTGTCTCACGACGTTCTGAACCCAGCTCGCGTACCGCTTTAATTGGCGAACAGCCAAACCCTTGGGACCGAATACAGCCCCAGGATGCGATGAGC
>JBNMHZ010000067.1:0-7414 GCA_050873025.1 Faecalibacterium sp. | reverse complement strand
GCCCGAAGCGTAAGAAGCAGGTGGCTGAGATTTTGACCGAAGCTGAAAAATACATTTGGCGAATCAAGGAGGAAATGCGATGCGCCTGAAAAACGACACGAACAATTTTGCCGCTTCTTTCAATATCACCCCGCCTTACCAAATGATGGTGATTCACAGTAGTAAGCTGATCTATCCACGTGAGGTCTATCAGCGGCGAGTACATCGCAGTCAGGTGGAACTGATTGCCGCCGACTTCAACGAGTATATCGCCAACGAGCCGAAAGTCAGCTTCCGCAACGGCAGATATTATGTGGTGGACGGTCAGCACACCATCGAGGGGCGCATCCTCCGCAATGGCGGCAAGGATTTGCCGATTCTCTGCAAGGTCTATACCGGTCTGACGATGGAGCAGGAAGCCCTGTTCTTCGCTGAACAGAACGGTCACTCCGCACCGCTTACAGCAGGCATCAAGCTGCGCGCCAAGGTCGTGGGCGGCGATGCTCCTTCCAAAGCGTTTCTCGCAGCCACCAATCAGGTGGGTCTGGCGTTCAATTACGACAGCCTGCAGCTGAGCGATTACCGCATCAGCTGCGTGGGCACCGCTCTCAAGCTGTACAACCAGATGGGCGAGAAGATCTACTGCGAATCCCTGCGGCTGATCGTCGCCGCATGGGATGGCAAGCCTGATTCGTTCCGGGCATCTGTCCTGCGGGGCGTGATGCACTTCGTGGAACTGTATCACGGCGAGTTCAGCGAGGAACGGCTCGTCCGTGCGCTGGGCAGCGTTCATCCCATGGAAATCTACCGCGTTGGCAGGGATAACCCCGCCAAACTGCCCGGATGGAAGAAATACGTTTTCCCCATCTACATGGCCTACAACGGCAAAGGTCGCAAGGACGCTCTGCCGATGAAGTTCTAAAACATATTCTCTCTGCCAAGGGGCATCTGCAAATGTGGATGCCCCTTGTTACATATTAAAAATCACAATATATAGGAGTGATGATACAATGGTCGATAAATTTTCGCAGGTCGCGGGCAACGTTCCGGTGACCAATAACGACCCGAATCGCCGATATACCGTTATCAACGGCTATCCTGTCGTCCTCAATTTTGCAAAAGAGCCCAATCCGGGTGTCTTTGAGCGTGTCCGTGACATTCTGCTCGCCACCAGCTATACCAAAAAGACCAGCTGACATCGTGGACGAGGACAAAAGAACGCGCTATACTGAGGATGGCAGTGGTATTCGGAGCAATCCATGAACCACGACCAACCGTTCTTTGATAACCGAATATCGTTCATCCTCGCTTTTATAGCGAAAGTGAGGAACCCCCTATGACTGAAAATAAAAACCGTGTCTGCTGCCTGTACCGTGTTTCCACCGATAAGCAGGTGGATTTCAACTCGAACCATGAAGCAGACCTTCCCATGCAACGCAAGGCGTGTCACAAATTTGCCGAAGCAAAGGGCTGGGTCATCGTCCATGAAGAACAAGAAGAAGGCGTGTCTGGCCACAAAGTCCGCGCAGAAGCCCGTGACAAGCTGCAAATCATCAAGGAATACGCCCGAAAGGGCAAATTTGATATTCTGCTGGTGTTCATGTTCGACCGTATCGGACGCATCGCAGATGAAACGCCATTTGTCGTAGAATGGTTTGTACGAAACGGCATCCGGGTATGGAGTACCCAAGAGGGTGAGCAGCGATTCGACAACCACACCGACAAATTGCTGAACTACATCCGCTTCTGGCAGGCAGACGGCGAAAGCGAAAAAACTTCTGTCCGTACCCGTACCAGTCTGCGGCAGCTTGTGGAAGAAGGACACTTCAAGGGCGGCAGTGCGCCGTATGGTTATGACCTTGTGAAAAGTGGCCGCATCAACAAGCGCAAGCACGAACTCTACGAACTGCATATCAACGAGCAGGAAGCCGAAATCGTTCGGCTGATCTTCGATAAATATGTATACGAGGGTTACGGCACACAGCGAATCGCCACCTATCTGAACAATGCTGGATACCGTGCCCGCTCTGGAAAGTGCTGGCATCCGGGCAGCTTGCGAGGAATGGTCGGCAACCTGACCTATATGGGCGTTCTCCGCTGCGGAGATGCCCGCTCCGAATTGATGCCCGAACTCCAGATCATCCCGCAGGAGGAGTTTGAAGCCGCACAGCGTATCCGGGAGGATCGCTCTGCCCACGCAGCGGAAGAAGCCGAACATCATGTTCCTCTTCGTACCCGTGGACAGGCATTGCTTTCCAACAACGTTTACTGCGGCCACTGTGGTGCAAGGCTCGCCCTGACGACCAGCCGAAAATGGCGTAAACTCTCCGATGGTACTCTGGATGATACACTTCGCATCCGCTACACCTGCTACGGAAAACTCCGCAAGCAGACGGATTGCACCGGGCAGACCGGCTACACTATGCACATTCTGGATGAGATCATCGACAAGATGGTTCGCCAGATTTTCTCCCGGTTGAGAGGCATCCCCAAAGAGCAGCTTATCACCAGCCGCTATGCGAAGGAAACTGCGGAGCGTAAGAACCATCTGCAAGCCCTTCAGGCTGAACGCGACAAGGCCGAAAAAGACCTGCTCGCCTTAAAAGCCGAGATTCTGGCTGTAATCAAGGGGGAGAGTGCTTTTCCGAAAGACACTCTTGCCGAGATGATTGCAGCACAGGAAAAGAAGCACACGGAGTTGGAAACTCTGTGTGAAGAAGCCAGTGCAGAACTGGAGCGAAACGCTGAATTGATGGCAAACGTATCGCAGCTGTACGAAGAATTGATCTCTTACGCAGACCTGTACGATAGTGCCAGCTTTGAAGCAAAGAAGATGATCGTCAGCCAGCTTATCCGCAGGGTAGACGTTTATCGCGGATACCAAATCCATGTTGACTTCAACTTTGATCTTGCACAGTATTTGGAGAATAGTGATGAACTTGCTTGCTGACAAACACAAAAACACCGTTGACTTCGATTTGAAATCAACGGTGTCTGGAACTCTCATTTGAGCAGATGGTGGAGAATACCGGGATCGAACCGGTGACCTCTTGCATGCCATGCAAGCGCTCTCCCAGCTGAGCTAATCCCCCATAATTTTCCAGAAGTGGAAGCCTCTGGAAAAGAGATGCTCAAATAAGAAATGCTTTATGAAGTTCAGTTGTGGGGGTGCGTGAGCACACTGCTTGGGCTCCCAGCTGAGCTAATCCCCCAGATGTTCGTGCCTGACGACGTGACTTATTATACCAGCACAAACACCCATTGTCAACCACTTTTTTGCAATTTTTTGCAGCAAAAAGCTCCTCTGCCAAAGCCCGCAGGCACGGCAGAGGAGCGCAGATAAAGCTGCAATGCAAAAAATTACGCCTTTACGCTTTTTGCATACTGCGGGTCAAAGATCTGCGGCACGGTGCGGCACAGCAGCACAGCGCCCACCATGGTGATAAGGGTCTCCGGCAGCATGTAGCTGGCATTGTAGATCAGGCTGTAGGCCCAGCCGGGCAGGGTGTCGCTGAGGTTGGGCCAGATGAGCATACCGCACAAAAAGCTGCAGAAGAACTCGCCAAAGCCGGCCATAAAGGTGCCCACGGCCACGCCGATGGTGCGGTTCTTGAACGGGCGGGCAAAGAACTCGGCAGAGCCCAGAGCCATGCTGGCAAAGATGTAGTCCAGCAGCACCTCACCCACAAGGTACAGCAGGCCCGGGGTAGGGGGTGCCCAGAAGTTGAGCAGGATCTGCAGGCAGCCGTCTGCAAAGCCGGTGAACAGGCCCCACTTGACGCCGTGGCGGAAGGACACCAGAATGATGGGCAGCATGCTTAACACGGTGATGCTGCCGCCGTTGGGCATGGTGAACAGCTTGAGGCCGTGCAGCACGGTGGCCAGCGCGATCATCAGGGCGCACTCTACCAGAATGCGCGTTTTGGAATAGGTTTTGGACATGATACCTCTCCTAAAAATAATAGTACACAAAAACAAAAATGCGCCCGCTTGTAAAAGCAGGCGCACGGGGTTTGTGAAAGAACGGACAGTTCTGCAAACTCCCACGCCGGCATTGTCCGGTCAGGTAAAAGGGTACTCCGCAAAACGCGGATCTCAGCCTTTCGGCACCCCTGTTTTTATGTCCATGCAAAAGTATAGCGCATCCGGCGCAAAAGTCAAGCCCCGGCGGGCATATCCGGCCCCGCCGCCGCATAGGCTGTAGCAAAAGCTTACGGCAGGGGAGGAGCGGAACATGAAGGGCGATCCGGAGCAGCGGGCGGTACAGCTGGGAGAGTACATTGCAGCAAACCACGCCACCGTGCGTGCGGCAGCGGCGGCGTTTGGCTGCAGCAAATCCACCGTGCACAAGGATGTGGCGGTGCGGCTGCGCACCCTGCAGCCGGAATTGTTCCGGCAGGTGCGCGCGGTGCTGGCCCGCAACAAGGCCGAGCGGCACCTGCGCGGCGGTGCAGCTACCCGGCGCAAATATGGCCGCAGATAAGGCACGGCACGTTCCCCAAAAACAGGAGCGTGCCGTGTTTTTTGCGTCAGTCCCGGGTGCGGAACTGGTTCAGTGCGCCTTTTTCCAGCCGGGACACCTGCGCCTGGCTGATGCCGATCTCCTGCGCCACCTCCATCTGGGTCTTGCCCTGCAGGTAGCGCAGCTCCATGATCTTTTTCTCCCGCGGGGTCAGCCCTGCCACCGTCTGGCGGAACTGCAGCCCGCTGATCCAGCTGTCCTCTCCGTCCGGGTCCCGCACCTGGTCGATCACGTACATGGCGTCGCCGCCGTCGGTGTACACAGGCTCCTCCAGGCTCAGCGGCTCCACCACCGACTCCAGCGCGGCAGTCACTTCCCGGCGGGTGAGCCCGGCACTCTGCGCGATCTCGTCCATGGTGGGCTCGCGGCCCAGCTGCTTTTCCAGCGCTTCGCGGCTCTGCATGGCCCGGTAGGCGGTGTCCCGCAGGCTGCGGCTCACCCGCAGGGCGTTGTTGTCCCGCAGAAAGCGCCGGATCTCGCCAATGATCATGGGCACGCCGTAGGTGGAAAACCGCACCGGCTGGGCCGGGTCAAAGTTGTCGATGGCCTTTATCAGTCCGATGCACCCCACCTGAAACAGGTCGTCAAGGTTTTCGCCCCGCTGGGCGAACCGCTGCACCACGCTCAGTACCAGCCGCAGGTTGCCCTCCACCATCCGCTCCCGGGCGGCTGTGTCGCCTGCGTGGGCCCGGGCCAGCAGCTCCCGCTTTTCGGCTTCGGTGAGCATGGGCAGCTGGGCGGTGTTCATGCCGCACAATTCCACTTTGTTGTACATCCAAACGCCCCCGGTTCTGTTTTGTTCTTCACCGGGAGTATGGGATGTGCGGTGGGGCACTATACGTGGAAAAAACTAGCTGCGCTTCATTCGCTTTCCAGCTGTACCTTTAAGGTGTGGATGATGCGCTTTTCCAGCCGGGAGATATAGCTCTGGCTGATGCCCAGAGCGTCGGCGGCCTGTTTCTGGGTGCGCTCGATGCCGTCCGCAAGGCCGAAGCGCAGCTCCATGATCTGTCGCTCCCGCGGCGAAAGGCTTTCCACCGCCCGGCGCAGCACGGCGCGCTCTGCGTCCTGTTCCAGCCGCTGGCTGATCTGGTTCTCGTCGCTGCCAAGGATATCCGAGAGCAGCAGCTCGTTGCCGTCGCCGTCCACATTCAAAGGCTCGTCGATGCTGGCCTCCTGACGGCGGTTGGAGCTTTTGCGTAAGTACATCAGGATTTCATTGCCGATGCAGCGGCTGGCATAGGTGGCCAGCTTGATGCTGCGCTCCGGCGTAAAGGTGTTCACAGCCTTGATGAGCCCGATGGTGCCAATGCTTATCATGTCCTCGGCGGGCACGCCGCTGCTCTCGTACTTTTTGGCAAGGTACACCACCAGCCGCAGATTGTGGGTGATAAGCTCATCCCGGGCGGCGGCGTCTCCCTCGGCCATGCGGGCCAGCAGGGCCTTTTCCTGTTCGGGCGTCAGCGGCGGCGGCAGGCTGGGCGCACCGGCCAGATAATGTGCACCGCCGCTGTACCGCAGCCGTGCCGCAAACCGTGAGAACCAGAGTCGGAACCTGTGCAGAATATGCAGCATGAATACCCCTCCTGTACTTATAGAATAAATGCGTTCAGAGTTCCCCAAGCTGGGCGGCAAGTTCGCTGTCCAAAAGCAGCGTCCAGTGTTCGGGCGGTGCGTCCGGTTGGCAGAACGCCGCCAGCACCTGCTGCACGCTGCCTTTGCCGCTGCGCAGGGCCTTGGCCGGTACTGCCGGCAGCACGCAGTGCCCGGTGATGGTGGTGCAGGGCACAAGCCGCACATGCAGCTGCTGCGGTGGAGGTTCGCCTGCGGCAAAGTACCCATCCAGAAAGCTGCGCAGCTCCGGCGGCAGGGCACTGCGCACGGCAGGGTAGTACACCAGCACCACGGCCTGCCCGGATAGCGGGTCCTGCACGGCAAAGCCGGTGTCGCAGAACGCCTGCACCGGCACAGCGGCACCATCCAGTTCCAGCACGGCGGCAAAGCTGCGGGGCCCGGCCCGGCCAAAACAGAACAGCACACCGCGCATCACGGCAAACACGGCCCCGCAGCAAGCCAGCAGCCGCCCCGGCGAGAGCGGCAGATAAACGCACAGGTTTGCACTCTGCGCGCCGGGCAAAAGCACCGCCCCGCACAGCAGCAGGTTCAGCAAAATATACCACGCACACAGCCGGGCAAAGCTGCGCCGGCCCGGTAGGCCGTAGGCTGCTGCCACCACTGCACAGCAGGTGAGTGCTTTATAAAGGAAAGCGGCTCCTTCCGGCAGCTCCGGCAGCAGAATGCCCAGCGAAGCCGCCGCGGCACAGGCACTGCCCACGGCCAGCCGCAGGCCGGTGCACTGCCGCGCACACAGCAGCCCTGTACACAAAAGCAGGGCCGCAGCGGCCAGAAAGTTTGTGAGCAGCAGCTCGTCTAAGTAGATCACGGTTTTCATAGGGCGTTCCCTCACACATTCCAGTATCTTCCAATGGCGGAAAAAACCATGTCGATACGCCGGAAAATGCGGCCTTTGTAAAGAATTTGAGACCGGATTTTCACAATCTGTCACATTTTTCACATTTTTTTCAAAAAAGTACTTGAACATTTCTGGAAAGTGTGGTATATTATTGCCATCCTAGTAAGAGATGCAAGCCACTGAGCAAGGTGGCCTGCAAAATATCTTTCTAAATTTGAAGGGAGAAATTCATTATGATGATGCCTGCAAACTTCTCTGCTGTTGCAGAAAACGAAATGACCTATGTTATGGGCGGTGCTAGCCTGGTTGATGTCCTGGCTGATCCCATGACCGCTGCTAACTGGAAGAACGTCAACACCAACCTGATCAAGCTGGTCGGTAACACCTTCCTGCAGAAGAGCGTTGGTACTGCTCTGAACTCCGTGTTCGACGGCCACTAT
>JBNMHZ010000066.1:0-7532 GCA_050873025.1 Faecalibacterium sp. | reverse complement strand
GATGGTTACTTGCCGGTAAGTACTCGCATCGGTGTTGTCGTTTGCGGCTTTGATTGGCGTTACGGTGACCGGGCAGGCGGAATCGCCTTCGGCATTCACGTACTTGTCGTCCTTCAAGTAACGCCATTCGTCAACGATCGTGTTCCTACTAGGAATGGTCAAGGTGACCGACTGGTTAGCGCCAAACAGGTAAAAACCTTTACTGGTGGAAGAGGAGTTCAGGGGATCCTCATAACCAACGGCTTTGTCCAAAACATAGCTTTCGCGGTAGAAAGAGCCGCTGCTACAGATTTTTACATAAGTACGATTACCGCTGTAGTGGGTCGGAGTATCAAAGAAAAAACCACCGGTGATCGTATAAGAACCGCTAGCGCTACCGGATGTTTTGGTGGCAATAACATTATTTGCAAAGAAGCCGCCGTTGATCTGGCTTCCGGCGCTGTTGTATATATAGCCTACGCCGCCGTTCCCATGGTCAAAAAATCCTTTTTGGATCGTGCCGTTGTTTGTGAATGTAATATCAGAGCTGACCCATGCAATTTTAAAAGTACCGCCAGTGATCACACCGTTATTGACAACGCTTACCTTGGTGCAATCCAGCGTTTCACTGCCCAAGTTAAGGCTGTAATCCTTGTCAATGGTCAGCGTATTGTTGGAAAATGACCAACCGTTGCCGGTAGTTTTGCTGCTGTCGTCTTTGTTGACGGGCTTGCCATCGGTGCCAATTTTCAAATCGGTAATGGGCGTCGCATTGTTGGCAAACGTGCTTGTGCCGTCCGCTACCGCCCCTACGGGCACAAGGCTCAGCATCATGCTTACTGCAAGCAAAAAGCTGAGAAACCGTTTTTTCATGTGTTCCATCTCCTTCTTTTCCATATGGCGGGGCGTTCCTGTGCAAATGGAGACGCCCTGCAATTCTATTTTGACACTATTATAAAGTACCTCTCCCCGCAGCGCACGGGGCCGGGTACGAAACGCCGCCCAAACGACATGAAACGACACATCCGGCACGGGTGCAGAACGGTATGAATATATGCCGTGAATATGCATATAAAATAAATATTTGCACTAAATATTGCATAAAGATGCAAATTGAACCAAAACAACGGTCAAATCCGTGTAAGGTTTGGCGGTTTTCGGCATTGACGCAAAACGCGCACGGCGTATAATAAAAGCATCAACAGCAAACAAGCGCGAGAGGGTGCGGGAGGGATGCCCGCACCGGCAAACAAAAGTGTATTTTTAAAAGGAGCAATCATCATGAAAAAGGAAAACATCAAAAAAGTCGTTCTGGCTTACTCCGGCGGTCTGGATACCTCCATCATCATTCCCTGGCTGAAGGAAAACTACAACAACTGCGAAGTCGTCGCCGTTTCCGGTGACGTGGGCCAGGGCACCGAGCTGGACGGCCTGGAAGAAAAGGCCAAGGCTACCGGCGCTTCCAAGCTGTACGTGCTGGACCTGAAGAAGGACTTTGTGGAGAACTACATCTTCCCCACCCTCAAGTTCGGCGCAAAGTACGAGGATTACCTGCTGGGTACCAGCTTTGCACGCCCCTGCATCGCAAAGGCGCTGGCTGACATCGCCATCAAGGAAGGCGCAGACGCCATCTGCCACGGCTGCACCGGCAAGGGCAACGATCAGGTGCGTTTTGAGCTGACCCTCAAGGCCCTGTGCCCCGATATGGCCATCATTGCTCCCTGGCGTGAGTGGGATATCAAGAGCCGTGACGAAGAGATCGACTACGCCGAGGCTCATCACATCCCCCTGAAGATCAACCGCGAGACCAACTACTCCAAGGATAAGAACCTGTGGCACCTGAGCCACGAGGGTCTGGATCTGGAGAGCCCCGCCAACGAGCCCCAGTACAACAAGCCCGGCTTCCTGGAACTGGGCATCAGCCCCGAGCAGGCTCCCGACAAGCCCACCTATGTGACCATCCACTTTGAAAAGGGCATCCCCACCGCCGTGGACGGCAAGGAAATGGGTGCTGTGGAACTGGTGGAGTACCTGAACAAGCTGGGCGGCGAGAACGGCATCGGCCTGCTGGATATCGTGGAGAACCGTCTGGTGGGCATGAAGAGCCGCGGTGTGTACGAGACTCCCGGCGGTGCCATCCTGTACAAGGCCATCAATGTTCTGGAAACCATCACTCTGGACAAGGAGAGCTCTCACTTCAAGGCTCAGCTGGCCCAGAAGTATGCCGATATCGTCTACAACGGCCAGTGGTTCACCCCGCTGCGTGAGGCTCTGGACGCCTTTGCCGACAGTCTGGAAAAGACCGTTACCGGCGATGTGAAGCTCAAGCTCTACAAGGGCAACATGATCAACGCCGGCGTCACCTCTCCGTACACCCTGTACGACGAGCAGACCGCGTCCTTCGGCGAGGATGATGATTACAACCAGGCAGATTCCGCCGGCTTCATCAACCTGTTCGGCCTGTCCATCAAGGAGCGCGCAAAGCTGTCCAAGAACTGGCCCGAGATCAAGTAAGATCTAAGCTTTAACATCTTCCCTTCTGTGTGTTTTCACACTTTCACACGGAAGTTTCATCCAAACCGGCATCGTTGCCGGCGGCACCGCCGCAGGAGCGTTTTCCCCTGCGGCGGCTTTGCCGTTTTTAGAGGAAAATGAAATGAGCGGCAAAAGCACCCTCATCCGTCATTGCTGGCGCAATGCCACCTTCCCCCGTCTGGGGGAAGGTTTTCCCTAAGATGACGTCTGCTAAAGGCTTCCCCCGGCCGGGGGAAGCTGTCACCGAAGGTGACTGATGAGGGCGTATGCAGCCGCTTCCCATAAAATCAAGGAGCTACTTATGGCAGAACAACTCTGGAAGGGCCGGTTTTCCAAGGCCGTCGATTCCCGCGTGAACGACTTCAACTCCTCCATCCGCTTTGACCAGCGCATGATCGCGCAGGATATGCGCGGCAGCGGCGTCCATGCCACCATGCTGGCAAAGCAGGGCATCATCTCGGAAAAAGACTGCGAGGATATCCTCAACGGTCTGGCTTCCATCGCCGACGATCTGGCTTCCGGCAAGCTGGAGATCGACCCCAATGCCGAGGATGTGCACACCTTTGTGGAACAGACTCTCACCGCCCGCATCGGCGACGCCGGCAAGCGCCTGCACACCGGCCGCAGCCGCAACGATCAGGTGGCGCTGGACATCCGCCTGACCCTGCGGGATTACAGCCACATGCTGCAGGGCTATATCGTGGAGCTCATCAAGGTCATCTGCAAAAAGGCCAGCGAGAATACCACCGCCGTCATGCCCGGCTACACCCACCTGCAGCGCGCCCAGCCCATCACCTTCGGCCACGCCCTGATGGCTTACGCTTCCATGCTGCTGCGCGATCTGCAGCGCTTTGAGGACGCCACCGCCCGCATGGATGCCCAGTGCCCTCTGGGTTCCGGCGCTCTGGCCGGTACCACCTACCCGCTGGACCGCCAGTTCACCGCCGAAAAGCTGGGCTTTGCCGCCCCCTGCGCCAACAGCCTGGACGGCGTGTCCGACCGTGATTTCTGCATTGAGCTGGCAAACGCCATTTCCATCTGCATGATGCACCTCTCCCGCCTTTCTGAGGAGATTATTCTGTGGTGCAGCTGGGAGTTCAAGTTCATTGAGCTGGACGACGCCTTCACCACCGGTTCGTCCATCATGCCGCAGAAGAAGAACCCGGACGTCACCGAGCTCATCCGCGGCAAGACCGGCCGCGTCTACGGTGACCTGAACACCCTGCTGGTGATGATGAAGGGCATTCCTCTGGCCTACAACAAGGACATGCAGGAAGATAAGGAAGCCATCTTCGACGCCGTGGATACGCTGGAACTGTGCCTGAAAACGGTCACTCCCATGCTGGACACCATGAAGACCATCCCGGCCAATATGCGCCGCGCCGCTGCCAAGGGCTTTATCAACGCCACCGACTGCGCCGACTACCTCACCAAGAAGGGTATGCCCTTCCGCGATGCCTACAAGCTCACCGGCTGCATGGTGTCGGACTGCATCGCCAAGGACAAGACCCTCGAAGAGCTGACCCTCGACGAGTTCAAGGGCTACAGCGCCCTGTTTGAAAACGACATCTACGAAGCCATTGATCTGGTCAAGTGCTGCGAGGGCCGCACCAGCTACGGCGGCCCCAGCGAAGCCAGCGTGAAGAACCAGATCGCACTGGCAAACGCACAGCTTGCCGCATGGGAGGCGAACAACGCATGAGCGTGAAAGTTTTTATTGACGGTTCTTCCGGCACCACCGGCCTGCGCATTGCGGACCGTCTGGCCCAGCGCCCGGAGATCGAGCTGCTGTCCATCTCCGCTGAGGGCCGCAAGGACGTGAACGAG
This sequence comes from Faecalibacterium sp., assembly GCA_050873025.1. Taxonomy (GTDB): domain Bacteria; phylum Bacillota; class Clostridia; order Oscillospirales; family Ruminococcaceae; genus Faecalibacterium. The sequence continues at coordinate 3,191 of JBNMHZ010000066.1, read as the reverse complement.
CGGGCAAAGGTCATCAACTCCGCCGATCTCGCCTTCCTCTGCCTGCCGGATGCCGCTTCCAAAGAGGTCATGCCCCTGCTGCGCCCGGACGTGAAGGTGCTGGACACCTCCACCGCCTTCCGCACCGACCCGGCCTGGACCTACGGCTTCCCGGAGCTGAAAGGCCAGAAGGAAAAGGTGAAGAACGCGTATCGCGTGGCGGTGCCCGGCTGCTATGCCAGCGGCTTTATCAGCATCGCCCGCCCGCTGGTGGAGCTGGGCCTTGCCCCGGCAGGCTACCCGTTCAGCTGCACCGGCATTTCCGGCTACTCCGGCGGCGGCAAAAAGATGATCGCTGAGTATGAGAGTGCCGACCGCCCGGCCCACAGCAAACTGGACGCGCCCAAGAGCTACGGCCTTGGCCTTTCCCACAAGCATCTGCCCGAGATGAAGGCCATCAGCGGCCTTACCCACACCCCCATGTTCGTGCCGGTGGTGTGTGATTACTACTGCGGCATGCAGGTGATGGTGCCGCTGGACCTGACGCTGGCGGGCACCACCGCCGAAGCCGTGGCCGAGGGCATCACTGCTTATTATAAGGATGCTGCCACCGTCAAGGTGCACGCCCTGAACGAAGCCCTGCCGGAAAACGGCCTGTATGCAAACGCCATGGCCGGTACCGACCGCATGGAGCTGTACATGACCGTGAACGCCGCCGGTGACCAGATGATGCTGGTGTCCCTGTTCGATAATCTGGGCAAGGGCGCTTCCGGCGCGGCTGTCCAGTGCATGAACCTGATGCTGGGCCTGGACGAAACGGCAGGACTGGAATAAAGAAAGCTCGCCCTCTCAGTCACCTTCGGTGACAGCTCTCCCAAAGGGAGAGCCGAGAACGTGACCGTCAGGAACTTGCCTCTCCCTCTGGGAGAGGTGGCAATGCAAAGCATTGACGGAGAGGGCGAGGACGCTATAGGGAGGGTATCTTTATGCAGTATAAAGAAGTTGCGGGCGGCATCTGCGCGCCCAAGGGCTTTGCGGCGGCTGGCGTGCACTGCGGCATCCGCGCAAACCATAGCGAAAAATACGATCTGGCGCTCATCAAGGCGGACGTGCGCTGTGCTGCCGCCGGTGTGTACACCACCAACAAGGTGTGCGGTGCACCCATCAAGGTGGATCGCGCCCACCTGAAGGACGGCTATGCGCAGGCCATTATCGTGAACAGCGGCAACGCCAACACCTGCGCCGCCAACGGCGTGGCTCTGGCCGAAGAGTGCTGTGAGCTGGTGGGCAAGGAACTGGGCATCGACCCGCAGGACGTTCTGCCCGCTTCCACCGGCGTCATCGGCCAGCCCATGGTCATTGACCCGTTTGCCCGGGGCATCCCTGCCGCCGCCGCCAAGCTGGCCGCTACCGAGCAGGGCAGCACCGATGCCGCCACCGCCATCATGACCACCGACACCCACAAAAAGGAATACGCCATTCAGTTTGAGCTGGGCGGCAAGATGTGCACCGTGGGTGCCATTGGCAAGGGCAGCGGCATGATCGCCCCCAACATGGCAACCATGCTGGCTTTTTACACCACCGATGCCGCCGTTTCGCCTATCCTGCTGGAAAAGGCCCTCAAGACCGTGGTGCCCGGCACCTACAACCAGATGAGCGTTGACCTGGACACTTCCACCAATGACACCCTCATCATCATGGCATCCGGCGCGGCAGGCAACCCGGAAATCACGGAAGAAAACGCCGACTACGACGCTTTCGTTGCCGCCCTCACCGCCATTGCCGAGCATATGTGCGCCGAGCACGCCGGTGACGGCGAGGGTGCCACCCACCTCATCACCTGTGAGGTGACCCACGCCCCCGACCTCAAGACCGCCCGTGCCGTCAGCCGCAGCGTGGTGTGCTCCAACCTCTTCAAGGCCGCCGTGTTTGGCCGCGACGCCAACTGGGGCCGCATCCTGTGCGCCATCGGCTATACCCCCGGTGATTTCTCCATCGATAAGGTGTGCGTCTGGCTGTCCAGTGCCGCCGGTGAGGTGTATGTGTGCGAGAACGCCGCCTACCACCCCTACAGTGAGGACGAAGCCGCCAAGGTTTTGGCCGAACATGACATTCTGGTGAAGGTGGACATGGGCACCGGCGACGCCAGCGCCAAGGCATGGGGCTGCGACCTGACCTATGATTATGTGAAGATCAACGGCGATTATCGGACATGATGTGCCCTGCGGGCAATGATGCATTCCGCAGCAGCGGAACAGGATGTTGTGCGCTGTGCGCACAAATGATGAAATGCTGCAGGCGAAGCTCCACATGCGCCGCAGCGTGCATCATTCCGGCACAGCCGGAACATCATTGCGAAGCACATCATTTGCCGGGAAGCGGTAAACATCATTTTTGGTACGGTAAGAGGAAAGTATATGAAAAACGAAGAAATGGCGCGCCTTTTTTCTGAGGCGACCCCCTACATCCAGAAGTATCACGGAAAGACCATGGTCGTGAAATACGGCGGCAATGCCATGATCAACGAAGAACTCAAAAATGCCGTCATGAACGATCTGGTCACCCTCACCCTGCTGGGCGTGCGCGTTGTGCTGGTACACGGCGGCGGCCCGGCCATCAACGAGATGCTCAAGAAGGTGGGCGTGGAGAGCCATTTCGCAAACGGCCTGCGCGTAACGGACGATGCCACCATGGAGATCGTGCAGCAGGTGCTGGCCGGTAAGGTGAACAAAGACCTCGTTGCCAAACTGCGCGGCCGCGGCGTGGGCCTGTGCGGCATGGACGGCCAGATGCTGCGCTGCACCGAGCTGGACCCCCAGCTGGGTCATGTGGGCGAGATCGTGCACGTGGATGCCACCCTGATCGCAAGCCTGCTGGACGGCGGCTTCATCCCGGTCATCGCCACCGTGGGCATGGACGATCTGGGCCAGGCTTATAACGTGAACGCGGATACCGCCGCCGCCCAGATCGCCATTGCGCTCAAGGCCGAAAAGCTGGTGTCCATGACCGATATCGCGGGCCTGCTGCGGGATAAGGACGACGAAACTACCCTCATCCCCGAGGTGGAAGTGTCCGAGATCGAGGGCTACAAGTCCGCCGGCATCATTGCGGGCGGCATGATCCCCAAGATCGGCGGCATGGCCGATGCCATCTATCAGGGCGTGCACGAAGCCGTTATCATCGACGGCCGTGTGCCCCACTCCATTTTGCTG
>JBNMHZ010000065.1:0-8504 GCA_050873025.1 Faecalibacterium sp. | reverse complement strand
GCACGGCACCTCAGAGATGCCTTCTTCCTTGGCGGCAAGAATACGACCGTGACCGGCGATTACGCCATAGTCACGGTCGATGATGACGGGATTGATAAAGCCGAACTCTCGCAGCGAGGAACGGAGCTTATTGATCTGCTCCAGACTGTGTGTCCGGGCGTTGTTAACATAGGGAACCAGCTTCGTAATGGGAACGAGCTGCATCTCGGTCGTTGTTTTCATCAGACCAGCCCCCATTCCGCGAATTTCTCGAAGCCGCCGACCGAGCGGATGTAGCTCCGGGCGATCTCCACGATTTCGGCGTAGAGTCTGCCATCCACGGCATCGTCCCCAATGGCGCAGCAGAGCGTCACGGGCTTGCCGGTTTCCTGTGCTTTGAGGAAAGCGTAGATATTCACGGACACATCCGCCTTGGACAGATCCTTGCCGTGCAGACCGCCGCCGGTCACCGAGTCGGCCATATCCGAACCGAGCTTACGGTTGGTTGCGCCGGTGTCCACATCGGTACCACCCGTCCAGTCGCCGAGCGGGTTGATTTCCGCATTGGGATACAGCTTTCGGAGCGTATCCGAAGGAGCATTGCTCTGGCAGAAGATGAGCCGGTCGCCGTCCAGAATGTATTTGCCGTCAAAGGGATACACGGAGAAAATGTCCCGTGCAATCTGCGACAGCTTTTTCTGCTCCCCGGTTATGGGCATCCCCTTGAAAATGCCGTTATCGCCGCAGCGGACGCCGTCTGCCTGGTTGTCGGCGAGGTGACCGTCCTGCGGAACTTCCGCATAGTCCACGGCGAGATTGCCTGCGATGCGGCGAACGGCAGCGGTGACATCCGCCTTGTCCAGCGTGACAGAGGTTTCTGCAATGATGTGGCACACACCGTGACCGATGAGGACTTCCACGGCAATGCGGGGATCTGTTTCTTTTCTGTATGCCAGGTCGACGAGCGCCCCAGCAATCCTGTCCGCCACCTTATCCGGGTGGCACGGATTCACTTTTTCAAACATGGTGTTACCCCTTTCTCGCGCGGAGCAGGCGTTCCATAAGGTCATCCTGCGGCGTAGACTCGCCGTATTCCGTACTGCAGTTTTCTTTCACGATCTGGAAAATCTCATTCCAGAGCCGAATCGCCTGGTTCATGTAGTTGATGCCGATGTTGATAAACGGGGACGGGATCGGCTTTCCCGTGGTGGGGTGCTTGGAGAGGAAGCCCATACGGTTGGTCATTTCCTCGCACTGCACCCAACGGGCGGAACACATGGCGTAGCGCTCCAAAAGCTGCGGCGACACCTTTGCGGCGCAGCCGATGTCTTTGAGCACTGCCAGGTTTCCGTGTAGATTTCCTGTGCCTGCAGGACGCTGCCGTCCCGCTGCTCGGCGGAAAGAAAATCATGGGGCTTCGGCATAGCGACACCCTCGACTTCGGGAATATCCAGCACTTCAAGTTTTCTGCCGCCGGGATTCCCGTTTTCGGCTTTGTCCTTGACTGCGGATTTCTTTCTTCCCGCACCGGGTCTCGCACCGCCGCGCCCGCCTGTGTTATTCGATTTTGTGGGCATCCGAGTTCACTTCCCTTAATTACCCTTTTGATTTCGCCTTTTTCGCACACGTGACCCCGGGCCGTTGCCCGACCGAAAAGGTCCCGGAGATTTCTATCCCCCTACCGGTCGCCGAGGTCGTGGTGGATCTTGGTGTGGCAGGATTGACAGAGACTCATGAGGTTGTCTCTTGCGTGAGTGCCACCCTTGGAAACAGGCAGGATGTGGTGAACTTCCTGTACCGGGGTCAGCCGACCTTCCTTAAGGCACATCTCACAGAGGGGATGCTCCGCCGCATAGCGGTCACGGATGCGTTTCCACGCTCTGCCGTACTTGCGATTGACATCGGAGCTGCGCTCGTATTTGTCGTATTTGCGGCGTTCCTCCACACGGTGCTGTTCACAAAACTGTCCTTCACAGAGGTTGGGGCAGCCGGGATGAGAGCAGGGTCTGAGTGGTCGCTTGGGCATTTGCTCACCTCCTTCGGGCATAAGAAAAGCCCCACGGGATTGCTCCCATGAGGCTGTCCTCGATTCTTTTTCGCTGATTATATCATATCATAATGTCGAGGTGGGCATCTACCGACAAAGGCGGGTATTTCCGGCGTCTTTCAGACCCGAATCGGGTCGGTGGGTAAAACCACTGCCGAAAGAGCTGCCTTGTGCCATCTGCGGATGGTGCTTTCGTCTGCGTTCAGTTCACCGCCGATCTGCTCCCAGGTCATGTTGTGGATGTAGCGGTAGCGGAGAACCATGCGCTCGTTGACATTGGCGACAGTGTCCACGGTCGTGCGGATCTGCCGTTTCAAGTCAACGAGGGTGTCGATTTCACTGTTGACCACTTTTTCAAGATCCATGATCTTTTCCAGGCACCGCACGAAGGGAGCATCCGTGTTGCGAGAGGTCTGCACTTTCTCCTCCCAGGACGGAGAGGAGATACCGCAGGCCATTTCCCGCAGGCGGGTGATCTCCGCAATGTTGGAATCGATACGCTGGTCGAGGCGGTATGCCTGACTGAGATATTCCTTTGCCGTCATACGCCGTACACCTCCCGGTGGAGTTTTTCGATCAGCACCTCACCGTCCAGAGAAGTAAGCGTCTGAAACCAGCTGGAGCGGAAAAACCACTCACAATCCTTTCTGACGGATTCGGCATCCTTGTCCCAGGGGTATTTCTTCAAACGGCGCAGCGCACGGCGATGGTCTTTCGCTGCCGCCAGAATAATAGCGTTTGCGAGGTTCGTATAACAGGTTTCCATTCTCATCCCTCCAAGTTGGCCTTGACCGCATCGATGAGTGCGGTCTGGGTCTTTTCTTTTTTACGGAGCGCAGTCATGATGCGCTCGTCGATGGTGTCTTTTGCAATGATGTGGTGAATGACCACGGTATCGGCGGTCTGTCCCTGTCGCCACTGTCGGGCGTTGGTCTGCTGGTAGAGCTCCAGCGACCAGGTCAGCCCAAACCAGATGAGGGTCGAGCCGCCTGCCTGCAGGTTCAGCCCATGACCGGCAGAAGCCGGGTGGATGAGTGCCACGGGCAGCTCACCGCTGTTCCATCTGCGGATACTGTCGGAATCGTCCAGCAGACTGAACGGGATGTGTCGTTTGTGGAGCCGCTCGGAGATGCGCTCCAGGTCGTGCTTGAACCAGTACGCTACAAGGACGGGTTTCCCGTTTGCGGCTTCGATGAGATCCTCCAGCATATCCAGCTTGCGGTCGTGTATCTGAAACACACGCTTGTCCTCTCCGTAGACTGCTCCGTTTGCCATCTGGGAGAGCTTATTCGCAAGTGCTGCGGCGTTCCCGGCATCGATTTCTTCGCCTTTCAGCGAGATAACCAGGTCTTGTTTCATGGCATCGTAGGCTTTGCGCTCTGTTTCGGATAGCGTCACAATGGCGTCATTATGAACGCACTCCGGCATATCCAAATGGTCGACGGCTTTCATGGAGATGGTGATGTCGGAGATGGCATCGTAGATCTGTTCCTCCGCACCGGGCAGCGGCTTGTAGCTGAACACCACCTGTCCGTTGCGCTTGTCCGGACGGAAGGAGGTGTTGCGGTAATGGGTGATGAACCGACCGAGCCGCTTGCCCATATCGAGGATGCGAAACTCCGCCCACAGATCCATAAGACCGTTGCTGCTTGGCGTGCCGGTCAGGCCCACGATGCGCTTGATGCCGGGACGGACTTTCAGCAAACTGCGGAACCGCTTTGCCTGGTAGCTCTTGAAGGAGGACAGCTCATCGATGACCACCATGTCGTAGTCAAAGGGCAGACCACTTTCTTCTACCAGCCACTGGACATTTTCTCGGTTGATGATGTACACGCTGACCCGCTGCCGGAGTGCCGCCTTGCGCTCTGCTTCTGTACCGACAGCCACCGAGTAGGTCAGCCCATGCAGATGATCCCACTTGTGGATTTCCGCGGGCCATGTATCTCTGGCGACACGCAGCGGAGCGATGACCAGCACCTTGCGAACCAGAAAACTGTCGAGGCAAAGGTCGAAGATGGCGGAAAGCGTGATGATGCTCTTACCAAGACCCATGTCGAGGAATACAGCGGAGATTGGATGCTCCAGGATGAAATTCGTGGCATACGCCTGGTAGTCATGCGCCTTGTATTTCACTGAGTATCCCTCCAATCTGTTCTACTCCGTCAATGCAGTACACCGAAAAGCCGAGTGCTTCTAACTGCCTTTTTCGCCTTACTTGCAAAGGGCGGAGTGTTTTGCCCGGTGCTTTCAACTCAATGAAGGCGATTCTGCCGCCGGGCAGGAGTACCAGACGGTCCGGTACTCCATCAAGGCCGGGGCTTGTAAACTTCGGTGCAAGACCGCCTTTTGTGCGTACAGCCTGCACCAGCTTTGCTTCTATCGTTTTCTCACGCATACTGACCTCCTGTGTTCTCAAAACCCGAAAAGTCCTTTACGTGCGCAAATGCGGGTATTGCGTGCTTGTTGCTCTTTATTCCTTCTTCTTTCGATATATAAGAAAGGTTAGGAACACAGGAACAAGACCGCCTGTTTTCTTTGGTACTTATGGGGCCGCCGCCGTTCCCATGAGGTGTTCCCATAAATGTGCCGAGCGGATATGCTTCTCCCCGGAACCTGTTCCGAAGGATGTCGGGTACAGTCATTTTCATTAGGAACACTCCTTGGGAACAAAGACATACTGCGGACCGTAAAGCGGGATACGCACCTTGCTGTCCAGCCGCTTCCAGCCAAGACGGGCAAGGATGGCGGTCAGCTCATTGCTGTCCGTTCTGCGGATATTGGCACGTTCCTTGCCGAAGCACTCGCACCAAATCTCCATGTTGGACACCTGGGTGCGCTTGACCGTACCATGCTTTTGGGTATCGCCGAAGTCGCTGCCTGTGAGGAAGTTGCGGCGCTCGAAGATGTCCATGCCGTCCCAATCCTCCGGGAGCAGGGTGTCGAGATACAGACGGACAAGCCCTTCACGCTCGTCGGACTCCATCGCCTCCCGCTGTTCTGCCTTCGACAGGGCTTCCAACTCTGCACTCAGATAGAGCTTCTCGCCCTGCTTCACATACACCAGCGTTTCCGCCCAGATCTGGCAGATCAGCTCCGGGGTCAGATCCCAGGAGTGCTTGATGCCCGTACCAGGCGTCTTGACCGGCCAGAAGCGGCGGTTTCCGGTGGTGTCCCGCAGATAGCCGGACTCGGCGTTGGTGGTGCCGAAGAACACACACTGGCGCAGATGCGGCGTCGCCCGTTTGCCGAATGCCGCACGGTAAATGTCGTTCTGACGGGAGAGGAAGGAACGCAGCGTTTCCACCTCGGCCTTCTTCAGGCCTGCCAGTTCGCCGATCTCCAAGATCCAGTACCCCTGCAATTTCTCTGCAGCGGTCTTATCCTTGGTGTCGCCCAGGTTCAGACTGTCCGAAAACCACTCTCCGGCCAGCTTGGCGATAAGGGTGCTTTTACCGACACCCTGGGGACCGTTCAGCACCAGCATGGAGTCAAATTTGCAGCCGGGATACAGCACACGCTTGATGGCGGCGCAGAGCGTTTTCCGGGTGACGGCACGGACATATTCGTTGTCGTCGGCACCGAGGTAGTCGATGAGCAGCGTGTCCACACGGGGAACCTTGTCCCACTCCGGCAGATTTTCAATGAACTCCCGAATGGGATGGTAGGAGCGGTCGTCCGTGACCTTCGCCACGGCGATGTCATAGTTTCTTGCAGAAAAGGTGCCGTAGTGGGAATCCACATAGCTGATAAGCTGGGCATCATCCGCATCCCGCCAGAATTTCGAGGGGTGCCGCCAAGGCACATCGCCCTTGATCTCCATGCCGTCCAGAAGCTGATTGAACACCAGCGGTTTCAGAAGCGGGTCGTTCATGAGGATCACGGTGAGGTTCTGCAGCGTGTTTTTCACCTTGCCGGCCTTGTCCAGCTCCAAGGCTTTCTGCCAGTCCTCGTCGGAGAACTCCTCGTTTGCCTGGGCTTTGCGTTCCTCGGCAAAGACCGCTTTGACTTTCTCGTCCTTGAGGGCAAAATCCGACATTGCTTGGAAGGACGGCAGTTTGCCGGGTGCGGTATCCGGGGCGCACTTATCGTCCAGGTCACGGAAGCGGTGCAGTCGCACCAGGTCAAAAGCATTCAGCAGCCGACCGCAGACCGGGTCGGTGGCATGGTGGCTGTATGCGAACTTGCCATCGTAGACGATGACACCGGCAGACGAATCGGCGGGGATATAGTCGTAACGGCCGTTCATCGCAGACGGCGCATACACTTCCGAGAGAAAGGCATCGATGGCTTCCTCCACGGTATAGGCTCGGCAGAAAGCGCCCACCACACCCGGCTTTGTCAGCGGGTCGGCCTGCTGGGCGATACTGTGCTGCATCACCTCGGACTGGCGGCTGGAAACCGGCCAGGTGGAGGCGTCGTGCCAATCATCGTAGTGGGAAAGGTACTCATCCGGGTCAAGCTCTGCACCGTCCTGCACCTTGTAGAAAAACTCGCCGTTAGAGGAGGTGGAAGGCCAGTACATGAGCCGGGATGCCTCGTAAGTGGTATCGTCAAAGAGGTCGATACCGATCTCCTTTGCCACCATGCGGGCGACTGCCGGATATTCCTCCTCACTGATTTCCCGTTTCAGCGGGATAAGCAGACGGAGACGGGGATGTTCCGGCGTGTGTTTATGGGTAGAATAGACGCAGCACTTGAAATCGTGGAACAGCGTAATTTCATCCCAGATATCCGGGGTGCCGTAGTCCATATCCAAGGTAAGCAGAGAGCGGCACAGCACCATGCCGTTTTTGCGGCGACCTTCCCGGAGATGCCCTCCGACAAAACCGCCCACGTCCTTGATGCCGTCCTGCTGACCCTTTTTCAGCTTGCGGTATTCTTCGACCGTTTCGGTGGTGCGGATGGTGCTGCCGCAGCGGGCGCAGAGATCCGCCCAGGAGATGTCCTGGTTCTTCCACTTTTTATCCATGCGGCTATTGCCGACTGCGATCTTCATCTGTGTACCTCCTCACAGTTTTCGGTAAAGTAGCGGATAAGCTGACCTTTTCGTTTTGCTTTCTCGATCTCGATGCTCATGCCGCTGGTGATTTTCTCTCCGAACACCCACAGCTCGGCGCATTTGGAGAGTAGGACGATGTCCATGAACAGTGCCAGGTCACGCTCCCTGCGGTCATTGTCATTCATGAATTGGGTGAAATAGATGTGCGGTGCGATGGGTACGCACCCGGCTTCCACGGCGAAGCGGCAGTAAGTACGGGCGTTCTCCTGGTTCTTCACCATATCTCCGGCAAGCGGAGAGCAGATATACACCACAGGCCGGAAAGCCCGGAGTGCCTTGGCTTCCTGCTCGATTTTGGTCAGCGCCTCGTAGGCGGTGGGGTCGTAGTACCCCTCGCAATTGAATTTATTGACTCCCATTTGGGTCACCTCAGTCTTTCTTATAAAAATCGCAGACATAGCCGTCTGCCCGGAGCAGAAGCCGCGAAGCCCAAGTGGGCGTTTGCCCCATGACGGAGCAGATATTCTCCAAAGAGGTATCCGGCGGCGCTTCGATGACCGCTTCATCATGGACGTGCATGACGATGCGGTACCCGGCAGCATTCAGCCGGAGCATGGCTTCCGCAAGGATGTCCCTCGCCGTCGCCTGGACGATGTTCTCCACGAACTTGGGTCCGTAGCTTTCCAGCCGCAGCCACTTTTTCTGTTCGCCGACGCCTTCGTAGGTCACGGACTCATTGCCGAAGCGGTTCAGACCCATCTTCGGTTTCACATACACCAGCCGTCTGCCGGAGGGCAGCACCACGAACATCATGCCGCTTTGATAGTAGAAGCGGATGCCGTGCGTTTCCGTGGCAGTTCGCTCCCGGACGCAGGTGGAAGCGGCTTTGTCCACATCCCACCAGAACTTTGTGATGTGGGGATTGGACAGACGCCAAGCATCCACCAGCGGTTTCAGTTCCTCTTCCTGCAGACCGTAGTTCAGTGCGCCCATTGCTTTCAGCGCACCCACGGAGCCGCCGTAGCCCAGAGCTAATTCGGCGATTTTGCCTTTCTGTCGCAGATGTCCGTTCACGCCGTGTTTTTCCACGGGGACATGGAACATCTGCGAAGCGGAAGCGCAGTAAATGTCGCCGCCCTTTGCAAAAACCTCCTGCCGCCAATGCTCCCCGGCGATCCATGCGATGACCCTCGCCTCGATGGCGGAGAAGTCTGCCACATAAAAGCGACAGCCGGGTTTCGGCACAAAGGCGGTGCGGATAAGCTCGGACAGTACCAGCGGTACGGAGTCATAGAGCATTTCCACGGCATCCGTGTTGCCGCTGCGAACCAAGGCTCGTGCGGTGTCCAGATCTGGCAGATGGTTCTGCGGCAGGTTCTGCACCTGGACGAGCCGACCGGCATAGCGCCCGGTGCGGTTGGCACCGTAAAACTGAATCAGCCCTCTGGCACGGTCATCCGAACCGACCACGGTCTGCAT
>JBNMHZ010000064.1:0-9082 GCA_050873025.1 Faecalibacterium sp. | reverse complement strand
CGGCATTTTGCTGCTGTCAGCCTGCGGCTGCCGCGCAGCAGGATAACGCAGCGCAAAGCACAAACCCGCTCCCCTGCGGGGAGCTGCCGCCGCAGCGGCTGAGGGGCCTACAAATCGGCGGAACACAAAAAATCCTTTAGCGAAGCGGCTTGGATTTTTTGCATGGAGCCCAACTGCTTTGGGGTCTAAAAGGGGCGAGCAGCCCCTTTTTCATGGGTCCAGCGCGTTGAAATCGCTGTGACCTTGCCGCGCTGAACACGCGGCATTTGCTTCGCAAACCGGTCTGCGGCTTAAAAGCCCCACTGGGGCTTTCATGCCCTCCGGGCACCGCCGGGGATGCTTCTTGCAAAAGGCACGAAACCTGCCCACGCGCCCACACTCTGCACGGGAAGCATAAAAGGGACTGCCGCACACAATGCACAGCAGTCCCTTTAAAAACTATTTTTACGGATGCGCCGCCCTGACATTCGGCACATCTTTATTTTACGAACTTCGCCACGGCGCGGGCCACGATGCCGCCCAGAATGCCGGAGACGAGGAACTCGGCCACGCCCTGCACGCCGACCAGCAGCACCACGAACATGAAGGGGTTCGCAGCGCCCTTGACAGACACGAGGTTCTGCACATAGTCGCAGTTGTAGAAGGCCAGCACGATCCAGCCCATGAAGAACAGGGTGTTCAGGAACGGTGCGCTCATGGCGCTGAGGATGTAGCTCCAGGTGCCGGGCTTGTCAAAGCGCTTCAGGCCGCTGAAGATCAGGCCGCAGCACAGGCCCATCAGCACGCGCATGCCCACACACAGGATAAAGGTGTTAACGGGGCTCACCTGGAACAGAGCGCCCGTCATGGCAGAAGCGCCGGTGATGGCATCGTAGAAGCTCACTGCACCGAACACACCGCCCAGCAGTGCGCCCACGGCGGGGCCCATGGTGATGGCACCCACTGCAATGGGAAGGGTGAGGAAGCTCATGTACAGCGGGCCAACCGGCACACTGCCAAGGCCCACCATCTTCATCACCAGCTCAATGGCAACCAGCAGTGCCACACGGGTAAGAGTTTTCGTGTTTTTCATATTCAATTTTCCTCCTGCTGCCGTTCCGCCCTATACGTCGGATACGGCGCAAACCTGCCCGCTCTATGCGGGTTTTGCGTTACGATTCAAGCAAATTGGAGCGCGTTTTGTCAGGGCGTGTTCCAATGGAAATGGCTTTTTCAGTGGTCGCACGGGAAGCGGATGCCTGCATTGCGGCGTGCCACCGTCAGCACACGGCTGACTGCGATGGTAGTGTCCTGCATCCGGGTGCAAAGCTCCTGGTCGCCGCCTTCCAGTGCGCGGGCAAAAGCTTCAAACTCTGCCGCCTGCCGGGGGCGTCCGCCATTGAGGTTATAGTATTCTTCCTTGCCCTCATTGGGGTGGAAGGTGATGCCGCCGCAGCAATTTGCGGTGGATTTCTGCTGGATATAGCCCTTTGTGCCCTGAATGATGTACCGGGCCGGGGCCGCGCAGTCCTTGGCGGCGATGCTCACGGCCTTGAAGCCGGTGTAATCCATGGTCAGGATGCCGCTTGTGTCAATGCCGCGCTCGATGTTGGCGGTGTACTTGACCTGATTCGGCTCCCCGAACAGGCCCACGATGTAGCTTACATTGTAAACGCCCAGGTCCATCAGGGCACCGCCGGCACAGGCCGGGTCAAAGGCGGGCTGCACGTCACCGGCGCAGAAAGCATCGTACCGGCTGGAATACTGGCTGAAATTGCACTGTACCAGCTTCACGGTGCCGATGCGGGGCAGCAGCTCCCGGATCTTTGCGTAGTTCTCAAGGTACTGGGTGGTGATGGCCTCGAACAGGAACACCTTTTTGCGCCGTGCCAGCTCCACCAGTTCTTCGGTTTGGGCGGCCGAGGGGGCCAGCGGCTTTTCCACGATCACATGTTTGCCGGCTTCCAACGCCACGCGGGCGTAGCGCACATGCTGCAGATTGGGCACTGCAATGTACACCACATCCACCCACTGCAGCAGTTCCAGAAAATTGGTGGTGTGCTGGGGTACGCCGTACTGGCCGCACAGGCTCTGGGCCAGTTCGGCACTGCGCTCGGTGCTGCAGATGGCCTGCACCGTAAAGGGCGTGTGTTCCACAAGCCAGGGCAAAAATTCCCGCACGATCTTGCCCGTGCCAAGAATGCCTAATTTCATTGTATTCTCCCTATCCTAAATTTGGTCGTTCAGCCTACCAGCGCTTCCGGCTCGCGGCGGGTGCGCTTTTTGGGGTAGGAGCGCTGTTTTGCATGGCCGTGCTGGTTCTGCCGGCCAGAATGCTGCCGCCCGCCGCCCGCACTGTGGTGCTGCGGCTGCTGGGCGTTGAGCTGGTACAAAAGGGCCAGACCCTTCATCAGCAGTTCCGGGTCGTAGGTCAGCGGGTGGCGGCACAGCGGAGTGACATACTTTGCCAGCCCTCCGGTCACCACCAGCGTGGCCGGGCGGCCAAGTTCTTCTTCAATGCGCTGCACCATACCGTCGATGAGCACAGCGGTGCCCATCACCGAGCCGGACAGCATACATTTTTCGGTGTTGGTGCCGATGGCGCTTTTGGGCGAACCAAGATGCACCTGCGGCAGCTGGGCACAGCGTTCGCCCAGAGCACGCAGCCCGGTGGAAAGCCCCGGGCAGATCACACCGCCCCGGAACACGCGGTTCTCGTCCACTACATTAAAGGTGGTGGCGGTGCCAAGGTCTACCGTGACCACCGGCAGCGGAAAGTTTGCCGCAGCGTAGGCGGCATCCACAAGACGGTCTTTGCCCACGGCGTGGGGTTCGTCCACGCCCATGGTCAGGCCGGTGCGGATCTCCGGCGAGACGATGACCGGCTTTTTGCCGGTGTAGTACCGGGCGCACTCGGCCAGTGCACCGGTGATCTGCGGCACCACGCTGGTAAGCACAGCACCCTCAAAGCGCATGGGCCGCTCCGGATGGCGGCGGTGCGCAAAAATTTTGTCCATTTCGGCACGATATTCTGCAGCCGTGCGGGTGCGCACCGTGTCCATGCGCGCCACAAAGCATACACGTCCGTCCCGGATGCCCCCAAGGGCGACGGTAGTGTTGCCTATATCAATGGCTAAGATCATAATTCTGTTTTCCTTTTTCAAAGGTTTGGGTAATGGCAGGCCGTTCATCTATTATTTGTCAAGCTGTATTTTACCGCATTTTGCCCTCAGTTACAAGCCCGCGCAAAGATTTTGTTGTGCTGGCGGAACTTTTGCATTATACTAAGGGAAGATATGTGGAAACAGTATGTTTTTGCAGGAGGTTTGACCAATGGATCTGAAAGGCAAATGCGTCCTTCTGGGCGTAAGCGGCGGCATTGCCGCCTATAAAATGGCAAATGTGGCCAGCGCACTGCGCAAGCTGGGGGCCGATGTGGAGGTCATCATGACCCAGAACGCCACCCAGTTCATCACACCCGTCACCTTTGAGACGCTTACCGGCCACAAGTGCATGGTGGACACCTTTGACCGGGATTTCAAGTTTGAGGTGACCCACATCTCCCTTGCCAAAAAGGCAGATGTCATTCTGGTGGCACCGGCCACGGCCAACATCATTGCCAAGATGGCCCACGGCATTGCCGACGACATGCTCACCACCACGGTGCTGGCCGCCAAGTGCCCCAAGCTCGTCTCCCCTGCCATGAACACCGGGATGCTGGAAAATCCCATCACGCAGGATAACATCGCCACACTGGAACGCTACGGCTTCACGGTCATTCCCTCCGAGAGCGGCGTGCTGGCCTGCAAGGATGTGGGCAGCGGCCGCCTGCCGAAGGAAGAAGTGCTGATCGAGTACATCCTGCACGCCATCGCCCGGCCCAAAGACCTGGCCGGTGTGCGCATTGCTGTTACCGCGGGCCCCACGCAGGAACCGCTGGACCCGGTGCGCTACCTCACCAACCATTCCACCGGCAAAATGGGCTACGCCCTTGCCCGTGCCGCCGCCATGCGCGGCGCGGAGGTGACCCTGATCCACGGCGAGACCGCCCTGCAGCCGGTCAAGTTCACCACCGATGTGCCGGTGACCACCGCCCAGCAGATGTACGAGGCCGTCACCAGCCGCTTTGCCGAGACGGATGTGCTCATCATGGCCGCTGCCGTGGCCGACTACCGGCCCATCGCCGTGGCAAATGATAAGATCAAGAAAAAGGACGGCGACATGTCCATCCCGCTGGAACGCACGCCGGACATTCTGGGCACCATCGGCCCCAAAAAGACCCACCAGTTCCTGTGCGGTTTTTCCATGGAGACCCGCGACCTTGTGGAAAACTCCTCTGCCAAACTGACCAAAAAGAATCTGGACATGGTGGTGGCCAATAACCTCAAGGTTGCCGGTGCCGGTTTTGGTGTGGATACCAATGTGGTCACCCTCATTACCCCGGATGGCACCCGTGAGCTGCCGCTGATGAGCAAGGCCGATGTGGCCGACGCCATTCTGGATGAGATTTTGAAAAGAAAAAGGCTTCCCCCTCGGGGGAAGCTGTCGCCGCAGGCGACTGATGAGGGGTAGTCGTCTTTTGATTTCGCTCTGAAAAAACGAAATCTGACCGCTGCTTCCCCTCATCCGTCATTGCTGCGCAATGCCACCTTCCCCCAAGGGGGAAGGCTTTTATTTTACTTTTCCTTCCGTGCAAACACGATGCCGATGGTGCCCGGGCCGGAATAGCCGCCGATGGTGGTGCCGATATCCGTCTCATAGCATTCCTTGAAGCTGCCGTATTTTTTCAGGCCCGCCTTCACGGCATCCATGCAGCCGGGCTTGGGCTGGCAGGAAGAGATGAACACAAGGCCGTCCTCAATGTCATCCCGTTCCGCCAGGCGGTCGGTGATGTACTTGCCCACGCAGATGGGCAGGCCGCCGCGGTACTTTTTGACCACCTTCAACTCGCCGTCGATCACTTCCAGCGCCGGCTTGATGCCCAGCAGGTTGGCACCAAAGGCCAGCACACCGGAACAGCGGCCGCTTTTTGCCATAAAGTCCAGCCGGTCCAGCACAAAGCTCAGCTCCACCCGCTTGGCGAGGCTCTGCAGGCGCATGGTGATGTTGCGAGGCGTCAGGCCGTCGGCGGCCCACCTGGCCGCTTTCAGCACAAGATAACCCTGCCCGGTGCAGATATTCTGGCTGTCCACCACATAGACGTTCTCAAATTCGCCTGCCGCCAGCTTTGCGTTCTGGAAACAGGACGAGAGCTTGCTGCTGACCGAGATATGGATCACCGCATCGTACTCTTTGGCAAAGGGTTCAAAAAATTCGGTATATTCCACCAGATTTGCGGCGGCGGATTTGGGCATTTTGCCGCCCGCATTCACGTAGGCAAACACATCAGCCGGGTGGACGGTGACGCCATCCAGATAGCTGTCCTCGCCCATCAGGA
Source organism: Faecalibacterium sp. (assembly GCA_050873025.1). Lineage (GTDB taxonomy): Bacteria > Bacillota > Clostridia > Oscillospirales > Ruminococcaceae > Faecalibacterium. Next base: position 3,666 of record JBNMHZ010000064.1, on the reverse strand, counting down.
TATGCATGGGCATCAGGGCAACGTTCCATTGGTTCAAAAGCTCTTCGGACAGGTCACAGGTGCTGTCCGCGGTGATCTTGATCTTCACGTTCGTTCTCCTTTGCTTTTTACCGACCGTGCCGCTCCGCTCCAGAGCCGCCGATCCCTCAAAAAATTGTTCTTTTTTATTCTATCACAAAAGATTCAAAGTTGTTAGGTATTTTGTGCAGACAAATGTAAATCTTTTATGAATCGGTTTGGTGTTTCGGTTTTCTTGTACACTTATCACAAATTCACAAAAGGATTTATGGTTCTTTCCGAAAATTCGGAATTACCTGTTTATTTTGTCCGTCAAAAATTATATAATAAGATGTATCCTAATGGAATGGAACCGGTCTGCTCTGCGGCCGTTACTTATTTGGAGGTTGCCTTATATGTTCATGTACACCGATTACAACCAGCACCTGCTGGACAATGTAAAAAAGATCCACTTCATCGGCTGCGGCGGCAGCGGCATGTATCCGCTGATCCAGATCCTGGCCGCCAAAGGCTACGAGATCTCCGGCAGCGATGTGCTGGATGGCAGCATCATCCGCTATGAGCGGGAAATGGGCGTCAAGGTCAGCCTGGGCCACAGCGCCGATAATGTGATCGGCACCGATATGGTGGTCTACTCCGCTGCGATCTCCAAGGACAACGTGGAGCTGAATGCCGCTGCCTCCTACGGCATCCCCACCATCGAGCGCAGCGTCCTGCTGGGTTATGTAAGCCGCCTGTACAAGCAGAGCATCTGCGTCTCCGGCACCCACGGCAAAACCACCACCACTTCTATGATTACCACCGCGCTGGAACTGGCAGGCCGCGACCCGTCTGCCGTCATTGGCGGCAAACTGCCCCTCATCAACGGCTACGGCAAGGCCGGCAAGGGCGATGACATCGTCATTGAATCCTGCGAGTTCGCCGAGACCTTCCTGAAACTGACTCCGTACCTGTCCGTTGTGCTGAACATCGACAACGATCATCTGGATTACTACGGCAGCATGGGCGAGCTGAAATTTGCTTTCAAGCGCTTTGCCCTCATGACCCAGTTCATGATCTTTGCCAACGCCGATGATAAGAACACCATGGATGTCATGTACACGCTGGACCGCCGCGTGCGTACCTTTGGTATCCAGAACGACGGCGATTATCAGGCCCTGAACGTGAACGAATACAAGCCCGGCTTCTTCGAGTTCGACCTGAAGGAGTGGAGCAAGATCACCGGCCACATCCGTCTGGCCGTGCCCGGCTACCACAACATCTACAATGCACTGGCCATGTGCGCGGTCTGCCGCTTTATCGGCCTGACCGTGGAGCAGTGCGCCGACGCCGCCCTGAACTTCAAGGGTGCAGGCCGCCGCTTTGAGGTCTACGGCGAGTGCAACGGTGCTCTGGTGGTGGACGATTACGCACATCACCCCACCGAGCTGCGCGCCACCCTGAACACCGCCAAAGAAATGGGCTATAAGCGCCTGATCGCTGTCCACCAGCCGTTTACATACAGCCGCACCAAGATGCTGTTCAACGACTTTGTGGATGTGCTCAAGATCCCCGATATCACGGTGCTGACCCCCATCATGGGCAGCCGCGAACCCAATGACCCCAGCATCACCAGCGCAAAGCTGGCCGCTCAGATCCCCGGCTCTGTTCTGGTGAACAGCCTGGAAGAAGCTGCCGAGTGGGTCAAACAGAACGCACAGGAGGGCGATTTGGTCATCACCCTCGGCTGCGGTGATATTTACAAGGCCAGCAAGATGATGGTGGCCGACAACAAGTAATCTCACAGAAAGCTTCAAAGGCCCGGTACGTTTTGTGTACCGGGCCTTTTCTTATTACAGATTCTCTTTTAAAAACTCTGCACTCATGCGGATGCTGTCCAACGGAGAGTTATTAATCCAGTTCTGGTGCGTTTCCAGCACTACAGCTTTTACCGGTGCAGCTTTGTCCAAAGCGACCAGCTCCTTCAGCGGCATGGTTCCAGTGCCCAGTTCCATTGCATCGCTTTTAAGTATCGGCGTAGTGCAGCTGCCTTTCTGGCGGGTGCCGCGGTCATTGATGTGATGGAGCTTTAAGCGGCTGCCCAAACGCTGCATTTCCAGGATCGGATCTGCGCCGCATTCAGCACACCAATAGCTGTCAAATTCAAAATTAACATACTCCGGATCGGTCTCTCCCTGAATCAGATGATAACCGAAGTCTCCGTTATCCATACGCAGGAATTCACAGTTGTGGTTATGATACAGCAGATGTACACCGCCTTCGGCCAGGCTCTTTCCGGCTGCATTGAGCCGAACTGCCAGATCTTTCACCGCCTGGGTATCGCTGTAATCAAAGCGATACATACCGGTCAGCACCACGGTATCCGTGCCAAAAGTCTCACACTCCGCCAACACAGAATCAGGATCTTCTTCCATCTCATTCAGATACTGATGCAGCGCCGGCACTTTCAGCCCCGAAGCCTGAATGATCGCCGGCCAGTCCAGATGGCCGCCATTGCCGATCGGCATCCCTGCCATTTTTGTCATCATCCGGATAGCAAAAGACGTAGGATGGATCATAAAAGAGTTCAGCTCAATGCCTTCAAAGCCTGCTTCTTTCACTGCAGCCAGAGTGTCCAGTGCCTTTTCTTCGGTGCCCGTTAATGTTCCCAGCATGATCTGCTGCACAGCCATCATAGGTTTTACTGCTGCGGCAGTTTCTGCCTGCGCAGGTGCTTCTTCAGCCAATGCTATCACACCCGGCATTGCTGTCATCGCCGTTCCCAATGCGGCTGCGGCCGTTCCATACAAAAATTCACGTCTTGTCAATTTCATATTTTCACCTTTTTCCTGTCTCTTGACTTTTTTCTCTTCCTTGGATTATTATAGGTCAACAGGTGTTGAGGTTTCAATCATCAATCTTTAATATTATGTTGAAATTCACAGGGAGACGCCATGTCTGAAAATAAAGTTTTGTTTTCTCAGGAACTGTTGCATCAGGCGCTTCTGGCACTTTTAAAGGAAAAGCCTCTGAATAAGATCACCGTCCGTGAACTCTGCCTGAAAGCCGGTGTGAACCGCACCACATTTTATAATCACTACCAGTCACTTGAAGATATTCTGCGGGAGCTTGTTCAGCAATATGTGTGCTCCCTCTCGAAGCTTTTTGATTCTCCAAACCACACTTTTCTCTCTGTGGTCACGCTCGTCTTGGAACTTATGGAACATAACCGTGACCAGATTTTACCGCTGATGCAGGCACTCCCGGGTGCATATTTGTCCGAATCGATCCTTGCCCTGCCGCAGGTCGATCGCCAATTGACGCAGGCTCTGGCATCTAGCGGCAGCCTGTCTTACAAGGAGGAGCTGCGCACTTTTATCCTCGCCGGTTCTTCTCGCCTGACCACTGATTGGCTCAAAGCTCCTTCCCGCCGTCCTGCTGCAGAAGAAGCAAAACTTCTTCTGGAACTCTGCGGAAAACTCCTATAATAACAAAAACGCCTCAGAATCTCTTCTGAAGCGTTTCATTCAAGTCGGCGACTACCTATTTTCACGCGCCGTTTCCAGCGAACTATCTTCGGCACAAGTGAGCTTAACTTCTGTGTTCGGAATGGGAACAGGTGGAACCTCACCGTCATCGACACCGACCTATTTGACTGACCAAGTATAT
>JBNMHZ010000063.1:0-9218 GCA_050873025.1 Faecalibacterium sp. | reverse complement strand
TCCGCTGCTGCTCTGGGATCTGTTCCAGCGCCGTGATCTGCGCTTCGATCTGTTCCCGTGTCACCAGATCCGTTCCCTTCAGATCTGCCAGCTCACTGCGCCGTAGCCCGGTTCCCCGGCAGAATTTTATCAGCTCATCGTTGTTGGCTTCCGAGAAGTGCCGATCCCGCTTGGCATCTCCCCTGCTCCGTTTGATTTCTGATCGGTTCCGCTTCGGCGGCTTGAAGTAGTCTTCATCGTCTGGTTTTATGCCATACAACTTCCCCATGGCTTTTGCCTCGGCCTGAATCGTCCAAGCCGATAGATCCTGGTCAACTCGCACCTGCAGCCACTCGTTGACATACCTTTTTGCTTTCTTCAGCGTCGTACATTCCGGGTATTTTTCCTTGACATACTTCAAGAAGTACTTTATGTGCTTCCAGTAGGTCTTGTATGTGTTGACCGAGAAGATTTTATCGTCGGCTGTCCCATTCAAAACTGCCTCGCGCTTGCTTTCGCCCAGCGCCAGCATAGATGTCAATTTTTCATACGCCTGCTGGTGCAGATCCTTCGAGTATGATTTGTTTTTTCGCCCCAAATGGTAGCCCCCTTTTCACCACGATATATAACTTATGCAAGTTATATATCGTATATACTTTATTTCCATTATATCAATTATTTACATTATATCGTCGTTCAAGCTAAGCCGCTTCACGTCAGTTTCCGAAGAAACCTCGACGATCAGCAAAGTACACTTTTTTAAGTCTTATGTGTGACTGTTTTGAAGATTTCTCTTCTACACTTTTTTCTTGCTTATGTGTGCAGCCTATTTATTAGCGTCTACGGCAGTTGAGGTTCTGTCGAATCCTTTTCCGAGGGATCAGCTCTCCAGTGCTTTCTACAGTACACTGGCAACATTCAGTAGGTGGATGGTGAACAGATGCGTTCTGCTTACCTGTGCTTTCACAAAGATTACTCGCAGCAGGGTCCATGATGTGCTTTCCAATTCACAAAGGTTACTACGGCAAGCCCACACATCACAAAGGTGCATCATACCTTTTTAGCGGCTCAAAAATAAAAACTGCTAAACCCCCGGCAGCTGCCGGGACGCTCTAGGCCTAATTACTATTTATACTCGCCCAGACGAGTTTTCTGTAAAATTCACTGAGCCTTTCCAGCCGCTCAGTATTTGCAGTAAATATCCGCTGCCTCATCAACGGAAGTTCCATCAAAAGCCGTATTGAACGCTTCCACGACCTTTCTAGTGTCTGCCTGATCCAGACCGACGATCTGTGCCGCCCGTAGAAAATAGCCCACGCAAGCATCGTTACTCCAGATTTCAGTTGTTTCCATCATCGCATCGGTGAAACTGGCTCCAGCCGAATCTTTCGGCGTCATTTTTTCTGATTTAACCTTTCGCATATAGTCCTTAATTGTCATTTGTTTTCCCTCCCAGCCAGTCCTAATTTACCGTCCTTTTCTATTCAAGCCCATCTTACCATACTATGCTGATAAAGTCAACATAAACTGAGTATATACAGATATAACGGTTTACCCGTTCACGCATTCGCGCAAACGGGTAAACCGTTATTAGGCATCCAAGATGCCCGGAGTTCCCCGGCGCAGCAGCACCGGGCGGGGTAAACCCCAGGCGTCTGCGGACTCCTCCCCTGCTCGGTGCGACAACGAACCGCCTTTCCTGTCGGCTGTCCGTTGTCGCCACCGAGCAATGCGCTCATCGAGTATTCGCCGTGCCAGCGAGAAAACTTCAGTATCGCCGCTGCCTATACAACCAATCGCGCAGGTTTTGTATCTCCGTTTAGTTGCCTTGACAATAATTATTTTGTATGTATAATATAATTATGGACACACTAAGATTTGAATGGGACCCCAACAAGAATGAGATCAACAAAAAGAAGCACGGCTTATCTTTCGAGGCAGCAAAGGAGGTCTTTTACGACGAGTTTGCCATTCTATTTGACGATCCGGATCATTCCATTGAAGAAGATCGCTTCCTCATTATCGGATCGATCAAATCGCAGAAAATTTGCATTGTGAGCCATTGCTACCGTGACAACGAAAACTGCATCCGTATTATCTCGGCAAGGCAGGCAACCAAAACCGAGCAACGCATTTATCTTGATGGAATTTGAGGTGATAGTATGAGAGATGAATATAACATCAGCGAACTGAATCCAAGAAAAAATCCATACGCGAACCGGCTGAAAAAGCAGATCACCATCAACATCGACGGCAGCACCATCGACTACTTCAAGTCTCTGGCCGACGCAAAAGGCATCCCCTATCAGACTCTGATCAACCTCTATTTGAGAGACTGTGCCGATAACCACCGGCAGCTCCAATTGTCCTGGCAGTAATGCTTTTGCAAGACTGTTTTTTCATCCAACGAAACTACGCAGCATTGTACAACAGGATGGCTGTACTTTTCATTGCAAAAAGTACAGCCATCCTGAAATTTTATTATTTTCCGCTAAGGCGCATTTCACGCATACGCAGCATCCCATTGACGAATAATATATATCGTGATATATATTAAATTAGGAGGTGACAGTTATGGAGACTGCAAAGATTTTTGAAAATGGAAGAAGTCAGGCCGTGCGGCTTCCGAAGAAATTTCGGTTCAATACAGATGAAGTGATCGTCCAGCAGCTCGGTGACGCCGTGATCCTCGTGCCGATGGAGTCCATGTGGCAGACTTTTATGGACGGACTGAATAGCTTCACCGACGATATTTTTGAGGGTGGCCGGGATCAGGGCATCCAGCAGGAGCGTGAAAATCTGTGACTTATATGCTGGACACAAATATTTGCATCTACGCAATGAAAAACAAACCCGAACACGTATTGCAGCGGCTAAAGAAAGAATTGAATAGCGGCGTCTGTATCTCATCCATCACGCTGGCCGAGCTGGAGTATGGGATGAAGCACAGCTCCAATCCTGCAAAAAACGAGCAGGCGCTGCTTCGTTTTCTGATCCCGTTGAGCATCCTTCCTTTCGGAGCTGCAGCAGCTTCGGAATACGGCGAAATCCGATCCTACCTACAGGATAGAGGTACGCCGATCGGCCCACTGGATATGCTGATCGCCGCGCACGCCAGATCTGAAGATATGATTCTGGTTACAAACAACGTCCGAGAGTTTGAGCGTGTGCCTGACTTGGTTGTTGAAAATTGGGCTAAGTAATTCATAGGCCGCTGCCTGCTTAGTGTCGTCAATGAGCTTCCTATTCCGGTCATTTCATTGTATTATAAAGAGGAAGGTGGTACGTTCCACCTTCCTCTCTCTTAGTTTGTGCTGTGATGATAGCTATTATAAATAATATCTATTGCCCTATCCTTAGTAAGCTCTCCAACACAGATAAACATCGGATATTCTAAATCAAGTCTTCCTCTTAATTGGTCATCTTTTACTTCATATTCATTATATAAAATGATAACAAAATCTGAGGTGTCACCATCACGTATTACGGAATGAATTCGAGATGTATATTGGTATCCGAGTTTATTTTTTGCTTTTGGTACAGCAATATTATTGAAAAAAGTTAAGGACACTGCTTCTTCGTCCAAATTTATATTATCCGAATTAATCGTAATATGTCCGGAGAAACAGTCTGAGCCTGACTCGTATACGCCACTAACGCTAATATTACATGAAGCCGCCCATTCACTTTCACCAATATTATAAAAGCGACCATGCATAGACAAATCTATATCATTGCTTCTTTTTTCTACTGTACCGTTTATTATTGTAAATATTCCGATACCAAGACATATAATCACTACAATAAGGATTAACGTTCTCCTCCGCATTCAATAACCCTCACTGGCATATTGTTCAGTGCGGAATTGTTTCGGAGAAATATACCGTCCATCCATATACGTCCTTGAATGCTCTCTCTCTGAGATATGCAGAAACAGCTTTTTCCGCAATCCAAGTATCGTTATCAAAGTTTGCTTTCTTTTCTACATTATCTGCATTTGTTGGGTTCTTTACATTGTTAGCTCTTGTCTCTGTAAAATCTACTGTATTCCAGTAGTTTTGAGAAACTTCTTTTTCAATGAGAGTCCTATAAAAAGACCTTCTGCTTCCAACATATGCCCACTGTAACCATAGACCGGTAATTTCGTGTTTTACTTGTCCAATCTTATTCAAAACGTAATACTGTGTCGTATTCGACGCCTTTACAACATCAGGCCCCTTGAAATAATTGTAGGCAATTCCAAGCACATCGACAACAAATAGATATACTGAAAGCTTTTCAGAAAACCCAGCCACAGTGAGTAAAAGATCTTTTACTGCACTCCATTTTCCAGATTGTTCTTCAAGTGGGTAGTACCCATCCAGCCAGCCGTACATATACGTTATTTTTGTTTCATATTCGGTGGCCGCCGTCGATTCTGGTTTTACATATTCAACCCTATCAATATAGCCAAAGTCATTGTATATTTCTTCCGGTTCTTCAAACGTAAACACAATAAAATCTTTTGTTTCGGAGACATCTACAACCGATTGTGAATAGGCCGACTCCAATGTTTCTGTTGTATTTTTAACCCACGCTGCACGAATTGGCATATTCAATGTCGACACTGGGTTGGTCGTCTGTACCGAAAAATCAGGCACGGGTGGCATTGCATCTTCATTTGTAGTAAGGAACTCATCTACTGCCGAGAATTCCTGTGACATATTTTCTTGGTCTGTTTCTACTGCAAAAGCGGGAACGCACAGCGCAAAAATCATCGAAAAACACAGAACTACAGATAACAATTTTTTCATCTCAATACCTCCTGTCGAGAGTTACACACGGTGGAACAACTGCTGTCTGCAACACTAATAATTCCGAATCTCCCCCCATCTAGTTCTGTTATAGATCCAACTTGTTTTCTTTTCTGAACAGTTAATAATTAACATATCCAGTCGTTTTCACTTCAACATCAGAGTTGTTTCTGATTGCGAACGTATATTTTCCCCGCGTTCCAATTTTCATCGATGCATCAATGTATCCATCCTCTGCTCTAAGTGGATGAAACAAACCATCTGGAGAGATAAGCCCGTAATCAACGCTGGCTTCTCTGGGTTCATAGACTGCATGAAATTTCACAGATTCTCCAGCCGACATTGAAAAACTCGTTTCTGCTGCCATTATTTCACCCGCTGGAATTGTCACGTCAAACGAATTTGATGCTCTCCTCATTATTGCAAATGTTCCAACCGAATGATTCTCTCCAATAGTCGTTACCCCTGCAGCTTCTACGGCAATCCCAAAGCAGATCATCAGTGCAATAGCTGTTACTGCTACCCTGCAAATTCGTTTTCTTTTTGTACCCATTGCTTCCATCCTTTCATCTTTAATTTAGTGGAAATCTATTCTCCCCGGTTACACTTACAACCTCGCCGGGAACATCATCTACTAACACGTCCTCTGTCTTTTCTATATTTTTACTGATTGCAATTCCAATTGAGACGATGATACTAGCTGCCAACAGCACCGCAATTACAATCAATGTTGCGCTTTTTTTCTTATTGTGTTTTGGCGCTTTATCTGCTTCTTTCTGCCATACTACCTTTTCTTCACTTTCATCTTCATTGCACAGCCAATCTAGTGATACATCGTAGATTTTTGCCAGAGCCTTCAGCTTGTCCATCGATGGAGTTACATCGCCACTTTCCCAGCGAGAAACCGCCTGCCTGGACACGCCGAGTTGATGGGCCAGCGCCATTTGTGAGATTCCAGATTTATCTCTTAATACGATCAGTTTTTCTCTAAGAGTCATGCGCTTTACACTCCTGATTCTATATTCAAGACCCATCAGATGTAAACCACACATGGTTTACATCTGGGCAACTCAGAGTTGCCTCTTTCATTTTCTGACCTTTTCATACTCCGAAAGTGCCGATTTCTGCTGATCTCGATACTGTAGCATCAGATCGCTAAGCAGTTCGCTGACGCTGCGCCTTTCGACATAGGCAATTTTCTGGATATCTTCATACAGGCTCGGCAGCACAGACAGGCTCACCCGTTTCCGCAGCTCCCGATCCTCCTTCGGCCGTCCGCGGCCGACACTACGCTGCTTCACTTCCTCCGCTGGCTGCTGCTCAATGATGCTGCCAACAACAGACGCTCTGCGCCGACTCTCACGCTCTTTCAAATTACCCATTTTCAATATCCTCCCGGTCGAAATTTCCGTTTATGATCATCTTCGCAATTGCCGTGTATTCTTTCGCAATTTCGCTGCTCGGTGCCTGCTCCACGACCGCCAGCCCGTCATAAATTCCTTTCTTCGCCACCGCCAGCCGCTTCACAACGCCGACGAGATTATACTCTTCCTTCAGCAGCGCAAGAATATCTTTATCGTCCGATACCCGCGCATCGTAGAGTGTCGCAATCACGCCCAGCACCTTCAGATCCGGGTTAATCAACTCCTGGATCTCCCGGATGCTGTCCTGCAGCTGAGTCAAACCACGGTATGCCAGGTAGTCCGTCTTGACGGGGATCAGAACACCGTCCGCACAGGAAAGCGCATTGATTGTGAGAATCGAGAGCTGTGGCGGGCAATCGATCAGGATGTAATCATAGTCATCCTTGATCGGCTTCAGCGCCCGGTCGAGGATCTTCTCCCGGCTCGCCCGTGAAAGCATTTCCATCTCCATCGGAGCCAGGTCAATAATCGACGTCACTATGTGAAGCCGATCATTGATTTTCTGTACGCACTCGCGGATCGGCGCGCCGTCTTTCTTCAGAACGTCTACAATCGTCTTCGGAACCTCCAGCGGCTCCATGCCGACGCTGATCGTCAGGCTGGCCTGACTATCCAGATCAATCAGCAGCACGTTCTTTCCCGCAGCAGCCAGCGCAGCGCCCAAATTGTGCGTCGTGGTCGTCTTCGCCACGCCGCCTTTTTGATTTGCAATTGCGATTACTTTCATTGCAGCAGCTCCTTTTATTTAATTTATATATATTATATATCGTATGTACATTATTCCATTTTGTCAAGAAAAATTCAGCGGAAAACGCCATCGTTTCCCGCTGAATTTTTCTCATTTTAATTTATCTTTTGTGCGTTTTCTAATATGCAACAGCCAGTTGCCTCTTTTGTCATCACAACATGGTTTACTTCTTGTGCTTCTCTGCGCTATTTTATATTTAGATTTCAAACGGGTGGTGATCTCATTGACAAATTGAAGGCTCCTGTATCCGCATAGTATTCTATCCGTAAAAATGCTTTTGTGCCAAAGAAAGGACAACTTATATGAAAAAAATCATCTCTTTCTTGTTGTTGTTGGCAATATTGGTAACTCTGCCGTCCACGGCTCTTGCGTTAGATCTTGAAAGTGATTCTTTAAGCGAAAAACTATATATTTCTTCTTACGACTGTCCAACGCAATATGCTTCATTCGCGGAAGAAACAGTTCACTTATTCCTTGAGTCTTCGGAATTTTCCGAATTATCACCCTGCTATTTGGGTAATGCATTTACCTTCTCTAATTCTGGCTCCAACGTTTACTATTTTCCAATTTACTACTCAAACCGGATTATTTGCTTGCTGCGAGTATACAGCAATGAGCAGGGTGAAATTTCCGGTGTTCTCTCAAAAGGTTTTGCATCCGAACTCAACGAAATTGCACCTTTTACTTCTATAACCGACCCACTAAACATTTATTTTAATGATATGGATGTCATTTTTGAGACAGCATCCATAAGGAGATCAGTATTCTCTTACCTTACTCCCCAGTGTGTTAATGAAGCTATCACCAATGATGGCATGGATTTGACTCGAACAACTATCGAGTGTTCTGCTGATACTGCGGCTTTAATTTTACCATCCACGGCACAATTGCAAAGCAGTAATTCCACTCACTATTTAGATATATTTGGATCGTCTGGCAGTCCTGCAGAAACCCAAGGCGATGGTAACTATTGGTGTGCTGCATATGCCGCAGCCGCAATTATGCGTTATAAAGGCATGAATGGATTGTATGCACGCGATATCATGGAATATTTCTATGGTTCAAGCGTTCAGCAAACCGATGCCCTCACCGACAATCAAATCTACACTTACGCAACCGTGCAAGGATTTTACACTACCATAACTAATTCAACGTTATCGTACGTTGATCTGTGCAATGAAATCAATTATGATAGGCCAGTTTATATTGTCATGCATCGTCAAGTTGGCACTGAGCACGCCTATCATGCTGTCGTTTTGTGTGGCTATGATGATACAAGCGGAATGCTTCGAATCTGGAATCCGTGGTATCAATATTATGAAACTATATATTCACTAAGCAATTATGTTCCTGCCGAAAACAGGAACCGCACATACACATATACGAAAACGATTTATAACTGGGCATAATATGGTTTCTTTCAAAGTAACGCTGGCCAAAGCGTATATACCGTTTATACTTATAATTTTATTTCTTTCCGCTTGCAACACCAGTGTGGTTGATCCAACGTATACACCAGACCTGAAAGAACATTTTATGGTAAACGGCACTTTGTATTGGCAAAGTTCCTTTCCATCAGGAACAATGCCAGACTCTTTTCAGTATGTTGGAACAATTCAGGAAACAGTAGGGGAAACCCCAATTTCAAATTGGTGTTCCTATGGTTTACCAGTTGGTAGCAAAATATATTTAGATAGTGAGTCCCCATATCAAGCATGGATCGATGGGAAATATCGCTACCGCACCTCTGATGCAGGCAGAGAATATATAAACCATGATGATTCGTTGTTTGTTTACCTTGGAAGTGTTAGTGACATCAATGATGAATACTATCAGAATTATCGGAACCGATGGGATTTTCACGTAGATTTAAGAAACATCACACATGATACGGTCTATCTCGGAGAAACCACATTTGAAGGATATGATTGCTTCCCAGTCCAAGAGCGTGGGTCAAATTGTTTTAATAAACCCCAAAATGTCTATTCATATACTAATGACACAAACCTATTACTCGTCTCATCCGGAAATGATGCAGCCGTCTATGTAAAATTACAGGGTTCTGATTCAAAAGAAACCGGCATGTATCGATAACTAGCACAAAGCCCTCCAGAAGCTGCAACTTCTGGAGGGCTCTGCTACGCCTTGTGTAGTTTTCTTAACCGCCTTTGCTCGGTCAACTGTAGTCTAGCAGATTCCGCTAATTCTGTCAACGGATGATCCTGTCGATTGGCGGTATTCCCACATTATATTATATACTATATATACAGTATA
>JBNMHZ010000062.1:0-9238 GCA_050873025.1 Faecalibacterium sp. | reverse complement strand
TTTTCGAGGTCTTTCGCCACATCCGACGATTCATGGAACTTACTACTAAGTTCTTCGATTCGCTGGTTGAGCGCGTCCTCATCGGTCAAGCCCTTTTCTTGCAGAAGCAGCAGAGTTTGTGCCATGGCCTTGAGGTTGAACCGTTTCGCCCAATGCTCATAGCCTGCGCCCTTGCCTTCGGCCAGCTTTGCCTGAATGTCAATCAGTTTCCCGATAGCATCCTGCTTGAACTGTACCTTGGGTTTGCGCTCCGCATTTTCTTGCAGAGTTGCAAGCACGGCTTCCTTGTCGTAGTTGTCACCGAGATGTTTCGCTCGGATGAACTTCGTTCTGCCAGAGGGCAGATAACTTAGACATCCTCTGCTTTCTTTGACGGTGATGCCGTACTGCTGCATGAGCCTGTCGGAAAAATCTTCAAAACTCGTGGCATGGTACAGTACCGAAGAAATCTGTTTCCGTAAGGTGTCCTTCACGGTTTCAAACTTCTTCTGCTTGGGCTGCTGTTCAGCTGCGGTAAGGGCTGCGTTCTCACGGTCAAGTTTCATCTGTCCGCGCCGCCTTGCCCAATACTCGGCTTCGCTTACGCGCTCCTTGGAGCCGTTGAGCAGGTCGATCTGGTACAGTCCGGCATCCTCGCACATTTCCATGACCTCGACACGCAGGTGCCGCATGGTCTGGGCGGTACTGGAGTGTTTCATGCCCTCGCACCAGTCGCGGGGCTTCTGCATATAAGGCTTTCGCTCCACCTCTCGTGTTCGGATGCTACCGATCACGATGTGGACATGGATGTTGCCCGAATGGTTGTGCCCATCGGGGTGTGTGCAGACGATGGCAGGATGACCAGAGAAGTTTTCTTCACAGAATTTCAGGCCAAGTGCCTGTGCCTTTTCCATGGTCAAGCCGTTGTCGGCTGCATCGCGTGGGTCAAAGCTGATGATATATTGATGGCTCTTAATATCATCGCGCTGGGTGTTCTTACCATACTTGCGATTTGCCTGCAAACAGGCCGTTGCAAACGAGAAATCGCCACACTCAAGTGTATCGAGGATGTACGATTCTCGCAGCTTTGGCCTGCCTTGTTCATCCAGAATTACCTTGCCGGAAAATTCATCGTGCTGGTAAATCAGATAAGCTTCAATCGCGGAGTAGTCCGAGTTTTTAGAGCTTATATGCTTGAGCGTTGCCATACAGTTCACCTAAAATTTTCTCGGCGTTCAGCCGAAACGCAGTCAGGTCTGCAAGTTCGTCAAGGAGTTTCGCTCTGATCTGCTCGGTGTCTGCACCGTCAGAATTGAAGTGTCTTGCAAGTTGGTTCAGGTTGCCGCCCACCTTGCTGCACTGGGCAAGCAGAGTGGAAACGGCGGTTAGTGCTTCTTCGCCACTACTTGCAACGATGATCTTTTTTTCAATCTTTACGTTGTGAAGTGCGCGGCGGATGAGAGTGGAGAGGGAGAGATTTAAGAGTTTTGCGGTATGTTCGAGTTCCAGTTTTTCAATTTCCGTTACTCGAAACTTGATGAAGTGCGTTTTGTTGTTTGGCGTGTCGTGGTGCTGGGTCGTGCTGGGGGATGCGATGTTTTCCTTTTCTGCATTGTACCTCCTGTTCGTTCGATAACTCCTCGGTGAAGTTATGGAATCACGACACGCCGTTGCTGTTCGCGCCGCAGGGCGCGAACGATGAGCAGGGTTTGGGGTGGGACCACGGTTGCAAAGCAAAAAACACCCCAGTGGGGTGTTTTAGTGGCAGCGCGGTTTGCGCAGCAAATGGAGGGGCCCTGCTCCGACAAGCGCTTCCCCAACAAGATCACTTGGAAAACTCGCAAGAGTTTGAGAAGTGAAGTCCCGGTGGAACACAGGATTTTCAAGAATTGAAAATTTGTGGCCACGGGACGGTTCTTGCCCTCTACCGCTGCGCTCAAAACGCTCCATCAACAAATGTTTCTGAATTGTTAAGGTGCAAAAAATAAGTAGAGGGATTCTGCTCATGTATGTGAATCACCGTTGGCTCCGAACGAAGTTCCTACCCCTGTTTGTGCAGCGGCGTTGACGAAAAGTCGGTATCACGTCCGGTCGGCTCATGAAATTTTCAAGGTGCATCGTCCGTAAGAGAAAAATACCGCCCGTGCAGCATAGCGAAGGATTTTGTCGGGTGAATCAGGCGGCAAAATGAATCGGGTGTGTTGCGGGGCGGTAAGTTCTTTCGTGGACTGTTCCTCACTGAAGTGGTGGGTCTCACGGTGATAACCACCACTTTTGCAGAAGATTTGCAATCAATCTACAATTTCAGTGGGATTTGTGACAGAGAATATCATGGTTCACAGGGTGCGTCAAGATGGTTTTGCAAAATTTATTGCGGTAAAGCGGTGATAGTAAGACTTATACTAAAAATTTCGTCAGAGCATCTTGCAATTCTGCACAAGATATGGTATATACATTATACGAAACATTGCACTGATGAACGTATTACCGTTCAATGATGTATAAAAGTGAGGTGTTTGCCATGACCGCCGTGATCTACGCCCGCTATTCTAGTGATAACCAGCGCGAAGAATCTATTGAAGGCCAGATTCGTGAGTGCACCGCCTATGCAGAAAAGAACGATTTCACTGTGGTCAAGCACTACATTGACCGCGCGATTTCGGCCAAGACCGATAACCGTCCGCAGTTCCAGCAGATGATCAAGGACAGCGAGCGCGGCTTGTTCGACACCATTATTGTCTGGAAGCTAGACCGCTTTGCCCGAAACCGTTATGACAGTGCCCGGTATAAGACCCAGCTCAAGAAGAATGGTGTGAAGCTGGTATCGGCAACGGAAGTTATTTCGGCTGGCCCGGAGGGCATCATTCTGGAATCGGTGCTGGAAGGTTATGCTGAATACTACTCGGCTGACCTGTCCGAAAAGGTCGTGCGCGGCATGACTGAAAACGCTCTTAAGGGAGTGTATAACGGTGGTACAGTTCCATTTGGCTATGTGATTGACGAAACCCGACACTATCAACCTGACCCATTGTTGGCTCCTTATGTGGAACAGACATTTCAGAAGTACGCAGACGGTGCAACCATGACGGACCTGCGGGACTGGCTGAAAGCGCACAACATCAAAAATACGCTGGGTGGGGAAATGTCCTATAATACCATTCAGCGGATGCTGAGTAACCGCCGATATATCGGTGAATTGCGTCTGCGAGATGTGGTACAGCCCAACGCGATTCCGGCTCTGGTGTCGGAGGACTTGTTCAACAAGGTGCAGGAAAAGCTGGTGAAAAACAAAAAAGCCCCTGCCCGTCATAAGGCAGAGGAAAGCTATCTGCTGACCACCAAGTTGTACTGTGGCAAGTGCGGTGCGCTGATGTTTGGCGAAAGCGGTGTCAGCCATACAGGAAAGGCACATCATTATTATAAATGTGCCACCGCCAAGAAGAAAAAGACTTGTGACAAAAAGACGGTGCGGAAACAATGGCTGGAAGATTTGGTGGTCAACGAAACCATGAAGTTGGTGGAAGATGACGCTTCCATGAATGCCATCATCGCCAAGGTCATGGAGCTGCAAAATCAGGAAAGCACAGATTTGCCTATCTACGAAAAGCAGTTGAAGGAAACGGAAGTCGGCATCACCAATATGCTGAACGCCATCCAGATGGGCATTTTGACCAGCTCCACCAAGGAGCGGCTGGAAGCTCTGGAAGAACAGAGGAAAGAGCTGCAAGCCCGCATTGCGGAAGAAAAGCTGGCAAAGCCGAAGATGAAAGAAGAGTTCGTCCGGTTCTGGCTGCTCCGCTTCCGCAAGCTGGATATGAGCCAGCAGGAGCAGCGGCAGGCGTTGGTGGATACCTTCATCAATGCGATTTATCTCTACGATGATAAGGTTCTCATTACCTTTAATTATAAGGAAGGTACGGAAACGGTCACTTTCGGGGAAGCGGCCAAAGCAGAAGAAAGTTCGGATATGAGTGCGCGAGGTGCACCAGATATTGAACGTCAAATCGTAAGATTTGGCGTTCTTTTTTATGCAAGAAAGCGGCTGCACACTTTCTGCACACCGTTTGCACATTTGCCCGAATCAGGGGCTTTTCTGCGCAAGGTTTGCACAGCCTGCTTTCCTTTGCATAAAAAGAAGAAATTTTAGGCGAACAAGGCTCTCGTCAATTCTCTGCGTTCGTCTGCGTCCATCAGCCGGATGGCTTCAAGGATCTCCCTACCGGAGATTTTTGTTGCCGCCGGCTTTTCGTTTTGCCGGGGCTGGGATGCTGCCGAGGTCAGGTCTTGGGAGTAGAAGTTGGCTTCGATCTTCTCGGTCAGCTCCAACCGGGGCTTGTCCTGCGTGTGGGCATAGGTGTCCATCAAGACGGCAGCAGTTGCATGACCGGTGTTGCCCTGCACCGATTTGAAGTCACCGTCCGACTGCAAGAGCTGGTAGGTGGCACTGGAATGCCGTAGACCATGGAACACGATCTGCTCAAACTCCGGATGCTCCGCTCTCCACAGGCGATACCACTTTGTCAGCAGCTCCGGTGCAATGGGCAGACCGTCCGGGAGCCGGAACAGCTGCCCGCAGTTGCTGTACTTCTCTGGGGCGTTCTGCTCGTCCTGTTTGAGCTTTTCAAGCCATGCAAGAAGCTCCTCTTTCAAGGGCTTGGTCATATACAGGATGCGGTTGGACTTCTTGGTCTTTGGCTTTTTCAGGATGAGAGAGGATTTGCTGCCCTCACGCCTGTCCGGGAAGGTGTGGTAGACCTGATTGGGGTCGAGCTTTTCCAAAGCGTCCTTGTTGGCTCGCTGCATGGTCTTGCTGACTGAGATGGTGCCACGCCCATCGGCGGCATCGAAATCCAGATCACTCGGCTGCAAGCCGAGAATTTCGCCCTCACGGAGCGAAAGGATCATGCTCATGTGTACCGCCAGATGCAGGGCAGGGTTTTCGATGGTGTTTAACGCCGCCAGCATGGTTTTCTCGTCCCAGATGGTGCGTTCCTCGATGTTGACCTTGGGGGCATCACGGGGCAGGGGAATCTTGTGGATGAGGTCCCACTCCACTGCATAGGAAAATGCGGTCTTGAGCAGCGTGTGGACCTCGTGGATAGAGGTGCTGGACAGCAGCCGCTTCTTTTGCTTGTCGGTTAAGGTCTGCTTTACGCCGTGGACGTGCTGCCCGCAGGGGGTCTTGGCAAGGGTGGCATAGAACTTCTCGATGTCGTAGGTTCGCAGCTCCTGTACCTTCCGCTTCCCGATATACGGCACGATAAGGTTCTGCACCATCGCCACAGACTGGGTGTAGGTCTTGGGGGACCACTTGTGTTTGGTGGACTGGATCGGGATCCACTTGTACAGCATTTCCTCTACCGTCATGGTATCGGGGACGAGGAAGGTGCCGTCCAGCAATTCCTTTTCGACCGTGATCTTTCGCTCCTGCGCCTCCTTCTTGGTCTTGAAACTTTCCCATCCCTCGCAGGGTTTGCCGGAATGGTCTTTGTACTTGTAACGGACGGAGTAGGAATCTCCGCGCTTCATGATAGATGCCATAGATTACCTCCCTCAGACCGCTGCAAACCAGCTGTCGAAACTCTGCTTGTTCACCCGGATGCTGGTGCCGATGCGCAGCACCCGGAAATCCTTCGTGGTGTTGCACAGGTTGTACGCCGCACGAGGAGAAATCGCCAAAAGCTGGGCGATTTCCTCCACCCGGTAAACAAGAGGTTCGTGCTTGGCTGCTTTGGTCTGGTCAGAAGATTCAATGGCAGGGGGTTTGGACGCTTTCATTGTAACCGGGTTCGAGTCCATTTGCAAGGACTTATTCGTATAATCTTTATATTTCACATCTTCGGTCATGTTGGGCCGATTCATATTCATAGGCAGACCTCCACTTCCTTGTAACCGGGTGCCGGGGCAGAAAGTGTCAGCTTTCTGCTCCGAACTCTCCCGATGAGGTTCAGATTTCCGAGTGCCCCTCCTGTGTGCGGGGTTGTGCCGCTGGTTTATTTTGTGCCTGTTCTGCCTGCAAGCGGCTCAGCAGTTGCAGAACGGAATCCCGCGCTTTCTCCTTGACCTGCTCCTTGCCTTTCTGCCGGATTTCCGGTCTCAGGAGTTTTTCCTGCAAGCGAGTGGCAGTGGTCTGCATGGTCTTGAGGAACTTGTCCAGCACGCCATCCAGACGGTGGGCGGCATATTCCCTCGTGGCTTTGGGAGCCTTTCTCTCCGGCGATAACACCCACTTCTTCGTATCCTCGATCATCCGCATATCTTCCTTGCGGGTCTCGGTGCGCACCACATCGGTCACGATCTCCACCGCCTTGTCGTAGGCCGCAGCCGAAACTTCATCGATCAACGCTTCCATGTCGTTGACCTTGAGGGTCAGCTTGTCCAGCTTGTTCTGCTGGGCGGCAAGCTGCTCCTTTTGCTTGGCAAGGATGAAATCCTGCTTTTCCAGATATTTGCGGTTGCCGTACTCCGCTTCTTCCTCCAAATCCAGCCCATGACGTTTGGCAATCTCAAACAGCATCTTCCGGCAGGCGGCATCAAAGGTGATTTTGCGGTTATTCCTGCGGCTGAGGGGCTTGTCCAGGTCTGGCAAGTCGAAACCTAACGCTTCCAGTGCCTTTTCCTGCTGGGGTGCTACCTCGCCATACTTGTTCTCGCAGTCGAACACATGACGTTCGTGGATATGGGGTGTGCTTTCATCCAGATGCAACGCCCAGTCCAGCACATGAACATGGTCGCCGAATTTAGCCTTGAACTCCTCGATGAACTCGGTGACGACGCTCAGCAAGTCCCCTGCGGAAGCGTGTTCATCCAGCGTTCCAAGTTGGTAGATCGTCTCTTCCGGGCAGGTCTTACGGCTGGACAGCAGGTCAGGAATGGAGCGGTTACGCTCTGTGTGCCGGATCTTGGCATTGCGCTCGTTCTGGCTTTCCACAAAAGCCGTGTAGTGGGTTTCGTAGAATTGCCGTTCCACTTCCGAGAAAGTCGTCGCCAGATCATCCGGATCTTGTGGGTCGAGAGCCGAACGGAAACCGTGGAAGCAGTCCCAGTAGATGTTGCCCTTGGCTCGTTCCGGGTCGATGTGCTCACTGTTGGCAAGGTTGAAACTGCGGTCATTGTGCTTGGGGTTGTAAGTGCCGTGTGCTCCGGCTCGTCCGTTGTGTCGTGTTAATTTCAGATAGACATCCCTCCGTTTCATCAGTTTGGCGGGGGAGAACGCAGCAGCGAAGCTGCTGAATCTGCCGCCGTTTTGCGCCAGATAATACCCAGTAGGATATGACGCACAGCATCATATCACTGGGCAAGGCGTTCCCCCTTGACTCCCTTCAAAGGGCTGCGGTCTCGCCTGTCGGCTCGGTCGGTGCTTCAAAAGGCCGGCGGCCTTTTGAGGTCGCCGCAGGCGACCCGCACCCCTCTGCACTCTTGCTCCGGGCAAGCTGACAGGCAAAGATTTGCGAATCCCTGCCCGCAACTCGTCCGGCTTTTTCAGTTGGCCAAATTGACCAACTGATTTTGCCTGTTCTCAAAATGGTAACAGGCAGATAGACGGTCTGATAACGGCCATCCCACCCTGATTCCCATTTTGGGGAATTGGGTAGGAGCTGGTAAGTGCCGTTTCCCGTCACTTACCACTCTTGGCAAACTGTCAACCTGACACTTTGCCAACACCCCCTATAAAGGAGAACTTTGGCGTTTTGCTGCGTACGTGCGTACGCAACAGGTGGCTTTCTCTGTACGCACGTACGCAGCGAAAGACCGAAAACGCACCATATAGGGGGGATCAAAAGCGGGTCATGCCCGCCAGCTATTGGGGGTGAGGTCGGGCTGCACAAGGGCCTCGATGCCCACAAAGCCCCGGACACGCCGCCCGGACGAATTGACGATGTTGTTGGTGGATTCCAGATTATACCTGCGCTGGTTGGCGATCAGCGCATCGCTGAACCCTCTGGCCTTGATCGCATTCAGGCTGTTCTCCTCGCACCACATCTTGTAGACCTCATACAGCTCTTTCGAGCTGGTGCAGGCATCCGCCTTCAGGCGGATGTAGCCCTCGGATTCGAGGAAATCAAACACATTGTTGTTGTCCCGCTTCACCAGTTCCCGGTTGCGCTTGGCACGGTCACTCTCGGTGAACTGGAAGCCATTCTTCACCAGCCGCTGCAAGCCCTCAAATGCCCACAGCAGGATGCCCTCGACCTCTGCCGCCATCTTCTCTGCAATATCCGGGTCGTCCACACGAGACAGGGGCTTATCCTTGGTGGTCAAGATGAGCTGACGACGATAGAAACCGTCCGAGCGGTCATACAATGCCTGCAAATCGCCATTGCTGAACGCCAGCAGGCGGGCGTACATCCAACCCTGATAGCTCTGCTTGCCCTTGCGCTCCAAGTCCATCTGCCCCTGTGCGGTCACGATGGACTTGACATAGTTGGTCTGGCGCAGGGCTTCCATCCGCATATCGTCGTCCACGCAGAGCAGGGTGTGCTCCAGGTCAGCACGGGCGAAGCGGTTCTCCGAGATCTTGCCGATGCTGCCATCCTTCATGTTGCAGCCGAACAGCCGGGACAGCACCACACCGATCTGCGACTTGCCCTCGCCGCCGTTGCCCTTGATGACCATCATGCGCTGGCCCTTGTTGCTGGGGATCAGGCAGTAGCCGATGAACTCCTGCACCGTGGGAATGTCCTCCGGGTAGAGCAGGTCGGACAGAAACCGCAGCCAGTGGACGGGCTGGGCGGCTTTCGGGTCATACTTGACAGGCAGGCGGTTGCGCACGATCTCCGGCTTACCCTCCTGAAAGGTACCGTCCAGATACAGGGTGCCGTTTGCCAGCGCGATACGGTCGGTGACGGGCGGGAAGTCCTCCACCTGTGCTGCCAGCTTCAGCACGTCTACCACATTGGTGACCTTCTTGGCAAGGTTCGCCCCAACGTATTCACGCATCATCTCGAAGATCTCACACCGCAGGGGCATGGGGTCCACCATTCTGCCATCCGGGGTGAAAAATGCGCCATTCGAGTAAAGCAGTTGGTGGGTGCTCAGAAAATCGTCACAGAACAGAGATTCGTTGAAAAAGCCCTTCTTGAACCATGCAGGGGTAAAATTACTCATAGGCATTCCATCCTTTCATTGGCGTTACGGTAAGAAAATGTGGTCATTTTGACCACATTTTCTTACTCCGCAACTGAGAAATCAACGTCCTGCCGTTCTCCCTGCATGGCTTTCCTGCCCCCTTCCGGCGGCGTTTTCCGGCTCTCCTTCT
>JBNMHZ010000061.1:0-9254 GCA_050873025.1 Faecalibacterium sp. | reverse complement strand
TCTCTACCCGTGCATACACCCGCTGCCGCATCTGTGGCCGTCCCCACTCCGTGCTGCGCAAGTACGGCGTGTGCCGTGTGTGCTTCCGTGAGCTGGCCTACAAGGGCGAGATCCCGGGCGTGAAGAAGGCTTCCTGGTAATCAAACCGGAGGGCCGGATAATTTGTCGGATATCCGCCCCGGGGCAACAGTGTTTCGGGGCGGTATCATTATAAAACAAACGAGAGCTAATCTAAGGAGGTTAGTGGCAAATGCAGATTACTGATCCTATCGCGGACCTGCTGACTCGCATCCGCAACGCTAGCACTGCCAAACACCCTTCTGTGGAGATCCCCGCTTCCAACATGAAGAAGGCTATCTGCCAGATTCTGGTTGACGAGGGCTACATCAAGGGCATGCAGGTCAAGAACGACACCGTTCAGGGCACCATCGTTGTCACCCTGAAGTACCAGGCTAACGGCGAGCCCGTTATCGCTGGTCTGCGCCGCGTGTCCAAGCCCGGCCTGCGCATCTACACCAACTGCGAGGATATGCCCAAGGTCATGAAGGGCCTGGGCACCGCAATCATTTCCACCTCTAAGGGCATCATGACTGATAAGGCTGCACGTGCTGCACACGTCGGCGGCGAAGTCCTGGCCTACGTGTGGTAAGAAAGGGGTAAAAGACAATGTCGAGAATTGGAAGAAAACCCATCGTCATTCCTGCCGGCGTTACTGTCACTGTCGATGAGGCAGCACATACCGTCGCCGTCAAGGGCCCCAAGGGCAGCCTGAATTCCAACTATCATCCCCTGATGACCGTCAAGGTCGAGGGCAATGAAGTTCTGGTTACCCGCCCCAATGACGAACCCCAGGCCCGCAGCCTGCACGGCCTGACCCGTACCAACATCGCCAACATGGTGAACGGTGTTGTGAACGGCTACGAGAAGAAGCTGGAGATCGTGGGCGTCGGCCTGCGCTGCCAGAAGCAGGGCTCCAACCTGGTCATGAACCTGGGCTTCTCTCATCAGGTGAACATTCCTGATACTGAGGACTGCACCATCGTGTGGCAGGATCCCAACCACTTCACCGTTACCGGTATTGACAAGCAGAAGGTCGGCCAGTATGCTGCCGAGATCCGCGCCAAGAAGCCGCCTGAGCCTTACAAGGGCAAGGGCATCCGCTACGAGGGCGAGGTTGTCAAGCACAAAGAAGGCAAGGCCGGCAAGGGCAAGAAATAAGGTAAGGAGTGAAAGACAATGGTTAAGCAGATCGACAAGAACGAAGCTCGTCTTCGTCGTCATCGCCGCGTTCGCAACAAGATCAGCGGCACCGCAGCACGTCCTCGCCTGGATGTTTTCCGCTCCGCCAAGCACATTTACGCTCAGATCATCGATGATGAGCAGGGCGTGACTCTGGTGTCGGCTTCTACTATGGACAAGGACTTCAACGGCAACGGCGGCAACGTCGAGGCCGCTGCTGAGATCGGCAAGAAGATCGCAGCAAAGGCTCTGGAAAAGGGCATCACCGAGGTCGTGTTCGACCGTGGTGGCTACGTTTATCATGGCCGTGTTAAGGCCCTGGCTGATGGCGCCCGCGAGGGCGGCCTGAAGCTGTAATGAGAGGAGGAAACACATTATGGCTATGAGAAACCGTGAAGACGACGGCATGATCACCAAGGTTGTCTCCATCAACCGCGTTTCCAAGACTGTCAAGGGCGGCCGCATCATGAAGTTTGCCGCTCTGGTTGTCGTGGGCGACGGCAAGGGCACCATCGGTTACGGCATCGGCAAGTCCGGCGAAGTGCCTGAGGCAATCCGCAAGGGCGAAGCTGCTGCTAAGAAGAACATGCACAAGGTTGCCCTGAAGGGCACCACCATCCCCCACGAGATCGTCGGCAAGTACGGCGCAGGCGCCGTTCTGCTCAAGCCGGCTGCACCTGGTACCGGTATGATCGCCGGCGGCCCTGTGCGTGCCGTCATTGAGGCAGCTGGCATCAAGGACATTCGTGCGAAGTCTATGCGTTCCAACAACCCCATCAACGTTGTTTCTGCTACCTTCGCAGGTCTGTGCGGCCTGGTCAGCGCAGAGTCTGTTGCTGAAAAGCGCGGCAAGACCGTGAAAGAAATTCTGGGTTAAGGAGGTAACAAACCATGGCAGATAAGATGCTCAAGATCGAGCTGAAGAAGAGCCTGATTGGCCGCGGCGCTAAGCAGATCGCTACCGCTGAGGCTCTGGGCCTGAAGAAGCCGGGCGACGTTACCGTTCAGCCTGACAACGCCGCTACGCAGGGCAAGATCGCTAAGATCGGCTTCATGCTCAGCGTCACCGAAGCCTAATAGCAGGGGGTATACGCATAATGAAACTTCATGAATTGCACGCGATTCCCGGCGCAAACAAGGCTGTGACCCGCAAGGGCCGCGGCATTGGCTCCGGCAATGGCAAGACTGCCGGTTTCGGCAGCAAGGGCCAGAAGGCCCGTTCCGGCGTGAAGCACGCTGGTTTCGAGGGCGGCCAGATGCCTCTGGCACGCCGCCTGCCCAAGGTTGGCTTTAACAACATCTTTGCTACCCAGTACGCCATCGTCAACGTGGCCGATCTGGAAGCTGCTTTCAACGCCGGCGATGTCGTCGATACCGAGGCTCTGAAGGCTAAGGGTCTGGTCAAGAAGACCCTGGACGGCGTTAAGGTTCTGGGCAACGGCGAGCTGACCAAGGCTCTGACCGTGAAGGCCGCAGCCTATTCCGCTTCTGCCAAAGAGAAAATCGAGAAGGCAGGCGGAAAGGCTGAGGTGATGTAAGGTGTTCCAGACATTCCGTAACGCATGGAAGATCCCCGAGCTTAAAAATCGTCTCCTGTTCACGCTGGCGATCCTCGTGGTGTACCGTCTGGGCTGTGCCATCCCCGTTCCGTTCGTTTCCGGCTCTGCGCTGACGCAGATGTTCGCAAACGGCGACATGCTCTCTTACTTGAACATGATGAGCGGTGGTGCTCTGGCCCGTTGCACGCTCTTCGCGTTAGGTGTGACACCCTATATCAACGCCTCCATTATTGTGCAGCTGCTCACCGTGGCAATTCCCGCGCTGGAAAACCTGGCAAAGGAAGCCGACGGCCAGCAGAAGCTGCAGCAGATCAACCGGTATGCAGGTGCCGTGGTCGCCTTGATCATGAGCATCGGTTACTACTTTGTGATCCGCAATATGGGCGCACTGAGGTACTATAACGGCGCAGAAGGCATCTTCTCCGCCATCGTCATCATCGCAACCTTCGTGGCCGGCGCACAGCTGATCACCTGGTGCGGTGAGCAGATCGATGATAAGGGCATCGGCAACGGTGTCTCCCTCATCATCTTTGCTTCGATCGTCTCCAACTGGTCTTCGCTGTACACCTCTGTCACGGGTCTGCTGACCCAGGCAGCGTCCGGCAAGCCCCAGTACTACTTCTTCCTGCCGCTGCTGATCGTGCTGGCACTGGTTGCTGTGGTGTTCGTGGTCATCATGACCAACGCCGAGCGCCGCATCACCATTCAGTACGCAAAGCGCGTGGTGGGCCGCAAGCAGATGGGCGGTCAGAACAGCTATCTGCCCCTGAAGCTGAACATGAGCGGCGTCATGCCCATCATCTTCGCTTCGGCTCTGGTGTCCATTCCGGGCACCATCGGCAGCTTCCTGCAGATCGACCAGCAGGCACACCCGGTGTGGTATGCATTCTTCCACACCTTCAACTACACCTCCTGGCTGTACGTTGTGATCTACCTGCTGCTGATCCTGGCATTCAACTACTTCTATGTGGCCATCCAGTACAACCCCGTTGAGATCGCCAACAATCTGCGCCGCAACAACGGCTCGATCCCCGGCTTCCGTCCCGGCAAGCCGACCAGCGATTTCATCACCCGCACCCTGAACAAGATCACCCTCATCGGTGCCATCTTCCTGGCTGCGGTGGCTGTGCTGCCGATCATTCTGGGCAACCTTACCGGTATGAGCATCCAGCTGGGCGGTACCAGCCTGCTGATCGTGGTTGGTGTGGCACTTGATACCACCCGCAGCCTCGACAGCTTTATGACGATGCGCAACCACAAGGGTTTCCTTGGTTGATCCACAATAATTAAGATGTGAGAAAGCACTGGAAAGGAGAGTACGCTCGGACTTTTCAGTGCTTTTTTACGTTTGGGCTGTTTGCCAGCCCAAACCAAGAAGAAAGTTCCTTTATAAAGGAAGGAGAGATCCTATGAATCTGATCCTGTTGGGCGCACCTGGTGCCGGCAAAGGCACCCAGGCTGAGATCATCTGCGCCAAGCTGAACATCCCCTCCATCAGCACCGGCAACATCCTGCGTGCTGCCGTCAAGGAAGGCACCGAGATGGGCCTGAAGGCCAAGAGCTTTATGGACGCCGGTGCTCTGGTGCCCGATGAAGTCATCATCGGCATCCTGAAAGAGCGTCTGGCTCAGCCGGACTGCGCAAACGGCTTTATCCTGGACGGCGTGCCCCGCACCATCGCCCAGGCCGAGGCCATTGAGACCATGGGCATCCGCATCGACAAGGTGCTGGAGCTGCAGGTCGAGGACAATGTCATTGTTGACCGCATGAGCGGCCGCCGCGTCTGCGAAAAGTGCGGCGCAAGCTACCACATCGTCAACAAGAAGAGCAAGGTCGAGGGTGTGTGCGACCTGTGCGGCGGCAAGACCGTCATCCGCAAGGATGACCAGCCCGCTACCGTGCTGGATCGTCTGAAAGCATATCATGAGCAGACCGAGCCGCTGGTGGAGTTCTACCGTACCCGCGGCAAGCTGGCAGAGATCAAGTTCTGCCCCTCCATCGAGGAGACCACGGCTGAAGTCATGAAGGCTTTGGAGGCATAATTGTGATTCAGATCAAAAATGCGAAAGAGCTGGACGGTATGCGCAAGGCCAATGCCCTGAGCGCAGCTGCCCTGAAGTACGGCGGTGAACATATCGAAGCAGGTATGACCACCTGGGAACTGGATAAGCTGATCTACGACTTCATTGTGAAGCACGGCGGCACCCCCAATTTCAAGGGTCTGTATGGTTTCCCGGGCACGGCCTGCATCAGCCTGAACGATACCATCATCCATGGTATCCCTTCGCATGACATCGTCATCCGTCCCGGTGATATCGTCAGCATCGACACCGGTGCCAAGATCGACGGCTTCAACGGCGACAATGCCTGCACCTATGCAGTGGGCAAGATCGACCTGGAAGCACAGCGTCTGCTGGACGTGACCAAGGCTGCTCTGTATAAGGGCATTGAGCAGGCTGTGGCCGGCAACCGTGTGGGCGACATCGGCTATGCGGTGCAGAGCTACTGCGAGGACGCAGGTTTCTCCGTTGTCCGCGAGTTCGTGGGCCACGGCACCGGCCGTGAGCTGCACGAGGACCCGGAGATCCCGAACTACGGCCATCAGGGCCGCGGCCCGCGCCTTGTGCCTGGCATGACCATCGCCATTGAACCGATGATCTGCCAGTATGACTGCAAGATCTTCCAGTCCAAGGACGGCTGGACTGTCAAGACCAAGGACGGCGGCCTGGCTGCTCACTTTGAGCACTCCAACGCCATCCTGAAGGATCACACCGAGATCATGACCCGCTTCTGGGACGACCCGGACTTTGACCCGGAGAAGTTCAGCCTGAAGTAAGCGGAACCCTGAATACGGCAAAACGCCGTCTGTGAAAGAGCAGAAATGCTCCGCCGCAGGCGGCGCTTTTTGCTGCCCAGACCTGTTGTTTGTGCAATTATGACAAGTTTTGGTGAAAAAGTTTCATCTTCGCGGTGGAGAAAACCGAAGGCCGGGGCAGGGAAGAGCCGATTTTGAATTTTGAGAATTTTTTATCGGAAATACGGAAAAAACCTCTTGCAAATTGACAACAAAAGGTGTATAATCTATAAATGGCTGTGGAAGCCAGATACTTCCTCGGCGGACAGGGATTTTCTGCCCGTTTTGCGGATTTTGTGCCGCAGGAGATGAAGTATGTGGCGATCATCGCCGCCTGTCCGTCTGTGGACCGGCACCCAAGACAAAGAACACTGAAGCGGCAAGCTGCGGCCAAACGGGCGCAGGCACGTGAAAACTGCAGTGCTTTCAGGGCTCTGAGGCAAAGGCACCGGCCCAGGTTCAACGACAAACTGAGCAGATCCAATGAGGAGGCAAATAGCTTGTCTAAGGAAGACGTTATCGAGATCGAAGGCATTGTGCGTGAAGCCATGCCCAACGCCATCTTTAAGGTGGAAATGTTGAGCGAGGATAAGAACACTGGGAAGCTCACTCCCAGCGGTCACATCCTCTTAGCGCACATCTCCGGCAAGCTGCGGACCAATTTCATCCGTATCCTGCCCGGGGACAAGGTTACCGTGGAAATGTCGCCCTATGATCTTTCTAAGGGCCGCATCACCTGGCGCTCCAAATAAGCACCAGGGTATCAACCAAAAGGAGGTTCAACATCATGAAGGTCAAGCCTTCCGTGAAACCCATCTGCGAAAAGTGCAAGGTCATCCGCCGCAAAGGCCGCGTGATGGTCATCTGCCAGAACCCCAAGCATAAGCAGCGCCAGGGCTAATTCGGGCGCCTGGGGGTCAAGTGCGTAGAGTCCCGGCGCAGACCCCGACACTGACATGGGATGATTTTTGGAGGAAACTACTATGGCACGTATTGCCGGCGTTGACCTGCCCCGCGAGAAGCGCGTTCAGGTGGGTCTCACCTACGTTTATGGTATCGGCCAGACCACTGCTAACAAGATCCTGGAAGCAACTGGCATCAACCCCGATACCCGCGTCAAGGACCTGACTCTGGAAGAAGAGGCTAAGATCCGTGACTACATCGATCAGGCTAACATCATCGTTGAAGGCGACCTGCGCCGCAACGTTGCTCTGGACATCAAGCGCCTGGTTGAGATCCAGTCCTTCCGTGGCACCCGCCATCGCAAGAATCTGCCCTGCCGCGGCCAGCGCACCAAGACCAATGCACGTACCTGCAAGGGCCCGAAGCGCACGGTCGCTAACAAGAAGAAGTAAGGAGGATTTGAGAAATGGCAAGTGCAAATAACGCCAAGAAGGGCGCAAATGTCCGCATGAAGCGGAAAGAGCGCAAGAACATTGCTGCTGGTCAGGCTCATATCCAGTCTACCTTCAACAATACTGTTGTCACCATCACCGACCTGCAGGGTAATGCAGTGTCCTGGTGCTCCTCCGGCTCCCTGAACTTCCGCGGCAGCCGCAAGAGCACTCCGTTTGCAGCCCAGTCTGCTGCTGAGACCGCAGCTAAGGTTGCTATCGAGCATGGCATGAAGACCGTTGAGGTCTACGTCAAGGGCCCCGGCGCTGGCCGTGAGTCCGCTATTCGTGCGCTGCAGGCTACCGGCCTGGAAGTCACCCTGATCAAGGACGTGACTCCCATCCCCCACAACGGCTGCCGTCCCCCGAAGCGCCGTCGTGTCTGATCGAAGGAGGAAATTGAATTATGGCAAAGAATACGCAGCCTATCGCAAAGCGTTGCAAGGCCCTGGGCATTTCTCCTGCGGTCATGGGCTATGCAAAGAAGAATACCACCCGCAACTCCAACGGCAACGTCCGTAAGAAGCAGTCTGAGTACGCATCTCAGCTGAAGGAGAAGCAGAAGGTCAAGTTTATTTACGGCGTTCTGGAGAAGCAGTTCCACAATGCTTACCTGCGTGCTGAGGCCCGCCCCGGCAAGACTGGTGAGAACCTGCTGCAGATCATGGAGTGCCGTCTGGACAACGTCGTGTTCCGTCTGGGCTTTGCTCAGACCCGCCGCGACGCCCGCCAGCTGGTGTCTCACGCTCACTTCACCGTCAACGGCAAGAAGGTCAACATCCCCTCTTACCAGGTGAAGGCTGGCGACGTGATCGAAGTCCGCGAGTCCAGCCGCTCCTCTGCAAAGTTTGCAAAGCTGACCGGCCCCGAGGCTCCCGTTGTTGCTCTGCCCTCCTGGCTGAACCGTGAGACCGGTTCTCTGAAGGGTGTTGTCGCAAAGCTGCCCGAGCGCAGCGATATCGACTACGAAGTCGCAGAGCACCTCATCGTCGAGCTGTACTCCAAGTAATCCATTAAGAAGGACTGGCCTTCCTATTGGATGGCAATCTTTCGCATTCTTTTTTCTGAAAGAATTTAATAATGGGCCGGTGGTTGCACCGGTTTGACAAGGAGGGCATAGATATGATGGAGATTGAACGTCCCAAAATCGAAACGGCAAGCCTGTCCCCGGACGGCCGCTACGGCAAATTCGTGGCAGAACCGCTGGAGCGTGGCTTTGGCATCACACTGGGCAATAGCCTGCGTCGTGTGCTTCTTTCCTCTCTGCCCGGTGTCGCCGTGACCAGCGTCAAGATTGACGGCGTGGTTCACGAGTTCTCCACCATTGAGGGCGTCAAGGAAGACGTTACCGAAATTGTCCTGAACCTGAAGGGTATTGCTGCAAAGCTGTACACCGATGGTCCGAAGACAGTGCGTGTTGAGGCAGTCGGCCCCTGTGAGGTCACCGCTGACAACATCAAGCAGGGCGACGACATCGAAATTCTGAACCCTGAGTGGCACATTGCAACCCTGGGCGAGGGCGGCAAGCTCGTCATGGAGCTGACCTTCGACAAGGGCCGCGGCTACGTGCCCGCAGAGCGCAACAAACAGGCTATCATCGAGAAGAACGATATCAACACTCTTCCCGTTGACAGCATTTACACCCCTGTGCTCAAGGTGAATTATAACGTCGAGAGCACCCGTGTTGGCCAGGCAATCGATTATGACAAGCTGACCATTGAGGTTTGGACCGATGGCACGATCAATGCGCAGGAAGCCGTTTCTCTGGCTGCCCGCGTGCTGACCGAGCACCTGAACCTGTTCGTCAACCTGTCCGACGAGGCAGCCGGCGCTGAGATCATGGTGGAGAAGACCAACGACGATAAGGAGAAGGCTCTGGAGATGACCATCGAAGAGCTGGACCTGAGCGTCCGTTCCTTCAACTGCCTGAAGCGTGCCGGTATCAACACGGTGGAGGATCTGGTCAGCAAGAGCGAGGACGAAATGATGAAGGTTCGTAACCTCGGCCGCAAGAGCCTCGAGGAAGTCATGGCAAAGCTGGACTCCCTCGGCTTCAAGCTGAACACAGACGATGAGTAAATAATAAAGTTAAGGAGTGAAACGGGATGCCCGGTACCAGAAAGCTCGGTAGAACCAGCGACAGCCGCAACGCTATGATGCGCGCTATGGTTACCTACCTGTTAGAGAATGGCAAGATTGAGACCACTG
>JBNMHZ010000060.1:0-9718 GCA_050873025.1 Faecalibacterium sp. | reverse complement strand
TCGAACTGGTTGTACACCGTCTCCGGCAGGGCTGCCGCATTCTTGATGTCCTGCGTTGCCATGATAAGGTAAATAGCAGGAGCACGGCCCACCAGCGTCAGACGCTTGATGATCTCTGCAGCTTCGCTCATCACCGGGTCGTCGCTCCGGCCAAAGGCTTCCTGGAACTCGTCGATGATAAGGATCGTGCGCGGCATACCGTGGTGCGCCTCGCCCTTTTCTGCCATCTTCTGGCGGTAGCCTTCCAGGCCGCGGCAGCCGTCCGACTTGAACAGGTTGTTGCGCTCCTGCATCTCCGCTTCGATCTTTTTCAGCACGGCCAGGCCGAACTCCGGCTCCGTATCGATGGAGATCGCACGGAAGTTCTTCAGTTCATATTCGGTGTAGATCTTGAACTCCACGCCGTCCTTGAAGTCCATCAGATAGATCTGCACGTCCTCCGGGCTGTACTTCATCAGCAGGCCCATGATGATAGTGTGCAGCAGTGTGCTCTTGCCCGAGCCGATCATACCGGTGATGAGGGTGTGGTACTTGGGGCTGAGGGCATCCGCCGCCAGCTCCAGCGAGAGCACCTTGTTTGCACCGGAAAGTGCAAACGGCACGGACAGACCCTGACGATCCGAGTAGCCGAACCAGCGCTCGGGCATCTGCGGCAGGCCGCCCGTCACATCGTCGTAGGTGATCGTGACGTGCTCTGCTGCACGGATCGCCTTTTTCAGCGTTTCAATGGTGGAATCCACCAGGCTGCGGTCCTCCGGCAGAACGACCGGCAGATAGAGCTGATCGATCATTGCATGGCTGCCGGAAACATTGGGCGATTGGACATTGGGCACATGGATGCCTTTTTCGTCAAAATAGAAGAAGGTCAGCTTGCTGCACACGCGGCGCAGGACGGCGTTATAGCGCTGGTCGTTGCCTTCATTGCTGCCCAGCAGTTCGGTCATGTCGCCGCTGAGAATGGTATAAATGCCGTTCTTGGGGCCGTTGCTCATGATGTTTTCCAGCTTTTCCAGCGCAGCCTGAGTAAAGCCGCGCGGGAAGTCTGCCACCACAAGGAACTGCAGCGGCTCGGCGTTCTTGCCGGCAGCCTGATTGTACTCCAGAATGTTGGTGTACTGGCCGCGCAGGTAATCCTGGCTGATGGTCTGGGCACGGTCCAGCAGAACATCCAGTCGCTCCTCGATACGCTGTGCATCCACCCACACGTGAGTGTCCACCAGACGCTCGTCCACATCTGTAAAGCGCATAAAGGTAGAAAATGCGTCGCCGGCGTCGCTGGGGCTGACAAAGGTAAAGCGGATCTTGCCGGCCGGATTTGTCATGAACAGCTGCAGCGTCATGGCGTTCAGGTTGGAAACGACCGTATCACGGGTGGCCGCATTGTAGCCGATGATCGAAGAGAACGCGCTGTCCGTAAAGGATACCGCATGCGGCAGTACCAGCCAGCTTTTGCCGTTTTCCTGCTGCAGTGCAAATGCGCAGTGCTGCTCCATGCACTCCTGCACCACCGGGTCTGTCATATAAGAGGTAAGCTCTACCCGGCTGTCGCCCATGACCAGGCCGCCCAGGCTCTCTTTGGCCGGGGTATAGCCCTTGTACTGCGGCATGGATGCCCGGACCGCCTGATATGCTGCCTGCACCTTTTCCGGCTGCAGTTTTTCCACAAAGTTCTTCCGGAATTTTGCATCCAGCGCCTCGGCGCGCTGCACGGATGCCGCATGCTGCTCCTGCGTGCGCTTCTGCGCAGTCTCGCGCTGCTGCTTTGTCTTTTCTGCAAAGGCCGCTTTCCACTTTTCCACAGCGATGTTGTGGTTACGATCCAGCTCGGCATTCTTATCGCGGTACTTTGCGCGGATCGCGCCGGTCTCGCGGCTGTACTCCTGCTCCGCTTCGCCGCGCACCTGGCTCATCAGTGCTTCAGCGCGGTCGGCAAGTTGTCCGGCCTTCTGATCCATCTGCAGCAGCGGCTGGTTGTAGTCCTCTACCTTCTGAGAAAGCCCGGCCGATTCCTGTTTCAGAATAGAAAGAGCCTCTGTCTTGTTGTTCTGCGGCAGCCGTTCCAGGAGCTGCTTTGTGTCTTTGTCAGGGGCGTTCTGGTCCTGCTGGTCAAATGCGCAGTAGGAAAGCTGCCACTCCACTCTGCCGCGTGCCGCCTGCACGCGGGTATGATAGGCTTCCATGGCCTGCAGCCAGGCATCCCGACGTTTCTGGGCGGCAGTCATCTCTTCTGCCTGCTGACGGCTCAGATAATTTTTACCTTTCTGATAATCACTTTCGATCGAGGCTGAAGAACGCTGGTCTTCCTCGCGCAGGCGGGCCTTTTCCGCACCGTCCATCTGGGCCAGATCATTCCGTTCCGCCTGGTCGGCCTCTGCATTTTTGTTTTTTTCCGCAAGATAATTTTTCAGTGCCGTACACAGCTCGTCCGGAAAAAATTGCAGGATCCGATTATATTCTTGCATGATTTTGATTCCTCCAGTCTGTCATCCGCTGCTGTCCGCTCCATTGCCCGATAACAGTGCATCGCCCTGCTCCCCGTGAAAAAGTTGCCGCAATGCATTTTTCTCGGTTTCTGGTCAGTCGCAAGCCCTCACTCTGATAACAACAGTATAGCGAAACCTGTCTTATTTAGCAACATCCGCACCTACAAAATCTTCAATTTAAAGATTTTTCGTAAGAGCCGCTTTTGAGAATTTTTGAAGAATTGCACAAAATGTCTGCGCCATAAACATCCCCAAACAGATTTTATAATTATGCAAAGCCCCCCTTGATGTGCACAGTCCGGCATACCATTTGCCGGAAAAGAAAAACAGAGCGTTCCTTTCCGTACGAAACGCTCTGTTGGGGAGAATATAACAAAAAAGAAGCATCAAGCGTTCTGCTTGATGCTTCTTCTGTGGTGCACCTCCAGGGACTCGAACCCTGGGCCCACTGATTAAGAGAAACCAACGTGCAACAATCGTCAGTTTTCAGAATTGCGTTAATTCGATATTTTTATTGTTTTGTCGTAAATTTGCGTTTTGCATCTGCTGCATCCTTTGCACCTGTTACCCTCTCTTGCATCCGTTATCCAGCCGTTCCGGTGTGCAAAAAGTGTGCAAAAATGTGCAGAGCCAAAATCAGCCCCTTAAAACAGGTATCGGATTTTTATGCAAAGCCGGGAAACCGGTCGGGTTCGAGCCCAAAACAGCAGCTGAAATCTTGCCTGTTTAGAGCGAGCATCAAATGTACATCAACAACCATGATTTATGGCAGGGTTTAGGACATCCGAACAGACACCGTTTGATATAGAAATGAGGTTCACCATGAACAAACTGCTTTCCTGCCTCTACAACATGGACACCAACCGGGTGGAAGCCCGTTTCGAGGGTGGCACCACTCTTGCCATCGACTGCGTCGCCATCGAGGACAAGTACGGCAACACCCCTACACAGCGGGCTGAACTGGAGTGGCTGCTGTGCAACAGGCCGCTGGAGTACGCACAGCTTGTGCTGGGAGGAGAGATGGAGCACTATATCTCGCTGGGATGCGACCACGGCAGGCTGGAAGATTAAGTCCCTATAAAGAACACGATGCCCACCGACCTATGGTTTGCCATAAGCTGGTAGCATCGCTTCTTATCCATAAGCAACTCGCTCTTTTCGGCTAACGCTTTTTTGTAAATGTTTCCCTTGCAGAATCTTTCCAGATTCTCTATAATAAGAAAGAGCTTTATAAATCTTCTTTCAAATGTTGAATCTGCTCTTGGAGGTGAGTAAGCCCATGACCGGCAGCGGCGCAAATAACCGTGATGTTAAAAAAATCAACCGCATCCGAACGATTCGCAGCATTTTTTCCTGCGACCGAATCTCGCAGCCGGAGCTTGCGGCAAAAGTCAACAACAGCTGGCCGACCGTATTGCAGAATGTCAAAGAACTGATGGCGATGGGACTGGTGCAGGAGGTCGGCACCTTTGAATCTACCGGTGGGCGCAAGGCGAGAGCATTTGCTCCCGTGCGGAATGCCAGACTTGCGGTCGGACTGGAGATCACCCAGAATCATGTCGGAGCAGTTCTGGTCGATCTGTCCGGTAACCTTCTCCACTATGAGCGCAAAAAGCGTCTTTATGAGCGGTCGGACATCTATGCGGAAATGCTTGCCGGAATCGTGCAGGGGCTGATTGAAAAAGAGGGCTGCCCGGTCGAAAAAATCTTGGGCGTCGGCATTTCGCTGCCCGGTATTCTGGACAAAGAGGGGCAGACATTGGTTTACTCTCATGCCTTGGGTCTGCGGAATGTTCCTACCGAAGAATTCAGCCGTTACATCCCGTTCTCCTGCCGGTTCATCAACGACGCGAACGCTGCCGGACTTGCTGAAGTGCGCGACCTCGAATCTCCCCGCAGCCTTGTCTACCTTTCTCTGAGCAACAGTGTCGGCGGTGCGATTCTGACCGGTGGAGCGCTCTATGGCGGCGACCATCTTCGTGCCGGAGAGTTCGGGCACAACACGCTCGTTCCCGATGGCCGCCCCTGCTACTGCGGAAAAAAGGGCTGTCTGGATGCCTATTGCTCTGCAAAAGTCCTCTCCCAGCTGACCGACGGAAATCTTGCACTATTCTTTGACGGGTTGCGCTCCGGCAATGCAGCTTTGCAAACGGCATGGAATGAATACCTTTCTTACCTTGCTGTAGCAGTCAATAATCTGCGCATGACCTTCGACTGTGATGTAATCGTTGGCGGCTACGTTGGCGGCTTTCTGGCAGAGTTTGGCGAACCGCTCCGGGAAATGCTGGTCGAGCGTAATACGTTTGAGCCGGACAGTTCCTACCTGAAGTTCAGCCGCTATAGGCTGGAAGCCTCTGCGCTGGGAGCCGCTCTGCTCCATATCGAAGCCTTTATTCAGAACCTATAAACCTTCCCATCGAGGACGGCACCTGCCGTCCTCGATTTTTTGCACAATTCCGCCGCTTTTTCCTTGTGCAGTTTTCCGAATCCGCGAAAAAGGGCTTGACTTTGGTTGTGCGGTGTGTTAATTTGTAGTCACATTCATAAACACTTTATAAAAGTTAATAAACAAATAAAAACGGAGGTCATCTTATGAAAGGCACAATGAAAGTTGCAGTCATGAACGGCATCGGCAAGATGGGCTACACCACCCGCCCGATCCCCACACCCAAAGAGGACGAGGTTCTTGTCAAGCTGGAATACGTTGGCATCTGCGGCAGCGATATGCACTACTATGAAACGGGTGCGATCGGCAATTATGTGGTCAAGCCACCGTTCGTGCTGGGCCACGAGCCGGGCGGCACAGTCGTGGAAGTTGGCAGTGCTGTCAAGCATCTGAAAGTCGGCGACCGCGTTGCGCTGGAGCCGGGCAAGACCTGCGGTCACTGCAAGTTCTGCCGTGAGGGCAAATACAACCTCTGCCCGGATGTCGTGTTCTTCGCTACCCCGCCGGTAGACGGTGTTTTTCAGGAGTATGTGGCACATGAAGCAAACCTCTGCTTCAAGCTGCCGGACAACGTAAGCACCATGGAAGGTGCGCTGATCGAGCCTCTGGCCGTTGGTTTCCACGCCGCCAATCAGGGCGGTGCTCATGCCGGTCAGACTGCGGTGGTCATGGGTGCAGGCTGCATTGGTCTGGTCTCCATGATGGCGCTGAAAGCCGAGGGTGTTTCCCGTGTTTACGTTGTAGATATCATGCAGAAGCGTCTGGATAAGGCTCTTGAACTGGGTGCAGACGGTGTGATCAACAGCCGCGAAAAGGATGCTGTCCAGACGATTCTCGACCTGACCGATGGTCTGGGCTGCGACCTCGTTATCGAGACTGCTGGTACAGAAATCACTACCCGTCAGGCCATTGAGATGGCGCAGAAGGGCGCAAACATCGTTCTGGTTGGTTACTCCAAATCCGGCGAGATGACCCTGCCTATGAGCCTTGCACTGGACAAGGAACTGACCTTCAAGACCGTGTTCCGTTATCGCCACATTTACCCCATGGCGATCGATGCCGTTGCTTCCGGCAAAATCAATCTGAAGGGCATTGTGACCAACATCTTTGACTTTGACGACATCCAGAATGCCATGGACAAGAGCATTTCGGACAAGGCCAACATCGTCAAAGCAGTGGTGAAGATTGCGGAGGAAACGAAGGTATGAGCTTTCCGCAGGTTCTGACCGGTGTGGCGCACATTGGCATCCCAACAAATGATCTCGACAAGACCATTGCATTTTACAAGAAGCTGGGGTTTGTTTCTGCGCTGGAAACAGTGAACAAAGCCGCCGGGGAGCGCGTTGCGTTTCTTCAGTTTGGCGATCTGATGATCGAAACCTATGAAAACCATCGTGCGGCGGAAAAGGCCGGAGCAATCGACCATGTAGCTCTGGCAACGACCGATATCGAAGCCGCCTTTGCTGCGGCAAAAGAGGCAGGGATGCACCTGCTGCATTCCAGCATCCAGTCACTGCCGTTCTGGGAAAACGGTGTTCGCTTTTTCATGGTCGAAGGCCCGAATAAAGAGAGAATAGAGTTCTGCCAGAAATTATAAGCATCGCGTCAAGAGGAGAAAGGAGCGCGCCGTATGAGTTACACAGCAGAGCCGAAACAGCAGGATACGAACATCAAAATCCCTCTGATCAGTAAAATCGCTTACGGCATGGGCGATGTGGGCTGCAACTTCAGCTGGATGTTCGTTGGCAACTTCTTGATGATTTTTTACACCGATGTCTGCGGCATCAGCATGGCGGCAGTGTCCCTCCTGATGCTGGTCTCCCGCTTCTGGGATGCCATCAATGACCCCGTGATCGGTTCGCTGAGCGACCGCACCCGTTCCCGCTGGGGACGCTACCGTCCATGGCTGCTGTTCGGCGCACCGGCAACTGCTGTGGTGCTCGTGCTGACGTTCTGGGCGCACCCCACATGGTCAGACAGCGCTAAGAGCCTGTATATGTACATTACTTACTGTGTACTGGTTCTGGGCTATACTTGCGTGAACATACCTTATGGTACGCTCTGCGGCACCCTGACCCAGAACATCGAGGAGCGTGCGAAAATCAACACCTCTCGCTCCGTCTGTGCCATGATCGCCATCAATATCATCAACATCATCACCCTGCCTTTGATCTCTGCTTTTGGCGGTGATAATGCAGCACGGGGATATCTTCTGGTGACCGTCCTTTACGGCGGTATCTTCACCCTCTGTCACTGGTTCTGTTTTGCCAAAACCAAAGAGGTCGTCCAGCCCCCGGAGCGGAAAAAAGTCTCACTGAAAAAGCAGTTGGATGCAGCGCTTCAGAACAAGCCCTACCTGATTGCACTGGCGGGTCAGTTCCTGTTCGGTGTAACGCTGTATGGCCGCAATGCCGACCTGCTCTATTACTTCAAATATGTGGAAGGCAACGAGAATCTGTTTACCATCTACTCGATGATCCTGATCGTTCCCTCCATTCTGGGTGCTGCGGCATTCCCCTTCGTGTTTGAAAAGCTGGGCAACAAAGGGCACACCGCTTCCCTTTTCGCTGCCGGAACCGGCGTTTCCCTGATTGCGCTCTATTTCTTCAGTGCAGTTTCTTCTCCCATTCCGTTCTATACATTCGCTGCACTGTCCCAGTTCTTCTTCTGCGGATTCAATACCGCCATCTACGCCATCGTTCCCGACTGCGTGGAGTATGGCGAGTGGAAAACCGGTGTCCGCAACGATGGTTTCCAGTACGCATTCGTTTCACTGGGGAACAAACTGGGCATGGCGATTGGCACCTCTGCGCTGGCTGGTGTGCTGAGTGCATTGAGTTTTGCCCCCAATCAGGTGCAGAATGCTGCCGTGCAGAATGCGATGCACTATGCATTCTCGCTGCTTCCCGGTGTGCTGTGGCTGATAACAGCGATTGTCCTGTTCTTCTACCGAATCAGTAAGCGTTCGTATAACCAGATTATGTCCGAACTGAACGCTAAAAACAGGTTGAGGTGATACCATGTTTGATGTTGTAGCTTTGGGAGAAAGCCTGATCGACTTTACCCCAAACGGAACCAATGCACAGGGCATCGAATTGTTTGCCCGGAATCCCGGCGGTGCACCCGCCAATGTCCTTGCCATGAATGCCCGTCTGGGCGGCAAAACAGCATTCATCGGAAAAGTCGGCAAAGACGGATTTGGCGATTTTCTCCGCCAGACCCTTGTGGAAAGCAGCATTGATGTGTCCGGTCTGGTGATTGACGAAAAGATTCCCACGACCCTTGCCTTCGTACAGCTTGACAGCAAGGGAGACCGCTCCTTTACCTTTTACCGGAACCCCGGTGCCGATGTGATGCTGACTTCGGCAGAAGTCAACAGGAATCTGATTGACGATGCTGCCATCTTCCATTTCGGCTCTGTCTCTCTGACCTCCGACCCGAGCCGCACCGCCACGTTGGAAGCTGCGCGGTATGCACGGCAGCAGGGCAAGCTGGTCAGCTTTGACCCCAATTACCGTCCGCTTCTGTGGGAGCACCCGGCAGATGCCGTTGTCCAGATGCAGGAAGGTGTCAAGCTTGCGGATCTTCTGAAAGTTTCCGAGGAAGAAATGCAGCTTATCACAAACGAAAGCGACCTTGCCCGCGGCTCACAAGCCCTGCTCGAAATGGGGCCATCTCTTGTGCTGGTATCGCTGGGTGCAAAGGGTGCTTATTACCGGAACGCTGTGGGCGCAGGGCATCTTCCCACCTATGATGTGCCTACCGTGGACACGACGGGTGCAGGCGATGCTTTCATGGGCGCAATTCACTACCAGCTGCGGAGAAAAGCTGCGGAGGATTTGCGTACCCTCCCTGCATTTGAGCTTGAAGAAATCGTCCGCTTCGGCAATGCAGCGGGCAGTCTGACCACGACAAAGGGCGGCGCAATCCCTGCAATGCCCTCCATGGTGGAAATTCAGAACTGCATTGCCTCTATCCCACTGATGTAAAAGAAAGGATACCCTATGACAAAATTACAGATCAGAATGCGGCAGGTCGATCAGGTCAAGGACTTTGTAGATTTGCTGTCCAAATATCCCTATGAGATGGACTTAGTCTCCGGGCGATATACCATTGATGCCAAATCCCTGCTTGGCATTTACAGTCTCGACCTGAGCAATCCGCTTACCCTTGTGATTTATTCCGATTCCTGCGAAGAACTGCTGACACAGCTCCATGCGCTGCTCCCAGATTGCATCGTCTGATTTTCTACGCTTTTCTCCTTCTTCCATTTGCACCGTTCAATTCTGGTTCTCCTTCACCAGAATCGGGCGGTGTTTTGATTTGTATAAGTCCTACTATCACCGCATTCCCTTAATAAATTTTGCAAGCCCATATTGATGTGCCTCATTGCCTTGTCAAGAGGGCTGGCACCGCCCAGCCCTCTCTCTTTTTGCCAAGGTTTCCCTCACGTTTTCTTGCAAACCGCTGAAAGTATCGTATTTTCAAAACTTTTTGTTGACACGGCTCGATTTTTGTGGTAATCTATCCCAACAATTGAATATAACATATTTTTACATATTCGTTCAGGCCCTGCGGGGCTGAACATTTTGGCTTTCAGCCGTTACATAACCGACTAGCATGACCTTCCAGAAAAAGCGAAGGCAGAGCTGGTCTGTTTTGTGACGGCTTTTTTGTTGCCGTTTTGCCCGTTGGACCTTGAAAACCGCATGACCGTCTGCATGGGATACCCGGCGATGACCCTGAGAAGGAGAGCCGGAAAACGCCGCCGGAAGGGGGCAGGAAAGCC
>JBNMHZ010000059.1:0-10340 GCA_050873025.1 Faecalibacterium sp. | reverse complement strand
CGGCATCTGCGTTTGCAGATGCCGCTTCTCGTTTTAATAAGATGGAGGAATCTTATGCAAGGTCTTCGCCGTTGGAGGCAATGACTTTCTTATACCAGTTGAAGGAACGCTTTTTGTAGCGGTTCCCGGTGCCGGTGCCGTCGTCGTTGCGGTCTACGTAGATAAAGCCGTAGCGCTTGCGCAGCTCGCCGGTGCCAAAGGACACCACATCGATGCAGCCCCAGGGGGTGTAGCCCATCAGGTCCACGCCGTCCTCTTCCACGGCCTTTTTCATCTCCTCGATGTGGGCCCGCAGATAGTCGATGCGGTAGCCGTCGTCGCAGGTGTGGTCGGGTTTCAGCTCGTCGATGGCACCAAAGCCGTTCTCTACGATGAACAGCGGCTTTTCGTACCGCTCGTAGAGGGAAGCCAGCGTGTACCGCAGGCCCACCGGGTCGATCTGCCAGCCCCAGTCGCTGGCCTTGACGTAGGGGTTGGGCACCGTGTGGGCGTTGCCGCCGCTCAGGCCGTCGTTGTCGGCTTCCACATCCGCACGCACCGCGTTGGACATATAGTAGCTGAAGCCCAGATAATCCACCGTACCCTCGGCCAGAATGGCTTCGTCCCCCGGCTCCATCACCGGGGCGGTGCCTTCCCGCTGCCACTCCTTCTTTGCGTAGGCGGGGTAATGGCCGCGGCAGTGCACATCGCTGAAATAATACCGCTCGTGCATGGATTCCAGCGCCATCATCACGTCGTCCGGGCTGCAGGAGTAGGGGTAGTACGGCACAAAGGAGCACATGCAGCCGATCCTGAACTCCGGGTTGATCTCATGGCCTTTCTTCACCACCAGTGCAGACGCCACCAGCTCGTGGTGCACCACCTGATACAGGGCCTTCTTTTTGTTCTCAAACTGCGAGAAGCGCACACCGGAGTTCGTCCAGCCAAAGATATCGTTGGCGGTGTTGGTCTGGTTGTTGATCTCGTTGAAGGTCATCCAGTATTTCACCTTGTGCCTGTAGCGCTCCATCACGGTAACGGCGTAGTGCACAAAGAAATCGATGCATTTGCGGTTGTACCAGCCGCCGTACTCTTTGGCCAGGGCGTAGGGCATTTCAAAGTGGCTCAGGGTGATGACCGGCTGGATGCCGTACTTGAGCAGCTCGTCGAACAGATCGTCGTAGAACTGCAGGCCCGCCTCATTGGGCTGCTGTTCGTCACCCCGGGGGAAGATGCGGCTCCACGAGATGGAAGTGCGGAAGCACTTGAAGCCCAGCTCGGCA
Source organism: Faecalibacterium sp. (assembly GCA_050873025.1). Classification (GTDB taxonomy): domain Bacteria; phylum Bacillota; class Clostridia; order Oscillospirales; family Ruminococcaceae; genus Faecalibacterium. The sequence goes on along the minus strand of JBNMHZ010000059.1, from coordinate 9,078 downwards.
AACAGCTTCACATCCTCTTTGTAGGTGTGGTAGAAGTCGATGCCCTCATGGTTCGGGTAGCGCTGGCCGGGCAGCACGCCGTCGGTGATGATGCGCGGCACATTGTGGGCACCGCCGGTCATCACGTCGCTGACGGAAGGGCCGCGGCCATCGGCATCCCAGCCGCCTTCCAGCTGATGGGCAGCCACTGCGCCGCCCCACAAAAAGTTTTCAGGAAGCATATTTTCCTCGATTCTCGTTTACTTGTTCTCCTTGGCGGGGGTCTCGTCGCCGCAGCCGATCACCTGCACCAGAACGATGGTGACGATGATGGTAGCGGCCACACCGATCATCATGCCGGTGAAGGAGGAGGGGTTCGCGTCGCTGATGGCGTTCACCACGGTCAGCAGGCCGGGCAGACCGGCGTAGACGTAATACTTGGTGTTGAAGAAGCTGATGATGAGTGCGCCGATGGCACCGCCGATGCAGCCACAGACAAAGGGCTTTTTAAAGCGCAGGGTCACGCCGTAGATGGCGGGCTCGGTGATGCCGAAGATACCGGTCAGGCCGGCAGAGAGGGCCACGTTCTTGGTGTCGGCCTTCTTGCTCTTGATAAACACGCCAAAGCAGGCAGCGGCCTGTGCAATGACGGCGCAGGTCTGGAAGGCCTGGAAGGAGTCGCAGCCGTACTTTGCAAAGTTGGCCACGTTCATGGGGGTGACGCCCCAGTGCACGCCAAAGATAACGAACACCTGCCAGATGCCGCCCACCAGCAGGCCGGCCAGTGCGGGCACGTTGTTGGCAAGGAAATTATAGCAGTTTGCAATGCCCATTGCAAAGGCATCGGAGATGGGTCCGATCACCAGAATGGTCAGCGGAACCATGATAACGGCGCTGACGAAGGGCACCACCAGAGCCTTGGCGATATCCGGCACGTGCTTATTGAGCCAGCGCTCCAGATAGCTGAGCACCAGTACCAGAAACAGCGGCGGCAGCACGCTGGAGGTGTAGGTGGTCTGTGCCATGGGCAGGCCCAGGAACTTGATGGTCTCGCCGGAAGCGATGCGGGATGCAATGGAAGCCCAGTCGGGGTTACACAGGGCCATGCAGCACCACATGGCAATGAAGGTGTTGCACTTGAAGTGCTTGGAAGCCGTCACCGCGATCATGATGGGCATGAAGGTGAAGGGCGTCCAGCTGATAAAGCTCAGCACGGAATATGTACCGGTGTCGGCAAAAGCGGGTGCAAAGTGGGTGATGATGATCAGTGCGCCCTGCACCAGACCTGCTGCCGCCAGAATGTAGATGAAGGGTGCAAACACGGCAGACATGGTGGCAATGATGCGGCTGCCCAGGCCCTGCTTGACGGGGGCGGCCTCGGTCTCGGTGAGGTCCAGCATCTGGGCCATGGCCTCGTATACGTCCTTGGCGTGGGTGCCAATGACGATCTGGTACTGGCCGCCGCTCTCCATCACCTTGATGACGGCGGGCATTTCAGAGATCTGTCTGGTCACCTCTTCGGAAGGGGTAGCTTTGAGCACCAGACGCAGGCGGGTGGCGCAGTTGGCCGCGCTGATGATGTTGTCCTTGCCAACGGCATCGCAGATGTCGGCGGCAAGCTTTGTGTAATCGCGGATCTTGGTTGCCATGGTATTCTCTCCTTTACCTTAGGTTTTGAGTTCCTGTGGCTTCATTATAGCGGAGGTGCCGCGCATTTGGCAGGGTTTTGTGACGGCAAAAAACAAAAAAGTGAAGAAAAAACAACTCGTTTTTTCTTCACTTGGATACAAAGAACTGTACAAAATGAACAACTGCGGCAGCGGCGTCACTCCAGAATGCGGTTGTACACCCGGCGGGAGAGCGCTTCCAGCAGGTAAAGCACCGGCATCTGGCTGGTCAGGTCGTAGTTTTCGCGGGTCAGGCGGTGCACGGTGGTGTAGTACGGCAGCGTGATGTCCGAAAGCTTTGCCGCCGAGCTCTGGTCGGAGCAGGTAACGGCGATGAGCCCGGTGCCTTTTTCCTTGAGCTGCCGTGCCAGATGCAGCACCTGCTCCGTCTCGCCGGAGACCGAGAGGATCACCGCCGTAATGGTGGTGCCGGGCGTGATGGTGATGGGGTAAAACGGGTCGGTGACGCTGAGGGCGAACTTGCCAAGGTTGGAAAGATACCGTGCACCGTACTCTGCCATGCTGCCGGAGTTGCCAATGCCCACAAGGAACACCCGCTCGGCCCGGGCGATCATGCCGGCAGCTTCGTCCAGAGCGGCGTCATATTCCGGCGTGCCCACCCGCCACAAAAAGTTCTGCAGGTCGCTCAGGGTGTCCGGCAGATGGGCTTCCTGGTTGGTGCCGGTCTGCTCTTTCAGCTCCCACTTGAACTGCGCATAGCCGTCGCAGCCCATCTTTTTGCAGAAGTGCAGCACCGTGGTGGTGGAAACATGGGCTTCCGCCGCCAGCTCCCGGATGCGCATAAAGGGCACCGTGTTGGGGTGCTCCATGATGTAGCGGTACACCAGCAGTTCCAGCTCGTTCAGGCTGCCGATCACCTAACTGTTGAACAGATCCATAGCAAACGTGGCTCCTTTGCGGTAAAATGTCTTTGCTTCTATTATAATCGGTGCGCCGCACCCCGGCCATTGGAAAGGCTGTACAAAAGTGCAGCCCGGAATTTGTGCATAAAAACATCAAGGCCCTGCCGGGAACCCGGCAGGGCCTTGATGCGTTTTTAGAAAACTGAAAAGAAGAAAGAAGTTTCAGAGAAAAGCTTTATTTATGCCTTGGCATCGGCAGCTGCATTGGTACCGGCAATGCGGCCAAAGGTGATGATGTCGGGGTAAGCGTTGCCGCCCAGACGGTTGTTACCGTGGATGCCGCTTGCCACCTCACCGGCTGCGTACAGGCCCGGGATGGCATTGCCCTCGGCGTCCAGCACGTGTGCGCCGGTGTCGATCTGGATGCCGCCCATGGTGTAGTGCACGGTGGGGGTGCGCAGGCTTGCGTAGAACGGAGCCTGCAGGATGGTGGAATCCTCGCTGGTGGCCTTGCCGAACTCATCCTTGCCGGAGGTCATGCCTGCGTTGTAGGCTTCCACGGTGGCCTTGAGGGTATCGGCGTCCACACCGATCTTCTCAGCCAGCTCGTCCAGAGTGCCGGCCTTCACGGAGTGGCCGTCGTTCAGCAGCTTGTCGATCAGCTCATTGCGGGTGTCGTCGCCTGCAATGGCGCTGCTGTCCACGATCAGCCACATCTGGCCGTCGGTCTGCTGCAGCTCTGCCATGCTGATGGCGTAACGGGTGTTGTCCTCGTTGATGAAGCGCTTGCCTTCCTTGTTGACGAACATGTACTCGGTGGCGCTGAGCCAGTTGCCCACGAACTCGCTCACGCAGCCGCAGTCGTCAATGGGGTCGCCCAGGGGATGCACCTGGATCTGATCCAGGTTGATGAGGCTGCCGCCCACGTTCTCGGCCAGAGCCAGACCATCGCCGGTGCTGGTGGCTGCGCAGCTGGTCAGTTTGGTGGTGATGGTGCCACCCGAGTACTTGTAAACCAGATCGCTGGAAGCAGCGTAGCCGCCGGTAGCGATGATGACGGTCTTTGCGTTGACGGTGATGGTGCTGCCGTCGGTGCGCTCGGCGATGCAGCCGTTCACGGCACCGTCGTCGCCCACGGTCAGGGTGGTCACTTTGGCATTGGTCTCAATCTGCGTGCCCAGCTTCTCGGCGTAGTTCTGCAGCTTCTCGATGTAGATGCGGCCGCCGTTGTCGCTCTCCTTGCCGGTGGCAGCGATCAGGTCCACCTGATGGCCGCGGGCCCACTTGCCGCCGATGGCCATGAAGATGTAGTCGTTCTTGAAGGGCACGCCGATGGTGTTCTCCAGCCAGTCCAGAGCGTCCACAGCGCCGTTGGCGTAGGTCTCGATCAGCTTGATGTTGTCGATGGAGCCGCCGCCGATGTAGGTCTGCAGGGCGTGCCAGTTGGGGCTGTCGAACAGGGTCTTGCCGTCCTCGGCCTGCCACTTCTCGTAGTCGGCGCGAGTAGCATCGATCAGTGCCTGGTAGTCGGGGTCATCGGTCTTGACGGCCAGCGCCTCTTCCACTTCCTTGCAGTTGTCTGCAGTCATGGTCAGCAGTTTCTGACGCTCAGGGTCGGCCACATTGTAGGTGCCCTCGCCCAGCTTGGTGTTGCCGCCGATGGAAGCGGCCTTTTCCAGCACCAGAACGCTTGCGCCGTTCTCGGCAGCAGCCGCGGCGGCAGCCATACCGGCACCGCCTGCGCCCACAACAGCAACATCCACGTCATAAGTGGTGTCCTCGCCGGTGGTGGAAGCCACTTCGCCGTTGTAGTCGTCGGGGTCAACGCCTGCGGCGGTCAGAGCGTTGCGCACAGCCTCCAGCAGGCCGTTGCTGGTCAGGGTGGCGGTGGCCACAGCGTCCACAGCCACGGAGTTGTTCTCCACCATCTTGGGGATCATCTGGTCGAAAGCGATGTCGCCCACGCCCTCGGTCTCCTGCTGTTCCTTCACTTCAATGTTGGTGATAACGGCATCGTCGTCCAGGGTGACGGCAACAACGATATCGCCGTTGCGGCCCTTGCCGGTGCCCTCGTAGGTGCCGGCCACAGAGCCGGATGCTGCGGTGCTGCTGCTGGAAGAGCCGCAGCCGGCCAGCAGCGTAAGCACCATTGCGACGCACAGCAGCGCCGCAACAAACTTCTTGCGCATGGTTTCTTCTCCTTTTTACCTTCGTGTGTGATTCCTTCTGCCCCAATGGGACACTGTTAATAGTTTAACGTGAAAACCTTGTCAAAAACAAGAAGCGTGCGGCAATATATTCATAGTTTTTTGCTATAGGTCGTGGTATAATAGGGGCAAACATCCCGGAAGGAGCACCCCGCCATGACACTGAACCAGCTGCGGTATTTCCGCGTGCTTGCCAAGACCGAGCATTACACCAAGGCCGCCGATGCGCTGGCCATCTCGCAGCCGTCCCTCAGCCGGGCCATTGCCCTGCTGGAAGAGGAACTGGGGGTGCTGCTGTTCACCCGGCGGGGCCGCAATGTGGTGCTCACCGACGCGGGGCGCGCCCTTTTGCGCTACGTGGAAGCGGGCCTTGATACGCTGGACGCCGGTGCCGCCGCCATGCGGGACTTCCGCACCGGGGCCGAGCGGGTGTCCATAGGCAGCATCACCCCGGTGGTGAACACCTACCTGCCCCGGATGCTGGCGGATTTCCGCACGGCAGAGGCCAGCAAAGCCTGCTTTGACATCCGGGTGGACCAGACCGAGCGGCTGCTGGCAGGCCTGAAAGCCGGCATGTACGACATGGTGTTCTGCAGCTACCAGCCCGGTGAGACGGGGCTGCAGTTCACGCCGGTGGTGGAGCTGCCCTTTGTGGTGGCCATGCTGCGGGACGACCCGCTGGCCAAGTGCGAATTTATCACCCCGGCGCAGCTGGCGGGCAGGCCCATGCTGTTCACCGACTCCCCTGCCTACTCCGACCTTTTGCGCCGGATGCTGGGCGAATACGGCATCCGGCCCGAGATCCGCGGCTACTCCAACGAGGACTCGGTGCTGCTGAGCATGGTGCAGGCGGGGCTGGGGGTGTTCATCAGCACCGACCACCCGCAGATGTACAGCCCGGACACGGTGCTGGTGCCCCTGCGGCAGGACCGCTACCGCCGGTACGTGTACATGGTCACCCGGCCGGGCCTTGCGGCCAGCACTGCCGCGGCCCAGCTCATCCGCTACAACCAGCAGCGCGCTGTCCCGGAGCGGGGCCGTCAGCCCCGTGCGGACGGCGGCACCGATGAATAAAACAGGCAAAAGGCCCCCGCCGAGTGACTGGCGGGGGCCTTTTGCGCACTTTGAAAAGAATAGAAAGAAGGAGGAATTGGTAAATCAGTCAGCCTTCCGGCTTGCCTGCAGCTGCTTCCACGCCTTGATGACCTGCGGGCGGAAGGTGTGCTTTGCGGGCTGGAAGGTATCGCCTTCGGCCTGCATCAGGCCCTGCTCCACGCACCAGCGGGCGGCCTTCTGGCTGTCGGCGGCGGCTGCGCTGATGTCGGTGAACAGTGCGGTGCCGGCGGGTTCGGGCCGGCCTGCGGCATCCCACAGCAGGGCTGCCAGCTGCTGGCGGCTGGTGGGGATGGCGGCACCTGCGGGCAGGTTTGCCTGCATCCACAGCTCGGTGCCGATCAGATAGGCTGCGCCGCCAAGGGCTGCACCGCTGAGCACGATGGCTGCGCCGGTGCCTGCACTGCTGCTGCCGGAACCGCCGCCGGTGGGGGTGACGGGTTCGGTGGTGGTGAGCCGGACATCGGCATACGGCATCTCAAAGTACCATTCGTTTGTATCGCCGTCCCAGCTGAGTTCCACTTTGGTGCCGGAGACGACATACCACGGGCAGGTCTCGATTTCGCTGTCTGCGTCTGCGGCCAGCAGAGTGATATCGGGTTCGTCGGGGGCGGTGGTGTTTACGGTCAGGTACACGATGGCCTTTGCGGGCACGGATGTCTTTGTGTTTTCGGGAACTGCGGTATCCTCAGTGGCGTCCACATCGCGGAAACGTGCGGTGCCGCCCTCAATGGTGAGGGAGTACATGGGTTCCAGAATATCAAACCAGCCGAAGTAGCTGCAGTGAACAGGGGCATCCATGCCGAAGCCAAGACGGCACTCCCCGTCCGTCGGGAGCGCAGCAACGGTATCGTAACCGATGTGGTTTGCGTCCTTCTTTACCCAGACGGCATAGACATAGGAGCCGGCCTTGGTGGGCATTTCGTCCAGCAGGGTGTAAGTGCCATCGTCGTTCTCACGGTAGAGCTTCCACACAAAGTTTCCGTTTTCACCTTCGGTATAAAGGACGGTCTTGGTGGGTTTCACACTCACGTTCTTGGGGCTGCCGTCCTCGCGCATATCGGTGGGATGAACCAGCTCAAAATCCTCAATGTCAAATGTGTGCGGCTGGATGGTAAAGGTGTTGTTTTCGGGTTCGATGGTCTGCTGGTCGTTATTGGCAGAAGCGGCCACTTCCAGCTTGAAGCGGTAGGTGCCTGCATCGGTGGGGATGCCGTCAAAGGATTCCCACGTGGTGCCGTCGGCAGTCTGCTTTTCGTACTTCACGGTGACAGCGCCGAACGTGATGGGGCTGCTGCCATTCTTGTACTCGGCTGTCACTTCTTTGGGCTTGCCGTCATAGCTAAGGCTTGTCGGAACGGTGATGTCAAAATCATCTTCGGTCAGGGTGCGCTTGTCGATGGTGAACTGCCAGTCCGGGTCATTGTCGTCCGTCAGGCCGTCCACAGCGTTGTAGTTCTTGCCATCGGTGACCGAAACATAGAGCTGGTAAACGCCGGAATTCATAGTGTCCGGTGTCAGGCTCTGGGTGGCAATGTCAGCCACAGGCTTGTAGGTGAAGCTCACTTCGCCTGCACCCTTGATATTGTCATTCAGTGCCATGCCGGCTTCGGCAAGGGTGCTGCCGTTGACCCGGTGGAAATCCTTTGCGGTCAGGTTGGCCTTCTGGATGGTAAAGACCCAGTCGGTGGGCAGTGCACTTTGCACGAACGTATGGTTTGCATCCGGCGTTACGGTGGCAGTTACATGGTAGGTGCCTGCATCTGTGGGGGCAGTGTCAGTGTAATTGCTGCTGCCCTCTGCGGCATAGAGCACTTTGCTGATGGTGCCGACATTGTCCTTTGCAGTGATGGTGACTGCCTTTTCCGTGCCGTCATAAGTAAGGCTTTCGAGTGCTTCAAAGGTGAAGTCCTCGGCAGTGATGGGCTTTTTGGCAATGGTAAAGCGCCAGCTGTCACTATCGCTGGTCAGCTTGTCGTTGCCTGCATAGGTGTCGGTCTCTTCCACCTTTAGTACCACCTGATAGGTACCTGCATCGGAAACGGTGGTCAGCGGCTCGCCTGTTGTGTCCGCCGTGCCGTTCGTTACCTTGTAGTAGCCTGCAATGGAAGCTTCACCGACGCCGGCAGCAATAGCGGCGTCGGTCTTTTCGATGCTGAAATCTTCCTTAGCCACGGTGTCGCCGTAAGTGTAGGTTTTGTTGTTGGTCACGGTGAACATGCTGGCGGTGACATCTTCCAGCGCAGGGGCCAGAACGATGGTCTTGTCCTCGGCGCTTACAACACCTTTGGTAATAAGGTCGCTGACCGTAAAGGTGATGGTCTTGCCGTTAGATGTGAGAGAAGCGCCGCTGCCAGTTACCGCTTTGCCGTTGATCCGGCCAAAGGCTTTTGCATCTGCGTCGGTGCTGGTCACGGCCAGCGTGGTGCTGGGCGAGACATAGACATACGAGAAGTTATTGGTATAGCCGCTGACCTTGAAAGTCGAGCCATCCTTGAGGGTGACACGGTACAGCTGGCCGTTGTCGGAAGCATCTTTGATGTCCTGTGCGAACAGGCCGCCGGTGATCTGTTCGATGTCTGCGCCCTCAGCCAGAGTAACGGTGCCGTTGAATACGCCGCCGTTGATCTTGGCGTTGGTGCCGCTCAGGGTCACATTGGTAAAGGTGGCAGTGGAGTCTTTGTCAATCGAGCCGTTGCCAGTCAGGGTGACACTGCTGAATGTGCCCTTGCTGAACGTAACGGGACCGTTGATCGTGAGGGGGCTTTCAACAGTGCCGTCAGCACGAATGGTCCGAGTAGAGCTAGCGTCGGTTATTTTTACCGTGATATCTTTGCTCAGGTTGGAAAGATCAAAAGAGGAACCGTGGGAGGAAACATGATTGAGGGTCAGAGTTTTGTTGGATGTGTCGGTGTCGTCATATATCCACTTGGCCTTTTCGGAAAGAACAGAACTGCCCGGGACAGCCGGATTGAGTGCATAAAAGATGCCGTCTTTTTCGTAAACATTTGTGGTGTCCGGGAGACCGTTCTCAAAGATATCCAGAGTGGTCTTATAAGCAAAGCGATACAAGGAAACAGAGCAGTTTGGAGATGTTCCTTTTGAAGTGATGGTTACTTGCCGGTAAGTACTCGCATCGGTGTTGTCGTTTGCGGCTTTGATTGGCGTTACGGTGACCGGGCAGGCGGAATCGCCTTCGGCATTCACGTACTTGTCGTCCTTCAAGTAACGCCATTCGTCAACGATCGT
>JBNMHZ010000058.1:0-11165 GCA_050873025.1 Faecalibacterium sp. | reverse complement strand
TATTCATGCTGGCTCCTTTCATTGTTTCGGCGGCGGATGGTCGTTTTGACTGCCCGTTCCACGGTGCGCAGAACTTCGCGGCTGATGTCGCTAACTGCAGCGCCGAGGGCATAGACGGTGTCCGGGGTGGAAAAATCGTAGACGGCCTGAAAACTGTCTTTGTCAAAATAGCCATCCGGTTCAAATCCGCACCGTTCCAGAAGTGTGTAGGTAACGCTGATTGCGGCAGCGGACTTGAACTGCATTTCCAACCCGGCACTATCATAGTCCATCAGGAACGAACCGTCAACGATGGCGCGGATGTCCTCGCCGTTGTTGTCCCAATAATCTGCGACCAGCTTCCCGGCAATGTCGGCAAGCTGCTGGCTGACCCTTTCATGGCGGATACCATAGGCATCAGTCAGCGCATCGGAAACAGGCTGTTTCAGACCATCGTTATACTGCCACAGGTCAGGGGCACGAGAATTACGGCGCACACCCGTATCCGACACATCGAAAACGTAGTGCAGACGCGGATATCCACTGGATTCATCCAGCAGAGCGATGCCTTTAGAACCGCGCCGGACATAACGGTTCATCCGGTTGTTCCAGATGTCGTAGTCGGCACAGGCCGTGGCATCAGGCCGCTGGGCGTAGATCATCAGCTGATCTTCAAAGCGGTACTTGTACAGCCGGGATGCGGTGGTCAGGTATGCTGTCCAGCTTTCCCAATACCGTGTCAGGCCATTGGCCGTGCGCTGCGCAAGAGCAAGGTATTCTTCGGTTTTGCTTGGCATTTTTGCCTCCTGTCTTCTATAATATGTAAGCCGCCCGCAGGCGGCAAAAATTTAGTCGAGCGGAAATTCCAACTCGGCAAACTCGGCATCCGTCAACAGCTTCAGTTTTTCAATGACCTGTTCGGACAACTCCCTCAGAGCGGTTTCATCTGGCATCAGGTAGCACTGCATGAGCCGCAGTTCCTGAATCAGCCCCAGCCGGGTGCCGGTGGTGTAGAGCATCATCAACGTGAGTTCTTCATGATCAAAGTTCATGTCCATCCCTCGCTTTTCTGCATCCGGTGGGATTGCACTCCAGCATATCGCACTTGGACAGCTCCGCCAGCTTTTCCAGCGTTGAGGGCTTATTGGAAAGCCCCAGTTCCTCGGCTTCTGCGGTCTTTTCCATGATAACATCATAGTCCAGCATCTGCCGCCGACCGCGCTCCATGTGGTGCGCTTCCAAAATCTGCTCTCGGACTTCCTGAATCGTCAGTTCCGGTGCGTCAATCTGACCACTGTCCATCACAGAAAAGTCGCGGTAATAAAGAGTGTAATCCCATCCATCGTCTGTGGACTGGATGGCAAGATAGCCCATCCTGCCCAACGCCCATGCCCCAGTTTCATCCTGCGTTTGAATCTCCGGGTAAGCGGCAGCACCGTTGCGCTCCATGACTTCTGGGAACTGAGCTATATGATAGGGGTCGATCCCGCCCAGTATAAAGTGATAATCGTCCAGACGTTCTACCCGCGCCGTATAGCTGGAGCCATCCGAGCAGTCGATTTGGACGACACCGCCATCGGGAATACGGTAAATATCATCGTAGTGGCTGTTGATAAGCCGGACATCGGGAGAAATGGTTTCGGGTTCCCAGATGCGCCGCCTGCCAATGCCGGCCTGCGGAATATTTTCAAGGATCTGCACACTTTCCAACTGGATGGCCTTGCGGTCATCGTTCGAAAGCTCAAAGAGATACCAATTCCGGGCAGCAGGAAGAGAGTTTCGGCCATCGGGCGGCAGGTTCTTTTCGGAGATCTGCCCGCTTTCCAGCGGCTCACCCGTTACCTTATTATAGGTAGCAAAGCCGACCCCCGCACCATTTTCCCGGAGATGCAGATAACGGTCGCCGTTGATGAGATAAACGGCTTCCTTTGCCTGTTCCATCAGCAACCTCCATTCTCAAAATCCAGATTGAATTTGCTGCGGCCATCGGGTTCGGTGGACAGCAGAACCGTCGCATTGTAGGTTTTGCCCTTGGCACTCTTGCAATCCTTCAGGCGCACCCGGCCATCCCGCAGCAGCTTGTCCACCATGCGGCCATCCAGATGCTTGCCCAGCCGCTTGAAGTAGGCGTTGTCCTTCCAGAGTGCAAAGCGGCACTCACGGTTCTCGCAGAACCAGCCCTTTTCACGCTCCACAACAGACTTACCACAGTTCGGGCAGACACCAGCAACCTTATTCTTCATCAGCATATTTGCTCCCTCCACGGCCTCGGTGGTATTTACCAGCGAGGAAATCATATCTTTGATCTCGGTCATAAATTCTTCAGGCTCCATCTCGCCGCGCTCGATGCGCAGCAGTTTTGCTTCCCAGTCGGCAGTCATATCTGCCGACTGAATTTGTTCGGGCATCACGGTGATCAACGCTTTGCCCTTGTCGGTGGGCAGCAGAACCTTGGTCTTTTTACTGCCCTTGCGTTCCAGAAAACCTTTCTGTACCAGCTTTTCAATGGTAGCGGCGCGGGTAGCTGGTGTGCCAATGCCCTGACGCTCCACACCCTCCGGCATATTGTCCGCACTGGCGGTTTCCATTGCATGAAGCAGAAGATCTTCGTCAAAGTGCTTCGGAGGTGACGTTTGTCCCTCTTTCAATTCAGCATCGGCAATTTTGCACTCGCTCTGCTCCTGCACATCGGGCAGGACAGCAGGCTCTTTCTTCTTGCCGAGCAGTTCACTCAGCACCTTGCGCTCGATGCCTTTCCAACCATCCGACAGCACAACCTTGCCTTTGGCGGTAAATTCTTCGCCTGCACAGATAGCGGTCAGTGTGGTTTCTGCATAGCGGTATGGCTCCCCCACAGCACAGAGCAACCGTGCAGCGACCAGCCGCAGGATGCTCATTTCTCCGGCAGGCAGGGCAGAAAGGTCTGCTTTTGCCATGCTTGCCGTAGGCAACAGCGCATGGTGGTCGGTGACTTTGCTGCCATCAATGACCTGCTCCACATGAACAGGCACCTCTTCCGGAATGCCGAGTGCAGCAGAGGTGCCAACCACCAGCCCCAGCAGGGATGCAGCCATATCCTCGGTCAGAAAGCGGCTGTCCGTGCGCGGGTAGGTGATGCACTTTTTTTCATAAAGGCTCTGCGCATAGTCCAGCGTCTGCTGTGCGGTAAAACCGAGCAGACGGTTGGCATCCCGCTGGAGCGTGGTGAGGTCATAAAGCTGCGGCGGATTTTCGGATTTTTCCTTGCGTTCCATATTCTGCACGGTAGCACCAGCCTCCTTTCGGCAGGAACTAAGCAGGGCTTCTGCATCCGCTTTCTGCGGGAACCGCTTGCTGGATGCGGTGCCACCGCTCGCAAATGCAAGGGCAACGGTATAGAACTTTTCCGGGGTAAAGACTGCGATTTCCGCTTCCCGCACCACTGTCATGGCAAGTACCGGGGTCATGACCCGGCCAACTGCCAGCGGCCGACCATACAGGCACGAAAAAAGCCGGGAAGCGTTGATGCCAACCATCCAGTCGGCGCGTTCCCGGCAGAGTGCTGCATTGTACAGCGCATCATATTCAGTTGACGGTTTCAGGTTGGCAAAGCCCTCCCGGATTGCAGATTCCTCCATGCTGGACAGCCACAGGCGAAAAACAGGCTTTTTGCATCCGGCTTGCTGGTAGACCAGTCGGAAGATCAGTTCGCCCTCACGCCCGGCATCGGTTGCGGCGGTCACACTATCCACATCCGGGTGGTTCATCAGCTTTTTCAGGATGCCGAACTGTTTTTTCGTGCTGGCCGACACAAGGTACTGCCACTTTTCCGGCAGGATGGGCAGATCAGCCACGCTCCACTTGGTGTACTTTTCGTCATAGACATTGGGCGGAGCCAGTTCCACCAGATGTCCGATGCACCAGCTGACGAGATAACCGTTACCCTCCAAATAACCATCCTGACGGTTGGTCGCACCGAGAACTTTTGCGTAAGCTGCCCCGACCGAGGGCTTTTCTGCGATTATTAAGCGATAAGACAATAAGCATCAACTCCTATTCTTTTCAGATTTAGATATGTAAGGCGGCAAATGCCGCCAGTAAAATTATTCCGCGTTATCCTCCTCGCCGGTTTCCTCCGGCTCATCCTCCATAGGAATCTCAAAGTCGCCCTTGTCCTCGGTGTAATCTGCATCGGGGTCGAGGGCTTCTTTTTCGGCCTTTTTCTTCTGTTTCTGCTTCATGAAGGCATAGATGCCGCCGCCAGCAGCCAGACCGACCAGAGCCAGTACGCCTAAGAAGGTGGCCGCATACTTCGTGATCTTGTTGCCACCGGTCTGTTCAGAACCGGTGGCCGCCGCTTCTTCCTCTGCTTTTTGGGCATCTTCCTCGGCCTGTTTGCGCTCCTGCTCTGCCTGTGCCGCCGCTTCCTTTTCAGCAGTGTATGCCTCGGCATCTTCATCTTCCATCAGGGAAAGTAGGTCGGATTCGTCAACGAGATTCATGAAGTGAACGGTGTTTTCGCCCTTGGCGTTGCGGTCAATCACCAGATAGAACGTGTTGCCCGACTTGCTGACCAGCGTAATAAACTGCTGACCAGAGCCATCCGAGTAATTGGTGTGGTAATCATCCACAATCGAGAGATTGCCCTCTGGGGTCAGAGCACCGGTTTCTTCATCGGTCACGGTGACAGCATCTTCTTCATCAGAAGTGGCAGTCAGGACAGGCTGCTCCGCTTCCTCCACAGGCTCACCGCCATAGGCAAAAGCGGGAGCCGCCATGCCAGCGCACAGTGCTGCCGACAGCATCAGGGCACAGAACTTATTCATCATCTTCATTGGAATCGTCCTCCTTAGTAAAGGCAGCACCGACTGCGGACAGCGCAGCCGGGTTCGGGGTGGAAGTGGCAGACTGCCGCAGCAGTGCGGCCAGCTGTTCCGGCGTGACTTTGGCTGTGCGTACCATCTCGTTGACCTCGGCGGCTTCCGCTTCCTGAATCCGCCGCTCAAGGCTTTCGATACGGTTGTTGATCTTGATGCGCCGCTCTTTTTCCTTTTCCTGAGAAGCGCGCAGTTTATCGAGTTTTTCGCTCATACTTTCCTCCGATCATTTTGAGAGCCGTCCAAAACCGGACAGATATTTCTGCCAGTAGGACGAGTGAATATTGGCGTATTTAATGGGGTCGCCAGCAGACACCATCATCCCATTTCCGAGGTAGATGCCGACATGACTTTTTCCGGGGGTATCGTAGGTTCCTTCAAAGAAAACAAGGTCGCCGGGCTTTGCTTCGGCTTCGGAAATATGCTGGCATTTGTTCCACAAACCGTTGGCGGTCGTTCTGCCCACGTTGTAACCGTTCTGGTTGTACACCCAGCAGACATAACCGCTGCAATCGAATCCGGTGTCCGGGGAACTGCCGCCCCACACATAAGGTGTGCCAACATATTTCTTGGCTTCAGCGTAGATTTTGGAAAATTCCTCATCCGTCAACGCTTCTGCAGGAACTGTGTAGTCGATGCCAGCTTCACCGGAACCATCCGAACCGCCAGCGGGCAGACCATCCTTGAATAGGTACGGTCTGCCGCCCTTGGTGTCTTGGAAGATTTCATACCGCTTCCATTGATCTTCCGTTAACTCCTCTCTGATGATAACTTCCAGCCCTCGGTTTTCCAGCTTGGTATGAAAGATTTTATACTGGTAAGGAACCTGTGTGGTGTAGGGCATACCTGTAAAAATATCAATCATCACCACTGTGCGGTAGCGGGTCTGTACTTCCACCCATGTGGTCAGCTTGTACTGCTTTTTGAAGATTTCTTGCAGTTTGGCCTGCACTTCGCTGCGGGTGTAATCATCGTACAGGGTGGTCAGGAACGAAGTGAGCTGCCATGGGTCATGCTCAATAGTGTCCAGATGATACTGATACTCGTCATATCCGGGGTGGTCAGTAGGAGTGCGCTTGATCTTTTTATCAAGGTCTTTCTCCAACTTCTTGTAGTCGGTTTCGGCCCCTTTAATGTCACGGTCTTCGGCGGTGTAGATGGTCTGCCCACTGACCTGTGTGGTGCCGCTGAACAGAATGGAGCAGGATGAAAATGCCGACATAACCAGCAGCAGGAGTAAAAGAAAAACGCCCACGATCCAAAGAACGTGTGCGTTACCCTTGGCAAAATCAGCAATGCCGTTGACTGCGGTGCTGACCACCGACTTTCCTTTGTCTACGACCTGCTCTATACTGGACTTTGCAGCAGAAGTACCACCGGATGCGGCTTTCTGACCGCTTGCAGTCTGTGCAGTTGTGCCACCAGACCGGGCTGCGGTACGGTAGCCTTCCTGAATATCCTTTTTCTGCTTCCATTTTGAAAACCAGTTGGAGCCGCCCTCGCTGCCGGCTGTTCTGTTTGCATCCTCTGAACTTTTGGCTTTATCGGAACCAGATACAGAAGATTTTACAGTGGGAATATTTTTCTTCGCTTGCAGCTTGGTTTTCTTTTTTAATTTCCGGGCATAGCGATTCTTGGAAAAATCGCTGACTGCTTCTTCGGATTTCAGGCCCTCATTGAAAGCCTGTGTGCCCACGTTGTCGTCCTCATACTGGTCAACCTCCCGATACGCCGCAGACCGGGCGGCAGCAGCGGCATACATGGCGCGTTTCTGCTGTTTGGTCATGCGGGATGCTTCATCCGGGGTGATCTCTGCTTTGCCGAAACGCAGATGCTGGGATTTTTCCGCAGCCTTGTCTGCATCCAGCTTCAGCTTTTTCTTTTTGGGCACTGACTGCTCGACCTTGGATTTTTTCGGAGGAGAGCGCGTGGCCGTGCGCTCCTTGTCCTCCTCAAATTTCAGCTTCGGCTGGTTCTCACTCATGCTTTTCCGCCTCCGTCACCTCGGACAATTTGGTGGTCATGATCTTGTACAGTTCCAGATCGTGCGGGAAGTGGTCAACAAAGGGCAGGATGGTGTTGCCGTAGAACAGCAGACCTTCGCCGGAACCACTGTGTGTAACGTAGGACAACTGGTGGGGCGAGATGTTCAGCTGCTTTGCCAGAATCTGCCGGTCACCGTTGGCTTGATTGAGCATATATACAAAGTCGCTGTTCTCGAAAATGTTCGATACTTCGGGGCTGGACAGCAAATCCTTGCAATTCTGTGTCAAGCCGGTTGGGATTCCGCCCCATTTGCGGAAGCGTTTCCAAATCTCCACGCTGTAAGCTGCGGTTTGTTCTTCTTTCAGCAAAAGGTGGAATTCATCAACGTAGTATCGCGTAGATTTGCCAGCTTCTCGGTTTGCAGTAACACGGCCCCACACAGCATCCTGAACGATGAGCATTCCCAACTTTTTCAACTGTTTGCCAAGCTGTTTGATGTCAAAACAGACAATGCGGTTGTTGATGTCTACATTGGTATGATGGTTGAAAATGTTCAGACTGCCCTTGACGTAGATTTCCAGCGCAGCAGCCACATGGCGGGCTTCCGGTTCATCCTGCGTCAGCAGTGCATTGTAGAGGTCTTCAAGCAGCGGCATATTTTCGGGAATAGGATTCTCGAAATACTTGCGGTAGATGGTATGGACGCAGCGGTCGATGACCGTCTTTTCCACAGGCTGCAAGCCCTCTTTTCCGCCGACTACCAGTTCGCAGAGGGACAGTACAAAGTCTGCTTTCAGAGCCAGCGGATTGTCCTCCTCCGAGTAGTTGCTGTTGATGTCCAACGGATTGATATACTGGGTGCTGGCAGGGCTGATATGAATGACCTGCCCATGCAGACGCTCCACCAGCGGAGCATACTCACATTCCGGGTCGCAGATGATAATATCATCGTCCGTCACGAGAAACGCATTGCAGATCTCACGTTTTGCGCTGAACGATTTGCCAGAACCCGGAGTGCCGAGGATCAGACCATTGGGATTCTTCAGCTTCTTTCTGTCCACCATGATCAGGTTATTGGACAGGGCATTCAGGCCGTAATACAGGCTTTCCTTGCCGCCATCAAAAAGTTCCTGCGTGGTAAAGGGCACAAAAATGGCCGTGCTGCTGGTGGTCAGGCCGCGCTGGATCTCGATCTGACAGTCTGCCAGCGGCAGACTGGACATCAGGCCCTGCTCCTGCTGAAAATCAAGGCGGCACAGTTCGCAGTTGTGCTTCTGCGCAATGCTGACTGCCTGAAATACGTTGTTTTCCAGTTCCTGTTCGCTCTTTCCAGTGTTCAGCACCAAAAAGGTGACGAGGAACATTCGCTCATTCTGTGACTGCAACTCTTTCAGAAGAGCCTTTGCATCTCGCCCATAGGTTGCCAGATCGGACGGAAGCACGTCCATATCGTACCCGGCGTGGACGGCCTTTTTCTGCTCCTCGATTTTACTGCGATCCAGCTCGGTAATGGTATGCTTCACCGTTTTGATAGCCTTGTTCTGGTCAACGCTCTGAACGTGCATTGTCACGATCTGGCTGGAATCCATGTCCAGAAAATCTTTCAAAAGTTGGTCACTCAGGTCGGAGGCGGTGATGGACAGAAAGCTGACTGCGCCGAAGATGCCGCCCATCTGGAAAGTGCGGCTGTTCTTAAACGCCAGCGCAGTGGGAGCAATGGCGTCCTTTACCGACAAGCCGCTGGGCACAAGGGCCTTCCAATCGAAATGAAACTTGTTGGCACCGTCCATGTTCAGCATTCCGTGCATCAGCCGCAGACGCTCCGTACCGTCCAGCGGCTTTGCCAGAACACCGAGCCGGTGGAAGTTGTTCATCAGGTCATTCTGGATGTGCTCCAGCCGGGGCTTAACCTGTGCCATACTCTCGCCCTCGATGCCATAGGTCAGGAACTTGGTCTTGGTGAGGCCGTTGTTGCCTTTGGAAAGCTGCTGCCGCAGCATCTGGCTGTACTCGGCACGAACATCGTCAAAACCATCCTGCTGGTATGGGATGCGGATGGACTTTTCAAAGTCTGCACTGTCCGTGGCGGTATTCACGAAAGACAGTTCAAAGTGGATGGAACTGTCGAAGAAGTTGAGGAACGAACACCATTCCTCAAAAATGGCGGTCTTGTCCTCCTGCTGTGCCAGCTGATAATTGATGTCCTGATACTGGATGGTACGGGTGTAGTAGCCGGGACGCACCCGGCAGGTACCATCCTCAAACACCCGCTGGAATGGGATGCTCTCCTGCGCTGTGCGGGGCACATTGGATTTGGGCGGCTTTTTGTCGCCCTTATTCTTTTTCAGAAACGGAATCATGGGCTTCATCTCCCTTCATAAGCAGTGCATAGTAATTGTGGGTCTGGTACGGACGTACTTTCGGTCGGATGAACCGCGACTGAATGTAGTACATCAGGATTTTTTCGGCGGGCTGGCCGTTTTTCTGGTACATGGCCAGAAAAAACATGGGCAGCATGACCGCCATCATGCCGAGGGTCGCACCGGTATTGCCTGCGGTATCCCGCAGGACAAAGAACAGCGGCACTCCTACGACTGCCGCTGCACCAAAACAAACGAGCTGCCGTGCGGTCAGATTAAAAGCCACTTTGGACTTCACCTTGGTCAGATCACGCGGCACGGAAATATAAGCTGCCAACGAAACACCTCCAATCAGTGGGCACCCAGCAGAGTTTTTGCAACAGAGCTGGTCTTGAACAGTGAGAAGCAGAGAAGCACCGTGTAACCGACAATGCTCCAGATGGAACTGATCGCATCACCGGAGATGGCAATGTTTTGAATCAACACGGCATAGATGGCAACGCAAATCAAAATCAGGAAACCTTGGAATCCCAGTGCAAACAGGGACTTCAAATAGTTCTGCCCTACATGAGATTGCTCGTGGTTGCCCCATGTGGCCATGGGCACCGGGGCCAGACTGACCATCATGTATATCTCAATCATTCTGCCGTACACAATCACAAAAATCACGATGGACAGGATGCGCATGGTGATGCCAATCAGGAAACTTTGCAGGAACAGGCCAAACAGCGGGCCGACATCCATGCTCATCATGCTGCTTTCCAGCATGGAAAGGCCAATGTCGTTGACCCTTGTGTTGCCGCTGATGATGCCGCTGGAATTTGCCACGACCTGCTGCGTCACATCGAACACGGCCATGATAATGTCAAACGTGTTGGAAATCATCCAAACCGAAATGGCAGTTTTGAAGATCCACTTCAAAATCAGTGCAGGTTCAAACTGGGCCATGTTGTTATGCTCTGTGATCATCTGAATCAGTTCATAACAGGCTATAAAGGTTAAGATGATGCCTGCAATGGGAAGCACCACATTGCGGGATAATGCCTCGATCATGGCAAAAACTCTCGGTTCAAAATTGGATGGTTTGGTGCCGACCTGCTGCGCAATACTTCCCACTTGGGTGTTGACATCATCGAACAGGCCGGAGAGATTGGACATAATGGCCGCTGTCAGCAACGACTTGATCCAATCCGAGATTGCTTTGAGAACTGTTTCCACTCAGAGCCACCACCCATCAGGAGAAATGATTGATCAGGGTCTTGAGCAGGTTGAGCAGAAAGATAATGTGCGTCAGAAACTGCATAAAAATCGCCTTCCTTTCAGGTAACAGTGAATACTCGTTTTGCAATGCGCTTCCTTATTATAATAAGAAGCCGTTTGCCACGGTGGGGCTGGAAGCTGCTTGCAAGTAATATGTAAGGGCGGCAATGCCGCCCGAAAAAAGATCAGCCGAACAGACCGCTCAGCAGGGGCACAAGAGTGATGCCGATCAAAGCAACGCCGCCGCCAGCCATCAACTGCTTCATGCCCTGACTCTTGGCGGAGGGGTTATCGCCGCCGTAGCCTTCCATAAGGTTCACGGCACCCCACACGCCCAGACCGGCACCCAGTGCCACGACCAGAGTCTTCAGAACGTCTACTGCGCTGTTGAAAAATTCCATAGTTTTGATCTCCTTTGTTTTGAAAAAGTGGCCCCGTACACACCTGAAATCTATTTGGAATTTGCCGTAAACTGCGGCGAAAGCTGATTTACTGGTGTACTTTTGGGTCAAAACATGTTTATTGAATCAGATGAGGGTTTGTATCAGCCGAACAGACCGCTCAGAAGAGGCACCAGAGTGATACCGATCAAAGCAACGCCGCCGCCAGCCATCAACTGCTTCATGCCCTGACTCTTGGCGGAGGGGTTATCGCCGCCGTA
Organism: Faecalibacterium sp.; assembly: GCA_050873025.1. Classification (GTDB taxonomy): domain Bacteria; phylum Bacillota; class Clostridia; order Oscillospirales; family Ruminococcaceae; genus Faecalibacterium. The sequence goes on along the minus strand of JBNMHZ010000058.1, from coordinate 63 downwards.
GCCTTCCATAAGGTTCACGGCACCCCACACGCCCAGACCGGCACCCAGTGCCACGACCAGAGT
>JBNMHZ010000057.1:0-11257 GCA_050873025.1 Faecalibacterium sp. | reverse complement strand
GGATTTTTTGTTTGGTGGCGGTACAGGACTCGAACAGCACGGCCACGCCGCAGGCGGGGCAAACAACAGTCCAGTGGACTGTTGTTTAGTGCGCGGTTTCCAATTAGTAGGAACGTCTACCGGGATGCAGAGTGTTTGTGACGGACGGCACAGGGCTCGAACAGGGCGGCGGTGCAAAGCACCGTAAACAAGCAGCCCGGCGGGCTGTTGCTTAGCCTGAGGGTCCCAACAGCCAGGAATGTCTACCGGGGATGCTGATGCTGTGCGTGGAGAATCAGGAATTCGAACAGCACAGCCGCGCGGCCCTTGCCCCATAAGATACATATAATAAGGTGCCGGGAGTCTCTGGTTTACAGAGGGCTCCCGGCACTTTATGCAAAGAGGGTCAGGAGTAGGCTTTCTGATCCCGGAATTCCTGCGGGGTCATGTGGTAAAGCTCCGTAAATTTGCGGTAGAAAAAGCCCAGATTATCATAGCCGACCTTCTGTGCAATTTCGTAGATGGGAAAGTCGGTGTTGGTCAGATAAAAACAGGCCTGACACATCTTCTGCAGGATGACGAGCTCTTTGAAGGTGCGGCCTGTCTCCTTTTTAATGAAGGCGCTGAGGTAGTTCGGGTGGAAGCCGAAGTGATCGGCAGTGCTTTGCAAGGTTACGGTCAGATAGTTTGCTTCCAGATAATCCAGAATGTCCACGATCTTCCATTGACTTTTCGCCTTTGGTGAAAAGCTCTGGCTGCGGTACTGGCGCAGAATTTCGCAGAACAGCACGATCATATAGGCGTCGATCATCTTGTCACTGCAAATTTGTGGGTCATAGGATTCGCAGAGGATGCTTTGAATGACCGCATGGATCGGCGTTTCCTCGCGGTTGTGGAACAGCAGATACTGGTCGTGGGCGGCGTCCGAAGAAAGGGCATTGATGAGGAAGCCGTTGATGATGCCGTTGTTGCCCAGCCGCTGCAAAAAGCCTTGGGTCAGGTATTCCTTTTTCATCTCGATGGTGATAACTATATCATCTTTGCCCAAGGGACGAATGCTGTGGGGCACATGAGTGTCCAGCATACAGATATCTCCCTGCGCCATGGTGATGGCCTGCCCGTTTATCACCTGGGTGCAGTGGCCGGAATACACATACAAAAATTCGATCACCGAGTGGATATGCTCCGGAATGACGGTAAAACGGGACTCCTTGTTGACACAGACCGAGTGGCCTTTCATCAGGCTGTTGAAGTTAAACTGATACATCTCCCGGCCATCGTAGACCACCTTTTGAATGTACTGATAGCGGGGCGACAGCTGCGGCGGGTCTTCTTTTAGATGCCGCTGTTCCGATTCGGTGTACTGAAATAGAAACGCTTCCAGCTGTTGATGGGTCATGGTATCACCTCAAAGCAAGCATATCATATTAAGTTTGGTAAGTGAAGTCCTTTTTTGTGGAAATTGAAAACTTTGTCGAAATCCGGTATGATAAGGATGCCGGCAAGAGAAAGAACGAATGCAGGCTGCACGCACCGGAGGCATCCGAGCGGCAGCGGCCTGAAGAAACCTGCGGTGCCCCGCACAAGGAGGACTTTTCATGAGTACAACGAGATCCGAATATACGCAGCTTTGTACAGAAATTCTGGACGCTGTTGGCGGAAGCAAAAATATCAAGAACGTATTTCACTGCATCACCCGGCTGCGCATTGTTCCGGTGAACCGTGATGCGGTGGACATGGATAAATTAAGTAAAGTCAGCGGTATTCTGAAAGTCGTGGAATCCAGCGGTCAGATCCAGTGCGTGATCGGCACCACGGTTCCCGAAGTGTACGAAGAGTTTCTTGCCATGTCCGGTGCAGCGGCAGGCGGCACGGTGGAAGCAGAACCCGCGACCGATGATGAGCCTGAAAAGAAACAGAACATCATCACCCGCGGCCTGAACACGTTGGCTTCCTGCGTGACCCCGGGCCTGTACGCCATTGTGGCAGGCGGTATGATCAAGGGCGTTGTTTCCCTGCTCACTGCCATCGGTCTGGTGTCCTCCAAGTCGGACGTCATCACGGTGCTGAACGCTGTGGGCGATGCACCGTTCTACTTCATGCCCTTCATCATCGGCTATGCAGCGGCCAAGCGCTTCAAGGTCAAGGAGATCTTTGGCATCATGACCGCCGGCATCCTGATGTACTCCACCTTCCTTTCTCCTGCCGAGGGCGTCACCGGCTATGCCTTTGGCCCCATCAATATTCCCGCTTACAACTACAAAGGCTCTATCTTCCCGGTCATTCTGTCGGTGTGGATCTTCTCTATCATCTTCCACTTTATCGACAAGCACATGCCCAAAAATCTGCGCATCGTCTTTTCCGGTTCGCTGGCCTTCCTGATCTCGGCCCCGCTGTTCCTGGGCTTTGCAGCTCCTCTGGGCAACTGGATCGCCAAGATCATGACCGGCACCTTCGCATGGCTGTTCACCAACGCCGGTCCCTTTGCAGGCGCTTTGTTCTGCGGTATCATCCCGCTGACCATCATCTTCGGCATCAAGGGCTGGTCTGCTGTGGAGCTGAACAATCTGGCCACCCTGGGCCACGATTATATGCTGCCCAACTTTTTCTATTCCAACCTGGCCGTTTCCGGTGCCGTTCTGGCCTATGCTCTGAAGCAGAAGCCCAGCGAGCAGCGTTCCGCCGCCATCTCCACCGGTCTGGTCTGCATCCTCGGCATCACGGAACCTGCCCTGTACGGCATTGCTCTGCCGGAGAAAAAGCCCCTGTACGCTGCAATGGCAGGCGGTGCCATTGCCGGTGCCTGCGCGATGCTGATGGGCGTTGTGACCTACGCCTTCTCCATGCCCGGCATCACCAGTATTGCTACCTATGTGGATGACGGCAACAACTTCTTTAAGCTGCTGATCGTTATGGCAATTGCATGGGTGTCTGGCTTCGTGATCTCCTTTGTGATGAACAAGAAAGAACAGTAAGAAAGAACGGATACGAAAGATTGAAGGATAGGAGCGTTCAACGATGAAAAACGGATTTCCGAAGGATTTTCTCTGGGGCGGTGCCATGGCATCCTCTCAGGCAGAAGGTGCATTCCTGCAGGATGGCAAGGGGCTGGATACGCAGGACCTGCGCTACTTTGACCCCAACTGGACCAGAGAAGAGCGGGCAAAAAAGTCCAATCGCCGCATGAATGATGCACGCTTTAAAGCCGCAATTGCAGACCTCGAAGATCTGGAACACTATCCGTTCCGCCACGGCATCGACTTCTACAACCGCTGGCGTGAGGATGTAGAGCTGTTCGCAGAACTGGGCATCAAAATTCTGCGCACCTCCATCTGCTGGGCACGCATCTTCCCCAATGGCGATGATGCGCAGCCCAACGAAGCGGGCCTGAAATTCTACATCGACCTGTTCGACGCCTGCCACGCCCATGGCATCAAGGTGTTCGCTACCATCCTGCACTACAATATCCCGCTGCATCTGGTAACGGAGTATGGCGGCTGGAAGAGCCGCAAGACCGTGGAGTGCTATGTGCGCTACACCCGCACCCTGTTCGAGCGTCTGGGCGACCGGGTGGACTACTGGCTGCCGTTCAATGAGTTCAACGCAGGCAAGTTCAACCCCTACAACGGCGTGTGCCTGATCGAGGATCAGGAAAAGGATTATCAAAACGCCATCTTCCAGTGTCTGCACAACCAGTTCATTGCCAACGCGCTGACCATCCAGCAGGGCCACGAGATCCTGCCCGGCAGCAAGATCGGCGGCATGATCGCCCGCTTCACTACTTATCCTGCCACCTGCAAGCCCAACGATGTGATGCAGATGATCTTGGATGACCAGTATTCCAACTGGTTCTATCTGGATGTCATGACCCGCGGCAAGTACCCCGCTTATATGGAGCGTTACTTTGAACAGGAGGGTATCCACATCGAGTGGCAGCCCGGTGATGCGGAAATTTTGAAGAACAACAGCATCGACTTTGTGGCATTCTCCTATTACTTCTCGCAGGTGTCTACCACCGAGCAGGGGTGGGAAAAGACCAGCGGCAACCTCATCATGGCCAACAAGAACCCGTATCTGGAAACCAGCGAATGGGGCTGGCAGAAAGACCCTGTGGGTCTGCGCGTTACCCTGAATCAGGTGTACGACCGCTACCAGCTGCCCATCTTTATTGCAGAGAACGGTTTGGGCGCTGTGGATAAGGTGGAAGCTGACGGCTCCATCCACGACCCTTACCGCATCGATTACATCAAGGCTCATGTGGAGCAGATGAAGGAAGCCGTGAAGGACGGTGTGGAGCTGATCGGCTACACCATGTGGGGCTTCATCGATCTGGTGTCCTGCGGCAGCATGGAGATGTCCAAGCGCTACGGTGTAATCTATGTGGATCAGGATGATGCCGGTCACGGCACGCTGGCCCGCAGCAAAAAGGATAGCTTCTACTGGTATCAGAAGTGCATCGCCACCAATGGTGAAGATCTGGAAGGTTAAATGAAAGCCGAAACCGTGGGCAGGAAACTGTCTGCGGTTTTCGGCGTATCTGAGGGAGGGAAAGTTTTATGAATGAACAGACAAAAGCACAGGTGGAAGCCTATGCAGAGCAGTGCCGCGCCGAACAGCTGGAACTGCTGCGCACGCTGGGCAAAATGCCTGCGCCGACCCGGAAGGAGGATTTCCGTGCAGCATTTTGCCGCGATTGGCTGCGGGCGCAGGGCGCAGAGAACGTCTGCATCGACGCTGCAAAAAATGTGATCTGCAAACTTGGCCCGGATACGGAAAATCTGGTGGTGTTCGCTGCTCACACGGATATTGTGTTTCCAGATGTAGAAAATCTTCCCTTGCGGGAAGAGGGCGGTAAGCTGTTTGCGCCGGGCATCGGCGATGACACCGCAAACCTTGTCAACCTGCTGATGGCGGCAAAGTATCTGATCCGGAACGAGGTGCAGCTGGAATGCGGCGTGCTGGTGGTGGCCAATGCCTGTGAAGAGGGTCTGGGCAATTTGGATGGCACCAAGGCGCTGTTCGCCGAGTACGGCACCCGGATTCAGGGATTCTATTCATTTGACATTTATATGCCGCTGTGCTGCAGCAGCGCGGTGGGCTCCTATCGTTATAAAGTTACATGTACCACGCCAGGCGGGCATTCCTATGCCAATTTTGGCAATCCCAGCGCCATTCAGCTGCTGTGCGGGCTTGTGAACGAACTGTATCAGATTCAGCCGCCTGCCCGTTCCCGCACCACTTACAATGTTGGCCGCATTGAAGGCGGTACGACGGTCAACTCCATTGCACAGCAGGCGTCCATGCTGTACGAGTTCCGCTCCACAGCGCAGGACTGCCTGGAAGAAATGGAGGAAAAGTTCCGCCGAGCCGTGGCCCATTGGGAAGGCCGCGGCGGCACCTTTACGGTAGAACTGCTGGGCATCCGGCCCGGCAACGGCCCCATCGACCCGGAGCAGCTGCAGCAGTTCACCGCAAAAAGCAAGGAAATCATCCGCACCTTCACCGGCCGCGAACCGGACGAGACGCCCAACTCTACCGACAGCAACATCCCGCTCTCGCTGGGCATTCCGGCAAATACCATCGGCACGATCGACGGCGGTCTGGCCCACACCCGGCAGGAGTGGGTGGACATTGCCAGCCTGCCCACCGGCCTTGCGATCGTCCTTGGCCTGATGCTGGAATACCGCAAAGCGCTCTGAGCAGCATCGTTTTACAAAAAAGCCCCGCCAGACTTTGGAGACGCATTCCTCCGGTCTGGCGGGGCTTATGGTTTACAGCGGGGTGGCCTTACTTTGCAAGGCTGCTCAGCACGCTCTGGGCGGTGGATACATCGGAATCGGCCAGAGTGTTATAAGCGGTCATGATATCGCGGATGGCCTGCAGGTTGTTCTTGGTCAGGGTATAGGTCTTGGTGGAGCCGTCCTTACCGGTAAAGGTAGCGGTGACATTCTTGGCAGCTACCCATTCGTTCAGATAATCGGCTTCGTCGTCGATATCAAAGAACTCAAAGTCGAACCAGGCTTTCAGGTCGTTGTCGTAGCCGCCCTCATACTGGTCGTCGCAGGTGAAATCATAGTAGCTGTCCCTGGTCTCCACACGGACGGACTTGAGCTCCATCTTCTTGCTGCCGAACCAGCTCATGCCCAGCGTGATATACACGGTGGGGTCATTCTGGGTGACAAACAGGTACGGATACAGGCCGCAGGAGGCGCTGCTCAGGCTTGCATCCTCGTAAGGAGAATCGATCTGCCAGCCCTTGGCGTCCTTATCGTAGGTGACGGTGAGCGGGGAGAGGGCAGAGCGCAGCTGAGCTTCCGAAGCAGAGTTGGTAATGGAGAGCTCTGCAGGGGCCGGGGCCTGTGCAGGGGTGAGGGCAAAGGCGGAAACACCGCCTGCCAGAATGGCGGCAGTGCACAGGCATGCGGCAAAGCGCTTGAAAAATCCGGTCAGTTTCATAAACAAACTCCTTTCGGTCAGAAGGCAAATGTGTTCTCTGCCCCAAAGGATAACAGATTTTGCCCCACAGAGTGCAAAATCGACACGAAACGCCCGGCTATTGCCGTCAAACGCCCGGCCTTACACCTGATGGGCTTCCAGCCAGTCGGTCATCTGCTGGGCAATGCCCTTGATGCTGCCTTCCTCAAAAGGCACCTTCAGGCCGGCAGTCTCCAGCAGTTCAGTGTAGCTGGCCATGCCGGCGCGGCGCACCAGCTTGAGGTAGCGCTGCCATGCGTCCTTGTGGTCGGTAAGACTCAGCAGGAAGAACTGCAGCGCCGCCATGGTGGAAAGGCAGTAATCGATATAATAGAAGGGGCACTCGTAGATGTGCAGCTGGCGCTGCCAGCCTGCACCGCGGCCATAGAAGGGCAGACCGGCAAAGTCGATCCACGGGCGGTATTTCTTTTCCAGCTTGAGCCACTCGGCGTTGCGCTCGTCCGGCGTCAGGTCCGGGTTCTGGTACATGATGTGCTGGAACTCGTCCACCTCGCACCCGTAAGCCAGGAACACAAAGCTGTCCTCAGCGTGGAGCAGGGCGTATTTATCGGTGTCCTTGCCAAACAGCAGGTGGTGCCACGGTGCCGTAAGGAATTCCATGGCCATGGAGTGGATTTCGGCACTCTCCATGCCGGGGCATTCCAGATCGGCAGGAACTTCCGGGTTCCGCTCGGCCACATAGCCCTCAAAGGCGTGGCCGCATTCATGGGTCAGCACGTCCACATCGCCGGAGGTGTTGTTCCAGTTGGCAAAGATGAAGGGGGCTTTGTAGCTGGGCAGGCTGGTCATATAGCCGCCGGACATCTTGCCGGGGCGGCTCTCCACATCAAACAGCTCGTTGTCCTGCATAAAGTCGATGAACTCTGCCGTTTCCGGGCTCAGCTCGTGGTACATGGTGCGGGCGGCGTTCATGCGGGCTTCGTAGCCGGGGATGGGCTTGGGGTTGCCGTCCTTGAACATGATGGGCAGGTCGGTGAAGGCAGGGTGGGCGATGCCGGTGCGCTTTGCACGCATGGCCATCACCTTCTGCAGCTGGGGCACCACATCGTTCGCCACCTGATCGCGGAACTTTTTGATCTCCTCCGGGCCATAGCCGATGCGGTTCATGCGCACATAGGAAAGCTCGCTGTAGTCATGGTAGCCCATCACCCGGGCCTGCGCATTCAGGTTCTTGACGATCTCGCCGTACAGCTCGTCCAGTTCCGCGCGGTGAGCGTCAAAGTAACCGGCCTCGGCCTCGTAGGCGGCGCGGCGCACAGCGGGGTCCAGGTCCTCTTTGTAGGGGCCAAGCTGCGGGATGGTGAGCTGCTTGCCGTCCAGCTCCACCAGCGCACCGCCGTAGATCTGCTGGTACTTGCTCACCAGTGCGTTGAACTGCTGCTGCAGCTCCACGGTGCGGTCGTCCATGCCCAGCACGGCGTTCTTCATGCCGGCCACGCAGGTGGTGCCGAACTTTGCCGTCAGAGCATCCACGTGCGGGTTTGCGAGGAAGGCGCGGCTGATCTCCACGCTGGCATTGGTCACGGCGGGGCCGTTGGCGTCAAAGAAATCCTGTTCGGATTTCCAGTATTCGTCACGAGTGTCGCAGGTGTAGTGGATGTTGGCAAGGTTTGCGGCGGTATTGTACTCGGCAAAGGCTTCGCTCTGCTCGTAGTAAAGCTGGATGAGAGCATCGCCGTCCGGCGCGGCAGCGGCCTTGGCGGCCAGTTCTTTGCACCGGGCCAGCAGGGCGTCGATGTCCGGGCGGGTATAGGTCATTTCGTTGAATTTCATCGGGAAACATTCCTTTCCGGGAGAAAACTCCACATTATAAATGTCAACTTCATCTTACCACGTTCCGTGTTAGAAATCAATTTTCCGTTTAATGGTGTCCCCCGACCGGGGGAAGCTGTCACCACAGGTGACGGATGAGGGCGCTGCTGACGGGAAATTTTCCTGCATTTGACGCGGTGCGTGGGCCGGGATCGTTCCGCCGCTATGCACAACTGCTAAAAAAGCGCGCTTCCGTTTGGCAAAGTTGTCTGTCCGGGCGGTTGCGCGGCTGTTGAAAAAGGACTATAATAAAACCATCAACAGAGTAAAGCCACGCGCGTTAAGTGCCGCATCAACGGGGAGTTGTGCTGCGGACGAAGGGAGACCCGCGGTGCGCGGCTTGCATCCCGCTGCTGCATGGACTTGGGTGCAGGCGAGACGGTCTGCCGCCTTGCCCGGAAGTGAAAGTTGTTGGATTCACGCCCTCCTTTGTGCGGTTTGTCACAGGGAGGGCGTGTTCTGTTTGTAGATTGCCCGCCCGGTATTCCTTTTATAAGGAGGACAGTTGATATGAACAACTCAAAAAATTCCGTCCGCACCCTCACCATGCTGGCCCTGCTGGTGGCCATGAGCATCGTGTTCAGCCGGGTGCTGAGCATCTCCACCGGCTTTGTGCGGTTCAACATGGGCAGTCTGCCGGTGCTGCTGGCGGCGCTGCTGTTTGGCCCGGGGGCGGGCTTTGCGGTGGGTGCTGTGGCCGATATGATCGGCGGCGTGCTGGCCGGTTACGCCATCAACCCGCTCATCACGCTGGGCGCGGGGGCCATTGGCTTTGTGGCGGGCTATGCGTGGCAGAAGCTGCCGGAGATGCGCCTGGGCCTGCGGCTGCAGATCAGCGTGCTGCTGGGCCACTTTGTGGGCTCCATGGTCATCAACTCGCTGGCACTGCGCATCTTCTACGGCTATGCCTGGAGCGTGCTGCTCACCCGCATCCCCAACGCGATCGTGCTGGCGGCTGTGAACACTGTGCTGCTGCGCATCCTGCTGGAAAACCGCACCTTGATGAATCTGGCGAAGAAGTAAAACGCTGAAAGGGCTGTGAGCCGGAAGCTTCCTCATCGGACACGAGTTCGGGTTGCGGCACCCAGCATCCATTTCGTGCCTTGAGCGGCACTCATGTCTTGCTGGCCGCTGCCCCAACAATAGCTCCTTGCTTCGGCCACTGGCCGCGGTCGTCGTTGTTGCAGGCCATTCCATCGCCCGCCCTACTGCCTGCGGCAGCAGGGTCCCACCTCAGCGGACGGTCCTCGGAGAAACTTCCGGTTCGCTGCCCGGTTAGATGCAGCTTTTCTTTACGACCCCTTCCCGTGAAAAAGTAAATCAGAAAAGCCCGCAGGCTTTTCTGATTTGCAATTTAAAATAAAATTTCCTCTGAAGACGGCCAAAGCGCACGCGGCGGCCATTCTAGATCGTGATCTCAAAAAAGAGGCAGTACCTATGAACTACGAACAAGCCCTGCAATACATCCACGCCGTCCAGTGGGCCGGCCATAAGCCCGGCCTTACCCGCACCCGCGCCCTGCTGGCCGCTCTGGGCGACCCGCACAAACAGCTCAAGTTCGTCCACATTGCGGGCACCAACGGCAAGGGCAGCACCGCCGCCATGGCGGCTTCCTGCCTGCAGGCGGCAGGGTATAAAGTGGGGCTGTACACCTCACCCTTCATCAACCGCTTCAACGAGCGCATTCAGGTGAACGGCGTGCAGATCCCGGACAAAGAACTGGTGCAGCTGGTGGAGCAGGTACAGCCCGCCGCCGATGCCATGGAGGATGTGCCCACCGAGTTTGAGATCATCACCGCGCTGGGCATGCTCTATTTTGCGCAGCAGCAGTGTGACATCGTGGTGCTGGAAGTGGGCCTTGGCGGTACGCTGGACTCCACCAACGTCATCGACGCACCGGAGTGCGCGGTCATCACCGCACTGGGTATGGATCATGTGAAGGAGCTTGGCCCCACCATCGCGGACATTGCTGCGGCCAAGGCGGGCATCATCAAAGAGGAATGCCCGGTGGTGAGCTACGGCGGCGTGCCGGAAGCGGATGCTGTCATTCGCCGCGTCTGCGCCGAAAAGCACGCCGAGCTGACCGAGGTGGATTTCAGCAAATTAAAATACGAAGGCGGCAGTCTTGACGCCGTGGAGTTCGACTTTGACGGCCTGAACGATGTGCACCTGCCCCTCATCGGCAGCTATCAGCCCCGCAATGCGGCAGTGGCCGTTACGGCTCTGCGGGTAATGCGCGCACACGGCTGGAATATCCCGGAAAGCGCCATCCGCACCGGCCTTGAGACGGTGAACTGGCCGGGTCGCTTTGAACTGCTGCGGCACGCACCGGCTTTTCTGCTGGACGGCAGTCACAACGCCCACGGGATGCGGGCCACGGTGCAGAGCCTGAAAGACCGCTTCCCGGGGCAGAAGTTCGTGTTCCTCGTCAGCATCATGGCAGATAAGGACGTGGACGAGATGCTCAGCCTGCTGGCACCGCTGGCGGTACGGTTCGTCACGGTGGCGGCCCACACGCCCCGCGCCATGCCTGCCGAGACGCTGGCCCGGCACATCCGCAATTATGGCTGCACCGCCGAAGCGGCGGATTCCATTGAAGCAGGCGTAGCCCGGGCGGTGGAGCTGGGCGGTGATGGTCCGGTGTGTGCGCTGGGCACGCTGTATTTCTCCGGTGATGTGCGGAAGGCGTTTGCAGAGCTTGTGAAGGCTTGACGATTTAAAGCATCCGCCGCTTTGCTCTGGCTGTTTTAGCGGAAATAATATTTTTAATATTGCAAATCAGGAAAATCTGCGGATTTTCCTGATTTGTTTTTTCACGGAAGAAGCCGCTTCTTGTGCAGAGCGCAGTCGAGTGGGGGGAGGCTATAATGGCTTTTATAAAATGATTCTCCGCCGGGGCGCTCCGCTGGTCCAGAGGACAAGAGGGGCGTTTCGAGGCGCCCCTCTCATCCTCTGGACTCCACTTACCCCT
>JBNMHZ010000056.1:0-11373 GCA_050873025.1 Faecalibacterium sp. | reverse complement strand
GGTGCTGTTTGAGGCACAGCTGGGCGCTCTGCGTGACATCGACTTTGGCATCTACCCCTATACCACTTCCTCCAACGTCATCGGTGCTTACGCCCCCATCGGTGCAGGCATCCCGGGCCACAAGCTGCACAATTCCATCGGGGTCATGAAGGCTTACTCCTCCTGCGTGGGTGACGGCCCCTTCACCGCCGAGCTGGCCATGACCGAGGAAGAAAAGCACGACCTGCGCGAGGCTGGCCACGAGTACGGCGCCGCCACCGGCCGTCCCCGCCGCGTTGGCCCCATCGACCTGGTGGCAAGCCGCTACGGTGTGTTCTGCCAGGGCTGTGATGAAGTTGCCCTGACCCTGCTGGACGTGCTGGACTACATGGAGAAGATCCCCATGGTCACCGCCTACAAGCTGACCGACGGCAGCACTACCACCCGCTTCCCCATGGGCGAGGCTCTGGACACCGCACAGCCTGTTGTGGAGTACCTGCCCGGCTGGCACTGCGATATCACCGCCGCCCGCAAGTGGGAGGATCTGCCCCAGGAAGCACGCGACTACGTGGAGTATCTGGAAAAGGCCGTTGGCTGCAAGATCACCTACATCTCTGTGGGTGCGGAGCGTGAGGCTTACATCCACCACGTCTGATCCCCTGCAAAGCGCCTGAATGACACAGAAAAGGAAGCGTCACAGATGTTTGATATCATTACCGACAGCGCATGTGACCTGACGCCGGAAACTGCCAGGCAGCTCGGCATTGAGGTCGTGCCCTTCTACGTCTCGCTGGACGGCGAGCACTACCGCAAGGAAGGCAAGGAGATCGCCGTGCGGGATTTCTACCAGTTCATGGTGGACAACCCTTCGGCCTACCCCAAGACCAGCCTTGCCTCCATCGAGGACTTTGAGCAGGCGTTCCGTGCCCATGTTGCCGCCGGACGTGACGTGCTGTGTCTGGTGTTCACCGGCAAGATGAGCGGCTGTGTGGGCAGTGCCCGCAACGCCCGCGAGCTGGTGCTGGAAGATTATCCCAATGCCCGCATTGAGGTGATGGACAGTGCCGCTGCCACCGTTACCGAATCCACCATGGTGGAAAATGCTGTGGCCATGCGGGATGCAGGCTGCACGCTGGATGAGACGGTGACCTGGCTGGAAGCAGAGAAGGTGACCAACCAGATCTTCTTCACGGTGGGCAACCTGGATTACCTCATCAAGGGCGGACGCATCGGCAAGGTGACCGGACGGGCGGCCAATATGCTGGGCATCAAGCCGATGATCCTGTTCAGGGACGGCGAGATCTTCTCCGGCGGCGTGGCCCGCGGACGCCAGAAGAGCTTTGAAAAGGCGCTGGATCAGTTGATGAACTATCTGGAAGCCCACGGCGGCACACCGGATGATTACCGCATCACGGTGGGCTACGGCTATGACGCCGACGAAGGCAAGCGCCTGTGGATGCAGACCCGTGCGGCGCTGCGTGCAAAGTACCCCGGTGCACAGTGCGAAGTGGGTCTGCTGCAAATTGGCTGCACCATTGCGGTGCACACCGGCCCCTATGCGCTGGGCATGGGCGTGATGCGCCGCTGGAAAAAGCAGGACTGAACGTAAAGCCTTGACAAATCTATAAAAAATAACTATACTACAAATAGAAAAGGCACTGCGACAAGCGGTCAGCCCTTTAGGTTTAGGATTCTAAAACGAACCGTCACCGGCCAGGGTGGCGGTTCATCTTTTACCTTTAGAAATCCGCAGCGTGAACGTAAGCCCAAGCAGATGGAATGTAAAAGTAATAGGCATGACTCTCACCTCCTTTCGGAAGTGAGGGCTGAACCGCCTGCCGTTGTATGCAGTGCCTTGCTGCTTGTGTAAGCAGCAAATATAGAGTATCATATTATTCGACAAATTGCAAGGAAGCACCACATAGCTGAGAATGCTGTGCGGTGCTTTTTTGCTGGCAAAAACTGTAAATTGCAAACTTTTTATGAACCCTATTGACAAAGTAGGCGAATAAGAGTATATTTTTAGCAGTCGAACAGATGGAGTGCTAAAACGAAAGTAAAATGGTTCGGCGGGAGGTGCACAAAATCATGAAACATAAGAAAAATACAAAATGCTTCCGGTTCTGCGGCCTCAGTGCACAGAACCGTTAGCACTTGCAAGATTTGTCCGCTAAAACAAAACCTTCCGGTATGAATGGAGGCTTGACTTTATGAATACCAATCAATATACACAAAAGACGCTGGAAGCTCTGCAGGCTGCGCAGCAGCTGGCTGTGGAGTACCAGCACAACCAGCTGGAACCCGAACATCTGCTGCACGCCCTCGCTTCGCAGGAGCAGGGCCTGATCCCGCAGCTGCTGCAGAAGCTGAACGTTGACCCCGGCAGCTTTGCCGCTGCGGTGGCCGAAAAGCTTTCGGCACTGCCGCGGGTTTCCGGCTCCGGCCGTGACCCGGACAAGGTCTATATCTCGCAGGCCACCGATAAGGTGCTGAGCGCCGCCGCCCGCGAAGCCAAGGCCATGAAGGATGAATACGTCAGCGTAGAGCACGTGTTCCTCGGCCTGCTGGACGAGCAGACCCAGAACACCACCGAGCTGTTCCGTGCGTTCAGCATCACCAAGGATAAATTCCTGCAGCAGCTCACCGCTGTGCGCGGCAACCAGCGCGTGACCACCGACAACCCCGAGGACACCTACAACGCCCTGCAGAAGTACGGTCAGGATCTGGTGGCGCTGGCCCGTAAACAGAAGCTGGACCCGGTCATCGGCCGCGATCAGGAGATCCGCAACGTTATCCGCATCCTGTCCCGTAAGACCAAGAACAACCCCTGCCTGATCGGTGAGCCCGGCGTCGGCAAGACCGCCATCGCCGAGGGTCTGGCCCAGCGTATCGTGCGCGGCGATGTGCCCGAAAACCTGAAAGACCGCACCGTGTTCAGCCTGGACATGGGCGCACTGGTGGCCGGTGCAAAGTACCGCGGCGAGTTTGAGGAACGCCTGAAGAGCGTGCTGAACGAGGTGAAGAAGAGCGAAGGCAAGATCATCCTCTTCATCGATGAGCTGCACACCATCGTGGGCGCAGGCAAGACGGACGGCGCCATGGATGCAGGCAATCTGCTCAAACCCATGCTGGCCCGCGGCGAACTGCACTGCATCGGTGCCACTACGCTGGACGAGTACCGCCAGTATATCGAGAAAGACCCCGCACTGGAACGCCGTTTCCAGCCGGTGCAGGTGGATGAACCTACCGTTGAGGACACCATTTCCATCCTGCGCGGCCTGAAGGAGCGGTACGAAGTGTTCCACGGCGTCAAGATCAACGACAGCGCCCTGATCGCAGCTGCTACTCTGTCCGACCGCTATATCACCGACCGCTTCCTGCCCGATAAGGCCATCGACCTTGTGGATGAAGCCTGCGCCATGATCAAGACCGAGATGGACAGCATGCCCAGCGAGATGGATGATCTGGCCCACCGCATCACTCAGCTGCAGATCGAGCAGGTGAGCCTGAAAAAGGAGACCGATGCCCTCAGCCAGAGCCGCCTGCGCGACCTGGAAAAGGAACTGGCCGAACTGCAGGATAAGTTCCGCAGCATGAAGGCAAAGTGGGAGAACGAGAAGAATGCCATCGGCAAGGTGCAGAGTCTGCGCGAGCAGATCGAGCAGACCAACGCCGATATTGAGAAAGCCCAGCGTGAGTACGACCTGAACAAGGCCGCCGAGCTGAAATACGGCAAGCTGCCCCAGCTGCAGAAACAGCTGGAAGAAGAGGAAAAGATCGCTGCCGCCAAGAAGGAGGACAGCCTGCTGCGTGACCGCGTGACCGACGAGGAGATCGCCCGCATCGTGGCCCGCTGGACCGGCATCCCGGTGGAGAAGCTGGTGGAAGGCGAGCGCGAGAAGCTGCTGCATCTGGACGATGTGCTGCATAAGCGGGTCATCGGCCAGGACGAGGCCGTGACCAAGGTGAGCGAAGCCATCCTGCGCAGTCGCGCTGGCATTGCCAACCCCAACCGCCCCATTGGCAGCTTCCTGTTCCTGGGCCCCACCGGCGTGGGCAAGACGGAACTTGCCAAGGCGCTGGCACAGGCCCTGTTTGACGACGAGCGCAACATGGTGCGTATCGACATGACCGAATATATGGAGAAGTTCAGCGTCAGCCGTCTGATCGGTGCGCCTCCGGGATACGTGGGTTACGAAGAGGGCGGCCAGCTGACCGAGGCTGTGCGCCGCAAGCCCTACAGCGTGGTGCTGTTCGATGAGGTGGAAAAAGCCCATCCCGATGTGTTCAACATCCTGCTGCAGGTGCTGGACGATGGCCGCATCACCGACAGTCAGGGCCGCACCGTGGACTTCAAGAACACGGTCATCATCCTGACTTCCAACCTGGGCAGTGACATCATCCTGAACGATCTGGAACAGCGCCGTGCAAACGGCTCCAACGAGCTGAGCGAGGACGCCCGCAAGCAGATCGACCTGTTGCTGAAGTCCAAGTTCCGCCCCGAATTCCTCAACCGTCTGGACGAGATCGTCTACTACAAGAGCCTGACCAAGGATGAGACCCGCAAGATCGTGGACCTGCAGCTGGAGGACCTGCGCAAGCGTATGGATGAGGGCAAGCACCTCAAGCTGGAGGTCACCACCGCCGCCAAGGACTTCATCATTGATTCCGCCTACGACAGTGTGTACGGCGCACGGCCCATCAAGCGGTTCATCCAGAGCCGTGTGGAGACGCTCATCGCCAAGGCCATCATTCAGGGCAGCTACGCCGAGGGCAATACCCTTACCGTGGACTGCCAGAACGGTACGCTTGTGCTGCGCTGATACGCCGATATTTTACACATTTTGTACCTTGTCCGCAGGCGCAGCGCTTGCACCGGGGCACAGAATATGATATTATAACAAATAACATTGATGTGCTTTTCATCGCGGAACAGCCACGGTGGAAAGCACATTTTTGTATACGAATAGGCTTCCCCCTCGGGGGAAGCTGTCGCGTCAGCGACTGATGAGGGGAAAATATCTTCAGAACACGCTTTTGTAGAGCGGAATCTGACTGCAGCTGCCCCTCATCCGTCATTGCTGACGCAATGCCACCTTCCCCCGAGGGGGAAGGCTTATACTATCAAACAGAAAGTTGAGTGTGATTTCCCTTTTTATGGACGATGGCAGTATGACGCTCTTGGTAGTGCTGGTGATCCTGGTGGCATTCTCCGCCTTTTTCTCCGCCGCTGAGACCGCATTTTCTTCTCTGAATCAGATCCGCCTGAAAAGCCGTGCCGAGGACGGCGACGCAGCGGCCGCCCGCGTGCTGGCCATGGCCGAAAAATACGATAAGCTGCTTTCCACCATCCTCATCGGCAACAATATCGTGAACATCGCGGCCGCTTCCATCGGCACCATCCTGTTCACCCGCTGGCTGGGTGAAGAGCGCGGCGCTACCACCTCCACCATTGTGCTGACCATTGTGGTGCTGATCTTTGGCGAGGTGAGCCCTAAGAGCCTTGCCAAGGAGATGCCCGAGACCATTGCTACGGCAGTGTCGCCCATCCTGAACCTGCTTATGACCCTGTTTACGCCGCTGACCTGGCTGTTCAGCCAGTGGAAGCGCCTGCTGGGCCACTTTATCCGCAGCAAGGAAGAGGACACCATCACCGAGGGTGAGCTGATGACCATGGTCAGCGAGGCCGAGAACGACGGCGAACTGACCGACCGGGAAAGCCAGCTGATCCGCAGCGCCATTGAATTTGACGATGTGGAGGTGGAAGAAATTCTCACCCCCCGCGTGGATGTGATCGCAGTGGAGGATGATACCCCGCTGGAAGAACTGGCCCAGACCTTTGCGGAATCGGGCTACTCCCGTCTGCCGGTCTACCACGGCACCATCGATAATATCATTGGCGTGGTACATGAAAAGGACTTTTACCTTGGCCGTCTGCACAAGGACACCACCCTTGAGGACCTTGTAAAGCCCACCCTCTACACCACCGGTTCCACCCAGATCTCTCAGCTGCTGCGCACCCTGCGTGAGCAGCACCACCACATGGCTGTGGTGGTGGACGAATACGGCGGCACCGAGGGCATCATCACGCTGGAGGACATTCTGGAAGAGCTGGTAGGCGAGATCTGGGACGAGCACGACGAAGTGACCGAGGACTTCCGCAAGCAGTCGGACGGCAGCTGGATCGTGCTGGGCAGCGCCAGCGTGGACGACCTGTACGAAACGCTGGGCCTGCCGGAGGATGACGATATCGACTCCAACACGGTGAACGGTCTGGTGCAGGAAAAGACCTGCCACCTGCCCAAGGTGGGCGACCGCTTTACGCTGGGCGAGTATGACGGCGTGGTGACCCGCACCGCCAAGCGCCGCGTGACCGAAGTGCGCCTGACCCCGGCGGAGAAGCCGGAACCCAAAAAGGAAGAGGACGAAAAGCCGCACTTCAACCGGTTGACCAATAAGTAAAGCACGCGCAATAAAATACAGAGCCGCTGCACGGAGAAAGAACGTGCAGCGGCTTTTTTGTATGGAGCTGCCGGAAACGGAGCTGTGTAGCCTGTCTGCGCGGCAGCCGAAAGCTGACAGCAGCAAGATGCAGTTTTCCATTGCGGCCCCAGCCGTGAAAATGCAAACACCGGCAGACCGCAGTCTGCCGGTGTTTGTTCTAAAAACAATAATTCCGCTCAATATGGCTAGAGCGAAGCGGAAGCCATTTTAAATCGTTTTATTCGCCTGCAGATACGTATACAGCGCCCCCACCTGGTTGGCTTCGCTGCTGAAATGGCAGGGCACGATCTCGCAGCGCGGCAGGCCGATCATGTAGGGCGATTCCCCGCGGGAAGCAAACAGCCCGTCATACACCCGGCGCAGGGTGCGCAGAAGCAGCGGCTGTTTGCTGATGCCGCCGCCAATGGCCACCTTTTCCACGTCCAGCAGGACGGTGAGGTTATAGATCTGCACGGCCACCATCTTGCAGAAATGTTCCAATACCTCCAGCGCTTCCGGTTCCCCGGCGTTGGCGGCTTCAAAAAAGATTTTGCCGTTCATGGGGACATCAGCGGGCAGGCCCTTGCGGGCACGGTACCACTCCAGCATATACTTTGTGCTGCACTGGCAGGCCATGGTCTTTTCCACATCCTCCCACGCATCGGCGTTGGTGTTCACAAAGCTGTACTCCCCGGCGGTAAAGTGCACGCCCCGCACCAGCTGGCCGTTGGCAATGATGCCGCCGCCCACGCCGGTGCCGATGATGAACACCGCCGCGTTGCAGCAGCCCTGCAAGGCTCCGGCCCGCAGCTCGGCAATGGCTGCGGCCTTGCCGTCGTTTTCCAGCGTGACAGGACAGCCGCATCTCGCGTGAACCAGCTGTCCCACCTGTGTGCCCGTATTGTACAAAAGGGCACCGCCGTTGGAAACGTAGCCGGTGTGGGCATCCACAAAGCCGGGCAGAGCCATGGCGATGCCGTCCACCTCGGCCCGGTGCGGCGCATACAGAGCATATAAAACGTCGAGAAAATGCTCCTGCGTATCCTGCGGCGTGGGCACGGAACCGGCATCGAAGCGGTGCATCGTTTCGTCCATCACCGAATACTTGATCTCGGTGCCGCCTACATCAAAAACCATGACTTTCATTGAGCCTGCCTCCGGTAATGTTATTTTCTGGCTTTATTATGGCAAATCGCAATGGGAATGTAAAGAGAAAAACAAAAAACGAGCACGCTTTGCATGGAGCGGCTTTTCTCGTGAAAAAACAACCCGGAAAAATCCGCAGATTTTTCCGGGTTGTAAATTCAAAATAAGAACTCCGCTGATGATGCCCAGAGTGAAACAGAGGGCATTTTAATCGAAACGTTACAGTTTGCTCAGCTGCGGGCCCTGTGCAGTATCCTTGACCGTCCAGCCCATTTCGGTCAGCTGTGCACGGATGGCGTCGGCGGTGGCCCAGTCCTTGGCCTTCTTGGCGGCGGCACGCTTCTCCACCAGCTCGGTCACTTCGGCGGGCACCTCGTCCTTCTTGCGGTTGTACAGCAGGCCCAGCACGCCGGTGATCTCGTCAAAGGCGGCAGCGGCGGTCTGCAGGGCGTCCTTAGAGGAAGAAGCAGACAGGGTGTTGATGTCCTTTACCAGGTCGAACACAGCGGCCAGTGCATCCGGGGTGTTCAGGTCGTCGTCCATGGCGGTGCAGAATTTCTGCTTTGCTTCGGCGGCTTTTTCCTTCAGGCTCTCGTCGGTGCCAAACTCAGCCTTGGTGAGGGCAAAGTCCAGATTCTCGCGGCAGGTGTACAGGCGCTCCAGACTGTTCTTGCAGCTTTCGATGAGGTCCACAGTGTAGTTCAGCGGCATCCGGTAGCCGGCGGTCAGCATGAAGTAGCGGATGGGTTCGTAACCGTAAATGTTGGCAACATCGCGCACGGTGAAGAAGTTGTGCAGGCTCTTGGACATCTTCTGATTGTCCACGTTGATGAAGCCATTGTGCATCCAGTAGCGGGCAAAGGTGCAGCCGTTGGCGCACTCGCTCTGTGCGATCTCGTTTTCATGGTGGGGGAAGATCAGGTCCTGACCGCCGCAGTGCAGGTCGATGGTCTTGCCCAGATGGGTGCGGCTCATGGCACTGCACTCAATGTGCCAGCCCGGGCGGCCCATGCCGTAGGGGCTTTCCCATGCGGGTTCACCGGGCTTGGCAGCCTTCCACACGGCAAAGTCGGCGGGGTCTTCCTTCAGGTCGTCGTCCATCTGGCTGCGCAGCTCGCGGTTGCCGCTTTCCAGATCGTCCAGCTTCAGGTGGCTCAGCTTGCCGTACTCCGGATCGCTCTTGACGCGGAAGTACACGTCGCCGTTCTTGGCAACATAGGCGTGGCCGGAGTCGATCAGGTCCTTCACGATGTCCAGAATCTGCTGGATGTGCTCGGTGGCCCGGGGCTGGACGGTGGGCTTTTTGCAGTTCAGGCCTGCAGCATCCTTGAGGTATTCGGCCTCAAAGCGCTGGGCAACTTCCTTCATGGAGGTGCCCTCTTCCTGGCCCTTCTTGATGAGCTTATCGTCGATATCGGTGATGTTGGAAACGTAGATCACCTTGTTGCCGCGGTACTCGAGATAGCGGCGCAGGGTGTCGAACACGATCAGCGGGCGTGCGTTGCCGATGTGGATATAGTTATAAACGGTAGGGCCGCAGACATAGATGCGGTATTCACCGGGCACCTGCGGCACGAATTCTTCTTTCTGGCGGGTCAGCGTGTTGAAAATCTGCATGGCTGTTTCTCCTTTACTGTGATTTTCATTATAACGGTGCAGTGCAGGGAAGTCAAGAAAAAACGACCGTAGAAGGCCTTCTGCCGGGCCCCTGATGCAGTTTGCCGCTGCGGCCCTTCCGGTGAAAAGGCAGCGCCGGGCAGACCGCAGTCTGCCCGGCGTTGCGAAATTAAAAAATCTGGTTCCGCTATCCATGTCCAGAGCGAAGCGGAGGACATTTTAATGGGAACTTTATCCGAGATATTTGCTGACTTCCAGCAGTTCTTCCGCCCGCTTCACCTGTTCCGCCGTGGGCGGCACAGCGTCCGGCAGCGGATAGGGGATGCCCAGCTTCTGCCACTTGAACAGGCCCAGTGTGTGGTAAGGCAGCACCTCCACCCGCTGCACCGTCTGGAGCGACCGGATAAAGTCTGCGGTCCTGCGCAGACCCTCCTCGTCGTCGGTCAGACCGGGCACCAGCACATGCCTTATCCACAGCGGCACGCCGAGGTCGGAAATGCGCTGCGCCATGGCAAGGATGTTGGCGTTGTCTTTGCCGGTGAGCTGGCGGTGCTTTTCCGGGTCGATCTCCTTGAGGTCAAGGATGACCAGACTGGTGGAGCGCATCAGCCGGTCAAAATCGGCCAGATACGCCGGGTCGTCGGGACGGAAAGGCTGCCCGGCGGTATCCAGCGCCGTGTGCACGCCTTTGGAGCGTGCCAGCTCAAAGAACGCCGTCACAAACTCCATCTGACGCAGCGGCTCGCCGCCGCTGACCGTGATGCCGCCCTTTTTGCCCCAGTAGTTGCGGTAGCGGTAGACGCGCTGGAACAGCTTGTCCACCGTCCACTCTTCGCCGCCGTCGGCCCATGTTTCCGGGTTGTGGCAGTATTTGCACCGCAGCGCACAGCCCTGCAAAAACACCACAAAGCGCACGCCGGGGCCGTCCACAGAGCCGAAAGATTCCAGCGAGTGGATATAGCCGATGGGGTTACAGGACTGCATGGCAGGTACGGGAAATCACGTCCATCTGCTGCTCGCGGGTCAGATCGATGAACTTGACGGCGTAGCCGGAGACGCGGATGGTGAAGTTTGCATACTCTTCCTTCTCGGGGTGCTCCATGGCGTCCAGCAGCTTCTCCTTGCCAAAGACGTTCACGTTCAGGTGATGTGCACCCTGATCGAAGTAGCCGTCCATGACCTGTACCAGATTCTCCACACGCTCGCCCTCGCTGTGGCCCAGAGCGTCGGGGTTGATGGTCTGGGTATTGGAGATGCCGTCCAGTGCCCAGTGGTAGGGCAGCTTGGCAACGGAGTTCAGAGAGGCCAGCAGGCCGTTCTGCTCAGCACCGTAGCTGGGGTTTGCACCGGGGGCAAACGGGGTGAATGCAGCGCGGCCGTCGGGCAGAGCACCGGTGTACTTGCCGTACACCACGTTGGAGGTGATGGTCAGGATGGAGGTGGTAGCTTCGGAGTTGCGGTAGGTGTGGCGCTTCTTGATCATCTCCAGGAAGGTGCGCAGTAGCCACACGCCAATCTCGTCGGCACGGTCGTCGTCGTTGCCGTACTTCGGGAAGTCGCCCTCCACCTCAAAGCCGGTGGCAAGGCCGGTCTCGTCGCGCACCACCTTGACCTTGGCGTACTTGATGGCGCTCAGGGAGTCGATGACGTGGGAGAAGCCTGCAATGCCGGTGGCAAAGGTGCGGCGCACGTCGGTGTCGATGAGGGCCATCTCGGCTTCCTCGTAGTAGTACTTGTCATGCATGTACTGGATGAGGTTCAGCACGTTGACGTACAGGCCGGCCAGCCAGTCCAGCATCTGGACGTACTTGGGCAGCACCTCGTCGTAGTTCAGGTATTCGCTGGTGATGGGAGCGTAGTTGGGGCCGCACTGCTCGTGGCTCTTCTCGTCCACGCCGCCGTTGATGGCGTACAGCAGGCACTTTGCAAGGTTGGCGCGGGCACCGAAGAACTGCATCTCCTTGCCGGTCTGGGTGGCAGACACGCAGCAGCAGATGGAGTAATCGTCGCCCCACACGGGCTTCATCACGTCGTCGTTCTCGTACTGGACGCTGCTGGTGTTGATGGACACCTTGGCGGCATACTTCTTGAAGTTCTCCGGCAGGGCAGAGGAGTACAGAACGGTCAGGTTCGGCTCCGGTGCAGGGC
>JBNMHZ010000055.1:0-13328 GCA_050873025.1 Faecalibacterium sp. | reverse complement strand
CAGAAGTTAAGCTCACTTGTGCCGAAGATAGTTCGCTGGAAACGGCGCGTGAAAATAGGTAGTCGCCGACTTGTATGAAACGCTTCAGAAGAGATTCTGAGGCGTTTTTCTTTTGTCCTGAGATAAGCTCTCGGGGCTTTTTGCTTAGCCTGCAAATCGCTTTCGTTGGAGAGAAGGCGACATGGTTCGCTGCGCGGCTGCGGTGGGGGTGTCCACGGGCAGTGCCTGAGTAAGGCGGAAAACAGATTGCAGAGCTGCCCTTTGCGAGCCTGTATAATTGCAATAAAAATAGAACCCGCGCTCTAAAGCACGGGTTCTGTCTTTTAAGATATCAATCGTCGTCGCTGTCCAGCTTGAGCACAGCGGTGAAGGCTTCGCTGGGCAGGGAAACGCTGCCCAGCTGGCGCATCTTCTTTTTGCCTTCCTTCTGCTTTTCCAGCAGCTTCTTTTTGCGGGAAATATCGCCGCCGTAGCACTTGGCCAGCACGTCTTTGCGCATGGCTTTGACTGTCTCGCGGGCAATGATCTTGCCGCCGATGGCGGCCTGCACCGGGATCTCAAACAGGTTGCGCGGGATATTATCGCGCAGCTTTTCGCAGATGCGACGGCCCTTGGCGTAGGCGTTATCGCGGAACACGATCATGGACAGAGCGTCCACCGGGTCGCCGTTGAGCAGGAAGTCCAGCTTGACAAGGTCACTTTCGCGGTACTCCTTGAACTCATAATCATAGCTGGCGTAACCGCGGCTGCGGCTCTTGATGGCGTCGAAGAAGTCGTACACGATCTCGCCCAGGGGCAGAGCGTAGTGCAGGTCTACGCGCACATCGTCCAGATACTTCATGTCGATCAGCACGCCGCGCTTGTTCTGGCACAGATCCATCAGGCCACCCACATAGTCATTGGGGGTGTAGAGGTGCACATCCACGAAGGGCTCTTCCTGCTTGACGATGTTGGAGGGGTCCGGGTAGCTGGAGGGGTTATCGATCATCTCCACGGTGCCGTCGGTCAGGGTCAGACGGTAGCGCACACTGGGCGTGGTGGTGATGATGTCGAGGTCGAACTCACGTTCCAAGCGCTCGGTGATGATCTCCATGTGCAGCAGGCCCAGGAAGCCGCAGCGGAAGCCAAAGCCCAGCGCCGCACTGGTTTCCAGCTCAAAGGTGAGGGAAGCGTCGTTCAGCTGCAGCTTTTCCAGTGCATCCTTCAAATCGGGATATTTAGCGCCGTCGGCAGGGTAGATGCCGCAGAACACCATGGGCTTGACCTGACGATAGCCGGGCAGTGCCTCGGGCGTGGGACGGTCAGCCAGCGTGACGGTATCGCCCACGCGGGTGTCCTGCACGGTCTTGATGCTGGCGGTCAGGTAGCCGACCTCACCGGCCTGCAGCTGGGTGCAGGGGGTCAGGTTGGTGGCACCCATGTGGCCAACTTCCACCAGCGTGAACTCCGCACCGGTGGCCATCATGCGGATGGTGTCGCCGGGCTTGACTGTACCCTCAAACACGCGGATATAGACGATGACGCCCTTGTAGCTGTCATAGATGCTGTCAAAGATCAGGGCCTTGAGCGGAGCATCCGGGTCGCCGGTGGGGGCGGGGATGTCCGTAACCACCCATTCCAGCACCTGATCTACGTTCAGGCCGGTCTTGGCGGAGACGCGGGGCGCATCCAGACAGGGCAGGCCGATCACGTCCTCTACCTCCTGTGCCACCTCGTCCGGGTGGGCGCTGGGCAGGTCGATCTTGTTCAGGATGGGCACCAGTTCCAGGTCATGTTCCAATGCCATATAGGTGTTAGCCAGCGTCTGGGCTTCCACACCCTGGGTGGCGTCCACCACCAGAATGGCACCCTCGCAGGCAGCCAGACTGCGGCTGACCTCGTAGGCAAAGTCCACGTGGCCCGGGGTATCGATGAGGTTGAACTCGTAGGTCTTGCCGTCCTTGGCGGTATAGTTCATGGTGACGGCGCGGGCCTTGATGGTGATGCCGCGCTCGCGCTCGATGTCCATGTTGTCCAGAATCTGGTCTTCCATGGTGCGCTCATCCACGCTTTTGGTCAGCTCCAGAATGCGGTCCGACAGAGTGGACTTGCCGTGGTCAATGTGTGCAATGATGCAGAAATTGCGGATGTTGTCTCTTGCCATTTAGTTCCTCCGGGCAATTAGATAAGCCTTCCCCCCTCGGGGGAAGGTGGCGCGACAGCGCCGGATGAGGGGAAGCAGCGGAAAATCAAGCTTCCAAGATCCAGTCCTCGACGTTCACGATCTTGCCGTGCTCGAGGTAAACGCGGGGCACGCGGCGGGATACGCCGCACAGCACCTCGTAAGAAATGGTGTCGGTCTTGCGGGCGATGGTCTCGGCGGTGTCGCTGACCGTGCCGCCCCACAGGATGGCTTCGTCGCCCTCGTGGATGTCCGGGATGCCGGTGACGTCCACCATCATCTGATCCATGCAGACGCGGCCCAGCACCGGGCAGGCTTTGCCGTGGATCTCCACGATGCCCTTGCCGCAGCTCAGCTGACGGGGGTAGCCGTCCGCATAGCCGGTGCAGAGGGTAGCCACCATGGTGGGCTTTTCGGCGGTGAAGCGGCGGCCGTAGCTGGCGCACTGGCCGGGCTGCATCTGCTTGACCATGCTCACCACGGTCTTGAGGGTCATCACCGGCCGGAACTGCCCGAAGCGAACCTCGTCGCTGGGGTCGTAGCCGTACAGGATGATGCCGGGCCGGGCCATGCAGCGCTCCCGGGGCAGACCCTCGGGCCAGTCCGGGTGCAGCATCACGCCGGCAGAGTTGTCACAATGGACGGTCTGCGGCTCATGGCCGGCCGCTTTCAGCGCGTGGAACGCCCTGACGAACAGTGCGTGCTGCTGGGCCGTATAGGCAATGTTTTCCTCGGCGGTATCATCAGCCACTGAGAAGTGCTGGAACAGGCCGGTCATTGTAAGGCCCGGCAGCTCACAGACAGCCAGCATCTCCCGGATGGCGGCGTCAAAATCGGTGCGCAGGGCAAAGCCGATGCGGCCCATGCCGGTATCCGCCTTGAGATGAATTTTTACTTTGCCGCCTGCCTTTACGGCAGCAGCGGAAAGGTTCCGGGCTTGTTCGGTGGAGTAGCAGGCCACGGTGATATCCTCATTGATGAGGGTATGGGCGTACTCCGGCTGCACATGGCCCAGAATGAGGATGGGCAAAGTCTGGCCGTCCTGACGCAGCTGTACAGCCTCGGTCAGGCAGCTAACGGCCAGCCAGGCGGCACCCTCCTGTGCAAAGACGCGGGCGCACTGCACGGCACCGTGGCCGTAGCTGTCAGCCTTGACCACTGCGCACAGCGGCAGGGTACCGGCGCGCTCTTTCACGGCCCGGAAATTATGGCGCAGGGCATCGAGGTCGATCTCGGCCCAGACGTGTTTTTCAAAAGGTTGAGTCTGCATGATTCATTCTTCCTCGTGTGTAATGGTAAAGCTGCCGCGCCCGGTGTGAACGGGCCGCCAGCCGTCAATGCCGCTTTCCTGCAGCGCGTGCAGGGTCTTTTGCCGGAAGGCGTGGTCGGTGCGGCAGCGCTCCCGGACAAACTCCTTGGTCTGCTCGCGCACGGTGACGCCGTCGGCAGGGCAGACACTCTTGACGATGGGCAGGCCCTCGGCGTGCACCGCGCCAATGACCTCCTGTTCGGTGGCCAGCAGCATGGGCCGGATGAGGGTAAGCTCCCGGCGCGAAAGGTAGGTGACCGGCGAGAAGCAGCCGATGCGGCCCTCCCGCCAGAGGTTCATGTAAAAGGTCTCCACTGCGTCGTCCAGATGGTGGCCCAGAGCGACCTTGTTGCAGCCCAGCTCCTGCGCCGCCGTGTGCAGCGCGCCGCGCCGCAGCTTGGCGCACAGGGCGCAGGGGTTCTTCTCCTTGCGGTAGTCGAACACGATGGGCCCGATCTCGGTGCGGCGGATCTCATAGGGGATCTCATGCCGGGCAAACAATTCCTGCAGCACGGTGTAATCCATGGGTTTGCCGCCGAACTGCGGATCCAGCGTGACAGCCTGCACCGTAAAATCAAAGCCGATGTACCTGCGCAGCTCGGCAAGGCCGATGGTCAGCGCCACGCTGTCCTTGCCGCCGGAAACGCCCACCATGACCTTATCCCCGGGGGCGATCATTTCATAATCCTGCACCGCCTTGCGCATCAGGCCGCACAGGCGCTGCATTGCACGGGACTGGCTCATGACAGGGTCACACTTTCCACAAGGTTCACCACATCGTTGATGGAGGCAAGCTTGGTCAGGCCGGAAACGTACACCACATCGCCGTCCGGATAAGTAATGGTGGCCAGCACGGCGTAGTAAGCCTGAATGTCGCAGCGCACGGCTTCCACCTCGGCACCGTCCACGGTCAGATTGACCTTGCGGGGCTTGATGACGCCATAGGCCTGCTTGAGGTCCTTTTCCGATGCGCCGATAAAGTCCTCATAGGTGTCGGCAGTGCCGCGCTGCAGCAGCACGGCCTCGTAGTCCTCGCCGTCGGCGGAAGCGGCGGTGGCCACTTCCAGCACGGTGCCAAGGGTGCTGTCCTCGGTCATCTGACATACCTTCCAGATGGAGCTGTCGTAGTAGACGGAAATGCCGTTGGAGCCGGTGTAGTGGGTGTCCGGGTTGGCGGGCACGCTGCGGTTCACCAGCAGGGTGAGGATGATGTAAGCAATGATGCCCAGGGCAACAAAGATGCCCATAGCGGCCAGCAGCTTTGAGGTGCGGCGCTGGGCAGAAGCATTGCGGTCGATATCGTTTGGCATGTGGAAAATTCTCCTTATAATAGGTACACGGCAAAAGCTGCCATATCCTTTATAGTATACCACACCGCAGGGCAAAATTGTAGCGGGCAGGGGCAGAAAATGTGCGGCAGCGGGCAGAAAATTTTACAGAAAATGCGTTTTTAGAAATCACGAGATTTTGAGAGAAAATGTGAGAATTTGAGAGATTGCAAAAATTACAACGAAAAAATCAAAAAATGCTGTTGACATGCCGCTTTTTATCATGTATACTAACACTCGCGCCCCCAAAAGGCGCCTGAAACGTACAAAAAGCTTATCAGGAGGAAATAGATATGAGCACTACTCTCGTAAAGCCCGCTGAAGTCGAGCGCAAGTGGTACCTGCTCGACGCTGCCGGCAAGAGCCTGGGCCACGTCGCTGCTGAGGCCGCTGTTCTGCTGCGCGGCAAGCAGAAGGTCAACTACACCCCCAACGTTGACTGCGGCGATTTCGTCGTTGTCATCAACTGCGATCAGGCTGTTCTGACCGGCAAGAAGGCCGAGCAGAAGTTCCACATCACCCACAGCAAGTACATCGGCGGCCTGAAGAAGGTCCAGTACAGCAAGCTGATGGCTGAGCACAGCGACCTGGCTATGACCTACGCTGTCAAGGGCATGATCCCCTCTAACACCATCGGTGCCAAGGCTCTGACCCGCCTGCACTGCTACCAGGGTGCCGAGCACGCTCACGCAGCTCAGAAGCCCGAGAAGATCGAGTTCTAAGAAGGAGGCAATCGAACATGTACGAAACCAAACCTTATTTCTACGGCACTGGTCGTCGTAAGGATTCCGTTGCCCGCGTTCGCGTTTACACCGGCACTGGCAAGATCACCATCAACGATCGTGATATCGACAACTACTTTGGTCTGGAGACCCTGAAGCTGATCGTCCGTTCTCCGCTGGTCCTGCTGGGCCTGGAGGGCAAGTATGACGTCGTCGTCCGCGTTTCCGGCGGCGGTGTTTCCGGTCAGGCTGGCGCTATCCGCCACGGCCTGAGCCGCGCTCTGCTGCAGCAGGACGATGAGAACCGTGCTGCTCTGAAGAAGGAAGGCTTCCTGACCCGCGATCCTCGTATGAAGGAACGTAAGAAGTACGGTCTGAAGGCTGCTCGTCGCGCACCTCAGTTCAGCAAGCGCTGATTTACCGGAAAGATATGCTTTCAAACGGCTCTGCCTCGGCAGAGCCGTTTTTGTTTATATGCAGTAAAACTTTGCTGAATTGAGGTGCGCGACTGCGCATGTCCGGCGGTTGCCCCGCAGGGGCGAGCCGGACGCGCATTGAAATAATGCTCAAGCATCGCGTGCACGGCGCAGCCGTGTTAGCGATGCACCTCAGTTCAGCAAGCGCTGATTTATCTGCAACAACGACGACCGCCGCCAGTGGCGGAAACAGGGAGAAGTTGTTGGGGCCGCGGCCAGCAAGACACGAGCACCGCTCAAGGTGCGAAGTGGATGCTGGGAGCCGCAACCCGGAGGAACTTTACCGTCGGCTTTGCTTTGCAAAAACCGCTTTTTATATGCATTTTCAGCAATCATCCCGGATTGTCTAAGGCACATTTTCCACATCCGCGCTATACTGTTGTGGAAAATGAAAGCGAGGAAAGCGCATGAAAACAGGTATCATCGATGTGGGCGGCGGCCTGCGGGGCATCTACGGCGCAGGCGTGCTGGACCGCTGCATGGAAGAGGGCGTGCAGTTCGACTGCTGTATCGGCGTGTCGGCAGGCAGTGCCAATATGAGCTCCTATGTGGCCGGGCAGCATGGACGCAATAAACCTTTTTATCAGGATTACTCTTTCCGCAAGGAGTACATGAGCGTGGGCAATCTGGTGCATAAACACTCGTATCTCGACCTGGACTACGTTTACGGTGCGCTGAGCAACGCGGGCGGTGAGAATCCGCTGGATTACGAAGCACTGCTGCGCAGCCCGGCAGAGATGGTGACCGTGGCCACGGAAGCCGAAACGGGCCGTGCCCGCTACTTTACCAAGGCCGATCTTCACCAGAACGATTACCGCCCGTTGATGGCGTCCTGCTGTATCCCGGTGGTAGACCGGCCTTACAGCATCGACGGCGTGCCCTACTATGATGGTGGTCTGGCCGACCCGGTGCCGCTGGAAAAGGCTTTTGCCATGGGCTGCGACCGTGTGGCGGTGATCCTGACAAAGCCCATTGCGCCGGAGCAGACCGGTGCCCGGGATAAAAAGCTGGCAAAGCTGCTGCGGCATCGGTACCCGGCTTCGGCCAAGGGGCTTGCCCTGCGGGCGGAGCGCTACAACCAGACCGTGCGCCGGGCCCTCAAGCTGGAACAGCAGGGCACGGTGTGCGTCATAGCGCCCGACAGCACCGAAGGCATGTCCACCCTGACCAAGGATAAGCAGGCACTGGAAACGATGTACCAGAAGGGCCGCAGAGACGCCGGAAAACTGATAAATTGGTATAAAAATATCCAGAATGTATAAAGAGGACCCCGCTCCGGGAAACCGGAGCGGGGTCCTCTGCGCTTTGGGGGCGCTTATTCTACAACAGGCAATGTTGTATCGAGACTGGAATCAGAGATGGCGCGGAAATGGGCATTTTCCGGCGGGAAGCATTGCGCTGTGCAGAGCAGAAGGAATTGTTTCAGGGAACATGCTGCTTACTGCTGTTCCTTTTTGCCTTTGCCGGTCAGGGTGGCAAACGCGCCAGTGGCCATCAGAGTCATGCCGCTGAGGGCCAGACCGATGGCGGTGAGCCAGTTCACGCCGGTCTGCGGCAGGGCGGCGGCGTCAATGCGGGCGTCCTGAACGGGCGGCAGCACCGGGTCAGAAGGCAGAACGGGGGCGTCGGGCCGTGCGTCCTGCACAGGAGGCAGCTCGGGGTTGCCGGGCAGGATGGGCGAGTCGGGGCCGTTCTCGTCAATGACCGTGCCGTCATCGCCGCCGCCACCGGGGGTGGTGACGGTCTTGGTCTCGGTGATGGGGTCAAGCTCTTCGCGCTCCACATAGGAGTAGCTGTACTCCACCGAGGACTCGGTGCGCACGGTGGTCTCCTTGGTGGCTTCGGTCACCTTGGCTTCATCTGTGGAGGTGTAGCCGAACTTGAAGGCACCGGTGAGCTTTTCCAGCGTATCCTTCCATGTGGTGGTGGTATCCTCCCAGGTCTTGTAGGTGGTGTATTCAGCGTCGGCTGTACGGTAAAATTCGTTGTTGTACGCGTGACGATCATTATGGTTCTGGTCGTAGCTGCCGAACAGGCCGGTGCCGGTATCGGTTTTGATGGTCTCGATTGTTTCGGTCTTGGTACCTGGCTTCACATCCAGCAGGCGGTTGGTCAGGGCGTCGGAAGTGGTCTCCTTGGTCTTGTACTTGATGATATCGGCAAAGTAGTCGTAGTAGCTCTTGCCGTGTGCGGACGATTCGGTTTTGGTGACCTGAGTCAGTCCACTGATGCGCAGGTCATAGCCGCCAGCCCACCAGGTTTGGCCATGATCATCTTTGCCATATTCAGAGTTGACACAGGTGTTGCTGTCTTTCGACATATAACCATAAGCGGTCAGAGTGGATTCGTAGGTGTAGGCTTTATAAACCGTAACCGTGTATTCATTGCCCCGCCGGTCTGTTTTGGTTGTTTTCAGTTCCACAATGTTCGGCTTATAGTCTGCGTCAGTCTTGTTTTCGTTTCTCCAGTTCGTCAAGGCTTGATTTGCTTTTTCCCACGAATCGTATTCTTTGCCATTCTCCAGAGAATTATAGGCGATGGTGCCGGTCAGACGGTAGAACGCACTTTCATGGGGGTATTTGTCATTGTCATTATCAATCCAACTAGTGCGGCCGTTTCCACGCTCATACTCATAATGACCTTTGGAGCCGTCGCCACCGTTCTGCTTGCCATCGTCGTAAGAAATGGAGTCTTTGAACTTGGCCTGAGTGTCTTTTTTGTCCTTATTAACAAGATCTTCAGCACTTTTGTTCCACTCGAACTTGAACTTCTTATCGCCCGTGTTTAGCAAAATCGCATCGGCGGTAGTACCATCCTCCAATAACAGGTCGGAATCAGTAGCAAGGTCGAGGTGGCCGATATAGTTCGGCTTTTTGCCGGTATCATAATGATTGCCCCACCAGTTATGACCAATGCCTTCACCGGTATAGGATTTTCCTGCTTTATCAGCATCTTCTTTCTGCTTTTTCAGCATGGCGATGAGATCATCATCTTCCATGTTTTTGTAGTTCATGGCAGTCTTGAAGTAGCTGATAACAACTTCGACATCCGTGTGTTTATCGACGTGCCGGCCATTTACTTCGACATACTCACCCTCTTCGAGACTATCCTGAAGTGCTTTGATTTTTGCTTCCAGTTCATCGCGGGCTTTCTTGTCATCAACATTGGAAGTGGAAATCGTGAAATTGGATTTTTCGACAACTTTTGTTGTGACGGTGATGGTTTCAATGGTGGTGTCATAGGTGACGTTGTAGAGCACATCACCAATTTTATAACTGGCGGTGCCTTTTTTGACATCGATAGAGATAACCGTATAGCCTTTGGCTTCCAGAGCAGCCCTAACATCACCGTCTCCAAGGTGCGAGGTGGTGACTGTAATCGTGACAGTACCATCTTCGCTGCGGTAGACATTATCCTGCCCGTCAACCTTTTTCAGGCCGGTATAGGTTTTGCCGTTTTCCTTGGTCTCGGCAAAGGTGAAGGAACCGTCATTTTCGGTTTTCTGGAAGTTTCGCTCAATATCAATATGGAGGGCCTCACTGGGGGAAGTGACAGTATTAGACTCCTTTTTCGTCACGGTCCACTTGACATTGGTAAACTTTGCGTTGTCGATATTCTCCAAACCTGCGGGGGCGGAACCCGGCGTATATTCAAAGGTGTAGGTCTTGCCGTCCTCGGCAACAAACTTCGTCAGTCGGCCGGTGTCTTTGTCGTATTCGGCGCTGCCTTTGAGCGTGAGCTTGCCTTCGGTCTCCTTGGTAAAATCGTAGCCCTCACCAAAGAGATTCTTAACGTTATCATCCGTGTGGGTCTGGTTTTTATCCGTCCAGATCACGGTAGAGCCGGTCACCTCGGCGGCACCGGTCTCGGTGTTCTTCTCTGCGGAAGAAGCGTCCTTATCAATGGTGGTGGGGTCTTTGATGGTCTCAGGCTTGCCGCTGACGGTACCCTTTTCGGTATAGTTGAAGATATACTCTTTCTTGGAGACCGGGTCGGTCCATTTAAAGGTGCCGGTTTTGCCATCTTCGTTGAGAGTGGCATTGCTCAGGTCGATTTTATCGGGATCGAACTTGTTGCCGGTCTCCTTCTCAATGGCCGCAGCAAGCGCTTCTTTCAGAGCGGCTTCCTGTGCCTTCTTTTCGGCGTCGGCCTTGGCTTCTTCCGGGGTCTTGTCGCTGCCGTCCACCTTGGTATCAGACTCCTTGCCGTGGTGGTCGGTAATGGTGAACTCCAGGCTGAGGATGCTGCGCAGCAGGGTGTTCTGCTCGTCGGTCACGCGGCACACTTCGCCGCTGTCCGTGGTATAGCACAGGTTGCCTTCTTTGTCCACGGAGTAGCGGTTGCCGGTGGTGTTCTGGTTCAGCAGGTCGCGCAGTTCGGTGTCCGAAAGGCCGTCCAGCTTCGTGTCGGTCTCGGTCTTTTTGATAGTATAGGTCAGGTTGTTTTCCTTGTCCTCATAGGTGAAGGTGCCGTCCTTGTTGTCCGTAGCCTTATCCAGAATGTCCTTCACGTTGAAGGTGCGGTCATTGCCTTTGTTGTCCGGAACGGTGATGGAAGGATAGGTGTAGTCCGTATCTTTCTTGGTGCCAAAGTCCTCGCCGACGTTATCGTGCTTCTCGCCCTGCATCGTGATGGTCAGGGTGGTGCTGGTGGTCTTTTTGGCGCTGCTGCTGTCCACCTTGATGGTAGTGGTCTGCTTCTGGCCCTTGGAGTCGGTGTATTCCTTGGTCAGGGTGTAGGTGCCGTCGCCGTTATCCGTGTAACCGGCCTCGATCAGCTTGGCAATGTCCTCACCGGTCATCTCGCCAAAGTCCTCTTTATCCTCCTTGGTCAGGGTAAAGGTCTTGCTGCCGTCCTCTTTGTTCTCTTCGGCATGCTTCACGGTGTAATCGCCGAACTGGGCACCGTCGGCGGTATCCCAGCTCAGCTTGCCGCCGTCCAGCTCGTCGTCCAGCGTTTTCTTCACGTCCTCGGTGGTGGTCTCTTCGGTTTTGGCGTCTGCCTTGCCGGTGCCGGTGGTGGTGGTCTCAAGGGTGGCGTCGGTGGTGGTAGTCGTGGTAGTGGTGGTGGAGCCGTCGGGGTTGGTGGTGGTCTCGGTCTTGGTGGTGGTCTCACCCAGCACAAGGTCCGTATCCTTCTTCACGGTCTCGGACTTGTTGGCGTTGCCAATGGGCTTCTTCTCGGTCTCAGAGGGAGGAACTTCGGTCTTGCCGGTCTCATCGCCGCTTTCAGAGCTGCCCTGTTCGGTGCCCTTGCCGGCGTCGGTCTGGCCGCCTTCGGTGCCGCCCTGCTCGGTGTTCTTGTCGGCATCAGGCTGCTGTTCGTTCCCGGCGGGCTGCTGTTCATTTGCAGCAGGAACCTGCTCGGTGGGTTCTGGCTCTTTCGGCACATCACGGTTCACGGTGCCGGTGCTGTCGGTGGTGGAGCCGTCCGGACCGTCGGTGGTGGTATCCTTCGAATGGTCGTAATCCACCGTGACATCGCTGCCGCCGATCACGTCAACCGCATTTTTGGATTCTTCGTTCTTGATCTCTTCCTGCTCGGCGGTGGTGTTTTCTGCAGAGGTGGAAACGGTCTCGGGGGTGTCTGCCTGCTGGGGCGCAGGTTCTGTGGAAGGGGTGGTATCGACGTTGTCGGCAGCGTTTGCCAGCAGGGGCTGGGCCGCAACACAAGCGGTGAGTGCCATGGACATTGCTGCTACTTTAAACTTTTTGTTTGTCATGATGCCAAGACTCCTTTCATATCGTCCATGTTGGACAAAAGCCCTATAAAAAGGACTGTTGTGGCAAGAGGGTTCAGCCACTTATTTTATACCATGCTATCATAGCAATCGTCAAGGAAAAATGATGTCGAACCGTAAATTTCTAAGAATCGTCTATATTGAAACGATTAAGATTCAGCACAAACTACAGCCGCTTGTTGCACTTTTGAATCACTTTGTTGCAGCCGTGTGCGAACGTGTGATATTCGTGTTGCAGACGCTCCGAATTACCATGGAAATTCCTCCCTTCATTTCTGGCTTGAGTATACAAAATTTCGTCTCAAAAAGCATCAGTTTCTGCGTGAAACACCCTCAAACCTGCGTGAAAGTACCCTCAAAACACAAAAACAGCCCCGGAAGTCTGCCCGCAGGGGCGCTTTCGGGGCTGCATTCAAACTGAACGAAAAGTCGTACTTTTATGCTGAAATCACTTGTTCTGCTGCTTCAGGCGGGCGTATTCGGCATCAGCCTGGATGGCTGCGGCAGTAAAACTGTTGTTTTTCCACCACGCGATCAGGGCAGCCACGGTGGTGATGCCGGCCGTCACCAGCTGTTCCACGGTCTGGCTTTCAATGGGCAGCACGGGCTTGCCGCAGGCGGAAAGCATCTGGTTGGTCAGTGCCAGCAGCAGCACGGCGGTGCGTGCGATGGTGGCGGCAGAGATCTTGTTAAAGTTCATACGGGTTCCTCACTTTCTCATTGTGTTCAAGGTCTGCGATGCGGTGGTTGGCCACCTTCATCTGTTCTTCTAAAATCGGTACGCGGCGGGCAAAGTTGTTATGCTCGCGCACCTCGCGGGTAAGCTCTTCCAGCTTGGTGTCGGTAACAGCCTGGCTGCGGTTGTTGGCGATCAGCACGCCGATCAGGGTCACAGCCCCGGCGATGATGGCAGAAAAAATCGTTTCCATGCATTCACCGCCTTCAACCGTTCCAGCGGCTCTTGACCGGACGGACGTCCAGATGTACAAAGCCTTTTGCGGGGTAGCGGCCAATGCCGCCGGTGCCGGGCAGCAGGGTCTCCGCGTAGGCAGCAACGCGTTCCACCGGGATGCCTGCCAGCCGGATATCTGCCGCACGGCCATACAGGTGCTGGCTACAGGCAGCACCGCCAACAGCTTTGTTATGTGTCGGTGTGCGGTAGCCGCTGGTAACGACCACCGGGGTGCCGAAGTGATCCCGGACGGCCTGCAGGATGCGCACGAGCTCGGTATCCACAAACACCGGGTCGGTGCCGTCCTTACAGGCAAACTCCCGCACCTTGAAACTGCGGCTCAGGGCAGTCTGGCCGTCCCGGGCAAGGGAGTAGGCTTCAAGCATCGGGCACCTCCTCCAGCAGGGCCGCCACGGCACTGCGCAGCCGGGCGGGCACTTCGTCCAGCGTTTTGAGGCCCTTGCGGATGAGGGCCGCATAGATCTTGGCCATCAGGCGTCACCTCCTCGTATTATAAAAGAGTAGTATTTATAGACCGCTCTCCAGCGGTATGCTACACTGTATAGGATGCTGTGGATTGGTGAACACCTCCTACCGCAAAGACGGTTTGACGAAGGCTCCAACCACAGCTTCTTTGTTG
>JBNMHZ010000054.1:0-13441 GCA_050873025.1 Faecalibacterium sp. | reverse complement strand
GCCTTGCGCTACTTCAAGTCCGAAGTCATGGAGATGTGCCACCGGGAGGGGCTTTACCAAATCGACCTCTTGAACGGCAGCAAGAACCGCGTCACAGACCGGGAGTATTGGGCGCAGAAAAAGGGACAGGCCGCGCTGGACAGGCAGAACGCCCCCATGATTGCAGGCGGTATCACGCCCCGGCAGACCAAGTTTGAAACGAACAAAGAGAAGCTGCGGCAGACCATACGCGCCGCGCTGTCTGCGGCGGCCTCATTCGAGGATTTTTCCTCTCTGCTGCTGCGGGAGGGCGTGACCGTCAAGGAGAGCCGGGGGCGGCTTAGTTACCTCACGCCGGACAGGACAAAGCCCATTTCCGCCCGCAAGCTGGGCGACGATTTTGACCGCGCCGCTGTCCTTGCCGTTTTGGAGCAGAACGCCGCCAGAGCCGCAGAAAAGGCCGCAGCCATACCCGAATACCCCCGGCAGGAGAAAACCGGCATACAGCCCACAAAAGCCCCACAAACCGCCCCGAAACAGGACGGCGTGCAGCGGCTTGTTGACATAGCCGCCAAGAGAGCCGAGGGCAAAGGCCGGGGCTATGAACGCTGGGCGACCATGCACAACCTCAAACAAATGGCCGCGACGCTGAATGTGTATCAGGAATATGGCTTCACTTCCCCGGAGCAGTTAGAAGCCGCCGTTGATACCGCCTATCAGGAAATGCGCCAGACCAGCGGCGAACTGAAAGCACTGGAAACGAAGCTACAAGGGAAAAAGGAGTTGCAGCGACAGGTACTTGCCTATGCCAAGACCAAGCCCGCCCGCGACGGGCTGAAAGCGCAGAAATCCGAGAAAGCCTGCGCCGCATACCGGCAGGCAAACGAGAGCGATTTTATCATAGCTGAAGCCGCCGCCCGGTATTTCAAGGCGCATGGCATTACCAAGCTGCCCGCCCGGAAAGCGTTGCAGGCCGAGATCGAGCAGCTTATCTCCGAGAAAGACGGCCTGTATAACACCTATCACGAACAGAAACAGCGGTTCAAGGAGTTGCAGACCGTCAAGCGGAATATCGACCAGATTTTGCGCCGGGAGGAACCCCACCGCAGAAAGGAGCAGAGCCATGAGCGATAACCTGCCCCGCATGGACTACCGCCAGCACCGGCGGGCGCGGCGGCTGGTACATGAGTGCTGTAACTACGACGGGGGAAACTGTCTGCTGTTAGACGACGGGGAGCCTTGCGTGTGCGTCCAGAGCATTTCCCTTTCTCTCATGTGCCGCTGGTTCCGTGTGGCTGTCCTGCCCCTTGACGGGGAACTGGCCGCAGCCCTTTTGTACCGGGGGAGCCGGAAACGGTGTGAGGTCTGCGGGGCGGCATTTGTCCCCAAATCCAACCGGGGAAAATACTGCCCCGACTGCGCCGGACGCATGAAGAAACTCAAAGCCGCCGAGAGAAAGCGGAAACAAAGGCAGAGATGTCACGCTTTAGAGCCTTTCAAACCCGCATAAATCAAGGCTTTTTTCGTGGGTGTCAAAGGGTACGCGATACATTTATCCTTTTCCCCCGTAAACGGCGTTCTAAATGCGTACAAACGCCCCAAATCCACCCAAAGGAGGAACCATGTCAGACAACCGAAAATACTATTACCTCAAGCTGAAAGAGAATTACTTTGACGAGGACGCTATCGTACTGCTGGAAAGTATGCAGGACGGCATCCTCTATTCCAACATTCTCTTGAAACTGTACCTGAAATCGCTGAAAAACGGCGGGAAGTTGCAGCTTGATGAAAATATCCCCTACACCGCGCAGATGATTGCCACCATTACCCGCCAGCAAGTCGGCACCGTAGAACGAGCCTTGCAGATTTTTATGAAGCTGGGGCTTGTGGAGCCGTTACAGAACGGCGCGCTGTATATGAGCAACATTGAACTGCTTATCGGCCAATCCTCTACCGAGGGGGAGCGGAAACGGCGGGCAAGGCTGGCTTTGCAGGAGCAAAAAGCCTTGCCAAAGGCCGGGGCGGACAAATGTCCACCATATCAAGCGGACATTTGTCCACCAGAGATAGAGATAGAGAAAGAGATAGAGATAGAAAAAGAGAGAGAGCGAGAGTTAGATACGGGACAACCCACCCGCGCCGCCTATGGCCGGTATGAAAATGTCTTTCTTTCGCAATCAGAACTGGACGGGCTGAAAGCAGACCTGCCCGACAAATGGAACTACTACATTGACCGGCTATCCTGCCATATCGCGTCCAGCGGCAAACGATACAAGAGCCATGCCGCCACAATCTACAAATGGGCGCAGGAGGACGCAGCCAAGAAAGCCCCGAAAAAGGGCATACCAGACTACTCATGCAAGGAGGGTGAGAGTTTATGAAGAACGAAATCAACGCTGTTTTGGAGAATATGACGGCCACCACCCCGGAGCCGGAGGACTACACCGGCGAGGACGGTTTACTGTACTGCGGCAAGTGCCGCAAGCCGAAAGAAGCCTATTTTGCGCCGGATAAGGCCGCTATCTTCGGACGCGACCGCCACCCGGCAGAGTGCGACTGTCAGAGAGCCGCCCGCGAGGAACGGGAGGCCGCCGAGGAACGCCGCAGGCACCTTGATACCGTGGAAGAACTGAAACGCCGGGGCTTCACCGACCCCACCATGCGGGACTGGACTTTTGAGAACGACAACGGCAGGAACCCGCAGGGCGGGATTGCCCGCCGGTATGTGGAGCATTGGGAGGATATGCGAACCGACAATATCGGCTGCCTGTTCTGGGGCGGCGTTGGAACCGGGAAAAGCTACCTTGCGGGCTGTATCGCAAACGCCCTCATGGAGAAAGAAATCCCCGTCCATATGACGAACTTTGCCCTTATCCTCAACGACCTTGCCGCCAGCTTTGAGAACCGCAACGAGTACATTTCCCGCCTTTGCCGCTATCCGCTGCTTATCCTTGACGACTTCGGCATGGAGCGCGGCACCGAGTACGGGCTGGAACAGGTTTTCAATGTGATTGACAGCCGTTACCGCAGCGGCAAGCCGCTGATCGTCACGACCAACCTCACGCTGGACGACCTGCGGAACCCGGAGGACACCGCCCATTCCCGGATTTATGACCGGCTGCTTTCCATGTGCGTCCCGGTACGCTTTACCGGCGACAACTTCCGGCAGGAAACCGCGCAGCGGAAAATGGAGAGCATGAAGAAACTGATTACCGACTGAAAGGAGTATTGCCTATGACAGATAACAAGCAGCACGACACCCGCACCGCCCGCCGCCCCGACTGCGTGACGGAAATCCGCATGGGCAATTCCGTCCTTGTCGTGTCCGGCTATTTCAAGAAAGACACTACCACCACCGCCGCCGACAAAATGGCGCGGGTACTGGAAGCGGAAGCCGCTGCTACACAAAAACCAGCGATTTGATAAGCTGTAAAGAAGCAGATTTGACACTTTTGCCGCTATACAACCAGCCCTGTTCCGTGGTACAATGAAACCACGGAATAGTGGGGCTGGCTGTCGGAAACGGAGGATTTTATGTTAAGACAAGCCACCCAAAACCTCATTACCGCCCTTTATCCGAGATTGTCCCATGAGGACGAGTTGCAAGGCGAGAGCAATTCCATATCGAACCAGAAAAGGATTTTGGAAACCTACGCCAAGCAGAACGGCTTTACCAATCTGCGCTGGTACACCGACGACGGCTATTCCGGCGCGAACTTTCAAAGACCCGGTTTTCAAGCCATGCTTGCAGACATTGAAGCTGGGAAAGTGGGTACGGTCATCGTCAAGGACATGAGCCGGTTAGGGCGAAACTACTTGCAGGTAGGGTTTTACACGGAAATGCTGTTCCCTCAAAAGGGAGTGCGGTTTATCGCTGTCAACGACAATGTGGACAGCGCAAACGGCGGCATGGACAACGATTTTACCCCTCTGCGAAATCTGTTCAACGAATGGCTGGTGAGAGATACGAGCAAGAAAATCAAGGCAGTAAAACGAGCAAAAGGCATGAGTGGAAAGCCTGTTACCAGCAAGCCGGTATATGGCTACCTCATGGACGAGGACGAGAACTATATCATTGACGAGGAAACCGCGCCGGTAGTCCGGCAGATATACCAGCTTTGCCTTGCCGGGAACGGCCCGACCAAGATTGCCCGTATGCTTACGGAGCAGCAAATCCCCACGCCGGGGACGCTGGAATACCGCAGGACGGGCAGCACCCGCCGCTACCACCCCGGCTATGAGTGCAAATGGGCGACAAATACCGTTGTCCACCTGTTGGAAAACCGGGAGTACACCGGCTGTCTGGTAAACTTCAAGACGGAGAAGCCCTCTTACAAGACCAAGCACAGCGTAGAGAACCCCATCGAGAAGCAGGCCATTTTTGAGAACCACCATGAGCCTATCATAGACCGGGAAACATGGGAGCGCGTGCAGGAGTTACGCAAGCAGCGCAAACGCCCGAACCGCTATGATGAAGTGGGGCTGTTCTCCGGTATGCTGTTCTGCGCCGACTGCGGCCATGTGATGTACCAGCAGCGGTATCAGAACAAGACCCGTAAGCAGGACTGTTACATCTGCGGCAGCTACAAGAAGCGCACCCGTGACTGTACGGCGCACTTTATCCGCACCGACCTGTTGACCGCCGGTGTCCTCTCCAATCTCCGGCAAGTGACGGAATATGCCGCCAAGCATGAGAGCCGCTTTGTGAAGCTGCTTATCCAGCAGAACGAGATCGGCGGCAAGAGAAAGACCGCCGCAGCCACCAAGCAGCTTGAACAGGCGCAGGAGCGCATTTCCGAAGTGAGCCGCATTATCAAGCGGCTGTATGAGGACAATGTGAACGGCAAAATCAGCGACGAGCGTTTCATGGAACTGTCGGCAGACTATGAGCAGGAACAGCGGGAACTGAAAGACCGCGCCGCCGCTTTGCAGGAGGAACTTTCCAAGTCGCAGGCCGCCACCGTCAATGCGGAAAAGTTTATGGGTATCGT
Source organism: Faecalibacterium sp. (assembly GCA_050873025.1). GTDB lineage: Bacteria > Bacillota > Clostridia > Oscillospirales > Ruminococcaceae > Faecalibacterium. The sequence continues at coordinate 8,471 of JBNMHZ010000054.1, read as the reverse complement.
CCGAAAGCACCTTGCCTTTGAGGAATTGACCCCCACCCTCTTGCGGGAGATGATTGAGAAAATCGTCGTGCATGAGTGCAGCTATGACGAGAACGGCATCCGCAGGCAGGACATTGAGATTTATTACAGCTTTGTCGGCAAGATTGACTTGCCCGAAGCCTAACGCCCGACCTATCCGACACAATGGCCAAGTGCCGGATAGGAACGGCAAAATTTTTTGCACTTCTATTACTTCTTTATCACACATAAGCAAAAAGTCAGGGTATGAAACAGCTGATGGCTGGCGGCGGCGTTGCTTTGATCGGCATCACTCTGGTTCCCCTGCTGTCCGGTCTGTTCGGCTAATTTTTTCGTCTGTTTCAGTATTGACCCAAAGGTACACCAGTAAATCAGCTCTTGCCGTGGCTTGCGGCACAGTAACAAATAGATTTCAGGTGTGTACAAATTATCAAAAACGCCTTATAATAAAAGGAGATATGCTTATGGAATTCTTTAACAGTGCAGTGGACGTTCTGAAGACTCTGGTCGTGGCATTGGGTGCCGGTCTGGGCGTGTGGGGTGCAGTGAACCTCATGGAAGGCTACGGCGGCGATAACCCCTCGGCCAAGAGTCAAGGCATGAAGCAGCTGATGGCTGGTGGCGGTGTGGCTCTGATCGGCATCACTCTGGTGCCCCTGCTGAGTGGACTGTTCGGTTAAGAACATTGGACGGCATTTGCCGTCCTTACATATAAAACGCATAATGGAGTGAGATCAAGATGCTCAGCATTTATTTTGGTGATATGCCGCAGGCTATTTATAACACCCCCACATATTTTAATAACGTATATCTGGATTCATGGTTGGAAGACACCTTGGATCAGAAAATGATTAAGGCAGTCGATAAGGGAGAAGTCTGCGGCCCCAATGCAGTTGAAACCAAAGCGCTTGGACTCATCCCGCCGACAAAACTTTCTGGTGGCGTAAAAACATTGATGCTCATCCACAATCTCCCGGATAAAATCTTCAATGCGTCCAACTGCGGTAATAACTGTGCCCGCTGGATTTTGGAAATTGCCAAAAAACAGGATGTCACCATCAATCTCCGGCATATTATGGACTTCGGTGATCGAAGGTTGAAGATCAAGGTGCTGAACAATGGTCAGATTGTGGACAATATGGGCGATCTGGCTGAAATCGCAGCACGGTATGTATAAGGCGGTGTCAAAATGAAAGGTATTCATGAAGTGATCGTCCAAAACAACCGTGTGCAATATAAGTTCTCCGTCCGCCGTAATCTAACGATTCTTCGAGGTGATAGTGCTACAGGAAAATCTACACTGATTGATTTGATTGCTCAGTATGTCCGGGATGGAGAAAACAGTGGCGTTGTGCTTCGCTGCGATAAAACCTGTGCTGTTTTGACTTCAGACTTATGGGAGATGCGCCTATCTACAATCAAAGACAGCATTGTTTTCATTGATGAGGACAACTCGTTTGCTGCCACCCATGAGTTTGCCGAAAAAGCCAAAAGCAGTGACAACTATTATGTGATTGCCATGCGAGAAAGTCTGCCACAGCTCCCTTACAGTGTAGATGAGATCTATACACTGAAGAACCGGACAAAGGGATATGGGCAGATCAAACGGCTATACACATCTTTTCAGCATATCTATGAAAAAAGTTCCTACAGTGCGGCTGAAAAGAGACCCGATTATGTAATCGTTGAAGATTCGCATTCTGGGTATCAGTTTTTCAAAAAGATATTTGAGAATCAGTCAATTTTCTGTATTTCTGCACAGGGAAAATCGAATATCTGTGCGGAAATTGAAAAGACACCCGTTGGTAGTACCATTTTGATCATTGCCGATGGTGCCGCATTTGGGCCAGAGATGGAAAAAACTCTTGCACAGCGGCGCAAGCGGAACATCGTTCTGTTTTTGCCAGAATCCTTTGAATGGATGATATTGTCTGCTGGTTTGCTTTCGGACAGCGATGTCAACCGGATTCTTGAAAATCCTGCCGACTCTATTGAAAGCAGCCTGTATTTCAGCTGGGAGAGATTCTTCACCAGCCTTTTGACTGAAAAAACAAAAGACACTTACTTGCAATACAATAAACGCGAACTGAACCCAGCCTATTTACAGGACAAGGAGAAACGTGCAATTTTGAAACTTCTGCCGGAACATCAGTAATTTGAACTCAGAACCAATACAACGCATTCATGCCGATTGCTTTCACTAAAAAAGCAGTCGGCATTTTTGTTTTCCCCAGCACAGTTTTCTGTACAACTACAGCTTTCTGCAGCTCGCAGTTTTATGGATGGTAGTATACAGACGATTGGATCATCATTTTTATCAACGAAAGGAAGGTATTCTATGGAATTTTTGACACACATTATTTTTCTGCTCAACCTGCTCAAGACCCTGCTCAACCATTTTTCCTGATGGGTGGTGGCTCTGAGTGGAAACAGTTCTCAAAGCGATTTCGGATTGGATCAAGTCACTGCTGACAGCAGCGATTATGGCCAATCTCTCCGGTTTGTTTGACGATGTGAACACCCAAGTGGGCAGCATTGCGCAGCAGGTCGGCACCAAACCATCCAATTTTGAACCGCGCGTTTTTGCCATGATCGAGGCGTTGTCCCGCAATGTAGTACTGCCCATTGCAGGCATCATCCTGACTTTCATCGCCTGTTATGAACTGATCCAGATGATCACAGAGCATAACAACATGGCACAGTTTGAACCTGCATTGTTTCTGAAATGGATATTTAAGACTGCCATTTCGGTCTGGATGATCTCAAACACATTTGACATCATCATGGCCGTGTTCGATGTAACCCAGCAGGTCGTGGCAAATTCCAGCGGTATCATCAGCGGCAACACAAGGGTCAATGACATTGGCTTGTCGATGCTGGAAAGCAGTATGATGAGCATGGATGTCGGCCCGCTGTTCGGCCTGTTCCTGCAAAGTTTCCTGATCGGCATTACCATGCGCATCCTGTCCATCGTGATTTTCGTCATCGTGTACGGCAGAATGATTGAGATTTACATGATGGTCAGTCTGGCTCCGGTGCCCATGGCCACATGGGGCAATCATGAGCAGAGCCATGTCGGACAGAATTACCTGAAGTCCTTGTTTGCGCTGGGCTTCCAAGGGTTCTTGATTCTGATCTGCGTGGCCATCTATGCAGTCCTGATCCAGAACATTGCCATTTCCGGTGATGCCATCAGTTCCATCTGGAGCATTGTCGGCTATACTGTGCTGCTCTGCTTCTCGCTGTTCAAAACCAGCTCTGTTGCAAAAACTCTGCTGGGTGCGCATTGATTCGGAGGTGAAATTTTGGCAGCTTATATTTCCGTGCCGCGTGATCTGACCAAGGTGAAGTCCAAAGTGGCTTTCAACCTGACCGCACGGCAGCTTGTTTGTTTCGGTGCAGCGGCAGTTGTAGGAGTGCCGCTGTTCTTTGTTCTGCGGGACACCGCAGGCAATACCGGCGCGACTCTCGGCATGATGGCGGTCATGCTGCCGATGTTCTTTCTGGCTATGTATCAGAAGAACGGCCAGCCCGCCGAAAAAATCCTGATGTACTACATTCAGGCGCGCTTCATCCGCCCGAAAGTACGTCCATATCGAACCAACAACTATTACTCGATTTTGATGAAGGGAGATGAAGGCCATGATTCCGTTTCTGAAAAAGAATAAGGGCGACAAAAAGCCGCCCAAGTCCAATGTGCCCCACACGGCGCAGGAGAGCATCCCGTTCCAGCGGATGTTTGAGGATGGCACCTGCCGGGTGCGTCCCGGCTACTACACCCGCACCATCCAGTATCAGGATATCAATTATCAGTTGGCACAGCAGGAGGATAAGACAGCCATCTTTGAAGAGTGGTGTTCGTTCCTCAACTTCTTCGACAGCTCCATCCACTTTGAGCTGTCCTTTGTAAACACTGCCACCGATTCCGCAGACTTTGAAAAGTCCATCCGCATCCCGTATCAGCAGGATGGCTTTGACGATGTGCGCGCCGAGTACAGCCAGATGCTGCGGCAGCAGCTTTCCAAAGGCAACAACGGCCTGACCAAAACGAAGTACCTAACTTATGGCATTGAGGGCGAGAGCATGGCGCAGGTCAAGCCCCGGTTGGAGCACATCCAGAACGACCTGATGAACAACTTCCACAGACTCGGTGTTCTGGCAAAGCCGCTGGACGGTACGGAGCGTCTGCGGCTGATGCACGAGATGCTGAACATGGACGGTACCAATAAGTTTCATTTTGATTGGAAGGCCCTTGTGCCCAGCGGTCTGTCGGTAAAGGATGCCATTGCACCCACCGCATTGGCCTTTAAGAACAGCCGCACTTTCCAGATGGGCGGCATCTTCGGCGCGGTCAGCTTTCTGTCCATCACCGCCTCCGACTTGAGTGACCAGCTGCTGAAAGACTTCCTCGATATGGACTCCAGCCAGATCGTCACCATGCACATTCAGTCGGTTGACCAGAACAAGGCCATCAAAACCATCAAGCATACGATCACCGAACTCGATAGATCAAAAATCGAGGAGCAGAAAAAAGCAGTGCGTGCCGGGTACGATATGGACGTGCTGCCGTCCGATCTGGCAACTTATGGCCGTGATGCAAAGGCTCTGCTGAAAGAGTTGCAATCGCAGAATGAGCGAATGTTCCTCGTCACATTTTTGGTGCTGAACACTGGAAAGACTGAACAGGAACTGGAGAACAACGTCTTTCAGGCAGTCAGCATTGCACAGAAGCACAACTGCGAACTGTGCCGTCTTGACTTCCAGCAGGAGCAGGGCCTGATGTCCAGCCTGCCGCTTGCCGACTGTCAGATTGAGATTCAGCGCGGCCTGACCACCAGCAGCACCGCCATCTTTGTTCCCTTTACCACGCAGGAACTTTTTGATGGCGGCAAGGAAAGCCTGTACTACGGCCTGAACGCTCTGTCCAACAACCTGATTATGGTTGACCGCAAAAAGTTGAAGAATCCCAACGGCCTGATCCTCGGCACCCCCGGCTCCGGTAAATCGTTCAGCGCAAAGCGCGAGATCTGCAATGCGTTCCTCGTGACGGATGACGATATCATCATCTGCGATCCGGAATGTGAGTACGCTCCGCTGGTGGAGCGTCTGCATGGGCAGGTCATTCACATCAGTCCTGCCAGCACCCAGTATATCAACCCGCTGGACATCAACAGCAACTATTCGGAGGAAGATAATCCGCTGGCTCTGAAAGCCGACTTTGTGCTTTCCTTGTGCGAGCTGGTGGTCGGCGGCAAAGAGGGTTTGCAGCCGGTGGAGAAAACAGTCATTGACCGCTGTGTTCATGTGATTTACCGCAGGTATTTCGAGAATCCCATCCCCGAAAATATGCCGCTGCTGGAAGACCTCTACAACGCTCTGCTGACGCAGGATGAACCGGAAGCCCGCCATGTGGCCGCTGCTCTGGAAATCTACGTCAAGGGCAGCTTGAATATTTTCAATCATCATACCAATGTGGACATCAACAACCGCATCGTCTGTTTTGATATCAAACAGCTTGGCAAGCAGCTGAAAAAGTTAGGGATGCTGATCGTTCAGGATGCTGTGTGGGGACGTGTCACTGCCAATCGTGAAGCGGGAAAATCTACGCGATACTACGTCGATGAATTTCACCTTTTGCTGAAAGAAGAACAAACTGCAGCTTACAGCGTGGAAATCTGGAAGCGTTTCCGCAAATGGGGCGGCATCCCCACCGGCCTGACCCAAAACTGCAAAGATTTGCTGTCCAGTCCCGAAGTGTCGAATATTTTTGAGAACAGCGACTTTGTCTATATGCTCAATCAGGCAAATGGTGATAGGCAAATTTTGGCGAAGCAGTTGAATATCTCGCCTCACCAGTTGTCCTACGTTACGCACAGCGGTTCCGGTGAAGGACTGCTGTTCTACGGCAACACCATCCTGCCCTTTGTTGACCATTTCCCGCACGATCTGGAACTGTATAAGATCATGACCACCAAGCTGTCCGAGGTAACGGAGGAAAAGCATGAGTGAGAAACAGCGAAAGCTGAAATTTGAGGAGAACAAGGAGCGCACGGCCACGCGATCCCCTCCGAAAAAATCCAAGGTGGAGCAGCCGGTGCCCAAAAAGCAGAAGCTGAAACAGGATGCAGACAAAGCTGCGGAGAAATCCCAGCATCTGCGTTTTGGCAAAGCCGAGATCACCCCGGACGAAGCATCCCGCATGACCAAGCAGCAGAAACGTGCCATGTATGCCGCTGCTGCCGCCCGGTCTGCGGCGCATCGGGAGGTTGACCAGTATGAGGACGACAATGTAGGCACACAGGCTCTTAACGAGGGCCTGCAGTCCGAAGAAGCGGTCAGCGATTTTTCCAAGAATCGCTACGCCCGGAAATTGAAAAAGAAAGCCAAACTGCAAGCAAAGAAAAACACACCTGATATAAAATCTTCCGCATTCGGGCCGGGCAAGGCGCAAAATGCAGAAGATTCCAGCAAAACAGCCAGCACCGAGGGCGGCTCCAACTGGTTTTCCCTGTGGCGGCAGAAACAGGATATTCAGAAAGGCTATCGCGCCGCAGCCCGTTCTGGTGGCACAGCTGCACAGACTGTAGGCGGTCAGAAAGCTGTATCCGGTGGTGCTTCTGCTGCAAAGTCCGGCATGGAGCAGGTCATGGATAAAGGCACATCCGTAGTCAGTAACGCAGTCAACGGGCTTGCTAATTTTGCAAAGGGCAACGCACACGTTCTCTGGATCGTGGGCGTTTTTCTTTTACTCCTGCTGCTGGTCATGTCAGCATTTTCATCTTGCTCCATTCTGTTCAGCGGCACCACGCAGGTCAGCGGGCAGACCATCTACACCGCCGAGGATCGGGACATTAAGGGGGCCGAAACCGACTACAAGAAGTTGGAAAAAGACCTTGATAAAAAAATCAAGCGTACTCCGCAAGACCACCCCGGCTATGATGAGTATCAATATCATCTGGATGAGATCACTCATGACCCGTGGCAGCTCACTTCGTTCCTGACAACCCTGTACGATGATTACACTCGCAGTGAGGTGCAGTCCAAGCTGCAAGAAATCTTCAAGAAGCAGTACAAGTTGACCACATGGGTGGAAGTGCAGACTCGCTACCGCACGGTGGTGATGATTGACCCCTTCACCTTGATTCCCTACACGGTGCAGGTGCCCTATGAGTACAAGATTTTCCATACCAAATTGGTAAATCGAGGGCTAGAAGTTGTTATCCGGGAAGAACTGACCGAAGATCAGTGGAAACGGTATGAGATTTTCCAAGACACCAAAGGTGGCCGACCATATCTGTTCAAAGATGGTTTGCCCGCTGGCGGTTCGGACGGCTCTGGTGAAGCGAGTATCGACTACACCGTTCCAGCGGAAGCGTTGACGGACGAGGAATTTTCCAAAATCTATGCCGAAGCCAAGAAATATGTCGGTACGCCCTATGTGTGGGGCGGAAGTTCACCGGATACTGGATTCGATTGCAGCGGCTACGTCTGCTGGGTCTACAATCAGAACGGTTACAATGTCGGGCGCACTACGGCAAACGGTCTGTGGAACAAGTGTCAGCACATCAGCGAGGCCGAAGCGAAGCCCGGCGACCTTGTTTTCTTTGAAGGAACCTACGATACTCCGGGAAAAAGTCATGTCGGCATCTACCTCGGAAACGGTATGATGGTGTCTGCCGGCGACCCCATCAAGTACGCCAATATTCACTCGTCCTACTGGCAGAAATATCTGTCCGGTTTTGGGCGGCTCTCAAAATGATTGGAGGAAACCATGAGCGAAAAACTCGATAAGCTGCGCGCTTCTCTGGAAAAAGAGAAAGAGCGGCGCATCAAGATCAACAACCGCATCGAAAGCCTTGAGCGGCGGATTCAAGAAGCAGAAGCCGCTGAAGTCAACGAGATGGTACGCACGGCCAAAGTTACACCGGAACAGCTGGCTGCACTGCTGCGGCAGTCCGCCACCAGTACCCCGAACCCGGCTGCGCTGTCCGCAGTCGGTGCTACCTTTAATAAGGAGGACGATTCCAATGAAGATGATGAATAAGTTCTGTGCCCTGATGCTGTCGGCAGCACTGTGCGCTGGTATGGCGGCTCCTGCCTTTGCCTATGGCGGCGAACCCGTGGAGGAAGTGGAGCAGCCTGTCCTGACTGCCGCCCCCACGGATGAGGAAGATGCTGTTACCGTGACCGATGAGGAAACCGGTGCCTTGACCCCGGAGGGCAATCTGACACTGGTGGATGATTACCACACCAGTTATTCCGATGGCAGTGGTCAGCAGTTCATTACGCTAGTGTCAAAGTCGGGCAACACGTTCTATCTGGTCATCGACCGCAACGCCAAGGGCGAAAACACCGTCCACTTTATGAATCTTGTGGACGAATCCGACCTGCTCTCCCTGATGGAAGATGAAGATGCCGAAGCCTATACCGCCGAAAAGGAAGCAGCGGCACAG
>JBNMHZ010000053.1:0-14133 GCA_050873025.1 Faecalibacterium sp. | reverse complement strand
CTGTGCCGCTGCTTCCTTTTCGGCGGTATAGGCTTCGGCATCTTCATCTTCCATCAGGGAGAGCAGGTCGGATTCGTCCACAAGATTCATAAAGTGGACGGTGTTTTCGCCCTTGGCGTTGCGGTCGATGACCAGATAGAATGTGTTGCCAGACTTTGATACCAGCGTAATAAACTGCTGGCCGGAGCCGTCCGAGTAGGATGTGTGGTAATCGTCCACCAGCGACAGATTGCCTTTCGGGGTCAGGGCACCGGATTCTTCATCGGTCACGGTGACAGCATCCGCTTCATCGGAAGCGGCAGTCAGAACAGGCTGTTCCACTTCTTCGGGAACATCGCCGCCGTAGGCAAAAGCGGGAGCCGCCATGCTAGCGCACAGTGCCGCCGACAGCATCAGGGCACAAACCTTATTCATCATCTTCATTATCGGGTTCCTCCTTATTAAAGGTCGCACCGACTGCGGACAGCGCAGCCGGGTTCGGGGTACTGGTGGCGGACTGCCGCAGCAGTGCAGCCAACTGTTCCGGTGTGACCTTGGCCGTGCGTACCATCTCGTTGACTTCAGCGGCTTCTGCTTCCTGAATCCGCCGCTCCAGACTTTCGATGCGGTTGTTGATCTTGATGCGCCGCTCTTTTTCCTTTTCTAGAGAAGCACGCAGCTTATCGAGTTTTTCGCTCATAAAGTTCCTCCTGATTACTTTGATAGTCTGCCAAAACCTGACAGATATTGCTGCCAATAACTTGAGTGGATATTGGCGTACTTGATGGGGTCGCCAGCACTGACCATCATCCCATTTCCGAGGTAGATGCCGACATGACTTTTTCCGGGGATATCATACGTTCCTTCAAAGAAAACAAGGTCACCGGGCTTTGCTTCGGCTTTGCTGATGTGTTGACATTTGTTCCACAGACCGTTTGCTGTAGTGCGCCCGACATTGTAGCCGTTCTGGTTGTAGACCCAGCAGACATAGCCGCTGCAATCGAATCCGGTGTCCGGTGAACTTCCACCCCACACATAGGGCGTACCGACATATTTCTTGGCTTCAGCATAGATTTTGGAAAATTCCTCGTCAGTCAACGCTTCCGCTGGAATGGTATAGTCAATACCCGCTTCACCAGAGCCATCGGAGCCGCCAGCGGGCAGACCATCTTTGAACAGATATGGTCGGCCGCCTTTGGTGTCTTGGAAAACCTCATACCGCTTCCACTGATCCTCGGTCAGTTCTTCCCGAATGACTACTTCTAGCCCTCGGTTCTCCAATTTGGTGTGGAAAATGCGGTATTCGTATGGCACCTGTGTAGGCACAGGAATACCCGCTGGACTGATGACCCAAACGGTGCGGTAGCGGGTCTGTACCTCCACCCATGTGGTCAGCTTGTACTGCTTTTTGAAGATTTCTTGCAGTTTGGCCTGCACCTCACTGCGAGTGTAGTCATCATACAAAGTCGTGAGAAATGAGGTCAGCTGCCAAGGGTCGTGAGTGATCTCATCCAGATGATATTGATATTCATCATAACCGGGATGGTCTTGCGGAGTGCGCTTGATCTTTTTATCAAGGTCTTTCTCCAGTTTCTTATAGTCAGTTTCGGCACCTTTAATATCGCGATCTTCGGCGGTGTAGATGGTCTGGCCGCTGACCTGCGTGGTGCCGCTGAACAGGATGGAGCAGGACGAAAAGGCCGACATGATCAGCAGTAGGAGCAAAAGAAAAACGCCCACGACCCAAAGAACGTGTGCGTTGCTCTTTGCAAAGTTGGCAATGTCGTTGACAGCAGTGCTGACTGCGGATGTGCCTTTGTCTATGATCTGTTCCATGCCGGACTTTGCGGCAGAAGCACCATCGGATGCAGCTTTCTGACCGCCTGCGGTCTGTGCAGCTGTGCCACCAGACCTGACCGCGGCACGGTAGCCTTCCTGAATGTCCCTTTTCTGCTTCCGTTTTGAAAACCAGTTGGAGCCACTTTCACTGCTGGCTGTTTTGTTTGCATCCTCTGTACCTTTGGCTTTATCGGAACCAGATACAGAGAAATTTGGGGCAGGAGCATTTTTCTTTGCTTGTAGTTTGGCTCGCTTTTTCAGCTTCCGGGCATAGCGGTTTTTGGAAAAATCGCTGACCGCTTCTTCGGATTTCAGGCCCTCGTTAAGAGCCTGTGTGCCCACATTATCATCCTCGTACTGGTCAACCTCCCGATGTGCCGCAGACCGGGCGGCAGCAGCGGCATACATGGCGCGTTTCTGCTGTTTGGTCATGCGGGATGCTTCATCCGGGGTGATCTCGGCTTTGCCGAAACGCAGGTGCTGGGATTTTCCCGCAGCTTTGTCTGCATCCAGCTTCAGCTTTTTCTTTTTGGGTACCGACTGCTCCACCTTGGATTTTTTCGGCGGAGAGCGCGTGGCTGTGCGCTCCTTGTCCTCCTCAAATTTCAGCTTCGGCTGGTTCTCACTCATGCTTTTCTGCCTCCGTCACCTCGGAAAGTTTGGTGGTCATGATCTTATACAGTTCCAGATCGTGCGGGAAGTGGTCAACAAAGGGCAGAATGGTGTTGCCGTAGAACAGCAGACCTTCACCGGAACCGCTGTGTGTAACGTAGGACAACTGGTGGGGCGAGATGTTCAGCTGCTTCGCCAGAATCTGCCGATCACCATTGGCCTGATTGAATACCGATAGGTAAGTCTCTGCCTATTAAGGCTCGGACTTTTCCCCCGGTTCGCACCGTGCATGCGGCTTTCACCGCACACGGCGTTCCATCGAGTTAACAGTTAGTCTCTTAATGCACCTACATTAGTAAGGTTGTTGCTCTTTTCCCCCTGAATCATCGGGGAGAGTCCTGCTGCAACACGCAGGCGGTTTGCCTTTTTCCGTTTATTATCGTCCAGTTTCAAGCGTCTTGAGAGTTCCCACGCAAACTCCGCATCCTTTTCGTTCAGCATGTCATCCACGGCCTGCGTTACAAGAATCAAGTTTGAGTATTCGTTTGTACCGCCGTTCCGTCTTGGAACTTTGTGGTGGCACACCACGTCACCTCTTGCCAGATATTCTCCTGTGATTGCGCATCTCCCAAACTGACCAGCGAATAATGAAATTCGGTTATCATTGAATTCCACACTTTCCCTGGCCATTGGGTGCCGCATCAACCATACCATCACGCCCATATCCACGCCAAGTTTCTTGTGAATTTCCTGACGTCCTTCTGGGGTATACTTATTGATGCTCAGCTTTTTGCGGTTAGGTCTGCGATATTGAATATACGAAACCGGAATAATCGGCTCTCCATTCAACCACCGCATCTGCTTCGATGAGCTATAGTTCTGGGCGATATAGGAGTTGTAAATCGGCCCTTCACGTTTCAGCCCTCTCAGCCTGATTTTCTTCATGCTCCCTGTGTCATAGCCTATCTTTTCAAAATCCAGACAGACACAGCTTGCAATACGATAGTAGTTATGAAGACCAATAACCAAGGAGTTGTATGCAGCAATACGCCGGAACTGCTCCTTATCGGTGCCAGAGTCCTGTATGAACCTGACAGCTTCTCGAATCTTCTTTTCCGCATTGTTCACTGCTTTGTCGCACATGTGAACTTGATCGACCCATTTTCCAGCTTTCTTTCGAACTTTAATTTTAAAGCCCAGAAATTCGCTGTAATGTCTCTTGACGTTCGTTACTTTTGATTTTTCTTCAGACACTTCTAACTTCAGTCTCGTGTGCAGCCAGTCTTTTACAGCGGTCATTATCCGTTCTGCATCAGTTCTGGTCGCGCATATGATTTTGAAGTCATCGGCGTATCGTACGATGTGCATTTCTTTCAGGTTTGTTTTGCGCATCACACTATATTCATAGCTCAGGTCTCTAACTCCCTTAGCATTGAACTTTGGCTTGTAGTGCCGCTTCATATGGTCACTGAAAAGTTCCCATTGAGAGGCAACCCACCAGTCCAATTCATTCAGAACCACATTTGCAAGGAGCGGCGAGAGTATGCCGCCTTGCGGGGTTCCTTTTTTGAGGGAGAACCGTCATTCCGTCAGGCAGACGGATTGGTGCTTTCAACATTGCCTTAATAATCTGCAACAGTTTCGTATCTCTGATGCCCAGTGTCCACAGCTGTCTCAGTAGCTTCTTGTGGTTTACATTGTCGAAAAATCCCTTGATGTCCACATCTACTACATAATAGAGATTCCCGATAAACATCCGGTTTTCCAGATATGCTACAGCATTTTCTGCACTTCTGTTCGGTCTGAATCCGTATGAATGCTCATAGAATTTTGCCTCACAGATTGGCTCCAATACTTGTAAAACGCATTGCTGTATAATCCGGTCTGTCATACATGGGATTCCGAGAGGTCTCATTTTCCCATTTGGCTTTGGAATTTCAACCCTTCGGACAGCTTTCGGATGATAGTTAGCAAACCTTTTCTGGATAAATTTAACAAATTGCTTCTCTCCCATATTTGAGAAATAGGCAATCGTCATACCATCAGTCCCAGCAGTTTTCGAGCCGTTGTTTCGCTTGATATTTCTGTAGGCCAACTTGATGTTTTCCGGGTTTGTGATGTCGTCCATCAGATGCCCGAACACCTCATTATTTTTGCTTCTGGAATATAGCGAATCAAACAGCTCCTGCTGGTCGTAGTACTCTGCGTTACGCAGAGCTGTACGTTTCCTTACTTTTTGCCTCATGTGCATCACCACCTTTACGGCGAGTGATAAATTCTTTTATCGTACTCGACTGCATAAGACGGTGCATAAGGGTATTACTGCTAACCTGACTTGTGGCCATTCCTCGTTCCCCCACTACAGGGGCTTTCAACAGTTCGACCACGGCTTTTCAGCATCGGTTCGGCTGCTTATTGTTCTTCGTCAGCCTACTTTCAAATGGGAAAGTCCGATACCTTTCCTTGTTCCGATAATTCTATCTGTGCATTTGTCCTTAGGTCTCCGCTTTAGGCCTGCCAGCTTGCATGCGCCTGTAAACGCATCATGGATGTTCATAACATGCACTCTTACTAATCCACACTGGCGACGCTTTCACGCCACACGCATTTCTACGTGTTCAGTCTTATAGACCCTTACATCCGCGGTTTTCGTCAGGTTGCTTACCATTCTGACCATAGACAATTTATAGACCCCCGGCATGTCAGCGACACCATCCACCTCTGGACAGTTTTCGTTGCCGATGATGGCTTTGACGGTCGCTTTCTGCCGACTTTACCGAGCTTCTGACACCTTGCGATGCCAGTCGGAGTATCAGGGGGAGCGTTTCAGGGCGTTACTCCTTCATTCCACTCCTCGAATTATCAGTTCACAGAACTGAAATCAAATCAGCGCTGTGCGCCACCTTTTCAGTGACGAACAAGTCGCACGCATATAGACAAAGTCACTGTTCTCAAAAATATTCGACACTTCGGGACTGGACAGCAAATCTTTGCAATTTTGGGTCAGGCCGGTGGGGATACCGCCCCATTTGCGGAATCGTTTCCAGATCTCCACGCTGTATGCTGCGGTTTGCTCCTCTTTCAGCAAAAGGTGGAATTCATCAATAAAATATCGGGTAGACTTTCCAGCCTCACGGTTGGCAGTGACGCGGCCCCACACGGCATCCTGAACGATCAACATTCCCAACTTTTTCAGCTGCTTACCGAGCTGTTTGATGTCAAAACAGACGATACGGTTGTTGATGTCTACATTGGTGTGATGGTTGAAAATGTTCAGACTGCCCTTGACGTAGATTTCCAGAGCAGCGGCCACATGGCGGGCTTCCGGTTCATCCTGCTTCAGCAGTGCATTGTAGAGGTCTTCCAGCAGCGGCATATTTTCGGGGATGGGATTTTCGAAATATTTGCGGTAGATGGTATGGACGCAGCGGTCGATGACCGTCTTTTCCACCGGCTGCAAGCCCTCTTTGCCGCCGACCACCAGCTCACACAGAGAAAGGATAAAGTCAGCTTTCAGAGCCAGCGGATTGTCCTCCTCGCTGTAATTGCTGTTAATGTCCAGCGGGTTGATATACTGGGTGCTGGCGGGGCTGATATGAATGACCTGCCCATGCAGACGCTCCACCAGCGGAGCGTACTCACACTCCGGATCGCAGATGATGATATCATCGTCCGTGACCAGAAATGCGTTGCAGATCTCGCGCTTTGCGCTGAACGATTTACCGGAGCCGGGGGTGCCGAGGATCAGACCATTGGGATTCTTCAACTTCTTGCGGTCAACCATAATGAGGTTGTTGGACAATGCGTTCAGGCCGTAGTACAGACTCTCTTTGCCGCCATCAAAAAGTTCCTGTGTGGTGAAGGGCACAAAGATGGCCGTACTGCTGGTGGTCAGGCCGCGCTGAATCTCAATCTGGCAGTCCGCCAGCGGCAGGCTGCTCATCAGACCCTGCTCCTGCTGGAAATCGAGGCGGCACAGTTCGCAGTTGTGCTTCTGCGCAATGGAACTGGCCTGAAAAACATTATTTTCCAGTTCCTGTTCGGTTTTGCCGGTGTTCAGGACAAGGAATGTCACTAAAAACATTCGTTCATTCTGCGACTGCAATTCTTTCAGCAGAGCCTTTGCATCACGGCCATAGGTTGCCAGGTCGGACGGCAGCACGTCCATATCGTACCCGGCGCGCACTGCTTTTTTCTGCTCCTCAATCTTTGATCTATCGAGTTCGGTAATCGTATGCTTGATAGTTTTAATGGCTTTGGTTTGGTCCACAGACTGAACGTGCATGGTGACGATCTGGCTGGAATCCATATCCAAGAAATCTTTCAGAAGCTGGTCGCTCAAATCGGAAGCAGTGATGGACAGGAAACTGACCGCTCCAAAGATGCCACCCATCTGGAAGGTGCGGCTGTTCTTAAAGGCCAGTGCAGTGGGAGCAATAGCATCCTTTACCGACAGGCCGCTGGGCACAAGGTCTGCCCAGCTAAAATGAAACTTATTGATGCCATCCATGTTCAGCATCCCATGCATCAGCCGCAGCCGTTCCGTACCGTCCAGCGGCTTTGCCAGAACGCCGAGCCGATGAAAATTGTTCATAAGGTCGTTCTGGACGTGCTCCAGTCGGGGCTTGACCTGCGCCATGCTGTCACCCTCAATGCCATAAGTCAGGTACTTCGTTTTGGTCAGGCCGTTATTACCTTTGGAAAGCTGCTGCCGCAGCATCTGGCTGTACTCGGCGCGCACATCGTCAAAGCCATCCTGCTGGTACGGAATCCGAATCGACTTCTCAAAGTCTGCCGAATCGGTGGCGGTGTTCACAAAGGACAGTTCAAAGTGGATGGAACTGTCGAAGAAGTTCAGGAACGAACACCATTCCTCAAAAATGGTGGTCTTGTCCTCCTGCTGTGCCAACTGATAATTGATATCCTGATACTGGATAGTACGGGTATAGTAGCCGGGACGCACCCGGCAGGTGCCATCCTCAAACATCCGCTGGAATGGGATGCTCTCCTGCGCTGTGCGGGGTACATTGGACTTGGGCGGCTTTTTGTCACCCTTATTCTTTTTCAGAAACGGAATCATGGGCTTCATCCCCCTTCATAAGCAGTGCATAGTAATTGTGGAGCTGGTATGGACGTACTTTCGGGCGGATGAACCGCGACTGAATGTAGTACATCAGGATTTTTTCGGCGGGCTGGCCGTTCTTCTGGTACATGGCCAGAAAAAACATGGGTAACATGACCGCCATCATGCCGAGGGTCGCGCCGGTATTGCCTGCGGTGTCCCGCAGAACAAAGAACAGCGGAACTCCTACGACTGCCGCTGCGCCGAAACAAACGAGCTGCCGTGCGGTCAGGTTGAACGCCACTTTGGACTTCACCTTGCTGAAATCGCGCGGAACGGAAATATAAGCTGCCAAAGAAACACCTCCAATCAGTGGGCACCCAGCAGAGTTTTTGCAACAGAACTGGTTTTGAACAGTGAGAAGCAGAGCAGCACCGTGTACCCCACGATAGACCAGATGGAGCCAATGGCATCACCGGAAATGGCAATGTTCTGGATCAATACAGCATAGATGGCAACGCAAATCAGAATCAGGAAGCCTTGGAATCCCAATGCAAACAAGGACTTCAGATAATTCTGTCCAACATGGCTCTGCTCATGGTTGCCCCATGTGGCCATGGGCACTGGAGCCAGACTGACCATCATGTAGATCTCAAGCATTCTGCCGTACACAATGACGAAAATCACGATGGATAGGATGCGCATGGTGATGCCGATTAAGAAACTTTGCAGGAACAGACCGAACAGTGGGCCGACATCCATGCTCATCATGCTGCTTTCCAGCATCGACAAACCAATATCGTTGACCCTTGTGTTGCCGCTGATGATGCCGCTGGAATTTGCAACGACCTGTTGCGTCACGTCAAACACGGCCATGATGATGTCAAAGGTATTCGAGATCATCCAGACCGAAATTGCCGTCTTGAAAATCCACTTCAAAATCAACGCCGGTTCAAACTGCGCCATGTTGTTATGCTCTGTGATCATCTGAATCAGTTCGTAGCAGGCAATGAAGGTCAGGATGATGCCTGCAATGGGCAGCACGACATTGCGGGACAGAGCCTCAATCATGGCAAAAACGCGCGGTTCAAAATTGGATGGTTTGGTACCGACCTGCTGCGCGATGCTGCCCACTTGGGTATTGACATCATCGAACAGACCGGACAGATTGGACATGATTGCCGCTGTCAGCAACGACTTGATCCAATCCGAAATCGCTTTGAGAACTGTTTCCACTCAGAGCCACCACCCATCAGGAAAAATGGTTGATCAAATTTTTGAGCAGATTAAGCAGGAAGATAATGTTCGTCAGAAGCTGCATAAAAATCGCCTCGCTTTCAGATAATGGTGAGTATTCGGTTTGCAATGCGCTTCCTTATTTATAGTAAGAAGCCGTTTGCCACGGTGGGACTGGAAGCTGCTTGCAAGTAATATGTAAGGGCGGCAAATGCCGCCCCAAAAAATCAGCCGAACAGGCCG
Source organism: Faecalibacterium sp. (assembly GCA_050873025.1). Taxonomy (GTDB): domain Bacteria; phylum Bacillota; class Clostridia; order Oscillospirales; family Ruminococcaceae; genus Faecalibacterium. Next base: position 5,162 of record JBNMHZ010000053.1, on the reverse strand, counting down.
GACAGCAGGGGCACCAGAGTGATGCCGATCAGGGCAACGCCGCCGCCCGCCATCAGCTGCTTCATACCCTGACTCTTGGCCGAGGGGTTATCACCACCGTAGCCTTCCAGCAAGTTGACTGCGCCCCATACGGCCAGACCGCTGCCGAGAGCGATAACCACGGTTTTCATAACATCCACAGCAGAATTAAAGAACTCCATAATAAAATCTCCTTTATTTTGAAAAAGCGACCACGCACACGCCTAAAACCCGTTTCTATGTTTCTATATGCCGCAAGCTGCGGCGAAAGCTGATTTTCTGGTGTGCCTTTTGGTCAGAACGTATTGTTTATTGAATAAGACGAGTGCTTATATCAGCCAAACAAACCGGAGAGCAGGGGCACCAGAGTGATGCCGATCAGGGCCACACCGCCACCTGCCATCAGCTGCTTCATGCCCTGACTCTTGGCGGAGGGGTTATCGCCGCCGTAGCCTTCCAGCAAATTGACAGCGCCCCATACGGCCAGACCGCTGCCGAGAGCAATAACGACAGTTTTCATGACGTCCACAGCAGAATTAAAGAACTCCATAGTAAAAATCTCCTTTGTTTTGAAAAAGTGGCCCTGCACACACCTGAAATCCGTTTGCAAAAAGCCGAAAGCCACGGCGAGGGCTTGATTTTCCGGTGTACCTGTTGGGTCAATGGGTAAAAAATAACCGCTCGTCTTTTCAGGCGGGCGGGAGTGAATCGGCATCCACCATGATGAAAGTATCATCTGGGTGGATTTTTTCTTTTCGGTTCAAGAACTTCTCGATATCGAGCGCGTTCTTGGGGTCATAATCGGATGTGTATTTGTAGTTTGGATGCTGCGTCAGGTCATATTTGTCTGAAAGAAAAGGTCTGACACCGCGCAGTTGGAGGATGCACTTGCCGCCATCCAGCACAGCCAGTTCATCGCGGCTCATGAGTTCGTGACCAAGTTTTTGATAGTTGGTGCCGTAGCTGGGGCTGTTTCCGCGCGTATCGGAAGTATTGAATCCATCAATTGTTTCCTTGCCGAGCGCTTCGGACAATTCTTTCAAGGTGGTAGGCTCGCTGCCGCCGAGGAAAATTTGCGAATCCATGTTGCCGACAATGGTATCCGCATTATCTTTGTAGATAGCTTTCAACTGGCTGCGGGTCTGCAAGACAAGGCAGGCGGAAATCTCGCGGCTGCGGATGGTGGCCACCAGCTTTTCCAACTGCGGAATCTGCCCGATGTTGGCACATTCGTCAATCAGGCACCGCACATGGACAGGCAGCTTTCCGCCGTACACATCATCGGCTTTGTCGCATAAGAGGTTGAAAAGCTGGGTGTAGATCATGGAAATCAAGAAGTTGAAGGTGCTGTCCGTATCGCTCATGATAAGGAACAGTGCCGTTTTCCGGTCACCCAGCTTGTCCAGTTCCAGTTCATCGTACATAGTAGCGTCACGGACTTCCTGAATATCGAAGGGCGAGAGCCGGGCACCGCAGGAAATGAGGATGGACTTGGCGGTTTTGCCGGCAGCTAATTTATAGAGCTTGTATTGGCGCACTGCAAAAGAATTTGGCTTTTTCTTGCCTAGATCTTCAAACAGCAGGTCAACCGGATTCTGATAGGTTTCATCGTCCTCGGATACCTGCATGGTGTTGAGCATTTCCAACAGTGTTGCGAAGTTTTGTTCCTCGACCGGGGCTTCATAGTGCAGATATGCGATAAGCGAAACGAGCAAAAGTCGTTCCGCTTTGTCCCAGAATGGGTCGCCGCCCTGACCCTCACCCTTGGTGTTGGTCATCAGTGCGGTAACGAGTTTCAGAACATCCTTTTCACTGTGGATATACGCCATGGGGTTATAGTGCATCGACTTGGAAAAGTTGATTGTGTTGAAGAATTTCAGCTTGTAGCCGTACTTTAACAGGGCCTTACCACATTCAACGCCGACTGTACCTTTCGGGTCAGTGACCACGAATGATACTGGAAAATCCTTGGAATTGCATTGCAGCAGATTCGGTTTCAGGACGAAGCGCGTTTTACCGCTGCCAGAACCGCCGACCACCAAAACATTCTTGTTTCTGGCGTTCTTCGGGTCGGATGGACGGTTGGACATCATCAGACGTTCTGTTTTGGTGAGGATGATGTTGTCCTCGAACTTTGGAGCCATGAATGGCTCAATATCCTTCGGAGTGCCCCACCGGGCAGAGCCGTACTCCATACCATGCCGATACTTCTTGGCGTTTTTACTTTTGAGGTAGACCGCCAGCCGTATCCCAGCACCACAGCACAGGCCAATAAAAAGATCAAACGGATGCAGACTGGGCAGCGGGTTTGCAAATGCAGCCGGGAGCGTCCCCATCAGCGACACGATTTTATCGCCCAGTTCTTTGCCCACGGCCAGCCGCCATGCTTCACCCAGATTGGTAGCCACCAGACCAATCACCACATAGGACAGGTAGAGAGCCAGCAGCTTGGAAAGTTTCTTTTTGCTCATAAGCCGCGCTCCTCCTGCTTGTGCCGCACCTTGTCGGGCAGGTTCGCAACGGTCTGCGCCAGATCATGCAGCTTTGCCAGCACAGAGGGGCGTTTGCTCTTGTCCAAAACTGCCGCTGAATATTCCTTGAAAGCTGCACTCAACACATCGGTGTCCTGTGCCTTGAAGTAGATCATGTAGCGGGGTGGAGTGCAGGACAGGTCTTTTTGCACAGCATAGTCGATGTGATACCGTTTGGCATACTTGTCAAAGTCCCTAATGCCGGTTTTCTGAATCTCGACATTGGTTACGCCGCGATTCTGCCGCACCAGCCGCTTCATGGACTGCTTGCCCTGCGAAGCGTGTTTGTCGTACTGCCGCAGAAGAAACTGCATCCCGCGCAAAAGAGTGCGGGCAGATAGCTTGGTAGTCGAGATAGCGAAGTTGACCGTTTTATGCTCAATTTCTTCCTGCATCGTTACCACCTCCTGTGCAGCAGGATAATTTTAACGGTCTTGCTCTGCCGGAGGCTTAGCGCGAGACTTTTCTTCTGCATTCTGAACGGCTTCATCCGGGGTGGGCAGAATTACAAGGCGACTGCCCAGCTTAATAAAGGTTTCAGGCTGGTGGAAGAACTGCTCATACTTCTGTGCCAGTTCCGGAGAGAGCGATGCAAAATCTTCCCCGCCCAGACCGACTACGAGAAAGGTACCTGCGATTACATCATAGGTCTGGCCGTGTTCATCCCGCAAGGCGCGATTCATGGGCAGACCCAGCAGCTTGCCCTCATCGTTGCACACGATGGCCACCGGGTCAGTAAAGGGATAAGTAGCCGTGATCGTGCCGCCGACAGCATCCTGCAAATCCTTCAGGTCGGTGCCGATGCTGACTTTCTGCGGATACGCACCGGGCTGAACCAGAAGAACATCCAGCTTCTCTTTGTTTTCAGAAAGTTCGTGTTCGCCCACGGTTTTGAAGTCAACGTCGATAAAGTCCTTGGAATCGAGGACATAATCATCGTTGTTCCATGCTTCCGTGACCATCCGCTCCGCTTCCTCCTGCGAGGCCGCTTCTACGGACACCGTGCGCTGAAGCGTTTCGGTGATCTCCACATCAAATTTTTTCATAGGCTTCCTCACTCCATGCAGATGCAGGGCAGCTTCTGATTGTCAGCCATCAGGGTGATGCTGTGAGCTGCCAGATACTTCTGGAAGCGGTAGAGTTCATCCATGGACAGCGAAATAATGTCACCGTCCATATCAATGCGCATCAGGATGACGGGGCCGGTCAGGTAGTGCTTGCCGCCCAGTTCCAGCACCTGTGCCGGGTTGTAGCAGAGCATCAGGGTGCTGTCAGGGATGTTGACACAGGCATCATCTTCATCGAAACAGGGCAGGATGTCGGGGGCTTCGTCCAGCGTGATAACGGTAAGTTCCATGTTAGGTGCGATGGCGGCGAGATAGATTTCGCCGTTCTTCCTGCCATCCTCCATGATAGTCAGGATGCGCATATCAATGGTGATTTCTTCAGAGCGGATGGTACGGGTAGTGTTGTTCATAGGCTTTTCTCCTTTGTTTGCAAAAGAAAAAGACCCAATCGGGTCTTTCAGTACGGTATGGTCAGCGTTCGTTCTGTCGCTGCTGTTTGCGCTGCCAACGTTCCAGCAGCATGATGATGGTATCTTCCATCTGCTTGGGCGTGAAGTTGCGGGGAAAGTATTTCCGCAGGGTGTCGTTTTTGATAACCACCTTGTCCAGTTCATCCTTTTTTTCTTCACCCATCACAGCAAAGGCAACGTCATACGAGAAATGTCCTTCCTGTGCCAGCTTTTTAAGCCGCTGTGCCTGTGAGAGCGATGGAAAGTTCTGCGTATCGTTCATGGCTTCTAAAAAATCCTGCTGTTGTTTTTCGTCCAGATAAGACAGTTCAACAGCAGGATTAAAGGAAATTTTCTTCTGATCTACGAGATCAAGCATTTCCGGGATGAGGTGGGTCAGACGGATGAAACGTTGAATCTGTGTCTTGCTCTCACCAGCGTCACTGGCAACCTGTTCAACCGACCACAACTTCTGACCAACTTGGGCAGAAGTTAAATCTGACCTAGCACCTTGATTTTTTAGAGCTTCCAGCTTCATTTTGTATGCAAAGGCTCTTTCACTGGGCAGGATACTCTCACGCTGGAGATTCGAGTCCACCATGAGCAGGATAGCGGCATCATCATCCATTTCTCGGACGATGACGGGCAGAGTTTCCAGTCCGGCAAGCTGAGCAGCGTGTTGGCGACGGTGGCCGGAGATGATTTCATAACCGCCCTCCGGTCGGGGCCGGGCAATAAGCGGCGAAAGTACGCCGTACTGTTCAACGCTTTCCACAGTGCGCTGCATGGATTCATCGTCCAAGACCTTAAAGGGATGGTTCTTGAACGGAACCAGTTCTGCAATGGGAATTTGCTGCACCTGCTCCCGTTTTTCCTCCTGCCGGGATTCTTCGGTGGAGAAAATATCATCGGCCCCTTTCAGCGACACGTTTAAGCTGCTTTTCGGCATCGGCCAGCACCTCCTCGTATTATAAAAGAGTAGTATTTATAGACCGCTCTCCAGCGGTATGCTACACTGTATAGGATGCTGTGGATTGGTGAACACCTCCTACCGCAAAGACGGTTTGACGAAGGCTCCAACCACAGCTTCTTTGTTG
>JBNMHZ010000052.1:0-14604 GCA_050873025.1 Faecalibacterium sp. | reverse complement strand
GGGTTGGCTGGGCTTGCTTTGCTGTTCTCTCCGTCGCCCTCGCTACTCCAAGGCCAGCATTTGAATGATGTTTGTCATGGGCAGCGGATGGTTGGCGGATTTTTTCATTTTAGGGCTTGACTTTTAATAGTTAGTCTTCGTACAGTTCACACAAAGCCAGCTGCAGGTCGGTCAGCTGCCGGGAGAGCTCGGCCACCGCAGCGGGCAGCTCTGCCTGTTCCTGCTGCTCTCTGCGGGCCTGCTCCTGTGCGGCCAGTTCTGCGGCGGTATAGCGGATATACCTTTTAATAGGAACCAGTTCGGTCCAGGCGTCCCGTGCCGGCACGCCCGGCGCATCGATCACCCTGCGCACATCTCTGCCGCCGCTGGGGTATTCCGCCACAGTCTCGTAGTGCGACTGTTCGGCCACGGCTTCCTGTGCGGGATGCTGTACAGCTTCGGTGTCGTCCGCAAGATAGCCCAGCGTCAGGTCGGGGCTCTCGATGACTGTGCCGGTCTCGTCAATGATCTTCATGGTCAAAAACTCCTTTCTCAGGCCACACGGTGCCAGATGTACACATAGTAGGCGGCGGGCTGCACCGTGCTGCTTGCGCCGTAAATAGCGTTGGCGCGGGATGCATCAAAGCCGACCGTTGATTGCACACCGCTGGCAGAATTGCCGCCGGTATAGACCGTCGGGTCGCGCTGTTTGGCAGCGGTCAGATAAAAACACCCGTTTTCGGAGATTTTGCCCTTATCCGGGCGCAGCCAGCTGTCGCCTGTGATGTTCGGCAGGCCCGCATTCACGGTGGTGCCGGCCTTGTGGGTGCTGCTTGCACCCATCAGCACCCGCTCGGATGCGATCTTTTCCCATGTGCCGCCAAACAGTGCCGCCGGGCTGGCGGCATCGGTGGTCTGGTAGATGCTGCCCACAGGGTAAGCGCCGGAGCTGGGGGCCGAGAGCAGGGCATCGACATCTTCCTTTGTATAATAGGAAGAAAAGTCGGCACCCAGAGTGCGCAGGGCGGCGGCACGCTCGGTCGCTGTCCAGCTGCCAGAGGCTGCGGCGGTGGTCAGGGCCTTTTTTACGCCGTAGGGCAGCAGCGCCGCCGTCAGCGGCAGGACGGCATCAGTCATGCTGTCCAGCTGGGTGCGGGAGGCCGGTGCGGTGGTCAGGGTGCCGTCGCTGCGCACGCCGATGCCGTAGGTCTTGTTCACCCGCACTGCACCGGATACGGACGCCGTGGGCACCGTGCTGCTGCGCACGTAAGGGCTCAGATCCGGCATGGCAGCGGTGTCAGTGAGCAGCGTGCCGGTGTTGGGGTCTACGCTCAGCACCCGCAGCAGCTGGCCGGCCACCGGCTGTGCGGGGCAGGGCAGTGCACCCACATCCTGAGCCGCCAGCTTTACGATGCCGCTTTGGCCGTTCACGCTCACCACATTGCCGTTGGTGGGCACAAGCTCTTCGGCACGGGCCGCAGCGGCCTCGGCGCGGGCGGCGCACTGGGACGCACTGGCGCTGTCGGTGCTGGTGCGCTGTGCTGCAGACTGGGCCTGTGCTGCGTTGGCGGCTGTGGATGCCGCACTGGCTGCGGCACGCTGGGCTGCTGTGGCAGCGGAGCTGGCGCTTTCCAGCACACGGGCCACGAACTGCTCGTACTGCGAAGGAGGCAGCTCCTCTGCACCGCCGTCCGTGGGCAGGATGGCGTAGGCGTCGTAGCTGCCGGGCCGTGTGTAGGCCGTGTAGCCGCCGGTGCCCGTGGCAGCCAGCATCCACTGCCCGCCGGTGCTGCCGGTGAGACGGCGGTCCACCACAACGCAGTGGGCTTCGTCCAGCGGCACGGGGGCCAGCAGGGTGCCGTCGCTGCGGCGCAGATAGAGTGCCGCGCTGCATCCGGCCCAGGCGTCCGGCAGCTGGAACTGCAGCTCGTCTACACCGACGGCGTTCTGTGCGCCCAGGTGCAGCCGGTGCGGCTGGGCACAGAACTGGGTGCCGCCGCACTGCTTTTGAATGATCTGGATCTTCACTTGAAAACCTTCCTTTCTGTTTTTTGTTTGATTGTACAGCGGTGTGCGCACAGCGGCCAGTGCGTACTTTTTTTCTCCGGATTTCTGGGGTTCGGCATTTTGCTGGAACGCATTTTTCGGGGGTAATTCGGGCAGTTTTCTGCAGGTGGAAAAACGGATGAGAAAGCGGTGGTTTTAAACGCAAAACCTGCGATTTTTTGCATCCGGACGCCTTGCTGCCATAGCCTAAAAGTGCAGTTTCCGGTGCGAAAAATCCAAAATAAATGTTAAAAATTCGTGAACAAAATGTCCCGCAAAACCGGGAAAAAATCATAAGGAAATAACCGAAAAAACAGTATTTTGGAGAAAACACTGTTAAAATTGCACAAAAAACACCGTCAAAAAACTAACAAAGTGTGAGGGCCTGATTTGACAAACGGCTTTTGGACTGGTAAAATAAGACCCGCTCAACGGAGCCAACAGACGTTGCAGCGTTTAAAATTTATCTGGATGAAGTGAAAAGCCGTCTTATAAACGGCGCGGCGCGGGCAGATGAGGCCCCGGCCGGGAGGGAAATGAATTTCCTCCGCAGCGGATTCCGAATTGGGATACGATGCTCGATTTTACCAAAAAGAGGGCATCGTATTTGATTGTGGAGCCAGATGCATTCTGCCCGCTCTGCAGTCCGGGCGGCCGGGGCACGCATGCCGTTGTCCGCGGCCGCAGCAAATATGCAAAGAGAGGAGTTGTCTCGTATCGCTTCCGTAAAAGTAAAGAAAGCTCTGACTGCCTGCAAGCAGGCTGTCTCTCCCCGTGTGCTGGCGTTCTGCGTCATGGTCGTGTGCCTTGTGGCTACACTCAGTGTGACTGCTGCGAATCTGCGGCTGACCTACGTCACAGACTCCAATGGTGCCCGGCAGGTGATCCTCACCTCCGAGACCGACCCCGCACAGGTCATGAGCCTTTCCGGCATCCAGTCCGAAGAAGGCGACAAGGTCTACTACACGGCCTACAGCGGCAATCTGGCCGCCCTGAACATTGAGCGCGCTTTCTCCGTCAGCATCACCGCCGACGGCCAGGAGTACCCCGTCAAGATGGTGTTTGGCACCGTGGCGGATGCCCTGCAGCGCGCAGGCATCACTCTGGAGGGTGACGATTACACCGAGCCTGCTCTGGATCAGCTGGTGGCAGCCGGCACCCAGATCACCGTGCACCGTGTGGACTACACCGACCGCGTGGAGACCCAGACCATCCCCTACGATACCGAGTACGTCTACACCAGCCTGTACTTCCGCAACACCGGCCGCACCACCACCGTGCAGCACGGGTCAGAGGGTCAGCAGACCGTCACCACCCGTGACCGCTATGTGGACGGCGAGCTGGAGAACAGCATCGTGGTGGATTCCACCACCACCGTGGAGCCCACCAACCACGTCATCAAGACTTACGGCGCAGGTGCACCGGTCTCCCCGCTGACGGGCACGGACGGCACCACCAATGCACCTTCTTCTTATAGCAAGGTGCTCACCGGCAAAGCCACCGGTTACTATTCCAAGACCGGCAAGGGCTCTTCGGGCCTGGGCCTTGGCTACGGCACCGTGGCTGTGGATCCGGATGTGATCCCCTACGGCACCAAGCTGTATATCACCTCCACCGACGGCAAGTTTGTGTACGGTTATGCGGTGGCTACCGACACCGGCATTGCTGTGCAGAAGGGCGAGATCCTGGTAGACCTGTTCTACGAGACCTACGCCGAGAGCGTCATCAACGGTGCCATTCAGGTCAATGTCTACGTTGTGGGCTGACCTGTGACCGGAAAAACCGGAAACGAAAATTTTCAACCGGAACAGAGAGCTTCTGTGTACCTTCCCATGGGGAGGGTGCGCAGAGGCTCTTTTTTGTTGCCGGATTGGCAGGATTCACCATAAAATTTGTAAAAATTTGGCGGGTGTGTATATAAGGGAAAAATATCAACGAAAAGATTATGGTAAATTTTACAGTAAAATGCGGCGAAACTCTTGAAAAACAACCCAAAATTCTTTAATATAAAAGGGTAAAAAGCTACAGGTGCGCGCTTTGCACATCCTGTATGGGGAGGAGCAGTCTATGAAACCGACTGAAGAGAAGATCCAGAGCAATGCATCGGATTTGCCGGTGTATCTGTTCAAGCAGGGCAATAACTGTGAAGCGTACCGCTACTTCGGCGCTCACATGGAGACGCGCGCGGGTGAAGCCGGTGTCGTGTTCCGTGTGTGGGCCCCGCATGCAGTCGCCATCAGCGTGGTGGGCGACTTCAACAGCTGGAAGCCGGGCAGCCACCCGATGCGCAAGGTGGATGGCGATTCCGTGTGGGAATTGTTCATCCCCGGCATGAAGGAATATGACGTTTACAAATACTGCGTGACCACCCGCGCAGGCGATCTGGTCTACAAGGCCGATCCCTATGCGTTCCACGCCGAGACCCGCCCGTCCAACGGCAGCAAGGTGTACGACATCACCGGTTTTGCATGGCACGACGATGCCTGGCAGGCCGCCCAGAAAAAGGCCGATGTGATCAACGGCCCCATGAATATCTACGAGATGCACGCCGGCAGCTGGAAGATGAAGGAGGGCGACAAGCCCTACAACTATTCCGAGCTGGCAGACGAGCTGATCCCCTATATCAAGGATATGGGCTACACCCACGTGGAACTGCTGCCGGTGATGGAGTATCCCTTTGACGGCAGCTGGGGCTATCAGGTCACCGGCTACTTTGCACCCACCAGCCGCTACGGCACCCCCAAGGACTTTATGGCCTTTGTGGATAAGCTGCACGAAGCCGGCATCGGCGTTATCATGGACTGGGTGCCTGCCCACTTCCCCAAGGATCAGTTTGGCCTGTACAGCTTTGACGGCGAGCCCTGCTACGAGGACCCGAACCCCAAGCGCGGTGAGCATAAAGAGTGGGGCACCATGGTGTTCGACTTCGGCCGCAACGAGGTGCAGAGCTTCCTGATCTCCAGCGCACTGTACTGGCTGGAACAGTATCACATCGACGGTCTGCGCGTGGACGCCGTGGCTTCCATGCTGTATCTGGACTATAACCGCAAGCAGGGCGAGTGGGAGCCCAATAAGGACGGCGGCAAGGAAAATCTGGAAGCCGTTGCCTTCCTGCGCAAGCTGAACAACACCGTGCTGGGTCGCCACCCCCACAAGTACATGATCGCTGAGGAATCCACCGCGTGGCCCATGGTCACAAAGCCCGCTTCGGACGGCGGCCTTGGCTTCAACTTCAAGTGGAACATGGGCTGGATGAACGATATGCTCAGCTACATGAAGACCGACCCGCTGTTCCGCGCCGGCAACCACAACAAGGTCACCTTCAGCTTCTTCTATGCATTCAGTGAGAACTTTGTGCTGCCCATCAGCCACGATGAAGTAGTGCACGGCAAGGGCAGCCTCATCAACAAGATGCCAGGCGAGTACGAAGCCAAGTTTGCAAACCTGCGCACCTTCTTTGGCTACATGATGGCCCACCCCGGCAAGAAGCTGCTGTTCATGGGTCAGGAGTTCGGCCAGTTTGCCGAGTGGAACGAGGCAAAGCAGCTGGACTGGATGCTGCTGGGCTACGACAAGCACACCGAGCTGCAGACCTACGTCAAGACCCTGAACGCCTTCTACAAAGAGCACCCCGCCTTCTGGCAGGTGGATTACAGCTGGGAAGGCTTCCAGTGGATCGTACCGGACGACTCGCAGCAGAGCGTCATCGCCTTCCTGCGCAAGGATGCTTCCGGTAAGCAGATCCTGGTGGTGTGCAACTTCAACCCCGTTCTGCGCGAGGGCTACACCCTGGGCGCACCGGTGGCCGGTGCCTACAAGGAAGTGCTGAACAGCGATGATGAAGCGTTCGGCGGTTCCGGCACGGTACATAACAAGTCTGTGCGCACCCACAAAAAGCCGCTGCACGGCTTTGACCAGAGCATCACCATCACCCTGCCGCCCATGAGCACCCTGTATTTTGAGGTGCCCTCCAAGCGTACCCGCAAGGCTGCAGAGGACAAGACCGAAAAGGCCGAAAAAAAGACCACCGCCAAAAAGGCAAAGACTGCTGCCGCCGAGGAAAAGCCGGTAAAGAAGACCGCCCGCAAGGCAAAAGCTGAACCGGAAGCCGCAGCCGCTGTCGAAGCACCCAAAAAGCGGGGCCGCAAGCCCAAGGCGGAAACTGCCGCTGCTGCCGAGGAAAAGCCGGTAAAGAAAACCACCCGCAAGGCAAAGACCGAGCCGGAAGCCGCAGCCGAAGCGCCCAAAAAGCGGGGCCGTAAGCCCAAGGCAGAAGCGGAACCCAAGGCAGAAAAGGCACCCGCAAAACGCACCCGTAAACCGAAGGAGCCGAAGGAATAACTCCGGTTTTTCGGACGACCCGCACGATATCTGTTGACTATCATTTCCGCAAATCCATTAAAAGCGGAAATGTGAATGTTAAAGGGGAGAATAAAGCTATGGCAAAAGAAATTGTGGCAATGATCCTTGCCGGCGGACGTGGCTCGCGTTTGTACGCGCTGACACAGAAAACGGCAAAACCCGCAGTGTCCTTCGGCGGTAAGTACCGCATCGTGGACTTCCCGCTGTCCAACTGCGTGAACTCCAACATCGACACCGTGGGCATCGCAACTCAGTATCAGCCCCAGAAGCTGAACGAGTACATCGGCAACGGTCAGCCCTGGGATCTGGACCGTCTGCACGGTGGCGTGCACACCCTGCCGCCCTACGAGCAGGCAAAGGGCACCGACTGGTACAAGGGCACCGCAAACGCCATCTACCAGAACATCGGCTTCATCGACAGCTATGATCCCGAGTACGTCATCATCCTGTCCGGCGACCAGATCTGCAAGCAGGACTACGCCGACTTCCTGCGCTTCCACAAGGAGAAGGGAGCAGAGTTCTCTGTGGCCGTTATGGAAGTGGACTGGAAGGAAGCTTCCCGCTTCGGCCTGATGGTCGCCGATGAGAACGACCGCATCACCGAGTTCCAGGAGAAGCCCCCGGTACCCAAGTCCAACCTGGCATCCATGGGCATTTACATCTTCAACTGGGATGTCCTGAAGAAGTACCTGGAAGAGGACGAAGCAGACCCCAATTCCAAGAACGACTTTGGTATGAACATCATTCCCGCCCTGCTGCGCGACGGCCGCAAGATGTACGCCTACCGCTTTGCCGGTTACTGGCGTGACGTGGGCACCATCGACAGCCTGTGGGAAGCCAACATGGAAGTGCTGGACCCCGAAAACTCCGGCATCGATATCTTCGACGAGAAGTGGAAGATCTACAGCCGCAACCCCGTTCTGCCCCCGCAGAAGATCGGCCCCCGCGCAGTCGTGCAGGATTCGCTGGTCACCGAGGGCTGCAAGATCTACGGCAATGTACATCACTCCGTGCTGAGTGCCGGCGTTGTTGTGGAAGAGGGCGCTACCGTTGAGGATGCCGTGCTGATGGACGGTGTCGTTGTCAAGGCCGGTGCTGTTGTCAAGCGCTGCATCCTGGCGGAGGATGTCGTGATCGGTGCAGGTGCCCGTGTTGGCGGCAATGGCCCCATTGCCCATGTGGGCACCGGCCTGACCGTGGGCGCAGGCGCAACCGTCAAGGAAGGTGCCAAAGTGTTTGAGTCCGTCAAGGAGGGTATGGAAGTATGCTGAGCCAGAACACCAATGCGTTGGGTATTATTTTCCCCAACAGTTATGATAATACCGTTCCCGAGCTGGTGACCGAGCGCGCAATGGCTTCGATCCCCTTTGCAGGCCGCTACCGCATGGTGGACTTTGTGCTGTCCAGCATGGCAAACTGCGGCATCTCCAATGTTTCCATCGTGGTGCGCAAGAATTACCACTCCCTGATGGACCATCTGGGCACCGGCCGTGAGTGGGATATGGCCCGCCGCCACGGCGGCCTGAACATCGTACCTCCCTTTGCTGAGAAGGGTGTGCGCATCTATTCCGGCCGTGTGGAAGCTCTGGGCTCCATCATGAACTTCCTGGAGAACCAGAAGGAGAAGTACGTGGTCATGAGCGATGCCAACATTGCCCTGAACTACGACTTCAACGCTCTGCTGGCTGCTCATCAGGCAAGCGGTGCCGATGTGACCATCGCTTACCAGAAGACCGAGATCCCCGAGGGCCGCAAGAACGACAACTACACCCTGACCGTCGATGCCGACGGCCGCGTGACCGAGCTGCTGTTCAACGATTACCGTCCCGGCATCCAGAATCTGGACCTGAACATCTACGTCATGGAGCGTGAGACCCTGATCCGTCTGGTCAAGGACGCCACCGCCCGCGGCCTGATCTATTTCGAGCGCGACATTCTGGCTCACAACGTCAATATCCTGAACATCCATGCTCTGGAGTACACCGGCTATGTGGCACATGTGTGCGACATGAAGAGCTACTTCGACGAGAACCTCAAGCTGACCGATGACGAAAATCTGGAAAAGCTGTTCCCCAAGAAGAGCCCGGTCTACACCAAGATCCGCGACGACAACCCCACCCGCTATGTGCCGGGCTCCAAGGTGACCGACTCCATCGTGGCCGACGGCTGTGTGATCGAGGGCACCGTGGAAAACTGTGTGCTGTTCCGCGGCGTCAAGGTCAAGAAGGGCGCAGTTGTCAAGAACTGCGTGCTGATGCAGGATACCGTTGTGGAAGCAAATGCCGAGCTGGACTGCGTTGTTACCGATAAGAACGTAAAGATCACCGCCGGCAAGAAGCTGTCCGGCACCGAGAGCTTCCCGGTGTACGTGCAGAAGAACCACATCGTCTGATTTTCCTGAGCATTATCCATAGGGGCGGCTTCCTCCCCGGTAGCCCCTCTTGAGAGGGGCGGGGGCACGTGTGTGCCCCCGCCTGCTCTTTTGCAAAACCGTTCGTGCCGCTGAAATAGGCGGCGGGGAGCACGAAAAGATCTCACTATATGGAAGGAGCGATCCTATGAGAATCCTGTATGCTGCTTCGGAAGCTGCCCCCTTTGCAAAGTCCGGCGGTCTGGCCGACGTTGCGGGCGCACTGCCCAAGGCTCTGGTCAAGGACGGCGTGGATGCACGTGTCATCATGCCGCTGTACGGCGACCTGAAGTTCCGCGATACGCTGGAATATGTCACCAATTATTCGGTGCCGGTGGGCTGGCGCAGCCAGTACTGCGGCCTGTTCAAGACCGAGCTGAACGGCGTGACCTACTACTTCCTGGATAACGAGTACTACTTCAAGCGCCGCGGCCTGTACGGCTTCTACGATGACGGCGAGCGCTTCGCCTTCTTCTCCCGTGCCGTTTTAGAGACCCTGTTCTACATCGACTTCACCCCCGACATCATCAACTGCAACGACTGGCAGACTGCTCTGGTGCCGGTGTACCTGAACCTGTACTACCGCCATCTGGACAAGTTCAACCGCATCAAGACCATCTTCACCATCCACAACATCGCCTATCAGGGCAAGTACGGCACCGATATTCTGGAAGACACCTGCGGCATCGGCCGCCGCGACCAGCACATCGTGGAGTACGATGGCTGCGCCAACTTCATGAAGGGTGCTTTCGAGACCGCCGACAAGATCACCACCGTCAGCCCCACCTACGCACAGGAGATCCTGGACCCGTGGTTCAGCTACGGTCTGGACGCCCTGCTGCGCGAGAAGCAGTATAAGCTGTGCGGTATCCTGAACGGCATCGATATGGATTCCAACAACCCGGCTACCGATAAGAACATCCCCTTCAACTACGATATCAATACGTTTGAAGAGGGCAAGGCAAAGTGCAAGGAAGCCCTGCAGGATAAGTTCGGCCTGAATAAGGACGGAAGCCCCGTCTTTGCTATGGTCAGCCGCATGGTGGGCATGAAGGGCTTTGACCTCGTGCAGAGCATCGCCGATGGTCTGGTGGACCGCGGCATTGAGCTGGTCATTCTGGGCAGCGGTGAGAGCCAGTACGAGAACTTCTTCTCCGACCTGTGCGCACGCCACCCCGGCCGCGTGGGCACCTACATCGGCTTTGAGCCGGCCCTGTCGCAGGAGATCTACGCAGGCGCAGATGCCTTCATCATGCCTTCCAAGAGCGAGCCCTGCGGCCTGGCACAGATGGTGGCCTGCCGCTACGGCACACCTCCCATCGTCCGTGAGACCGGCGGTCTGCGCGACTCCATCCACGACAGCACCATGGGCGAGGGCAACGGCTTCACCTTTGCGGGCTACAATGCCCACGAGCTGTATGTGGCCTGCTGCAACGCACAGGACGCCTACAACGACAAGGAAAACTGGAAGAACCTCGTGCACCACTGCATGGAGTGCGATTTCAGCTGGGATGTTTCCGCCAAGAGCTACGAGGGCCTGTACAACGAGACTGCAAACCTCTGGTAAGCACTAACCCCCAAAGCGCTATCTGCCGCCCGGTTCGCTATGAGCCGGGCGGCTTTTCTGCAGGCTTGACCAAGGCGGCGGGATACGGTACACTAAGCCTGTAACGATTTGCCGTGGCCCGGATAAGGAGGAACAAGGATCATGCAGAAATTCAAAAAGCTGGTGCCGTGCCTGCTGGCAGCCGTGCTGGCACTTACGATGTTTGCGGCCTGCGGCCGCCGCATCCCGCTGGATGTAACGGTGGACAACGAGAAAAAGGCGCAGGTGGCTGCTGTACTGAATCAGTACCTGCAGGATACCGGTAAACCGGCCATGACAGCAGATGCGGAGATGGAGCGTGCCGCTGCCGCCAGCCTTGAGCCCTCCGTGGCGTACAAGCTGAACAAGCTTTCCAAAACGGATTATGCGCTGGAAGTGATGTGGAACAGCGGCATGTCTCAGAGCGAGCTGGAGACGATCTACAACGAGGGCCGGTATCTGGGCTTTACCCTGCCGGTGAGCGAGTTCAAGGATGCCAATATCCGCAGCAGGATCGAACAGAAGTTCCCCCAAAAGGTGGAAGTGACCAGGTACGGCCTGAGCGTGGGTGTTTATGAGGATGTCGTTTACGTCTGCATGTTCATGAAATAAAACGCTAAAAATGTGCCTTTGCCCCGGCGGGCGGCTGCTTTGCGGCAGCGCCTGCCGGGGTTTTTTTGCATCTTGCACAACAAATGCATCAAACTTTTGGTATTGATGTGCCCGCAGGCGCACAAACTCCATACAGGGCGTACAGTTATTGCGTTAGTATGAACAAACTATGAAATTTTACTAGGAATCGGTGGAAAATTGATTGAAAAAACCGCGTGTTTGAATTATACTAACCATATAAGATTTTTTGCTGATTGCAAATCCCTGGCAGAGCATCCAGAATCTGCCTTTTGCACGGGAACATCACACAGGGAGGAAACGCAGATTGAAGGGCTGGTATAAGGCGCTGGAAGATCTTGTCTGGCTGACCCAGCTGGGCCTGAATATGCTGCTGCCGCTGGTGATGTGCCTGGGCGGTGCCTGGTGGGCGGTGAACAGCTGGAACTGGCCGGAATGGGTGTTCCTGCCGGCTATCCTGCTGGGCCTTGCCGCAGGGGCGCAGAACTTCTGGTATTTTGCAAAGGAGCATATGAACCGCACCAAAAAGGAAAAACCAAAGCGCGTGGGGTTCAACTCGCATCAGTAAACAAACAGGAGGTTTCCCTTTATGAAACTGCAGCCGGAATCCAAAAAGGAGCTCACGCGCATCGCCTGCGGCACGGCCATCTGTACGGCTGTCATGTGGGTGATCTTTGCAGCTCTGCACCTGGTTGGCTGGGTGAAATTTGACTACACTGTTATTCTCGGCAGTCTCGTCGGCGCTGCCGTTGCCATCGGCAACTTTGCGGGCATCTGCATCGTGTGCCAGAAGGTGATCGACGAGCCCGATGAAAAACGCCGCAAGGCCGCTTTGCAAGCTTCCTACAACGTCAGAATGCTCATTCAGGCGGTGTGGATCATCGTTGCCATTTCGGCACCGGTGTTCCAGCCGTTTGCAGGCGTTCTGCCTTTGCTTTTCCCGCGTGTTACAATTTACTACCTGCAAATAACCGGCAAGTACAAGCCTCTTGCACCGGCCGGGCCCTCGGTGGATGTCTCTGTGGAGGACGATGCCGGGCCCGCACCGGAGCCGGAAGCCGAACCCCGTGACGAAGGGGGTGAAACGTAACAAATGGAACTGAACGGCGCAAAGATCCTGTATACCATCCATACCGACATCCCCATTCTGGGCGATTTCAAGATCACGCAGACTCTGGTCAGTACCTGGATCGTCATGGCGCTGCTTTCGGGCCTTGCCATCTGGCTGGGCAGCAACCTCAAGCTGGAGAATGTCTCCAAGCGGCAGGCGGCGGCCGAGTTCATTGTAGAACGGCTGGACCAGTTCGTGCACGATAACATGGGCTATCACTTTGATAAGTATATCCCGCTCATCGGCTCGATCTTCGCACTCAGCATCGGCTGCAACCTTATCAGCGTCATCGGCCTGTGGAGCCCCACGGCCGACCTCAACACCGAAGCGGCGTGGGCCATCGTGGTGTTCGTGCTGATCATGTACTACAAGATCAAGACCAACGGCATCCTTTCGTACCTGAAAGGCCTTTTGGACCCCATCTTCATCATGGCACCCATCAATGTGCTTTCGGAGGTGTCCACCCCCGTCAGCATGGCGTTCCGTCACTTTGGCAACATTTTGTCCGGTACGGTCATCTCCACACTGCTGTACTGGGCGCTGGCAAGCCTGAGCCATGTCATCTTCGGCTGGCTGCCGGGCTTCCTCAGTCAGATCCAGCTGTTCCAGATCGGCATCCCGGCCTTCACCGGCCTGTATTTCGACTGGTTCGGCGGCTGCATTCAGGCGTTCATTTTCTGTACCCTGACCGCAATTTTCATCAAACGTGCTGCCGGTGAGGATTAAACCCGCAAACCGGCATCTCCCAAAACAAAAACATTTTTTGGAGGACAAATCTTATGACTGACTTTCAGTACCTCGCTCGTGGTATCGCTCTGGCAGGCTGCGGCATCGGCGCAGGCTGCGCACTGATCGCAGGTATCGGCCCTGGTATCGGCGAAGGCAACGCAGCCGCTGCTGCCTGTGAAGCCGTTGGCCGTCAGCCCGAGTGCAAGAGCGACGTCACCAGCACCCTGATCCTGGGCGTTGCACTTTCCGAGACCACCGGTATTTACGGCTTCGTTACCGGTCTGCTGCTGATCTTCCTGGCACCCGGCATGTTCATGAAGTTCCTGGCATAAGCGTTTCTGACGTGAGCAAAGCGAACACCCTTATCCGGCGCGCCGCTTTGCGTCTCGCCACCTTCCCCCGGCTGGGGGAAGGCACGAGAAGAAGCAGGCAGAACCGCCTGCAATAAAAAAGAAAGGAGACGCTTATGGAACTGTACCAGGCGTTGATCACGCTGGACGGCTGGACCTTTCTGGCCCAGATCTGCAACCTGATGATCCAGCTGCTCATCTTCAAAAAGTTCCTGCTGAATCCGGTCAAAAAAGTGATCGCAGAGCGCAAGGCGAAGGCGGACAGCCAGATCGCCGATGCCACTAAGCTGCGCACCGAAGCCGAAGCCATGAAGGCCGAGTACGAGCAGAACCTGCAGAATGCCCGCGCCGAGGCCAACGAGATCGTGGCCAATGCGCAGAAGACGGCCACCGCCCGCGGCGAAGAGATCGTGGGCGAGGCCCGCGCACAGGCTGCTGCCCTCAAGCAGAAGGCCGAAGCCGACATTGCGCAGGAGCGCAAGAAGGCCGTGAACGAGGTCAAGGACGAGATCGGCGGCATCGCCATGGAGATCGCCTCCAAGGTGGTGGAACGCGAGATCAAGGAAGAAGACCACAAGGACCTGATCGACGAATTTATCAAAAATGTGGGTGAAGCATCATGACCGAGACTGCAAAGATGTACGGCGGAAGCCTGTACGATCTGGCGGCGGAGGAAGGGCTTGAGACCCGCATTCTGGGCGAGCTGGATGAAGCCGTGGCGCTTTTTAAGGCAAACCCGGATTACCTGCGGCTGCTCAGCACCCCCAGCATCCCCAAAAAGGAGCGCTGCGGCCTGCTGGACGAAGCCCTGCGGGGGCAGGTCCACCTCTATGTGCTGAACTTTTTGAAGATCCTGTGCGAGAAGGGCACCCTGCGGGAGCTGCCCGGCTGCGCACGGGCCTACCGTGTGCGCTACAACGAAGCACACGGCATTCTGGAAGCAACGGCCACCACGGCGGTGGCCATGACCGATGCGCAGACAAACAGCCTGCACGAAAAGCTGGAAAAGCTCACCGGCAAGACCATCGACCTGAAAACAAAGGTCGATCCGGCGGTGCTGGGCGGCATCCGGCTGGACATCGAAGGCACCGAGCTGGACGGCACGGTGAAGAACCGCCTTGCCACCCTGCGCAAGGACATTGCTTCCGTGACCCTTTGATACCTCTTTACTTGGCTCTCCCCACTGGGAGAGCTGGCTGCAAAGCAGACTGAGAGGGCGAATCAAGATCAATCGAATTTCCACCCGAAATGATTTTTAAGAATTGAGTGGTGAACAAACAAAGATGCAACTGAAACCTGAAGAGATCTCCAAGATCATCCGTGCGCAGATCAAGCATTACGAAAATGCCATCGAGCAGAGCGAGACCGGCACGGTCATTATGGTGGGCGACGGCATCGCCCG
>JBNMHZ010000051.1:0-17851 GCA_050873025.1 Faecalibacterium sp. | reverse complement strand
TCCGAGATCGAGGGCTACAAGTCCGCCGGCATCATTGCGGGCGGCATGATCCCCAAGATCGGCGGCATGGCCGATGCCATCTATCAGGGCGTGCACGAAGCCGTTATCATCGACGGCCGTGTGCCCCACTCCATTTTGCTGGAACTGTTCTCCAACCGCGGCTCCGGCACCCGCTTCTACCGCCGCAGCCATCGGGAATAAGCGTTGCAGAAATGGCGTCCGAACGGTATAATAAGAAGAAATAGACGGCAGACGGGCTCGCCCTCTCAGGCCGCTTCGCGTCCAGCTCTCCCAGAGGGAGAGCCAAGGACCTAACCGAAACGCTCTTGCCTCTCCCTTTGGGAGAGGTGGCATGGCGTGAGCCGTGACGGAGAGGGCGAGGACGCTGCCGGAATACAAGTAACAGCCTGTAATAGCGTCAACAGGAGGATACACCTATGGATTCTGAAAAAGTCATCAAGCGGGACAACGAGTACGTCCTGCACACCTATAACCGCAACCCCATTGCGCTGGAAAAAGGCCACGGCCTGCGTGCCGCCGGCCCCGAAGGCCAGCAGTATCTGGATTTCACCAGCGGCATTGGCGTCAACAGCCTTGGCTACTGTGACATCGACTGGGCCGAAGCTGTCTCCGAGCAGGCCCACAAGCTGCAGCACACTTCCAATCTGTACTATACCGCCCCCTGCGGCAAGCTGGCCAAAAAGCTGTGCAAGCGCACCGGCATGAGCAAGGTGTTCTTCGGCAACTCCGGTGCCGAGGCCAACGAGGGTGCCATCAAGGCCGCCCGCAAGTACAGTGTGGACCACTACGGCAAGGACCGCACCACCGTTATCACGCTGGTCAACAGCTTCCATGGCCGCACCATCGCCACCCTGACCGCTACCGGTCAGGAAGTGTTCCATAACTACTTTGGCCCATTCAACGAGGGCTTTCTCTATGCGCCTGCAGGCGACATTGAAGCCCTGCGGGAGCTGGTGGACCGCAACACCTGCGCCGTGATGCTGGAACTCATTCAGGGCGAGGGCGGTGTCATGGCGCTGGACCCGGACTACGTGCAGGCTGTGCGCAAGCTCTGCGACGAAAAAGACCTTGTGCTCATCGTGGACGAGGTGCAGACCGGCGTAGGCCGCACCGGCACCTTCCTGTGCTGCGAGCACTATAACTTAAAGCCCGATGTGGTCACCCTGGCCAAGGGGCTGGGCGGCGGCCTGCCCATCGGTGCCGTGCTGCTGAGCGAGAAGGTGGCCGAGGGCATGGGCCCCGGCACCCACGGCTCCACCTTTGGCGGCAACCCGGTGGTGTGCGCCGGTGCCAACGTGGTGGTGGACCGCATGGATCAGAGCTTTTTGGCCAACGTCAACGAACGGGCCGTGCAGCTGCGCACCGGCCTTGCAAAGCTGCCCCACGTCAAGAGCATTTCCGGCATCGGCCTGATGGTGGGCATCGAGTTCTACGACGTCAAAGCTGCCGACGTGCTGGCCGCCTGCCGCGAAGCCGGCCTGCTGGTGCTGACGGCCAAGACCCGTCTGCGCCTGCTGCCCCCGCTCACCCTCACCGAACACGATGTGGATCAGGCGCTGGAAATTCTGGCCGACGTGCTGGGCAAGATGGAGCCGACGGCTCCGAAGGAGCAGGCATGAAAAATCTGCTGAAAATGAGCGACCTCTCCCCTGCCGAGCTGACCCACATTCTGGATGTGGCCGCCCAGCTCAAGGCACAGCAGAAGCTGGGCGGCACGGCCCCGCTGCTGGCAGGCAAGACGGTGGCTCTGATGTTCTCCAAGGCGTCCACCCGCACCCGTACCAGTTTTGAGGTGGGCGTGTACCAGCTGGGCGGCCTTGGCAACTACATGAACACCGCCGAGCTGCAGGCCGGCCGGGGCGAACCCCTCAAGGACACCGCCCGGGTGCTGGGCCGCTACTACGACTGCGTGGTGTGGCGCACCTACCGCCAGCGTGATCTGGAAGAGTTTGCCGAGCTGGCCGGTGTGCCGGTGATCAACGGCCTGACCGACTACGCCCACCCCTGTCAGGTGCTGGCCGACCTGATGACCATCCGGGAGCGCCGGGGCACTCTGGCGGGCCTGAAGCTCTGCTTCATCGGCGACGGCAGCAGCATGGCAAACAGCCTCATCGTGGGCGGCCTGCTTGCCGGGATGCAGGTGACCTGCGTCTGCCCGGAGAGCTACCGCCCGGCAGCGGACGTGCTGATGTTCGCCCACAAGTACGGCAGTGCATTCCGCCTCACCACCAGCCCCGCCGAGGGCATCAGGGATGCCGACGTGGTGGCAACTTCCGTGTGGAACACCGCCAAGCCCGGCACGCCGGAAAGCGAGCAGCGCCTGCGGGATTTTGTGGGCTTCCAGCTCACCAGCAAGCTGCTGGAAGCCGCAAAGCCCGACGCCATGGTGCTGCACTGCCTGCCCGCCCACCGCGGTGAGGAGATCTCCTCCGCCGTGTTCGAGCAGCACGCACCGGAAATTTTCGACGAAGCCGAGAACCGCCTGCACGTGCAGAAAGCCGTGCTGGCCATTCTGCTGGCGAATAAGTAAAATATAACGTAAAAAGGCATCTGCCGTATGGCAGATGCCTTTTTTTGTAGAAGTGCCGAATTAGCTCATATTAACGAATTGCAGAATGTTGTTCTGAAGGGCTACTTCTGCTTCGTCAAGCTGTTTGATAAGCTGCTCATAGGGAAGGATATTTTTGTTACGGAAGGCAATCTGTTCATCATATGGGATATATTCGATATAATATTCCATTAAATCAGTTGGATCAATCGTAAGTTTGGAAGTTCCGTCAGCAAGATCAGACCGCAATTGAGTTCGAATACTGTCAAAGTAAAATTTATAGAATTTTAAATCAATGGGGTAGCGACTTGTTTTGGGCGTTAAAATTAAACAGAGGTTGCTAGCAATAAATTTTCCGTTTGCATAGTGAGTACGCCCTAGACTGCCAGAGGCAGCAACAGCAAAAACAATAGCTTCACAATCATGTGAAAAAGTAGAATGCTTTTTCCAATCGCTAGATGCGGTAATAAAATCATATTCTCCAGAGTCGTCACTGCTTTCACTGGCAAGGGAGCCTTTTTCGTACTGGAACAATGTGCCGATTTTGACCAGTTCATATTTGCTGTTTTTTCTGGAACGAATACCTGCACAGTTTAGAATTGGACCTTTATAGATAGGACGCTTTTCACAGACATTAGGAATGGTTTCACTGTTGAAAACGGTTTTGAGAATATTCTGTTCAAGAGCAGGTCATGCAAAATTTTTATCAACACGCCCTTTATGTTGGACAGAAACAAATCCGTCATCGTCCAGATTGTAAAAAAGCACATTGTCCATTGGATTATGCGGAGTTTTGGTAAAGCCAAAAATAGAGGTGTTTACGGTTCGTTTCTGCTCAGAAAAAAGTTTTTCAGGCATCCGAATCACAAAATCAAGCTTTGCCATACGCAAGAGTTTTTCGGTTAATCCGTTTTGGTTGTGTGTTAATGTCGGCGTAGGCATGATGATAATAAGCTTTCCGTTGTTTTCCAGATATTCTATGGCTTGAATCGTAAACTTGATAGGCTTGTTTCCTTCATAGGGAGGATTTATAATGATTTTTGTTGGCTTCAGAGATTTTATATAGGCCAACAAATCGTTGTCATCACTGTTTACGGTATTGTCATGGTTATCATGAAGCAGGCTGCTTCGATAAATTAGGTTCGTCCGACCATCACCATGTAGAAACATATTGGAACATGCCAGTGCGAACAAAACAGAGTCGATTTCAAAACCGATAAGCTGTTTTTCTTTTATATGGTTGATTTTGACTTCGTTTCCGTCTGCCAGTTGAATGAGAGTTTCCATGGCTTCCATCAGAAAACCGCCAGAACCGGTACAGGTGTCCAAAACAACATCGTCAACATTCAAACGGGCAAGTTTAACCATAAGGGACTTAATATGGTCGGGCGTAAGAATAATATTTTTATTGTCTACTTTACCGGCCTTGGAAAGAAAAATTCGGTATGCGCGTCCAAGAATATCCTGCTTTTCTTCGTTCTCAAATGGAAGAAAGATGTTTTCGTAAATTGTTTTAATGATTTTTTTGTACTTTACCAGAGGATAGTCGATAGCTTTGATAAAGCTGAACTTGTCTCGCCAGTTGTACTCTTTGCTTAGATTGTTGACTTTGCTTTCAAGTTGGCGGGTGATAGCGTTGACGATAGCCTCGTTCAGCAGGTGTGCTTCCATCATGGCAGTGCGGGATGCATTGGCTTCATCTTTAGAGGGTGCTTGTATTGTTGAATACGAGTTGCGAAAAGTTAGGTCTTTTAGGGCAATCATAAGACCCGAAAAGAACAAACTGCGCTCTGTGTCACGCACAATGTTTTCGTATTGGAATTGCTTGTTTAATTGGTGCAGAGTTTTTGTCAGATGTTCAATAGTTGTGATTTCGGCACGTTTTGACTTCTTGTAGAGCTTTTCGATATTATCGATTGTAAGTAAAACTGAATCAACCTTAAGCTCTGTGGCTTTGGTGGAGCCATACAGAAAAAGATAATATGTCACATTCAGGTCCTGAACGGTCTGACCAGAAACAGCAATGCCAATTGTATCAGTTGAAATTTGATTGTGCTCCATGTAAAACTGAACTTCAGCCTTGGCGCTTTCATGATTTTTGGCCTTTGCTTCAACAATAATAGAAAATTCACCACGGTCAAAAAAGAAGTCCGGATAACCTTCTTTTCCGCTTCCCTTTTTGCTTTTGAAACCATAGGAAGCAGGAATGGCGGATTTCTCAATAAATTGATTGGAACCATAAAAGGAACGGAAAATATTTTCTGTAACGGTTTCGCTTGTTTTTGTGGCCATGTTAACCTCTTCCTGTATTATAATTTTTTGTTGTTATACCCTCGCCGCACCCTTATCCAAAATCGTATCGAACCGGGAGAAGAAGGTGATGGTGGTGATGGTCGCGGCCAGAATGTCGCTGACCGGCTCGGCCAGGAATACGCCGAACACCTTGTCCGGCAGCACCAGCGGCAGAATGAAGATGAGCGGGATCAGCAGGATGATCTTGCGCAGACAGGCCAGCAGCAGGCTGACTTTGGCCTGCCCCAGCGCCATAAAGCTCTGCTGGCACCCGATCTGGAAGCCCATGGCAAAAATGCCGGCCATATAAATGCGCATGGACCATGTGGTGTACTGGATGAGGGCCGTATCCGAGGTAAAGATGCCGGCAACCGCCCCGGGGAACAGCATCATCAAAAGCCAGAACAGGCAGGTGTAGGTGCCGCACAGGGTCAGCTGGAAGCGGAAGGCTTCCTTGACGCGGGCCTTTTTGCCTGCACCGAAGTTGAAGCTCATCACCGGCTGGCCGCCCTGACAGATGCCCTGAATGGGCAGGGTGCACAGCTGGGATGCACTGGTGATGACGGTCATGGCACCCACGGCCACATCGCCGCCGTAGCGGGCAAGGCTGGAACTGAAACTGATGGACAAAAGGCTCTCGGTGGAGAGCATCACAAAGGACGAGATGCCCAGCGCCAGCACCGGCAGGATGACCTGCTTTTCCGGTTTGAGGTAGTCTCTGCGCAGGTGCAGGATGGTCTTTTTGCCGGTGAGGAAGCGCAGGATCCATGCAGCACCTACGGCCTGGCTCAGCACTGTAGCAATGGCTGCGCCCTGCACACCCAGCCCGAACCCGAAGATCAGGATGGGGTCCAGGATGATATTGATGACGGCACCGATCACGGTGGTGAGCATACTGGTCTTGGCAAAGCCCTGGGTCGTGATAAACGGGTTCATGCCCAGCACCAGCAGCACGAACACCGAGCCCAAAATGTAAATGCGGCTGTAGCTCAGGGCATACGGCAGGGTGGCGTCGCTGGCACCGAACAGCCGCAGCAGCGCCGGTGCACCGGCATAAAAGCCGATGGTCAGCACTACCGCAAAGAACATCAGTACCGTAAAGCTGTTCGAGATGATCTTCTCAGCCTGCTGTTTGTCCCCCTGTCCCAGCGCAATGGCGGTGCGCGGTGCGCCGCCTGCACCCACCAGCATGGCAAAGGCGTTCAGCAGCATCAGGATGGGGGTGAACAGGCCCACGCCGGTCAGCGCCGCCGCACCGATGCCCGCGATATGCCCGATGTAAATGCGGTCCACGATGTTGTACAGCAGGTTCACCACCTGTGCCACCACAGCCGGGATCATCAGCTGCAGCATCAGCTTTTTCACGCTGCCGCTGCCCATGTCTTGTCTTGGTTGTGCCATTGGAATGTGTCTCCTTTAAATAAGGGCAGAGCGTTCTGCCCGGTCTTGCAAAAGCATACCTTTTTATTATAACCTCCCGGCCGCAGAAATGGTAGGGCCACACAAAAGATTTTTGGCTTTCCAGAAGGACGCGGCTGTGTTATACTGGAAAAAAACGCGCAAGGAGGACTTGCAGATGAACAATATGGAACTCAAACAGAGAGCAAAGGCGCAGCTGGGCGGAAGGCTTTTTGGCATCGGTTGGCTGTATGCGGTGCTGGTGGTGCTGCTGCAGTCGGCTGTGCTTGGCATCGGCAACCGCGGCGGCGGTGCGGGCCTTGCGGCGCTGCTTTTGCTGGGCGGCCCGCTGAGCTACAGTGCAGCCCGCATGTTTTTAAAGCAGAGCGCCGACGGCCAGCCCATGGATCTGCACGACCTTGCGGCGGGCTTTACCGAGGATTTCAGCGGAAGCTTTCTGCTGAATTTGATGCAGAGCATCTTTATTGCGCTGTGGTCGCTGCTGCTGGTGGTGCCGGGCATCATCAAGGCGATTGGCTGGTCGATGTCGTTCTATGTCCGCGTCGAGCACCCGGAGTACACCTGGCGGCAGTGTCTGGACGCAAGTGCCGCCCTGACCAGCGGCCATAAAGGCGAAATTTTTATGCTCTACCTAAGCTTCATCGGCTGGTATATCGTGGGTGCGCTGTGCCTTGGCGTGGGCGAGCTGTGGGTGCAGGCTTACGTGCAGGCCGCAAAGACCCAGTGCTACAACTGGCTCAAGGCCCAGCGGCCATCCGGCGCGGACGAAGTGTAAACGTGCCGCTTTTATAACACCGGAAGCTGAAAAAACCACCGGCTCTGCAGCTGCAGAGCCGGTGGTTTTGCGTGAAACAGCCTTTGCAGGATCGGCATCAAAGGCAGGAGCACTGCACCGCAGCAGTCCCGCCGCGCCCGGAAAAAACGGTTGACGGAACACGGCTTTTTTGCTATACTGTAAAGGCTAAATATGGAGATGTATCGAAGTGGTCGTAACGAGAACGACTCGAAATCTAACTGGCTTTTTGGAAGTGGATTTCCGGTTTTGCTAGGTTTCATGCGGGTTTTCCGACTTCGAGAGTGAACGATTTTCGGTCGTTCTCTCCTGAAATTCTCTCCAAAGTTTTCCCAGAATGCACGGAGCATTCTAAAATTTAATATGTGGAGCATTACTCAAGTGGTCGTAAGAGGTCGCACTCGAAATGCGATAGGCCGGGAGACCGGTGCCAGGGTTCGACTCCCTGATGCTCCGCCAAATCGAATGGACAGATGAATTTTATTCGTCTGTCCATTCTTTTTTGCCGGAACATCGCCCGTCCACCCTGTCTTTGGGGCGTATGGCATCATGCTGACGCATTGCCATAGCCCAGCCCCTCCAGCATCGCCTGTGCAGACGAGAGCTTGGAAGCGTAATCGAGGTGGGCGTAGATGTTGGCGGTGGTGGAGAAGTCGCTGTGCCCCAGCCATTCCTGAATCTGCTTCATGGGAACGCCATTTGCCAGAAGAAGGCTGGCGCAGCTGTGACGCAGGTCGTGAAAACGGATAGGACGCAGACCGTTTTTCTCCACCAGCTTCGGGAACTGCTCGGAAACGTAGTTGGGGCGGATGATGTTCCCGATCTCGTCCACACACAGATAGCCCAGATACTCCCGGTTGTAGCTTTTACCGCACAGGCGGCGGTAGGTGTCCTGCTGACCTTTCAGCATCAGCAGGCGGTCACGGATGGGCGGCACAAGGGGCAGCGTCCGCAGACTGGATTTCGTTTTTGCACGGTCTGCCTGCACCAGAACCTTTTTGCCGTCGATGGATGCCTGCGTGACGATGTGCTTGATCTCCAACGTGTTGGCTTCAAAGTCGATGGCATCCCATTTCAGACCCAGCACCTCGCTGCGGCGCAGGCCGTAGAAGGATGCCAGCAGAACTGGGATCTCCAGCTTGGTTCCCTCTGCAATCTCTGTCAAAGCATGAATCTCATCGGCACTGTAATAGCTGCCTTTGAACGCATTCTTCTTTGGACGCTCGACCTTATCTGCCGGATTGGTGGGAATCAGGTCGATCTTTACCGCATACTTCAACGCCTTGTGGATGTTTGCATGATAATGGATCACCGAATTTGCCTTGACCCGTCCAAGCTGTTTGTTGTAGAAATCCTGCAAGTCGGTGGCTTTCAGGTCTACCAGCTTGATATTGCGCTTTCGGAAATACGGAACGATGATGCGCTCCACCGTCCCCTGATAGCTTGCATAGGTCGTGATTTGAATAGTGCTTTTCGTGACTTCCAGCCATTTCAGCATGAAGTCCGAAAAAAGAATGTCATCGTCTAAGCGAATCTCCGCAGGTGCGGTGGGAACCATGAAGTTTCGCCGACGTTCCAGCAAAAGAGCCTCGGCTTTCTTCTTGTTCCTCTTGACGGACAGACCGGTGGCTTCCCACTTGGTCTTTCGCTTTCCAGCTGCGTCCTTGTAACTCAGAACGATGTAATAGAAGTCATTTTTTTCTTGCAGATGCCCTGCTACCATAGTGTTACCTCCTGTCTTTGCATCCACTTGAATATGTAACTTCTGCCGCTGACACCATCAGTGTACCCAACGGCAGGAGAGAATGCAAGGATGTCACGCCCGGACAGCATGACCGGGTGCGAATCCGATGAGATAAGTCAAAAGATGTGCCTTGGGGATGCGGTAGGAGCGTCCGACCTTCAAATGCTGGACGCTCCCCTTTTTCAAAAGCGCATACCCGGTTTTTGTGCTGACGCTCAGTATCTCGCACATCTGGTCGATGTTCAGCACATCCGGGTAATCCCGGAGCATCACACGGTACGCATCACGGGGATTCAGATTTTCCTCACCCAAACAGATTCCCCC
Organism: Faecalibacterium sp.; assembly: GCA_050873025.1. Taxonomy (GTDB): domain Bacteria; phylum Bacillota; class Clostridia; order Oscillospirales; family Ruminococcaceae; genus Faecalibacterium. The sequence continues at coordinate 8,710 of JBNMHZ010000051.1, read as the reverse complement.
TTTCTTGGTTCATATTCTCCCGATCCAATGCCAGACTGCATTTCAGGGCTTTTTCAATTTGCGCCATCTCCCACTCACTGGTCATTCCCATAAAACTTTTGATGCGCTCTTTATCAATGGTGAAAATCTGTTCCAGCAGCACCACAGACGGACGGCTGAATGCAGGGTTCTGCTCAATGAGAACATGGGTGGGCTGGTTTGGCTTTTTGGAGACTTTTGAGGTTACGGCAGCCACGATCACAGTCGGCGCAAATTTATTTCCTGTATTATTTTGAATCACAATAACAGGGCGTTTACCGCCCTGCTCGGAACCATAGTGCGGGTCAAGGTCTGCAAAGTAGATCTCGCCCCGGCGAAAGCCGAAATTCTTTGTTACATAAACGGTAGCAATCATCCCCCTTTTCCTTATGTAGGCAAAAGCCGCCCTGAGGACGGCTTCTGCGACGTTTTAGGACTGTTACCACAGGAGAACATCACTGCTTGATAGGCAGATTAAAGCGGCGGCTGGCACCGTTGTAGGTGCGCAGGATCAGCATCATATATTTGTAGCTGACCGTGCCGCTCAGAGATTTCTCGTCGTTTACCAGCGTCATGGGGTGAACAGTGTGCAGCCGCTTGACCAGACGATCCGGGTCATATTCACCCTGATACAGAGCCACAAAGCGAACCATGCCCTGCAGGATGCCGGAGCGGAGGGAATCGGGGTCACCCTCCCAGCCCTTTGCCAGCATGGTCAGGGCTTCTTTGTAAAGGTCTGCGCCGTAGGTTTTGTACTCCTTGAAAGCCGTGCGGATGCAGATGATCTTCCACGGGGCACGGTAGCTGTCCAGACCGAGCTGCAGACCGGTGCTTTCGGTGGCTTTCACGAATGCGAGAGATTCCGGGTCTTTGCCCACCAAAGCGGCGCGCAGCTCTGCGCCAGCGGTCAGCGGCGTGGAAACGCCCGTCTGCCGGGAAAACAGCATGGCTTCTTCTTCCTCTGTCAGTCCCTCATACACCTTGCAGATGATCGGAAGATCCTGCCCGCCGTTCATCGCCCGACGGGTCACGATGGTATGCTGACCGTCAAAGACGAAGTAGTGACCGTCCCGGTAGCTGACCTTGGGCGGGTTGGCGATCAGTTCGGTGAACTCCGCCGACATCTTTTCGACATTCGGGATGTTCAGCTTGCGCTGATATTCCGCAGGGATTTCGAGAAAGGCACTGTTGATGACCTTTTCTTCGTAAGGCCGCTGAGCGAAAAGGGCTTCGATGATAGCTTCATCGGTGATTTCTGGCATGATCTCAGGCATGGTGTTGACGCAGTTCATATTCTTCATAGCAGTTCCTCCATCTTATCTTCCAGATTTTTCAGGTAATCTCTCAATTTCTGAATCGTTCGTCCTACGGATGCACGGTTCTCTGCATCGGACAGAATGTCGGGATATTCCCGGAAAACGCTTTCCCAGCGACGCATCATACTGTTGGCGGCTCCCGATACCTCGCAAAGCATCGCAGTCCCATCGGCAAGTCGTTTGGGTACATAGCGGCTGTTTGCGATTTCAAGAATCTGCTGGCGGTCGATTTTCAACGGTTCGTTCGCTCCTTGTGGAAAAGTCTGCTCCTGCGGAGCCGGAGTGTGAACCAGTTCTTCGTCCGTAGATTCTTCCTCGGATGTACTGGAATCGGAAAGCGGTTTGGCTGCTGGGGGCGGTGTTGTTCTGGTCATGGCGGCTTTCTTCTGGTCTTTGGGTTTGCAGATTTCAGCCACTAATGCCGGACGTTCTTCGGGAGGTGCGCGGGCAACGGATGCGATCTCAGCAGCGGTCGGTTTTACCTCGCCAGTAAGGACTTTCTGACGGGTGCCGGGAACAGCTTTTTCGGCGGCATCCACGCCCTTGGAAAACTGCTCAGCCCTTTTTACAAAGCTGTCATTGACACCGTTTTCATCGGCGATTCGTCGACGTGTCCACCGTTTGTCAATCGACTGGCCATTTTGGCCAGTCGATTTTTTAAGGTTACTTTTCTGATCACCGCCATGGTTTAACTTCTCGGCTTCGTACTGTTTTCCAATAAGGTACTTCTTCTGTTCCGGGGTGAGGTTGCGCCGCCCCAGTTGGTTTTTGCAAATCCAGATGATTGCTTCATAGCGGCTGGCAAACTCTTTCTCGTGAACAGTGAAAGGAATCTCCGGGTGCTTCTTGGCGATGGTGTAGCGATTGTGCCCATCCACAATCAAGCCCTGCCATACGATGATCGGGTTGATGATACGACCATCTCGCAGGATGTTGGCTTCGAGCTGGTTCAGCTCCTCAAAGGTGAGCGGCGGGATTTTGCCCTGAAATTCAGGGTCAACTTTAAGCGCATTCAGATTCATCATCGAACCGTCCTTTCTTAAAATAGGTGGATTTCGGGCTGGTGGGCTGGATGTAGTAATCGTAGCCGAAGTTGGTCTGGCAGTAGGTGCAAGGCTCCTTGGTGAGCTGATAGGGGTCTGCACGGCGGACACGGATGCCACGCGTGTTCCGAAAGGCATTCAGGCAGCGGGGGCAGAGGGTGGTCAGGGTCGATTCGTCAGTCTTGTGGGTAAAAGTACGGCTCATAATCAATACCTCCGTGTCATCAGAATGAATATTCGGTATGGAAAAAGCCCACTGCCTAGATTCAGAAGAATCCCGGTGGTGGGCTTTGAAGTTTTGCTTTAAGTTTTCCAACCTATTTGTCCTCGACCCCCGTTGGATTTGGAATGCACCTCGGTAAGTGGGGACTTGCACCCACACTCCACATTGGCTTCTTCAGCCACCCCGTCTTCGTTATGACCGGGCCGCGAGTTACGGAAGTTTCATTATTTTGTCCGAGGGAATGATATTCAGTTTTCAAGGTACGCTTTACAGCTCCGGGCTTCTCCCCGTCTGGGGTGTTGCCCTTGCTGTGACCATAGTGTACCTGAAAGCTGAATGCTTTTTTAGGACGTAATAGGTCCGCTTTTCCACTCTAAAACCGGACCTATCACGTCCGGTTTCGTGCAAAACCATGCGTATTTACGTCTTGTTTTTCTTTGCAATTTTCAAAAATGCGATTTTGCTTTTTTCAAAGAAAAAAGCCCTTCCAGATAGCAGCTCATTTGAGCCGACTATCCAGAAGGGCAGTCATGTGTAATTATAAATCGTCCGCAACAGCATCTAAGCTACGCGCGATACGATGCAATTTTGTACAGATTTTCTTCCTTAACAGTTCTTCTTCCTCAGAGGGGGACTGTCCAACAATCAAGTAGTCCAGCGTGGTACGAAAAGTCTCCTTGAGCTCAGCAAAAAGATCAATCGACGGTGCTTCTTCCCCTCGTTCAATTCGACGGAGGTGGCGGTCACTGATATTCAGTTTGATTGCCAACTCTTCCTGTGTCATGCCATTGACCTTGCGCAGGTACTGGATACGTTTGCCGGCGGCGGAAGAATCAAAGTACATAAGCCAGCCCTCCGACCACAGAGTAGCGCAGCCAATCGCTACACCACAGGGCCGGAGAACAAGCAGACATTCGGCGGCGGCATACTTGACCGCCGGGACTAGGTTTGTACTCAATCAATCTCTTTTTCATGTTTCTTCGTCCTTTCTTTGTCGATAATGGCAAGGCGGGCGGAGTATGAAAGACGTACAGAACATCCTTCATAATAGTAAAAGAGCCGAAACTCTATTGCTATCCATGTAAAATCAGGGAATCGTATTCAGCAAATTCAAAAAAGCTTCCTGCTGGTCAGGGCGCAACACCGACCAGCGATCAATAACCTGCATCTGCTGGGGCGTAAGCACCACCGGGGTAGACTTACTTCCCTCTGCCTTTGCAAAAAACTCGGAAAGTGTGATCTGAAAGGCATCGCAGATTTTTACCAGCGAAGGAATGGATGGGATCGTATCTTCATTATACCATGTGGAAATGGTGGTCGATTTCATCTCTGCATGAACTGCTAAATCGTAAAGCGACCATTTACGCTCTTCACGGTAGGCGGTTATGGTATTCAGAATGTTGTCCACCGCCACTCCTCACTTTCGTACAGTAAACTTTTCGCCTATTATACCGTACTACGCAGAAAATTATAATCCTTTTCTCCGTATAAAAAGTACGAAGTTTCGGAGCGGCGAGAGCATTGACTCACCGTCCACATATAGCGTTTAAGAAGTGAAAGAGTATTGCCATTTCGAGGCAGAAAGAATATACTTATAGCTAAATTCCAATACTAAATGGAGGGACTATTATGGCTAGACCAAAAGGAAGCAAGAATGCAGTGCGTACTAAGAAAGCAAATATTGACTATGCGGCTATTGTTGCTGAAAAGACCGCAGCCAAGGAACAAATTGAAACAGAGATCGCCGCACTGTCTGATAACATCAGCGTACTGAAAGAACAGTTGAAAAGCAAAAAATCCGCTTTGAAGGTTGCAGCAAAGGAACTTTCTAAAGCAGAGGCAAAAAAGGTTGCTGCCGAAAAAAAGGCCGCAGAAGAATCCAAAAAGGCTGAAGCAGAATCCGTATTGAAAAAGCTGCTTGCCAGCGGTATGTCCGCCGATGAAATTGTTGCCAAGCTCCAGTAAACTTTTATGAGAGCCAGCAAGCGAATCTGTCCGAACTGCGGACGTAAAATGAAGCAGCAGTTCATTGGCCTGTTCCACTGCAAATGTGGCACGAGCTGGCGGCGTGGCATAGGATTTTTTGAGCGCACTCCAGACATGGTGTTCTCACTGGAACGAAAAAAAGTCGGAAACAAAGTCAAGCAGCTGCCGACGATACATCATAAGTAAGCAAGACCACCAGCCGTTTTTTCGACTGGTGGCCTTTTTGTGCTTAATCCTCTGTAATGCCGAGATATTGGTCAATCTCCATGATGCTTTCCCCACTGATCTCAACCAGATCTTCAAAGGGCACTACGGTGTCTCCCACCTGCAGGGTGCGGAACACTGGGTCGATGCGGTCCGCTTTTCCGGTCAGCGTGATGTAGTTGCCCACTGCGGGAATCTCCGGGTGGGTGGTATCCTCTTTGAAATACCTCACTGTGATGGTCATGCCCTTGGTGACCTGCATCAGCCGATCGGACAGAGCCGACATTTCTTCCTCGGTCAAAATGCGCTTGGTCACCCGCTCGGTGCGCTGCTTTTCTGCGGCAAGCTGCTCATCATAACCACGCAAGGCTGCAAAGGGAGAGAAAATCTTTGCCCGGTTCTGCAAGGTCATGCGGGGATGCTTGCGAAGGGATTCTTCGGTCTGGGGGCGTTCCATCTCTATGATGTCCCCATACTTTTGGGCAGTCTCTTGTCCGATCTTGCTATTTTTGTAGTTTTCCATCCGAACCTCCCGCGCTGTGCCCGCCGATCTGCGCGTTGCGCTGGCGCATGGTGGCACCTTCCTCGTAGCTGCTGGCTTTCAGCACGGCGTTTTTGCCGTACTTGTTCTTGATGCCCAACATGGCTTGCTGGAGTTTTTTCTCCTTTTCCAGCTTCTTTGTGTCCGTGAAAAAGTCCACCTGATAGATGCCCTCGTCCGGGGTGACCTTGTTGGCGTTGAGGGTGATGCGCCGCACCGTCAGCGCAGGGTTAGTAATGCGCTCAAACAGCTTTGCGCTTTCGTTGATGATGGTGCTTCCTAGATTGGTAGGAGCGTCGAACCGGACGGTGCCGTGTGCCGCTTTGGGGATGATTCTGCCGTAGCGGTCGGTCTGGGTCAGACCACGGTAGCTGCCCTTGTCCACGTTCTCCCGGTCGTAGCCCACCTCCAAGGTGATGGATTCCGCCACCAGCTTCTTTTCCGTGAGCCGGAACATCAGAATCTCCGCCATCTCCCGGACAATGAGTTTTGCTTTATCATACGGGTAAGGAGTGGATAGCACCTGCCCCTCGCTGATGCTGTTGGTGCTGGGCTTGTAGCTTTTGATCTGCTCCATGCCGCAGGGTTCGTAGCCCCATGCGTGGTCGATGAGAATTTCTGCATCCACGCCGAAAATCTCATACAGACGATCTTCTCCATGGATGGAGAACCGTGCCAAGTCCCCCATGGTGTAGATGCCATGAGCTTCCAGCCGCTTGACGGTTCCGGGACCGGTCATCCAGAAATCCGTCAGGGGTCTGTGGTTCCACAGCAGATACCGATAGGACTGCTCATCCAGTTCCGCAATGCGGACACCATCTTTGTCTGCCGGGATGTGCTTTGCCACAATGTCCATGGCCAGCTTTGCAAGGTAGAGGTTAGTGCCGATGCCTGCCGTTGCGGTGATGCCGGTGTTGTACAGCACCTCCCGCACCATGGTCATGGCAAGTTCATGGGCGCTCATGTGATAATAAGGCAGATAGCCCGTCACATCAATGAAAACCTCGTCGATGGAGTAGGGGTAAATGTCTGCCGGGGACACATATTTGAGGTAGGCCTTGTAGATCTGGGTGGACACATCCAGATACCGCTGCATCCGGGGCGGTGCAACAATGTAACTCAATCCCAGTGCAGGGTCTGCGTTCAGGGCGTTGGCATCGAAAGAGGTGCTGGCAAAGTGATATTTGCCGTCCTCTCCCCGGACTGCCTTTTTCTGCCGGATGGCGGTCTGCAGCCGCTGGGCATTGACCTCCCGGACACGCTGGACGGCTTCAAACAGCCGCGCTCTGCCGGGTATCTTGTAGGCTTTCAGGGAGGGCGATACCGCAAGGCAGATGGTCTTTTCGGTGCGGGAGGCGTCTGCCACCACCAGATTGGTGGTCAGGGGGTCGAGATGACGGTCTACGCACTCCACCGAGGCATAGAAACTTTTCAGGTCGATTGCCAGATAGGTGTACTGCGTTGCCATGATTCAGCCCTCCTTTGTGTTATTTGGATTCCACCTCCACGAACCATCTTCCAAACCGGGATGGAAATCGTGGGTCGCTGCGTTCAAAGAACAAATGCTTTTCTTGACCTTTTACCATTACAGTATAGCAATCGCCGGGTAGATCGGCAATGGTATTTGCAGGGCGAAAATCTCGTACCTGTTCGATGGGATAAGTTCGCCCATCACCCCATGTAATTTGTCGGGGCTGCATATAACCTGTTGCATCAAAATCAGAAGTCACTTTCACATAGACCTTTTCCGTTTTGCGACGGCAGTTTCGATTCATTCTTCACAGCTCCTTTGCAAAGTCCACAACTATTTATCTTATTATAATAAATCTTTACGCTGTTTTCAAGAGAAAGCACAACAATTGTTAGCGATGCAAAAAAATACAGCTATATTTCAGTGTGAAGCCTGAATATAGCTGTATTTTTTTCTTTATGGATGATTTAATTGTTCTCCTCAAAGTTCTCGACCTGCTCCATGACCTTTTTTGAAAACTTCGGGGCTGTACTGTGGAGGATAGCCGTTTTTTACAAGGCAGAACTTGATCTCCAGCTTCAACTGATTGCGGACGTTCTGATTGTTCAGCCAGTCAGCAAACGAAGATTTGGTGTCGATAATCTCTTTGACCTTTTGCGCCAGAGCCTTGCACTTGTCGTTGATGACAGCACACCGTCAACCTCTTTATCGGTTCCGTATTCAAAATCATACTAGTCCCGCAGGGCAAGGAGAATAAAGATAAAGAAAGGAATTTTTTTGTTTAACCATTCTCACTATTATTTGATTTAGTGATTTTTTTCTTCTTTGGAGAAACCAGTTTGTGACCGGAATAAATGGACATGCCCATACAAATCAATGAAGAATAGGCAAAGTATTTATGCGCAGTCATAGATTTTTTGATCCCAGAATAAATGCATCCCAACATACAGAAAAGTGCGCCTAAGGCCCAGTATTTATGTGATTTCATGATTTGATGCCTCCTTTGATTTAACTGATTCAATTATAACGTTTTTTTACGAAAATGCAAGCATTACCGGGAACGCTTGCATGTGGATGCTGTGACTGCCGCTACGGTCATGATCGGTGGGCATTACGAACAAGGCCCACATGTAGCATTCGACTCCGAATATCAGCCGGCACACATATAAGGACGGAAAATGTATTAGCTTTTGAAAAAAATTGCTTTTTTCTGCTCAAAGTGCTACAATCGGAATATACCGAATACAAAGGGAAGAAAGCTCCCATGCCAAGACCGCCACGGTGCCGTCAAATTTGTGGCGTATCACAGGTCGATACATTCTGTCCCAACGGGTGCGAGAATACCGAGCCGATCCTGCTGACGCTGGACGAATACGAGGTCATTCGGCTGGTTGACTTGGAGCAGCAAACCCACGAGCAGTGTGCCGCGCAGATGGACATTTCACGCTCTACCGTGCAGGAGATTTACGAAGGCGCACGGCGCAAGATTGCAGCGTGCCTTGTCCACGGGAAACCGCTGCACATCACCGGGGGAAACTACCGCATTTGCGGAGGACAGGAGGCAGCTCACTGCGGCCGTTGCTGCCGGATGCAGAGAACCAATATGGAAAAATTAGGCAAAACTTGCAAAGGAGATTCCATTATGAAAATTGCAGTTACCTATGAAAACGGTCAAATCTTTCAGCATTTCGGTCACACCGAGCAGTTCAAGCTTTATGAAGCTGTGGACGGCAAAATCACTCATGCGAAAGTCGTTGACACCAACGGCAGCGGTCACGGCGCACTGGCAGGCTTCCTGATGCAGAACGGCGTGGACACTTTGATTTGCGGAGGCATCGGCGGCGGTGCGCAGGCAGCTCTGGCCGAAGCGGGCATCAAGCTCTACGGCGGTGTCAGCGGGGACGCTGA
>JBNMHZ010000050.1:0-18341 GCA_050873025.1 Faecalibacterium sp. | reverse complement strand
GTCGCTCTACCGGATGAGCTAACCCTGCAAGTTGCCCATTTATTGTAGCAAAGCAAGGGCGGATTGTCAAGAGCTGAGACGTGTCAGTTTTTCTGGGTGAAGGTCAGATCCAGCACCGGCGTGAACGGGTCGAACACAAGGCCGGTGATGCCGTCGGCAACCAGCAGGCGCTTGTTTTGCCCCAGCAGCGGCACCACAGCACAGCCATCCAGCAGTTGGCGCTCGCATTCGGCCAGCAGGGCACAGCGGGCTTTGCCGGTCTGCTGGGCACTTTCGGCAAGGCGCTCGGTGTACAGCGGGTCGGTCCAGCCGGTCAGCCCGCCGCCCTCAGCGGTGAACTGCTGCAGCATTTGGTACACGCTGCCGCCCTCGGCGTGGATGGGGGCCAGTGCAATGGTGTAGCGGCCCTCGGCAAGGCGCTTGTCAAATTCTTCCTGCGGCACTTCCTCTACCGAGAAGAAGAGGGAACAGTCCTTTTGCCACGCGCTGTTGATCTGCTCGGCCAGCTCGGTCAGGCCGGAATCCTTGGGCAGCAGGATGGTCACGCCGGAAAAATCCGAGCTTGCCATGCCCTGCCGTGCACTCAGGTAGAGTGCACGCGGGTCGGTGATGGCGGGCAGCGGGTCCCCGGCAGCGTCACGGTAGGGGATGCCATCCACGGTAAGGCCCGTGGGCACAAGGCCCTCGGCGGCGGTATACAGGCCGGAAGCGGGCACGGTGGTGTTTTCCCGCGCAATGCCTGCCAGCGCCTGCCGCAGCTCCTGACTTGCAAATACGCCGCCTTCGCTGCTGTTGAACAGCAGTGCCCAGGTGGTGTCGGAGTAGGAAACCGACTGCAGCACGGTGCTTTCACCGGTATCATCCAGCGCCGCAGAGCATTTTTCATCGGCGATCAGCTGGGCCGCACTCTTGCCGGAATTGCTGGTGTTCTGCACCAGACGCAGGCTGCCGATCAGGGGCGAGGAAACGTCCCGGCGCAAAAACAGGCCACTGGCTGTCCAGTTGTACAAATAAAAACTGCCGCTGGAAAGGGTGGTCTTGGCGGTCAGGCCGTAGGTGCCGCGGGTGCTCTCGAAAAAGGCTTCGTCGCAGGGCATGGCACCGGGCAGGGTGAGCTTTGCAAGAAAGTTATCATCTTTTTCGCTTAGATGGAACACCAGCGTCAGCGGGCCGGAAGCCGAAACGCCCAGGGTGCCCGCATCGGCTTCCCCGGCCAGCACGGCAGCGCTGTTCTCAATGGCGGCAAACTCCACGGCATAGGGCGAAGCTGTCTGCGGCTGAAAAATGCGCCGGAATGCAAACACAAAGTCCTCGGCGGTGATGGCGTAGTCGGTGGCGGCACCCTTGACGGCCTTGTAGGTCAGGCCGTCTTTGATGGTGAAGGTGTAGGTTTTGCCGTCCGGCGAGACCGTCCAGCTCTCGGCCAGGTCGGGCACCAGCTCACCATCGGCGTTTTTGCGCACCAGCCCGCCGTAGAGGTTCTCGCAGGCAATCACGTCCGATGCAGCGGACGCCACCTGCGGGTCGAGGTTGGAAGGAATGGTGTCCACGAACCATGTAAAGCTGGCAGCACCGGAACTGCCGCCGCAGCCGGTGAGGGCCAGCAGAAACGCAGCAGCAAGCACCGCTGCGGTGATACGGAAGAACTGTTTCAAAGGGATGACCTCATTCTATGATATTTGCGGGGGAGTGCTTCTTGTATACAAAAAGCACTCTGCTTCGACAAGTGTAGCAGAAACAGCGGCAAAATACAATTGCAGAATTGTGAATTTGCCGCGCTTTTTGGTGCAAAAAGGGCGTTTTTCCGTTGCCAAGCGCGGCTAAATGGACTATAATGGTACAGCGAAACATTTCTGCACCGTTTTAGGGTGCGTTACATAAGACCAATACTACGCAAGGAGGAACTGTTTTTATGCAGAAGGATCAGCAGAAACTGGCTGAGCTCATCAAGGGCAAAAAGGTGGCATTCATCGGTGCCGGTGTCAGCCATAAGACCCTCATCAAGGAGTTCGTGGAGCTGGGTGCACACGTCACTCTGTGCGACCAGAAGAAGAGCGTGGAGGATTTTGGCGACTATGCCGCCACCATCAGGGAGCTGGGCATCGACCTGAGCCTGGGCGAAAACTATCTGGACGGTTTCAAGGGACAGGACATCATCATGCGTACCCCCGGCTTTGTGGGCTACTTTGAAAAGCCCCTGCAGGACGCCATGGCCGCAGGCACCATGGTCACCAGTGAGGTGGAGCTGTTCTTTGATTTCTGCCCCTGCGAGATCGTGGCCGTGACCGGCTCTGACGGCAAGACCACCACCACCACCCTGATCTCCAAGTTCTACGAGGCCGCAGGCCGCAAGGTGCACCTGGGCGGCAACATCGGCGCGGCCCTGCTGCCCATGCTGCCCGAAGTGGCCCCGGACGATGTGGCTGTGGTGGAGCTTTCCAGCTTCCAGCTCATCAGTATGCACTCCAGCCCCAACATTGCTGTTGTGACCAACGTCACTCCCAACCATCTGGATCACCACAAGGATATGCAGGAGTACATTGACGCCAAGCGCAACATCCTGCTGTACCAGAAGCAGCCCTGCCGCGCCGTGCTGGGCTATGAGAACGAGATCAGCCGCAGCATGCAGAAAGACTGCAAGGGCAAGCAGGTGTGGTTCACCCGCCTGCACGACACCGACAACGGTGCTTTCCTGCGCAAAGAGGACAACATGCTCTGCATGGCCGAGGATGGCGTTGTGACCCCGTTCCTGGCCCAGAAGGACGTGAAGCTGCGCGGCCTGCACAACATCGAGAACCTGCTGGCCGCCGCCGCTGCCGTGTGGGGTGAGGTGCCTGTGGAAGCCATCCAGAAGGTGGGCAGCACCTTTACCGGTGTGGAGCACCGCATCGAGCCGGTGCGCACCCTGGACGGCGTGCTGTACTACAACGACTCCATCGGCACCAGCCCGACGCGTACCATTGCCGGCCTGCGCAGCTTCAACCAGAAGGTCATCCTCATCGCGGGCGGCTACGATAAGCACATCCCGTATGAGCCGCTGGCACCGGAAGTGGTGGCTCACGTCAAGAACCTTGTGCTGATGGGTGCCACCGGCCCCCGCATCGAAAAGGCTGTGCGTGAGGACCCCGGCTTCAACGAGGCAGAGCTGCCCATCCAGCACGCTGACAACATGCAGCACGCGGTGGAGCTGGCCCGCGCCTGCGCAAAGCCCGGCGACATCATCATTCTGTCTCCGGCCAGCGCATCCTTTGATCTGTATCCCAACTTTGAGGTGCGCGGCCGCGAGTTTAAGAAGATCGTCAACGAGCTCAAGTGATCGCACAGGTCAGCACAGAAAAGCGCCGTGCCCGCTTTGCGAATGCCTGCCGCGGGAAATGGGTGCTGGGAGCAACGCTCCCGCTGGATCTGGCCCTCTTCGGCAAAAGCCAGCCCTGGCGGTTCTATGCCGGGCCCACGCTGGCACTGGAACTGAGCGGCAGCGCAGCATGGCTTGCCGGACACGCAAACCCCGAAGAACTGGCAGGCTTTCTGGCCTTCTGTGGGTGTGAGAGCATCATTTTAGACGAGGCTTTGTGCCCGCCGCCCACCGGCTGGCACAAAGCCGAAACGCTGACGGTGTTCGGCCTTGCACCCGGCAAGGCGCTGCCGCTGCCTGCTGCAGACGAAGCCCTCTGGGCGCAGCTGACCCTTGACCGGGAACCTTCGGCTATGGCGGTGGCCCGGGCACTCTACCCGGCGGACATCGCCCGGCAGGAGGATTTCTACTCGGAGCTGTGCTCCAAGCGCACCCGGGGCAAAGCCCTTGCATGGACGCTGCAGCAGGGAAGTGAGACAGTCTGCACCGTGGGGGCCTATGCGCTTGCCAATGGGCAGGCCTACATGGCCTGCGGGCAGACGGCAGAGCACCTGCGCGGCCAAGGGCTGGGCGGGCGGCTCATTGTGCAGATGGCAAATGAGCTTGCCGCTAAAGGGCAGCACCCGGTGTTCCTCTGCGCGCCGGAACGGGTACACTTTTATACCCGGCTGGGCTTTGCAAAGCTGGGGGAATATGTACGGTATAGAACATTTCGGATTCCCGGCTGACACGTCGGCCCATGCAAATTTTATTCAAATCATAAATTTAAGGAACCATTATAATGTCAACTCTGAACCACTTTTTCGATTACAAACCTGAAGTTCTGGCGCTGGACGAAAAGGCCATGGAGCTGTGCCAGCCCTACTTCCGCCACATGGAAGAGATCCGCGATTTCAACCAGCTCAAGATGCTGAAAGCCTTTGCGGATACCCAGATGTCCTCCACCGATATGCTGGGCACCACCGGCTACGGCCTGTGGGATACCGGCCGCGCCAAGCTGGAACAGATCTTTGCCGAGGTGATGGGCGCAGAGGATGCCCTCGTGCGCAGCCAGTTCCAGAGCGGCACCCACACGCTGGCCGTGGCACTGTTTGGCCTGCTGCGGGCAGGGGATACCCTGCTGGCCGCTACCGGCCGCCCCTACGATACGCTGGAAGGCGTCATTGGTCTGGACGGCAAGGGCAAGGGCACCGGCACCCTGATGGATTACGGCGTCCAGTACGACGAAGCTCCGCTGAAAGCGGATTTCACCCCGGATTATGACCTGATTGCAAAGAAGGCCCCCGGTGCCAAGGTGTGCCACATCCAGCGCAGCCGCGGCTACCTGCAGCGCAACGCCTTTGATCTGGACACCATCAAAAAGATTGCCGACACCGCCCGCGCCGCCAACCCGAAGATCATCATCTTTGTGGATAACTGCTACGGCGAGTTCACCCAGACGCAGGAACCCTGCCAGGTGGGTGCAGACCTCGTGGTGGGCAGCCTCATCAAGAACCCAGGCGGCGGTATTGCCCCCACCGGCGGTTATATTGCGGGCCGCAAAGACCTTGTGGAGCTGTGTGCCTACCGCCTGAACGCCCCCGGCCTTGGTAAGGAACTGGGCTGTACGCTGGAAACGCCCCGCGATATGTATCTGGGCTTCTACTACGCCCCCGGCGTGGTGTGCGAGGCCATCAAGACCGCCATCTACGCACAGTGTATGTTGGAACTGCTGGGCAAAAACCCGGTGCCGCGCTACTGCGAGGACCACAACGATATCGTCACCTGCTTTGATGCCGGTACCGCCGATGCCCTCATCGGTTTCTGCCAGGGTATTCAGGCGGCAAGCCCGGTGGACAGCTACGCCGCACCGGAACCCTCCCCGGAGCCGGGCTATACCGATGAGGTGGTCATGGCAAGCGGCAGCTTTACCCAGGGCAGTACCATCGAGCTTTCCTGTGACGGCCCGCTGCGTGAGCCCTACACCTGCTACCTGCAGGGCGGTCTGAACTTTGCCGCCAGCCGCGCAGGCGTGCTGCTGGCCATCCAGAAAGCGTATTTTAAATCATGATGTGCGCCTGCGGCGCATGATGTACCGCCCTGCGGGCGTTATGATGCAGTCTGCTGTACAGACCATGATGTATGCCTTACGGCACATGCTCCATGACCGAAGGCTTGCATTATGGCGAAAGCCACATCATGCGCCCGCAGGGCGTGCATCATTTGTTCGGAACGAACAACATCATTCTCTCAAGGGGAGGAATACCATGCCGATTTTAAGTGACCGTGTGGGCACATTTACGGATTCTGTCATCCGCCGCATGACCCGCATCAATAACCAGTATAATTCCATCAACCTCTCGCAGGGCTTCCCGGATTTTGACCCGCCGAAGCAGCTGCTGGACGCTCTGGCCGCAACGGCTTACAAAGGCCCCCACCAGTACGCCGTCACCTTTGGCGCACAGAACTTCCGCGAAGCGCTGGCCAAAAAGACCAGCCCGGCCCTGCACCACGAAGTAGACCCCAACACCGAGGTCTGCGTGACCTGCGGCGGCACCGAAGCCATGATGGCCGCCATGATGACCATCTGCAACCCCGGCGACAAGGTGATGATCTTCTCACCGTTCTACGAGAACTACGGTGCCGACGCTATTCTGTCCGGCGCAGAGCCCATCTACATCCCGCTGGTGCCGCCCACCTATGAATTTGACATCAGCCTGATTGAGAAGGGCTTTGCCGAGGGTGCCAAGGCACTGATCCTGTGCAACCCTTCCAACCCCTGCGGCAAGGTGTTCCGTCGCGACGAGCTGGAAGCCATTGCAAAGCTGGCCATCCAGTATGATGCCTTTGTGGTGACCGATGAAGTGTATGAGCACATCATCTATGCGCCCGCAGAGCATATCTGCATGGCAAGCCTGCCCGGCATGTTCGAGCACACCATCACCTGCAATTCGCTCTCCAAGACCTACTCCATCACGGGCTGGCGTCTGGGCTACCTCATCGGCCCGGCCAGCGTCATTGAGGGGGCCCGCAAGGTGCACGACTTCCTCACGGTGGGTGCAGCCGCACCCCTGCAGGAAGCCGCCGTGGCCGGGCTGGAACTGCCGGAGAGCTATTACAAAGAGCTGCAGGCTCTTTACACTGAAAAGCGCGACCACTTTCTGGCCGGGCTGGATCGCGTGGGTCTTGTGCACAATGTGCCGCAGGGTACCTACTTTGTCATGATCGATATCTCTGATTTTCTGGCCCTGCCGCAGTTCAAGGGCTGGACGGACCTGCAGTTCTGTGAGTGGATGATAAAAGAGATTGGCGTGGCCGCCGTGCCGGGTTCCAGCTTCTTCCGGGAGCCGGTGAATCATCTCATCCGGATGCACTTTGCCCGTGGCACCGACGTGCTGGACGAAGCCATCCACCGGCTGGAAAAGCTGGCAGAGCTTTTAAAGTAAATACAAAAACAACAGCGCCGCAGGAGTTTCCTGCGGCGCTGTCTCTTTCCCTTACTTTTCTCTATACACAAAATCATGCAGTCACACGGCGGGGCATTTCGGCGGGCATCGGCTCAATGAGTGCGGGATGCATCCCTTCGCGGTAGTCCAGGTCGCCCTGATCCATGCCGCGAAGCAGGACCTCGGCGGTGGCAATGTTGGTGGCAATGGGTACGCTGTGCATATCGCACAGGCGGAGCAGGTTCTGCTCGGTGATGCTGGCAGCGTCAGCCTTCAGCGGGTCGCGGAAGAACAGCACCAGATCCACTTCATCGCAGGCAACGCGGGAAGTGATCTGCTGCACGCCGCCCAGGCGTCCGGAGAGGTAGCAGTGCACGGGCAGGCCGGTAGTCTGAGCCAGCATCCGTCCGGTGGTGCCGGTGGCAATGACAGTGTTTTTGGACAAAATGGCACTGTACGCAGTGCAGAACTGCAGCGCAAGCTCTTTGCGGGAATCATGTGCAAGAATGGCGATCGTCATAATGCTCTCTCCTTTGCTCTCAGTATAGTGTTGTGAAAGGCGAACAGATTTCACGCTGAAAGTGAAATGCCGTGAAATCGTTATCAAAATTTCCAATATAGTTTTACCGCAACGAAATAGGGCTTGTCAAGGGCTTTTTTATACTTTTTGGCAGACAAAACAGAGAAAGTATGACCAATGCTTTGTGGGAATCAGAGAAAACTTGGATACAAACATCTATATCAGTGGGTGATTTGGAAATGTGAATTGAAAACAAAATTCAAAAACTGTTGCCGAAGAGCAAACAAATCCATGCGGCGGGAACAAAAATACAGGCTGGCGCAATTTGCACCAGCCTGTTTCGGAAAAAGCTTTTCAGTTTCGTTTCTAAATTATGAATATTATGGAGAAAACGCTCCATCCCGATTTTCACACACGGAAGGTGGGTTCGGGCCTTTTTAACGTGTCTGCCCGTTGCCGTGGATGATGTATTTATAGCTGCACAGCTCGGCAAGGCCCATGGGGCCGCGGGCATGGAGCTTCTGGGTAGAGATGCCCATCTCACACCCAAGGCCGAACTCGCCGCCATCCGTAAAGCGGGTGGAGCAGTTCACATACACGGCGGCGCTGTCCACAGCGGCGGTAAACAGGTCGGCATGGGCCTGCGTCTGAGTCAGGATGGCTTCGCTGTGGCCGGTGGAGTGCTGCGCAATGTGGGCAATGGCCTCCTCCACGCTGTCCACCACCTTGACGGCCAGAATGTAGTCCAGAAACTCGGTGTCAAAATCCCTGGGGCCTGCCGGTGTGCCCGGGATGATGGCAGCGGCGCGTTCGTCCAGCCGCAGCTCCACCGGGTGCAGGCCATTTGCGGTGCGGGCCGGGCCAAGACGCTGGGCCAGACGGGGGAGAAAATCTCCGGCAACAGCAGCGTTTACCAGGCACACTTCCTCGGCATTGCACACACTGGGACGGCTGGCCTTGGCGTTCTCGATGATATCCAGTGCCTTGTCCAGGTCGGCGGTGTCGTCCACGTACACGTGGCAGATGCCGGTGCCGGTCTGGATGCAGGGGACTTTGGCGTTCTCCACGCAGGCGCGGATGAGCCCGGCACCGCCGCGGGGGATCAGCAGATCTACATAGCCCACAGCAGTCATCAGGGCGTTGGCGGAAGCGTGGGTGGTGTCTTCAATCAGGCACACCGCCGTCTCGGGCAGACCGGCCTTGCGCAGGCCCTGCCGCAGCGCGGTAACGATGGCGTTGGCACTGCGCCATGCTTCCTTGCCGCAGCGCAGGACACAGGCGTTGCCGCTCTTGATGGCAAGTGCAGCGGCATCACTGGTAACGTTGGGGCGGCTTTCGTAGATGATAGCGATCACACCCATGGGCACGGCAGTCTTTTCGATCACCAGCCCGTTGGGGCGTTCCACGCGGTTCAGCACCCGGCCCACCGGGTCGGGCAGAGCGGCCACCTCACGGATGCCCTGCGCCATGGCTTCGATGCGCTGGGGCGTCAGAGCCAGGCGATCCAGCATCACATCGCTGATGTGTCCTTTAGCTGCAGCCATATCCTCAGCGTTGGCGGCAAGGATGGCGGCCTGATTCTGCACATCGCATAAGGCGTCTGCCATACCCAGCAGGGCTGTGTTGCGGGCGGCGTTATCGGCCAGCGCAAGGGCGCTTTTGGCGCTGCGTGCAGCTTCCAGAATTTCCTGTGTGGTCATGTTCAGTCCTCCTTACGGCCTGCAAAGCGGGTGCCTGCGGGCTTGCCTGCAGCGATATCGTACAAAAGCTCCGGGTGTGCGCCGTTGGCAATGACCATATCCGCGCCGCTGCCCGTTACCATGCGGGCGGCACGCAGCTTGGTGGCCATGCCGCCGGTACCGAGGGCAGAACCGGCACCGTCCGCCAGAGCCATCACCTCGGGGGTGATCTCACTTACCAGCGGGATGAGCTTTGCATCCGGGTGCGTGTGGGGGTTTGCGGTGTACAGACCGTCGATGTCGCTCAGCAGCACCAGCAGGTCGGCTTTGGCGCAGCAGGCCACGATGGCTGCCAGCGTGTCGTTGTCGCCGATGGAGGTGATCTCATCGGTGGCAACGGTGTCGTTTTCGTTGATGATGGGCAGGGCACCCAGCTCCAGCAGGCGGGACAGGGTGTTCTGGAAGTTCACACGGCGCTCGGTGTGCTCCACATCCACGCCGGTGAGCAGGATCTGCGCCACGGTGTGATTGTAGGCATTGAACAGCCGGTCGTAGGTGTACATCAGCTCACACTGGCCTACAGCGGCACAGGCCTGCTTGGTGGTGGTGTCCTTTGGGCGGGCGGGCAGCGAGAGCTTGCCCACGCCCATGCCAATGGCACCGGAGGACACCAGAATGACCTCGTGGCCCTCATTTTTCAGGTCGCTCAGCACCTTGACCAGCTGTTCGGTGTGGCGGATGTTCAGCCGCCCGGTGGCGTATGCCAGGGTAGAAGTGCCTACTTTCACAACGATGCGCATGATTCCTTAACCCTTTCCCATTTCCTTGGTTTTGTTGTACGATGCGATCACGGCGTCCATCACGGCACCGCGCAGGCCATGCTCTTCCAGCACGCGCACGCCCTGAATGGTGCTGCCGCCGGGGCTGCACACAGCATCCTTGAGTTCGCCCGGGTGCCTGCCGCTTTCCAGCACCAGTTTTGCGCTGCCCAGCACCATCTGGGCGGCGTACTCCTGCGCCTTGGCGCGGGGCAGGCCGCAGGCTACGCCGCCGTCGGCCAGTGCTTCAATGAACTGGTACACCCATGCCGGGCCGCAGCCGGAAACGCAGCTGGCAGCGTCGATGAGACTTTCCGGCACAGCGTCCAGACGGCCGGCAGGAGCCATGATCTTCAAAAATTCCTGCTCTTCCTCAGCGGTAACGTTGGCTGAGCAATACTGGATCATGCCTTCGCCAACCGAAGCCGGGGTGTTGGGCATGATGCGGATGACGGGAAAGTCCTCACCGGCCATTTCCTGAATGCGGGCGATGGAAAGGCCTGCCGCCATGCTGCACAGCACAAAGTGCTTCGGGCGTTCGTCCAACGTAAATTTCAGCGGCTGGAGCAGGGCTTCCATCATCTGGGGCTTCACGGCCAGAAAGATCAGGTCGCAGTCACCGGCCACTTCGGCATTGGTGGCTGTTTTGCAGCCCAGTTCTTTGGCCAGCGCCTGCGCCTTGGCGGCAGTGCGGTTTGCCAGATAAACTTTTTTGGGGTCAACTGCTTTGCACACGGCACGGGCGATGGCACCGCCCATGTTGCCGCAGCCCAGAAAACCAATGGTATCCATCATAATTCATACCCTCCCTCAAAAGCGGTCCACTCGTACAGGCCGCCTGCTCCCATTCTAAGCAACCGGGGCGATAAAATCAAGAGCTTTGCCACTTTTTTGCCGCGTTTGCACTGCCGGAAGGGCAAAGGAAGCGGCTGTGCATACCGGGCCATGCTATTCCGTATGGCAGCTTTTCCAAATGCCGGGAGCGTATACAGTGCCCAATTGGCATGGATGCACAGTAAATTCAAAATGTGTACAAAAATAGTCCTTGAAATCTGGTACACTTTTGCGGTATTATAATGTACAGAGTTGCCACTCACGGAAATAGCCGCACACGGCAGGGGAACGGATCTCCGGCCGGGAAAGGAAGGTTTTTGTGTCACAAACAACCAAGCGGGCGCTGGAAGCATCGCTCAAAAAGCTGCTGCAGGAAAAGCCCCTGAACAAGATCACAATCAATGATATCACCGAGGACTGCGGTGTGAACCGTATGACCTTCTATTATCACTTCAAGGATATTTATGACCTGGTGGATTGGATCCTTGTGGAGGATGCCGCCAAGGCGCTGGAAGGCCGCCAGAGTTTTGAGACCTGGACGGAAGCTTTCCTTGATATCCTGCGCCAGGTGCAGGAAAACAAGGTGCTGGTGCTGAACGTGTACCGCTCGGTGGGCCGTGAGCAGGTGGAACAGTACCTTTACAAGCTGCTGGATCCGATGCTGAGGGAATTTGCAGACCGCGAAAGCCGCGACATCACCGTGCAGGACGACGACAAACAGTTCGTGGTGGATTTTTACAAGTATGCGCTGGTGGGTGTGGTGCTGGAATGGACCCGCCGGGATATGAAGACCGATCCCGCTGTGATCGTAGAGCGTATGGGGCGGATGCTGCAGGGCGATATGCGCCGGGCGCTGTGCCGTCTGGCCAGCAACAAGATCTATATGGTACAGGATGACTGAACCGTAAAAACGATAAAATTTTATCATAAGCCGCGCCGTGATGGGTTTTCTATCACGGCGCTTTTTCTGTTTATGGCAGGCGTTTCTTAAAAATGGTATGATATCAACAATAAAAAGAGATTTCCGAAAATATTGTTTGGAGGAAAAGGATAATGAATACTTCTGTTGAAAACCTGACCCATAAAATGCAGCGTGCCGCCGTTGGCAAAATGGTGGACGTGGTGCTTTCTCATGCAGATAAAGACCGTCAGAAAACCTTTGGCCAGCTGGTGGATGTTGCAAAGCAGTTCTACGGCAGCGCCTACAGTGACGAGACCTATGAGCACGCAAAGCAGATTCTGACCGACCCGGACAGCAAGTGGTCCAAGCTCATCAACTGCGTGCTGGATCAGACTGACCCCAATGTGGCCCGCACCATGGCGCTGAATCTTGGCTACGAAGCCTTCTTCCGCGGCACCAAAATGATCCGCGAGAATCGTGTCAAGTACCAGTGCAACATCCCCTGGCTGATCCTGTTCGACCCCACCTCCGCCTGCAACATGCACTGCGTGGGCTGCTGGGCCGGTGAGTACGGCCACAAGAACAACCTGAGCTTTGATGATATGGACAAGATCATCACTGAGGGCAAGGAGCTGGGCGTGTACCTGTATATGCTCACCGGCGGCGAGCCTCTGGTGCGCAAGGCCGATATCCTCAAGCTGGCCGAAAAGCACAACGATGTACAGTTTGCCATCTATACCAACTCCACCCTCATTGACGAGCCCTTCTGCAAAGAGGTGGTACGTCTGGGCAATATCGCCTTTATGCTGTCCATCGAGGGCACCCCGGAGACCAACGACGCCCGCCGCGGCGATGGCCACTATGCCGCTGTCATGCACGCCATGGATCTGCTGAAAGAGCACGGCATCGTGTTCGGCACCTCCATCTGCTACACCAGCCAGAACATCGAGGCCGTTACCAACGATGACTTTATGCGTTTCCTGTGTGAGAAGGGTGCACACTTCGGCTTCTACTTCCACTACATGCCGGTGGGCAACGAGGCAGCCCCGGAGCTGATGCCCACCCCGGAGCAGCGCAAGTACATGATCCAGCGCATCCGCTACCTGCGCTCCTCCGAGTGCGATATCCCGTTCTACCCCATGGACTTCCAGAACGACGGCGAGTTTGTGGGCGGCTGCATCGCCGGCGGCCGCAACTACTTCCACATCAACTCGGCCGGTGACGCAGAGCCCTGCGTGTTCATCCACTACTCCAACGCCAACATCCACGACCAGAGCATTCTGGAGATCCTGCACAGCCCGCTGTTCATGGCATACCACAACGGCCAGCCTTTCAATAAGAACCATCTGCGCCCCTGCCCGATGCTGGAGAACCCGGAGCTGCTGCAGAAGATGGTGCACGAGACCGGCGCCCACAGCACCGACCTGCAGTCGCCGGAGAGCGTGGAGCACCTGTGTGAGAAGTGCAAGAGCTACGCCGCTAACTGGCAGCCTGCCGCCGATGAGATCTGGTCTCACACCAAGATCCGCGAGAGCCGCTATGAGAACTACAAGGATTGGAAGCCCTCGCAGCCCATTGAAAAGTAATTCCCGGCAGATGTCATCATAATAAAACAAAGGCCCCGCACTCGAAAGAGTGCGGGGCCTTTGTGCACTGCCGGTGGGGGCCGGAGGGCTGGTCGTTTCTCCGAGGACCGTCCGGTAGGGTGGGACCCTGTTGCCGCAGGCAATAGGGCGGGCAATGGAATGGCCTGCAACAATAGCGACTGCGGCCGGCGGCCGAAGCAAGGAGCTATTGTTGGGGCCGCGGCCAGCAAGATGCAAGCGATAGCGAAGCAGATGCTGGGTGCCGCAACCCGTATTTCGTGTCCGAGGAGAAATGACCGGCCCTCCGTTGATGCAGAGCACAAACAAAAAGCCCCACACCTTTTC
This sequence comes from Faecalibacterium sp., assembly GCA_050873025.1. GTDB lineage: Bacteria > Bacillota > Clostridia > Oscillospirales > Ruminococcaceae > Faecalibacterium. The sequence continues at coordinate 4,878 of JBNMHZ010000050.1, read as the reverse complement.
AGGTGCAGGGCAGGGAAGATGCTTTACTGTTTCTCAGCGGGCGGTTCTGCAGCGGGCACATCGTCCTCCGGGTCACCGAACGTGTCATGGTAGGTCTGAAGCAGGTTCATTTCCTCGTGGCGCTTCAGGCCGTGGATGACCAGCTTCTTGATCACGTCGTAGATCACCGCAAACAGCGGCACACCCACGATCATGCCCACAAAGCCCCACAGGCCGCCAAACAGCAGGATGGAAAACAGCACCCAGAAGCTGGAAAGGCCGGTGGTATTGCCCAAAATTTTGGGGCCGATCACATTGCCGTCCAGCTGCTGCAGTACCAGTACGAACAGGATGAACCACAACGCTTTGATGGGATTCTGGATCAGGATCAGCAGGGTGGCGGGCACTGCGCCGATGAACGGGCCGAAGAAGGGAATCACATTGGTCACACCGATGATAACGGACACCAGCAGGGCACTGGGGAACTTGAAGATCAGGCAGCCGATGTAGCACAGCACGCCGATGATGGCAGAATCCATGATCTTGCCATTGATAAAGCCGCCAAACATCTTATCGGCATACTGGATCTCTTCAATGATGATCTGCGCCCAGCGGGGCTTGAAGATGCTGTGGAGGACCAGCTTGGCCTGCTGGACAAAGCGCTTGCGGCTGGCCAGCATGTACACGGCCACAATGATGCCGATGAACAGATTCTTGGCCCAGGTGACCACGTTCAGCACACCAATGGCGGCACCGCTGACGATGTTCTGCATGGAGGGCAGAAGCTTTGTGCGGATCAGCTCTTCTGTGCTGGTGTTGATGGTGTCATATGCGGAGTTGAGCATGTTCATGATCTGCTCGTTATTCTCAATGAACTCCACATGATTAGCCCACTGCACAAACTTTGCAAGGTTGCGCTGTGCGGTGTAGTACAGCGAGGTCACGCTGGTAATGAGCTGCGGCACGATCATCATGACCAGTGCGTAAACCAGCAGCAGACCAAACAGGATGGTGAGCGCCACGGACAATACGCTGATAAGGCCCTTCATTCGTTCCGGGATGAACCTGCGCAGAAAGCCCTCGATGGTATTGCACACGGGCTTGAGCAGGTAGGCAATCACCGCACCGTAGATGAACGGCATCAGAATGCCGGTCAGGGTCGAGATGGCATCTCCGAAGCCGTCGAAGCGGTAGATGAGGAAAAAGAAGATGATGCTCAGGGAGATCGCTCCAAATCCTGCCAGCATTCCGTACAGGTAGGGCTTGATGTGCGGTTTTTTGTCCATCATGACAAACTCCATTCCCGCCGCGGGCAGCAGGAATACCCGCAGCACTTGTTAAATTTTGTTGCTCCTGCGCCAGATATGCATCTTTTCGGCTTCCTTGATAAGTTCCTCACGGAAGTCGGGATGTGCCACATTGATGAGAGCTTCGGCCTTTTCCCAGGTGGTCAGGCCCTTCAGGTTCACGCAGCCGTACTCGGTGCACAGATAGTGGATGTTGGCGCGGGTGTCGGTGACAACGCTGCCGTTTTCCAGAGTGGGACGGATGCGGCTTTCCAGCTGGCCGGTCTTTTTATTAAAGAAGGTAGAGGACAGGCAGATGAAGCTCTTGCCGCCCTTGGAAAGGTATGCGCCCAGAACGAAGTCCAGCTGGCCGCCTGCACCGGAGATCTGCTTGATGCCGGCAGTTTCAGCATTTACCTGACCGAACAGGTCGATGTCCACAGCATTGTTGATGGAGATAAAGTTGTCCAGTGCGGAAATGCTGCGGATGTCGTTGGTGTAATCCACAGGGGCAGACATGCACTCCGGGTTATCGTTCAGGTAATCATACATCTTCTGGGTGCCGGCGCCAAAGGCATAGACCTGACGGCCCTTGTCCAGCTGCTTGCGGGCACCGGTGATCTTGCCGGCCTTGGCAATGTCCACGAAGGCATCCACGTACATTTCAGTATGCACGCCCAGGTCCTTCAGGTCGCTCTGTGCGATCAGGCTGCCGATGGCATTGGGCATACCGCCGATGCCCAGCTGCAGGCAGGCACCGTTGGGGATCTGCGGAACGATCAGGTTTGCAACCTTCAGGTCTACCTCAGTGGCAGCGCCGGGAGCGGCCATCTGGCCGATGGGCGGGTTCTCGCCCTCCACGATGCCGGTGACCTGAGAAATGTGGATGCAGTTCTCCATGCCGCCAAGGCAGCGGGGCATGTTCTTGTTGACCTCAACGATGATCTTCTTTGCCTTCTCGCACACAGCGCCCAGATGGGATGCGCTGGGGCCGAAGTTGAAATAGCCGTGCTCGTCCATGGGGGTCACCTGGAACACTGCCACATCCAGCGGGTCCGGGCTCTCACGGTAGTAACGCGGCAGCTCGGAATAGCGGATGGGGGAGTAGAAGGAGAAGCCCTGTGCAATGGCTTTGCGCTCAATGCCGCCCATATGCCAGCTGTTCCAGGTCATATGTGCAGCGGGATCGTCGATCTGGAAGATCGCAGGCACCCACATCAGGATGCCGCCGCGGAAGTTGACACCCTCCAGCTCCGGCAGACGCTTTGCAAGCTCGGCGTCCACAGCCACGGGGGTGTTCACAGCCCAGCCGTAATCTACCCAGTCACCGCTTTTGACCAGTGCGGCAGCCTGAGCGGCGGTCATCTTTTTCTGAGCATACAGTTCCGTAAAATCCATTATAAACCATCCTCTCCTATAATAACATAAAGGAATTGTAAATTTATCATTTACACTTCCTGTGCGGACAAATCTTTGCAGGATATTTACCGCATGTTTGCAGTTCTGACACGGCTCTGACACAGCCGGGTGCTATCTTTACAAACAGCGGGGCAGGGCAGCAGACCCTGCGGCATACCTGCACAACTTAGTTATAACATTAACAATGTGCAGAATCAATAGTTTATCGTGAAAATTTTGGCCAACTGGCAACATGGACAAAATTTGTAGCTTTTCTGGACAATTGTTTGGTACGACTAAAACAAAAACTTTTGAAAAAAGACTTGATAAAATTTTGACGATGTGGTTTACTTATAGCGTAGCAGGCAGCTGCGATGCAGCATAACGTTGATTGTTTAAAATTTAACGATAAAACGTACAGCTTGCACAAAACCTTGCACCCAAGACTGGAAAGTGCTATCATGGCAGAACCAAAACGCGCTTTTCACAGCGCATAAGGAGGACACCAACCGATGGCAACAGCAGTTTATCCCGGTTCGTTCGATCCGGTCACCAAGGGTCATCTCGATATCATCAAGCGTGCCGCAAAGATCAACGATCATCTGATCGTGGCAGTGCTCATCAACAGTGCAAAGAATCCGCTTTTCACCGTGGAGGAGCGGGTGGAGCTTTTGAAGGAGTGCTGCAAGGGCATCCCGAACGTCACCGTAGAAAGCTTCGACGGTCTGACCGTAGAGTTCGCTAAAAAGCGGCACGCATCCGTGATGGTGCGGGGGCTGCGTGCGGTGACGGACTTTGAAAACGAGATTCAGCTTGCGCAGACCAACCACGCATTGATGCCCGGCATCGAGACCATGTTCCTGGCCACGAGCATCAAGTGGAGCTACCTCTCTTCCACCATTGTAAAAGAGGCGGCGTATTACGGCAGCGACATCAGCAAGTTCGTGACCCCCAATGTGGAAAAGGCCGTGAACGAAAAGTATGCGCTGATCCGGCAGGGGAAAGACCCTGAAATTTAATCTGCAGAAATGCCCGGCAGGGCGTTTTGATAAAAATGGCTTACGAAAAGTAACAATACACAATTCAGGAGGCTATTCACATGAAAAAGATCGTTATCGCATCTGCATGCCGTACCGCTATTGGCAAGTTCGGCGGCACCCTAGCAAACGTTCCCGCAGCTGAGCTGGGCTCCATCGTCATCAAGGAGGCCCTGAACCGTGCAAACGTCGCACCTGAGCAGGTCGATCATGTTTACATGGGCTGTGTCATCCAGGCTGGCCTGGGCCAGAACGTCGCTCGTCAGGCAGCCCTGAAGGCTGGCCTGCCCATCGAGACCCCGGCTGTCACCGTCAACGTGGTGTGCGGCTCCGGTCTGAACTGCGTCAACATGGCTGCTCAGATGATCGAGGCAGGCGATGCTGATATCGTGGTCGCAGGCGGCATGGAGAACATGGATATGGCTCCCTTCGCAATGATGAAGGCTCGCTACGGCTACCGTATGGGTTCTCCCATGGGCAAGAGCGAGCTGGTGGATACCATGGTCAACGATGCTCTGTGGGATGCATGCGGCTTCAACAAGCACATGGGCATGACCGCTGAGAATGTCTGCACCAACGAGACCTATCAGAAGAAGTACGGCTACAGCCCCATCACCCGTGAGATGCTGGACGAGTTCGCATACGAGAGCCAGCTGAAGGCTGACAAGGCCATCAAGGACGGCGCTTTCAAGGACGAGATCGTCCCCGTCGTCATCAAGGGCAAGAAGGGCGACGCCGTGTTCGATACCGATGAAGGCCCCCGTCTGAGCGCTCCCGAAGTGCTGGCAAAGCTGAAGCCTGCTTTCACCAAGGACGGCATCGTGACCGCTGCTAACTCTTCCGCTATCAACGACGGCGCTGCTGCTCTGGTCATCATGAGCGAAGAGAAGGCCAAGGAGCTGGGCGTGAAGCCTCTGGCTACCTGGGTCGCTGGTGCTCTGGCAGGCGTCGAGCCCGAAGTCATGGGTCTGGGCCCCATCGCTGCTACCAAGAAGGTCATGGCAAAGACCGGCCTGACCGTTGCTGATATGGATCTGGTCGAGGCCAACGAGGCATTCGCTGCACAGTCCATCGCAGTCGGCGAGGCTCTGGGCTTCGATAAGGAGAAGCTGAACGTCAACGGCGGCGCAATCGCTCTGGGCCACCCGGTCGGCGCTTCCGGCGCTCGTATCCTGGTC
>JBNMHZ010000049.1:0-18554 GCA_050873025.1 Faecalibacterium sp. | reverse complement strand
GACCCTTAAGTCCAAAAGGAGGTGCTACAAAATGGCAAAGTACGAAACCATGCTGATTACCAGCGCCGCTCTCGACGAGGAGGCTACCGCCGCTCTGGTTGGTAAGTTCAAGTCCCTGATCGAGGCTAACGGTACGATCGATTCCATCGACGAGTGGGGCAAGCGCCGTCTGGCCTACCCCATCAACGACGAGGAGGAAGGCGTCTACACCGTGATCGACTTCACCAGCGAGCCCAGCTTCCCCGCTGAGCTGGACCGTGTGTACAAGATCACTGAAGGCGTTATGCGCAGCCTGATCATTGCTCACGAGGAGTAATCCTTCTGTGACAGAAAGGGAGACCGTAAAATGTTGAATGTTGTTGCTATCATGGGCCGTCTTGTGGCGGACCCTGAGTTGCGCACCACCCCGCAGGGTACCAATGTGTGCAGCTTCCGCATTGCCTGCGACCGCAATTTTGCGCGTCAGGGCGAGCAGCGTCAGGCCGATTTCATTGATATCGTTGCATGGCGTCAGCAGGCCGAGTTTGTTTGCAAGTATTTCCAGAAGGGCAGTCTGATCGCCATTGAAGGCAGTCTCCAGACCCGCCAGTATCAGGATAAGAACGGCAACAACCGCACTGCAGTGGAAGTGGTAGCAAACAACATTAACTTTGCAGGCCCCAAGAACAGCAATGCAGGCGGCGGAGCAAATTATCAGAATAATTCTGCTCCCGCCTACCAGAACGCAGCCCCTGCCCGTCCGGCCGCTGTGGAGGCAGCTCCCAGCTACTCTGCCGGCAATGCAGATGACTTCGCCGTCATTGATGACAGCGACGACCTGCCGTTCTGACACGAAACGGTCAATCCGTTAAAAATCCAATAGGAGGTAATAAGCAATGGCTTTTGAAAGAACCGAAGGCTCTCGCCCCGCACGCCCCATGCGTCGTGGCCGCAAGAAGGTTTGCAGCTTCTGTGTCGATCGTATCGACACCATCGATTACAAGGACGTGCCCCGTCTGCGTAAGTACGTCTCTGAGCGTGCAAAGATCATTCCCCGCCGTGTGACCGGCACTTGCGCTTATCATCAGCGCGCACTGACCATCGCCATCAAGCGTGCTCGTCACGTTGCTCTGATGCCCTACGTCAGCGACTAATCTTTAAAAAATCAACCCAATCAAAATAATCAGCAATCAGCAAAGGCTCTTTCCCGATGACAAGGGAAAGGGCCTTTTTGTTTTGCCGTATTATTCTGTAAGATACTGCTCGCACCATCGCTTTGCCCTCTCCCCTGTCTGCTGGATGGTCAGGCCATCAGTGGAAAGAAAGGTCACATTTGGCATTTTGCGGAACCATTCCCGTTTGAGCGGCAGCAAGCAGCTGCAGTAATGCTCAAAAAATTCTCTGGAACGGGTGGCGTCGCCCGCTTTTCGGGCGCGCAAAGTATTTTCTGATGCATCCAGAAACAGGATATGCTGCGGCATACACGCCTGCACCGCCGCAAGTTCCGGGGCCAGTGCCTGCCGGACGGCATCAGCATCCCAACCCAGCCCTTTGCTTCTGGGATAATTCAGGGTATAGAATACAATTTCCTCCGCGCCAAAATCCATCACGGCGCGGGGGTATTTTTGTGCTTCCTGCCAGCGGCGCAGCTCATTCTGCAAAAAGAGCCGCTGGATCTTCAGATAATCTTTATAGCAGTTCTTGTTCAGCCCGCGGCGCTTCACCTCAGCAATGACGGCGGCGTTGTCCTCAAAGCAGACGTGCACCTGCGGGCAGTGCTGCTGCAGATAGCGGGCCGCTGTAGTCTTGCCCACAGCCATGCTGCCCTGTAAGGATAAGATCATGTTTTCTCCCCCATCGTTTATTATAACACATTGAGGTGAAAGAGTCATGTGCCGCAGGCGCACATCATTTTGCGCAGCAAAACATCATCTGCGCTAGCAGACATCATTGCGCAGCACATCATTCTTATTCTTCTTTCGGTACCGTTCCCGAAAAGTTCGCCTTTTTTCTTCGGTGTGCAAAACCACCACTCCACGCCAAAAAGTTACAAATCGGTACGATGGTTCCGGCATTTTCTGATTTGTTCCGGAAATTTGCGGGACTGCCGGCGTGTTTTGCTCTGCACGCAATTCAACCTGCACAAAACCGGGTTGATACGTTGTACAGTTTGTACGAAAGTGATTTTGGGTTATTGATTTTTTATACAAAATATGCCATACTATAGTCACTGAAAACGTTCCCGACAACGTTCCCGAACATATTCCTGAAAGTGAGGTGCTCCGACAAAATGCCAAACCTGACCATCAAGGACATTGCCCGGATCAGTGGCTGCTCGGTAAGCACTATTTCCCGTGTCATCAATGACCGGCCTGATGTCCGGCCCGAGACCAAAGAGCACGTACTCAAGGTGATGCGGGAAGCCGGGTTCGTGCCCAACACCAACGCACGGCAGCTGAAGATCCAGCAGTCCCGCAGCCTGGTGTTTGTGGTCAAGGGCACCCGCAACATCTTCTTCTCGGACTTCTTAGTCCAGCTGCAGCGGGCCGCTACCCTGTATGGCTACAACGGCATCGTTTCTTACTTAGATGAAAATGCCAACGAGATCGACGCCGCCGAAAAGATCCTGCGGGAGATCAAGCCCAAAGGTATGATCTTTCTGGGCGGCAGCGTAGCCAACTTCAAAAAAGGCTTTGCCAACATCACGGTCCCCTCGGTGCTGACCACACTGGTCTCCGACGAGCTGGACTTTCCAAACCTTTCCATGGTGGGCGTAGATGACCGTGCTGCGGCCTACACCGCAGTGGACTACCTCATCCAGCAGGGCCACCGCAAAATTGCGGTGCTGGGCGGCCCCGCCACCAGCTACCCCAGCATGATGCGCCGCGAAGGTGCACAGCAGGCCATGCGGGACGCTGGCATTCTGTTCAACGACAAGCTCTATGGCCTGTCCAACTACGATTTCGAATCTGCCTACCACGCCATGAACAGTCTGCTGGCCCGCCGGGCCGAGTTCACCGCCCTGTTCGCCATGAGCGATGTGATCGCCTTTGGTGCCATCCGGGCGCTGGTGAGCGCCGGTTTCCGGGTTCCGGAGGATGTTTCGGTGATCGGCTTCGATGGCATCACGATGTCTCGTTATTGCGTGCCGGTGATGACCACCATCGTGCAGCCCAGCGAACAGATCGCACTGCAAAGCATCGAGCTGCTGGTGCGGCAGATCGAACACGGTGCACCGGCCCAGACCGTCACCCTGCAGCCGGAACTGCAGCAGGGCGAAAGCGTTCGCGTTTGTGCAACGAAGTGAAGCAATGAAAGCCCCAGTGGGGCTTTTAAGCGACAGAGCGGTCTTGCGTAAGCAAGATGGAGGGGCCTCGCCCCGACAAGCTCCGGGGTATTTAATTTCCTTATTTTTGTATTCCCTCCGTCAGGGGACGGAGATTTAAAATAGTTCATCATTTATAATTTAATAAGAAGGAGAACTTATTATGAAGAAAATGATCACTCGTCGTAACTTCCTGAAGGCCGCCGGCGTTTCCGCTGCTGCACTGGGTCTGGCTGCCTGCGGCGGCTCTTCCAGCAGCACAGCTTCCTCCACTGCCGGTTCCACCGCTGCATCCAGCACCGCTGCCAAGGCAGACGGCAAGGTCTACTACCTGAACTTCAAGCCCGAGCAGGATCAGGCATGGCAGGATCTGGCCGCTGAGTACACCAAGGAGACCGGCGTACCTGTCACCGTCGTGACCGCTGCTTCCGGCCAGTACGAAACCACCCTGATGAGCGAGATGGAGAAGAGCGAAGCTCCTACCCTGTTCCAGGTGAACGGCCCTGTAGGTCTGGCAAACTGGAAGGATTACTGCTACGATCTGTCCGGCAGCCAGGTGTACGGTGAGCTGACCAGCGATTCCTTCGCCCTGAAGGATGGCGACGCTGTTGCCGGTATCGCATACGTCATTGAGACCTACGGCATCATCTACAACAAGGAGCTGCTGAGCGCCGCCGGTTACACCCAGGACGACATCAAGGGTTTTGCCGACCTGAAGAAGGTTGCTGACGACATCCAGGCCCGTAAGGCTGAGCTGGGCGTGGACGGTGCCTTCACCTCCGCCGGCATGGACGGTTCTTCCGACTGGCGCTTCAAGACCCATCTGGCAAACCTGCCCATCTACTACGAGTACAAGGCAGACGGCATCAGCTCCACCGACGCCATCAAGGGCACCTACCTCGACAACTACAAGCAGATCTGGGATCTGTACATCACCGACTCCACCTGCGACCCCACCCTGCTGGCTTCCAAGACCGGCAACGATGCTGTGGCTGAGTTCGTGGGCAAGAAGGCCGTGTTCTATCAGAACGGCACCTGGGCATACGGCGATGTTTCCAGCCTGGGCGACGACAACCTGGGTATGCTGCCCATCTACATCGGTGTGGACGGCGAAGAGAACCAGGGTCTGTGCACCGGTTCCGAGAACTACTGGTGCGTGAACAACACCTCCGATGAGGCCGACATTCAGGCTACTCTGGACTTCCTGTACTGGTGTGTCACCTCCGAGACCGGCACCTCCGCAATGGCCGATACCATGGGCTTCGTGATCCCCTTCAAGGATGCAAAGGACTCCACCAACCCCCTGATCGCCATTGCAAACGAGTATGTTGCCGCCGGCAAGACCAGCGTTGACTGGTGCTTCTCCACCATGCCTTCCGAAGAGTGGAAGAACGGCGTCGGCTCTGCCCTCACCGCTTACGCAGCAGGCACCGGCGACTGGGACGGCGTGGTCACCGCATTCGTCGATGGCTGGGCCAAGGAGTACAAGCTGGCCAACGGCTAAGCTTCTGACCGGTACATCTCAAAAGAACTGAATCGGGAGGCGGGCGAAGAAGTTCGCCCCGCCTCCCCTTTTTTGACTCTGCTCCACACTCAGGAGGTACATCATGCAAAAAGCCATTAGCAAATACTGGCCGGTGTTCGTGCTGCCCACGCTGCTCGCGTTCATCATCGGCTTCATCTGGCCCTTTATCTGGGGCATCTACCTTTCCTTCCAGCGGTTCACCACCGTGAGCAAGACCACCTTTGTGGGTATCCAGAACTACATCTCCGTGTTCCAGGATTCCACCTTCCTGCATGCCTTCGGCTTCACGGCGGCGTTCACCGTGGTGAGCACCGTGCTCATCAACGTGTGTGCATTCGCCATCGCACTGGTGCTCACCCGCGGCATCCGCGGCACCAACATCTTCCGCACCGTGTACTTCATGCCCAACCTGATCGGCGGCATCCTGCTGGGCTACATCTGGCAGATTTTGCTCAACGGCGTGCTAGCAAACCTGCAGAAGCCCCTGCTGGCGCTGGACGCCAAGGCCGGTTTCATCGGTCTGGTGATCCTGATGTGCTGGCAGCAGATCGGCTACATGATGATCATTTATGTTGCCGGCCTGCAGAGCGTGCCCGGCGACCTGATCGAAGCCGCCAAGATCGACGGCGCTAACGACCGCGAGATTTTGTTCAAGATCAAAATTCCCATGGTCATGCCCAGCGTGACCATCTGCACCTTCCTCACCCTGACCAACAGCTTCAAGCTGTTCGACCAGAACGTGGCCCTGACCGCAGGCGAGCCCGCCAATGCCAGTGAGATGCTGGCCCTGAACATCTACAACACCTTCTACGGCCGCTCCGGTGCCCAGTGGAAGGGCATCGGCCAGGCAAAGGCCGTGGTGTTCTTCCTCATCGTCGTGGTCATTTCGCTCATCCAGCTCCACTTTACCCGCTCCAAGGAGGTGCAGCAGTAATGCCTAAACAGAAGAGAATGTGGGACAATGTCCTCACCGTCATTATGACCCTGCTGAGCCTGCTGTGGATCTACCCTATCGTGCTGATCCTGCTGAACAGCCTGAAAAAAGAGGGCACCTTTACCACCTCTACGGTGTTCCAGCTGCCCACGGCCGAGACCTTTGCAGGTCTTTCCAACTACATCTACGGCGTCACCAAGATGGGTTTCCTGTCCAGTCTGGGCTACAGCCTGGTCATCACGGTTACCAGTGTGGCACTGATTTTGCTGTGCTGCTCCATGACCGGCTGGTACCTCACCCGCGTGAACAACAAACTCAGCAAGTTCATGAACCTGCTGATCGTGTTCTCCATGGTGGTGCCCTTCCAGATGGTCATGTTCACCCTGTCCAAGACCGCCGACCAGCTCAAGCTGAACACCCCGTGGAACATCTGCATCATCTACCTTGGTTTCGGCGCCGGTCTGGCCGTGTTCATGTTCACCGGCTTTATGAAGAGCGTGCCCATGGAAATAGAGGAAGCCGCCATGATCGACGGCTGCAACCCCATCCAGATCTTCTTCAAGATCGTGTTCCCCATCCTCAAGCCCACCATGATCTCCACCGCCATCCTTGAGACCATGTGGGTGTGGAACGACTACCTGCTGCCCACGCTGGTGCTGGACATCAAGAAGTACCGCACCATTCCCATGGCCATCCAGTATTTCCGCGGCGGTTACGGCCGCGTGGAGCTGGCCCCCATGATGGCCTGCATCATCATTGCCATCATCCCTATCATCATCCTGTACATGACCTGCCAGAAGTACATCATTGAGGGCGTTGTGGCAGGTGCCGTGAAGGGCTAAGGAGGTGCACCCTATGCGTGCAAGCGGCATTCTGATGCCTGTGTTCAGCCTGCCGGGGCCTTTTGGTATCGGCACGCTGGGCAAAGAGGCCTTTGCCTTCGTAGATTTTCTGGCCGAGGCAAAACAGACTTACTGGCAGATCCTGCCCATCGGCCCCACCGGCTACGGCGACAGCCCCTATCAGAGCTTTTCCGCCTTTGCCGGCAACCCTTATTTCATCGACTACCGCATCCTCGCTGCCGACGGCTGGCTGACCGCTGACGAAGTGCCCGCCGCAAAGCCGGTGGGCCCCATCGACTACGGCGCACTTTACAACGAGCGGCCAGTCCTTCTGCAAAAGGCGGCTGACCGGCTGCTGGTTTCCCCCACCCCGGCCTACGAAGCGTTTTGCAAAGAGCAGAGCTTCTGGCTGGAGGACTACGCCCTGTTCATGGCCGTGAAAGCCGAGCAGGGGCAGGCGGGTCTAGCCGACTGGCCGGATGAGCTGCGCTGCCGGGAGCCGGAAGCCATCGCTGCCGCAAAGGCAGAACTTGCCGGAAGCATCGGCTATTACAAGGCCGTGCAGTTTTTCTTCTACACCCAGTGGAGCGCCCTCAAAGCCTATGCAAACGGCAAGGGCATCCGGCTGGTGGGCGATATTCCCATCTACGTCAGCCCGGATTCCAGCGACCTGTGGACCCACCCGGAGCTGTTCCAGACTGACGGTGCAATGCACCTGACCCAGGTGGCCGGATGTCCGCCGGATGCCTTTGCCGCCGACGGCCAGCTGTGGGGCAACCCGCTGTACGACTGGCCCGCCCACAAGGCCACCGACTTTGCCTGGTGGAAACAGCGCATGAAGCACGCCACTTCCATCTATGATGTGGTGCGCATCGACCACTTCCGCGGCTTTGAGAGCTACTACTCCATCCCCGCCGGGAACAAAACGGCGGCGGGCGGCCACTGGGAAAAAGGCCCTGACCGGGACTTCATCCATGCCATGCACGAAGCGCTGGGCGAAGGCGGCATCATTGCCGAGGACCTTGGCTACCTGACCCCGGAAGTGAAGGCCATGCTTTCCGCCAGCGGCTACCCGGGCATGAAGATCATGCAGTTTGCCTTCGACAGCCGTGAGTCCGGCAACTACCTGCCCCACACCTACCACCGCAACAGCGTGGTGTACACCGGCACCCACGATAATGTGACCACCGAGGGCTGGCGCACCAACGCCAGCGCGGAGGATGTGGCCTATGCCTGCCGCTACCTGCGCTGCAAGCCGGAGGATCTGACCGAAGCCATGATCTGCGCCTGCCTTGCCAGCGTGTCGGATATGGCCATCATCCCGCTGGCCGACTGGCTGCACCTGGGCAGCGAGGCCCGCATCAACACCCCCAGTACGCAGGGTTCCAACTGGCAGTGGCGGCTCAGCTCCCCTCTGCCGGAAGGGCTTGCCGGGCACATTTCCAGCCTGACTGTACTCTACGAACGGGCACAGTAAACGAGCTTCCCCATCATTTTCTCCCCATAAAAGCACCTGCACCCATGCTGTGCAGGTGCTTTTGATTATATGCAGAACATTTTTTCGCTTCCGGTCAAGCTGGATTTTTTGCCGTTTTTTACCGTTATTCGTCAGTTCCTCTCTCTTTAGTAACAATTTATTCACAAATGTATCATGATTTTTGCCGGGCCGCACTCTTGTTATTTGGACACAGTTATGTTACAATTCAAATAGTATTTGGTCTGTCTCTACGCAGATCCCACCAATGAAAGGAGTTTTTCCATCATGGATCATCCCTATCAGAGTGCAATGCAGTTTCCGGCAGCTTATGCCGTTATTACCGACGAGGAAATGACCTATCTGGACGGCGGTGCCGATATCACGCTTTTCCGTGGGTTTGGTCGCGAGATCACCCTGAACACTCAGCAGTTTGCTGTTTTCTGCACGGCTGTTGCGATCAATGGTTTCTATATGCTGAGCAGCACTTCGTTCAAGTATCTCGCGAACGTTGTCTCTTCCGGCTATAACAACGGTCTGAGCCCCGCCGGTATCTTCTTCCATACCTGGGACAAGATGGACGGCTGGAGCCGAGCAGCTTCCGTGGGCGTCGTTGGTCTGGCAGGCTTCTATGCTTACACGCAGGTCAAGTCTATCATCAGCGCGGCAAAGAACATTTACGATTCCATCAAGAACCCCATGCCCACTTTTAACACTGCCCAGTCCCAGACGGATGCTGCCGTTGCAGCTGCCTGAGCCGGCCCGGTTTGATTCCTGATCTGTAAGCAATTACCGGAAAGGAGTTTCACCTATGAAAGACCTTCGGATGCCGCGTACATATACCCTTGTGCCAGAGGAAGAGCAAAGCAGCATTTCCGGCGGCGGGCCGCTGGGCGATGCATTGAATCTCTTTTTCCATAACCTGCATCTGGATGATTTTTCCTTTGGCGGCAGTTTGATTTCGTTTTCGTTCACCTTTGTGCCTTTGCTGCTGTTCAATGTGGTAAAGACCGGTTTCAAGATCCTGAACGGCGCTTACGACTCCTTCGCAGAAATGTTCCACTTCTCCCACGAGGAGGAGGCCATGGTGCAGTTCATCAATGAGCAGCAACAGCGCAAACAGCAGGGAGAGCTGCAGACTCAGTCTGTCCCCGGGCCCAAAGCTGTGTTCTGATTTTCATTCCAAAAACCAAAAGCACCTGCGAGCATCTCGCAGGTGCTTTTTTGTTTTCAGATCACTCGCACAGCCCCCTGCTCCCGCAGACGCAGGATATAGCAGCTGCCTCTGCCGAACACATTCTCAATGGCCGCGTGGTATTTTTCCAGCAGCGGCTGCGGCACATAAGCCTGAATGGTACCCGCAAAGCCGCCGCCCTGCATCCGCCAGGCCCCGCCGCTGCCCTGCAGGATGCTCTGGCTCAGTGCCAGCGCCACCGAAAGCCCCTGATGCCGCACATCGGTGCTGCAATAAACGTTCTGGCATAGCGCAAAGGAAGCGCGTCCACTTTCCAGCACCAGCGCCGCAAAGGCCGCAAACTGTCCGGACTGCAGGGCGTCACGCTGGGCAAGGGTACGGGCATTTTCCTCAAAATAGTGGATCGCCCGCAGTACCGCACGGTCGCCGCACTGCTGCCGCAGGGCAGGCAGCGCAGCCCAGAAATCGGCCTCTTTTACCTGTCCCAGCACCCTGTGCCCCAAAGCATCGGCCACCTGCTCCATCTCCTGCCGGATGGCTGCAAACTCGCCGGTAAGTTCACTATGGCTGCCGCGCGTGTCGGTGACGCACAGGCTCATGCCCGGCGGCAGCAGACCGTCGGCGTGGATCTTTTCCACGGCAGGCTGCTGCGGGTCCGCAAAGTCCGCAAAAATAACGCCGCCCACCGCACTGGTCAACTGATCCAGCAGGCCGCTGGGCTTGCCGAAATAGATGTTCTCCGCATACTGACAGATCTTTGCCAGCTGGGCCGGTGCAAGGCCGCAGCCATACTCATCATTCCAGATCACCGCCATGCCCATTTCAAAAGCTGCTGAACTGGAAAGGCCGCTGCCGCGTAGCACATCGCTTGCGGTGTAGGCGTCAAAGCCGCCCACTGCCCTGCCTGCGGCCCGAAAGCCTTCTGCAATGCCCCGGATCAGGCTGGCCGAGTGGGTGCTCTCGCCCTCCTGCGGGCCATCTGCCGTAAGATCGATCACATCCAGCTTGTTGAAGCCGCGGCTCTTCACACGCACATAGCCGTCCTCGTTGCGTGCCGCCACAGCCACAAGGTCCAGCGTGACCGCCGCTGCAAGGCCATAGCCGTGCTGGTGGTCCGTGTGGTTGCCGCCAAGCTCTGCGCGGCCCGGTGCCGAGTACACCTGCACCTGCCGCCCTGGGCCAAAATACAGCTCAAACTGCTGCAATGCCGCACAATAGCGTGCCCGCTGCCGGGCAAGCTGCGCAGGGCTTTGGCCGTACAATGCACGCAGGGCATCATCCCACCTGCCTGCCGCGATCTCACTGCAAAGCTGTGCACTGGTTGCCATAACGTTCCCTCCCTCAGAAAGCATTTGGGGATAGACGGGTTTGTTATGCCTATTGTAATGCATCGGGCACATTTTTTCAATTTCCAACGCAGAAAAAGCACGAATTTTGGCATCCGGCTCAAAGAATAAGATGTACTTTTGTTGAATTTGCAGGCACAGGTGTGGTATACTATACCCAAATCGGGCCGGAATATGCCCGGAACCTGACAAAGCGGAGGAAACGCGGCTATGGCGGATGTATATAAGCAATCCTTCAAACAGAATTACACCAATAATATCGAGCTTTCCATCTTCAACTGCGGCATCGAGCGCTGCGCACCCGGCCAGACCTGGGGGCCCGGCATCCGGGATCACTACCTGATCCACCTTGTGCTTTCCGGCAAAGGCGTGTTTGAGGTAGGCGGCCGCACCTGGGAGGTGAGCCAGGGCGATCTGTTCTTTGCCCGGCCCAGCCAGCTCATCCGCTATACTGCCGACGAGCAGCAGCCCTGGGAGTACAGCTGGGTGGGCTTCAACGGAGCCTGCGCCCACAAACTGGCCGCGCAGCTGCCCTTCACCGACGAATCGCCCGTGCACCACACGCAGGACCCGGAAGGGATGCGTGCAGCGCTAGCCAACATCTATTCCTCCCGCGGGCTGCAGCCCCAGGATGAAGCCGCTATGGTGGGCTATTTGTACCTCTTTATCGCTGCGCTGATGAAGGAGACCATTGCAGGCAGGCCGCACACGGCGTCCTCTTCCAGCCAGTACGTGCTCAACGCCATCAAGTACATCCAGTTCAACTATTCTCACGATATTTCCATCGATGATGTAGCAAAAAGCGTGGGTGTTTCCCGCAGTCACCTCTACCGTGTGTTCATGCTCAATGTAGGCAAAAGCCCCATCGATTACCTCACCGAGTACCGCATCAACGAGGCCTGCAAGCTGCTGCGCGCAGGCAATTTGTCCATTGCCGAGGTAGCAGTATCGGTAGGCTTCTTCGACCAGTTTTATTTCTCGCGGGTGTTCAAGCGCGCCAAGGGCGTGCCGCCAAGCAAATATTTTGCATCTCAGGCCGACGCCCCCACCGACAGCACCGACCACCAGTAAAGGAGACCCTTCCATGCCCTTACAGAAAAATCAAGTCCTTACTCTGCGCGTGGAACGCCTGTCCAGCGATGGCAGCGGCGTGGCCCACAGCCCGGACGGTGAGACCGTATTTATCCCCGGCGCAGCTCCGGGGGATGAAGCCCGGGTGCGTATCGTCAAGGACTGCAAGCGCTACGCCTTTGGCATCCTGGACGAGGTGCTTTCCCCTTCGCCCGACCGCATCCCGGTGGACTGCACCGTGGCCGGGCCCTGCGGTGGCTGCAGCCTGCGCCACCTGAGCTACGAGGCGGAGCTGCGTGCCAAACAGGAAAATGTTGCAGACGCCTTTGCGCGCATCGGCGGGCTGGATGTTCCGGTTCTGCCTATCGTGGGCTCACCAGAGGTGGACCGCTACCGCAATAAGGTGCAGTTTCCGGTGGGACTGGACAAAAACGGGACTCCCTGCATCGGCTTTTACGCCGGCCGCACCCATCGCATCGTGCCCTGTCCGGACTGCCGCCTGCAGCCGGGCGTGCTGAATGAGATTGGCAATGCATTGTGCACCTTCTTTGCAGAAAAGGGCATCCGGCCTTACAGCGAAGAGACCGGCAAGGGCCTTGTGCGGCACATCTTTCTGCGGCGCGGCGCACACAGCGGCCAGATCATGGTGTGTCTGGTGTGCACTCGTGCCCCGCTCCCCTGCGCCGAGGAACTCTGTGCCCAGCTCAAGGCACAGTTTGCGGACATTGCAACGATTTTGCTGAATGTCAACAGCAAAAACACCAACGTGATTTTGGGCACCGAGACCCACCCCCTGTACGGTCCCGGATACATCGAGGATACCCTGTGCGGTGTGCCGGTACGGCTGGGGCCGCTCTCGTTCTATCAGGTAAACACTCTTGCCGCCGAGCGCCTGTACGGCATTGCTGCCGAGTACGCCCAGCTCACACCCAGCGACCTGCTGCTGGATCTCTACTGCGGTATGGGCACCATTGGTCTTTCCATGGCAGAGCGTTGCCGTGAGCTTGTGGGCGTGGAGATCGTGCCCGAGGCCATTGAAAGCGCCAAAACCAATGCCGCCCGCATGGGTGCAGATGTTGCCGCAAAGAGCCGCTTTTTCTGCGCCGACGCCGGCCAGGCTGCTACGCAGCTTGCTGCTGAGGGCCTGCACCCGGACGTGGTGATGCTGGACCCGCCTCGCAAGGGCTGCGACGAAGCCACTCTCTCTGCCGTGGTGCGCATGGCCCCCCGCCGGGTGGTGTATGTGAGTTGCAACCCCGCCACCGCCGCAAGAGACGCCGCCTGGCTGGAGCAGAACGGCTATCATGCCGAAAAGGTGCAGCCTGTGGATCTATTTCCAAGAACCCGGCATTGCGAGTGCGTACTCCTGATGTCAAAAGTCCAGTAATATAGTTCGGTGATTCGTTCAATATCGTTCGGACATCATTTTACAATCTGAACCGTTCTCGTCCTTGGAAACAGGTCGAGGACGGTTTTTGAGAATTTGGGCAGTGTTTGAGTATATGGATTAGATGTTTTTGCTAACAGCGAATCCGGCAACTCAGGTATCTGGTGGGTTTCAGTGTAGGATTTGGATGTCAGTTCTATATTCGCGAAAATTTCAGCCTCTTTTATAGGAAAGACAAAGGAGGTCCCCCCCCACACATGGCAATTGTACAGGAAGCTTATGATATCCCAGCAGACATTGCAGCCAAAATAGCAACTGGTGAGTATCGACGAATTGGTAGCGTAATACGTTATGCTGTCGGTCCACGCAAAGGGCAAATCGTTAAACATCTAACGCCAATCGCCCCAGATATTTCCAAACAAAATCAACATACACTCGCTCCGGTTTTTCGCTTCATAAAGCATCACAAAAAAGAGACTGGTATTGCTCTAACTGCCACAGTTGCACTAGGTTCTGGGTTATTGATATACAGAAAGATTAAAAGCCGCGAACCAAAGGTCGTTACCGAATTCCGCGCCGCTCTAAAATCTTATATCGAAGCCATCCGCAATGGCGATATGGATTTGGATCAAGTCAGTAACATGATGTCGGCTTTGGAAAAATTAAAAGCTGATAAGAATTATAAAAAAATCAATATCCAGCTTACTCTTGATGATCTAAGTACTTTAGTAAATCACATTTCCGATTACACTATCAGTTTAGCAAACAAAAATGGCTTTGCTTCAACCAAATTCTCTGAAGATGAAGATGCTATCATAAATCTACAGACCTGCCTCATGGTTCAAAAGCAGATTTTTGAAGCTGCGTAAATCCATTCATTAATGAAAAAAGCTGCCATTGTATCATGTGAAATCAATCGCACGGTACAATGACGGCTTATTCTTTTGAGTTTTATGTCTTCCAAAAGTTTTGTCGCTTATTTCTTGCTCCTACAGAATCGTTGCAGTATCTTTAAGATTTTGCGCCCATTGCTGTGCAAAATCGATTTGCAATTTGGGGCTTCTTCTTGATTCTCCTCGCGCGAGTATCCTACTCCATTTGTAATAATCTGTGGAATAAGATAAGAATACCAAATATTTCCAAGTCCAAACGAACTGTTAAGCATCCCCTTTTTCCCTTCAATCTCTATTTCTTTATTCCACGTATACTCGCCTGAATATATTCCGAGCAGCACAAATTGCTTTGTATCGTTAGTTTTCAATTTTCCATCTATCATCGCAATATCTATGGGTTTACTTATAACCAACCCGCCCGACGATCCGGGGAAAAGCTGTGCATCTATTTGAAATATTGGTGCTCCCTTAAAATAACATCCCCATGCTGAAGCTACAATACCTGATTTTACAATTGGAAATTTGTTGACATCGTCATAAAATCCCAACGGATAACTTGCGACAATAATGTCGCTTGCAACTTCTATGGAAATAGGTTGATTCTCAGGTAAAACTAAATCAGAAAGACATCTTGGCAATATTACTTGTGTAGAATCTTCGTTGCTAATTGCCCTTATAATATACGCAGTGACATCAACCAAAGCAACATCAATCCCTTTATCCCTATGTAGTTTCAAATTAGAGAGAAGCTCCTCTTGTGATAGTACTATTGGCAACCAGTTAATATTTTGATCGTCCATTTTTCTTAAATAAAACTTGAATTCGTATGGCACACACTCTATACCATCTATTTGTGGAAGAGCAACGTGTCTGTTCGTAACCAACCAATATCGGTTTACCTCCCACCACTGCAATCCATCATTTTCCGATTCAACAGGACTTTGTTCCGTATAATAAAATGCGGATGCCTGCTGTGAATAAGATCCATCTCCTTTTATTGTAGTTGTTTCTATAATAGTTGTCATTGACATCAGTTGACTATCAAAGTTTATTCTCTCACTCATATTTAAGCTCTTCCTTATTTTTCAAATTCTTATAAGATTATTTTACCTTAGACGATAAAAATCACGTCCTTAATTCACATTAAAAGTATATCTAGTATTTCACCGTACGTCAAGAAGCGCATTTTTCCATTTTGTCACGCAGGTACATCAATCCTCAATCCCGATTTTAGTTTCACGGTGTAGTGGTCATCCCAGACCGTGATTTGCCGGAGCCAGCGTTTGACCAGCTTCTCATCAAACTCAGTCAACTCATTGCTCCGCTGTCCTATGAAATCCTGCAACTCCTTGATACGCTCCATCTGGATGGCCTCGGTGGTTTCATCTGAATCGGTCTGCTGCTGCAGTTCGCGCAGATGAAAAATTTCCTCGGCAACATCGTCATAGGCTTCCCAGTTGTTAGCACGGTTCAGCAATTCCTGTTGGAGAACCAGCAGGCGTTCTGCAATGCGGTCTTTCTGGGCAGAAGTGTCACTCCGCAGCACCAGCATCAGATTCTTCTGGAGCTGTTCCTTGTATGTAGTCTTCGCACCCAGCATTTCGTTTAAGGCTTTCAAAACGACCTGTTCCAGTTCTTTTTCATTGACTGTTCGGGCATTGCAGACCGCACCGTTCTGTTCCAGCCTGCTTGCGCACCTCCAGACAATGGAGCGACAGCCGTGGTTATTCCAATGGATGCGCTTGAACACCTCGCCGCAGCTACCGCAGACGACCATCTGCGAAAAACAGTGCGTACAGCTGTACATCCGCTTTTTACCGCTAGGGCTGGCCTGCACATTCCTGCGGCGTACCAGTTCTTCCTGCACTTTCATGTAGATTTCCTTAGGAATAATGGCTTCGTGGTCGTCTTCCACATAATACTGCGGTGCGATGCCGTTATTGGCCACACGAGTCTTGTTCAAGATGTCGATAGTGCAGGTCTTCTGAAGCAGAGCATCCCCCATGTATTTCTCATTCGTAAGGATTTTCTTAACGGTACTCGTGTGCCACTTCTTATTTCCTGCCCCGGTCAGGATACCATCCGCTTCCAGTCCATGACAAATCATATCCATGCTGGAACCTTCCAGATATTCCCGGTAGATGCGCTTTACTACCTCCGCCTGCTCCGGGTCGATGATGAGATGCCCCTCGGCATCCTTGGTATACCCCAGAAAGCGATTATGATTCACCTGCACCTTGCCCTGCTTGTTGCGGAAGTCGATGCCCAGCTTCACGTTCTTGCTGATGGACTCCGACTCCTGCTGGGCAAGGGATGCCATAATGGTGAGCATCACTTCACCTTTGGCATCCAGCGTGTTGATGTTCTCTTTCTGAAAATAGACCGCAATACCTTTTTCTTTCAGCATCCGAATGTACTTCAGGCAGTCCAGCGTATTACGGGCAAATCGGCTGATGGATTTTGTCAGCACCATGTCGATATTTCCTGCTTTGCACTCTTCTATCATACGGTTGAACTCGTCACGTTTTTTCGTGTTGGTGCCAGAGATGCCTTCATCTGCAAAGATGCCTGCCAGTGTCCACTCCGGGTTATTTTCGATCAGCTCGGTGTAATATTTGATCTGAGCATCATAGCTGGTGGCCTGTTCATCGCTGTCTGTACTGACACGGCAGTAGGCAGCCACCTTGAGTTTCTGCTGGCTTGCAAGAGGCAAGCCCTTTGCTGTTTTCCGTGCAGGGATGACCGTGATATTTTTCATACAACTTCCTCTCCATATATTTTTGTGTATAATCACCAGAGAGAACGAATTATCGTTTTTTCTGGTGGACGGACAATCAGGATATTCTGAGAGGGTGGATAAAATCAGCATCAGACGCAATGCGTCCGTACAGTTTTCAGAAAAATGGGTACGCCAGTGGACACGTCTTGTGTTGTGGCCTTTATCTTCCCAATTTTCTGCGGCAGCAAACCTCTCATATCCAGCAGGCTTCTCCGACAAGCGGAAGCCTCAATTCCTTCGTTCTGCCTATCCACAAATGGGTGCCGCAGCTGCTCCTACACGAGGTCATGCCTCAAGGAAATTATCTAATGCGGCTAACCGGCTCAAATTTCCTGATTCAGTTTACTTTCTTCTATTCAGCATCTTTTCAGATGGACGTTTACCCGAATAGAATCTTGTTGGTTGTCAGGCAGCTTTTGCCTGTTCCGGACGGAGAATATCCGCACGGAACCGTGTGCTGCTGTAATCCGTCCCATGTGACAGAAGCACGTAGAAGATGCGGATCAACTTACAGCTCACAGCAATCACCGCCTGCGTTCCTTTCAGTGGATTGTCTTTTCGGGTCGCATAATAGGTGTACACTTCCCGGAAATCTTCATTGCTGCGAATTAGCGGTAGGACGGCCTGAAACAGCAATCTTCGCAGTCTCCTTCGACCGCGCTTGCTGATCGAAGTGCGCCCTTTGTGCTTGCCAGAACTGTTTTCTTTCGGTTCCAATCCGGCAAGCTTCTGAATCTGTTTCGGAGAGGTGAAACGTCCAATATCTCCGACTTCAGCCAGAAAACCAGCAGCGGTAATAATTCCAATTCCTTTGACTGCAAGCAGCTTTTCAGCATTCGGCACCTTCAGGAGTTCTTCCTGCAATACCGCCGTAATACGTTCAAGCTGCTCTTTTTTCGTCAAGTAATCCTCCAACAGAAGATGCAGATCCGTTCTTGCACAGTTGCCACCGGGCATTCCAATGCTGCTCTTTGCTGCCTCAATCAGGGTCTGTGCCCTCTTTTTCCCGACAGCTCGTATTTTCTTTTCGCGCCAGAGTTCAACAATTCCATCTGCGCCGAGGCTTACTACATCTTCCGGCAGCGGTGCCTGCCACAGCACCGTCAGACCACTTACTGAGTCAAATCCTTTGTATACTTTCAGATACTCTGGAAAGTAGATGGTCAACCAGCGTTGAATACGGTTGGCTGCCGCATTCATTGCTTTCACGATTTGGTCTCTGACAGACATAGCTTCTCTCAGTTCCGCATAAATTCCTTCCGGAAGATATGGGAAAGAATATCTTCCTTCTGTCACCAGCTTTGCAATCGTCTTCGGGTCTTTCTCGTCCGTCTTACGTGGGCTGTTGTCGTCCATTTCCTTGCTCTGCTTCACATGATAAGGATTCACGAACGCCAGTTTCATCCCATGCAGACCAACGTATCTCGCAAACGTATACCAGTAATGTCCTGTAGGTTCACAGCCAATGAGCACTTCCATCTTAGCAGAGTTTTCAGCGGTCTCATGGACCCATTTTTCAAAAGCTGTGTACCCGTCCAAGTCATTGCTGAACCGAAATGCTTTCTTCGTGATCTCGATTCCTCGCCAGTCAAACGCTCTCGCGTAATGCCACTGGCTTCCAATATCCACCCCCACGACTAAAGTTGTTTCTGTCACTTGCGCTATCTTGCGATTTTGAGTATAATTCATTTGGAACCTCCGGTTCGCTTTGGTTATTTTCATCTCTGCTAAGATGTAACCCTAGCTTACTGCGGGGTTCTTTTTATTTCAATTCGCAAATTTTACGAGTTACAGGAATGCTCCT
>JBNMHZ010000048.1:0-18699 GCA_050873025.1 Faecalibacterium sp. | reverse complement strand
TTCTATCTGGTCATCGACCGCAACGCCAAGGGCGAAAACACCGTCCACTTTATGAATCTTGTGGACGAATCCGACCTGCTCTCCCTGATGGAAGATGAAGATGCCGAAGCCTATACCGCCGAAAAGGAAGCAGCGGCACAGGCTGAGCAGGAGCGCAAGCAGGCTGAGGAGGATGCCAAGAAAGCGGAGGAAGAAGCAGCCGCATCCGGTTCCGAACAGCCGAAAGAAAACAAAATCACGAAGTATGCCGCCACATTCTTAGGCGTACTGGCTCTGGTCGGTCTGGCTGCTGGCGGCGGCATCTACGCCTTTATGAAGCAGAAACAGAAAAAGCAGGCAGAAAAAGAAGCCCTCGACCCCGATGCAAACTACACCGAGGACAAGGGCGATTTTGAGATTCCCACTGAGGATGAGCCGGAGGAACCCGGCGAGGAGGATACCACAGAGGAATAATTTTACTGGCGGCGTTTGCCGCCTTACATATCAGGCAGGCTTCTTGGCGTCCAAAGATTTTACTTCGTCAACCGTTAACCCAGAGAACAAAGCAATATCTTCGTAGCTCAATTTCTTAGAAGCCAACATTGTCTTTGCAATTTCAATATTCCGCTCCCGGACAGTTTCATTACGCATTTCTTCCATTGCTCTGCACATAGTTGCCACTCCTTTCGCATCTTGCTTAAAGTATTGTACCCGATTTGCAAGCACTGGATAGAACATATCCTTTGCATCGGCACAGAAAAAGTCGTGCATCAGTTTTCCAAGGGCAGATTCATCCTTGATTTGAGAGTTCACATAGATGATATGTGACTGGTCATTGAAAACTGCACCTGTTTCTTCCACCATGCGATGAATGTGGTAAATCGGCAATCCAGCCCTTAACACATCGTTTTCCGTGATGAAGATAACATACGCTTCGTTCAAAGCATCATAGCTGCTGCCCGAATGAGTGAGGTTTGCATCCAGCAGGCTGCTGTTGTAGCGAGCGCGTTTTTCGCTTGCACCACGGTCACTGCGCTGCACCTCGATATTATATGCTCGATTCTGCTCATCAACAGCCAGAATATCCAGACGAACGGAACGCCCCTGTAAATTCTTAATGCTGTACTGACCATGCACCTCACGAACCTTCAAATCCTCTCGCTTGAGAATGATCTGAAGCAAAAATTCTGCACAAGCGGGATCTTCAAAAACCGCCGCCATAAAATCGTCATCGATCAGGCGCAATCCTCGCAGACGTTGTAAGTCCTGCTCGTGTTTACGTTCAAAATCCAGTTCTTGCTGTGTTTTATTTTCAGACATTGGTTCACCCGCTTTCTTTCTTCTTCCAAGAACATAGTACCATAATCCCATCTTTTTTACAAGACAACACTATTTATAAAAGGAGTTGATGCTTATTGTCTTACAAACTTGTGGTCAGTGAAAAGCCCTCGGTCGGGGCTGCTTATGCAAAAGTTCTCGGTGCAACCAACCGTCAGGATGGCTATTGGGAGGGTAATGGTTATCTCGTCAGCTGGTGCATCGGGCATCTGGTGGAACTGGCTCCGCCCAACGCGTACGATGAAAAGTACGTCAAGTGGAGCGTGGCCGACCTGCCCATCCTGCCGGAAAAATGGCAGTACCTTGTGTCCACGTCCACCAAAAAACAGTTTGGAATCCTGAAAAAGTTGATGAACAGCCCGGATGTGGAGAGTATTGTGAACAGTTGCGATTCCGGCCGTGAGGGCGAACTGATCTTCCGTTTGGTCTACCAGCAAGCTGGATGCAAAAAGCCTGTTTTCCGCCTGTGGCTGTCCAGCATGGAGGAAAACGCCATCCGGGAGGGCTTTGCCCACCTGAAACCGTCAACTGAATATGATGCGCTGTACAATGCAGCACTCTGCCGGGAACGTGCCGACTGGATGGTCGGTATCAACGCTTCCCGGCTTTTTTCGTGCCTGTATGGTCGGCCATTGGCGGTTGGTAGGGTCATGACTCCGGTGCTTGCCATGACGGTGGTGCGAGAAGCTGCCATTGCTGCCTTTGTTCCCGAAAAATTCTACACCGTAGATTTGGAACTGAGCAGTGGCTGTGTGGCATCCAGCCGCCGCATTTCTGAAAAAGCGGATGCGGAAGACCTGCTTGCAGCCTGCCGAAAGGAGATGATTTCCACGATTCAAAAAGTGACTCGCAAGGAAAAATCCGAAAATCCGCCATCGCTGTATGACCTGACGACTCTCCAGCGAGATGCAAACCGTCTGCTGGGATACAGCGCACAGCAGACTCTGGATTATCTGCAAGACCTCTATGAGCGGGAACTCACCACTTATCCCCGAACCGACAGCTGTTACATTACAGACGATGACGAGGAAATGCTGGAAGAACTTGCCGAAGAATTGGAGGACTTTGTTGGAATTGCAGTTGGTGACGCAGATGATGCCGATATTCCCCGGACACGGCGCACCGTCAATCGGGAAAAAGTCACCGACCATCATGCTATCCTACCTACTCGCAGTATGCTCAAGGCTGATTTGGATGCCCTGCCCAAAGGTGAGCAGAACATTTTGAAACTCATTATTGCCCGGACGCTGATGGCGGTAAGTAAGCCGTTCCGTTATTTGGAAACCATGCTGACTACGGAATGTGCCGGCGAGGAATTTACTGCAAAGGGAAAAGAAATTCTGGAAGAAGGCTGGAAAGCCGTGGAGCGCGAGGTACTGGCTGATATCCTGAACCGGAAACAGGAATTGGTTTCTCTCCCGGCTGTGGAAGAAAGCGAGTGCGCTATCCTTAACGCTGAATTGAAAGAAGGACAGACGAGCGCACCGAAGCATTTTACGGAGGATACCCTCTTACATTCGATGGAAACCGCCAGTGCGGACAATATGCCGGAGGGTGTGGAGCGTCAAGGCATCGGCACCCCGGCTACCAGAGCCGCTACCATTGAGAAGTTGGTACAGAAAGGCTTTCTGGAACGCAAAGGCGATAAAAAGACCAAAGTGCTGCTGCCTACCGATAAGGGCAAGGCACTGATCACCGTGATGCCCGAACAAATTCAGTCTGCGGACATGACCGCCGATTGGGAAAATAAACTGCTGCGCATTGAGCGCGGCGAGATGGAACCGGAAGAATTTATGACCGAGATCAAAGATATGATTTCCTCGCTGGTAAACACCACCGAGGCCGTGAAGGGAGCAAATATGCTGATGAAGAATAAGGTTGCTGGTGTCTGCCCGAACTGTGGTAAGTCTGTTGTGGAGCGTGAAAAGGGCTGGTTCTGCGAGAACCGCGAGTGCCGCTTTGCGCTTTGGAAGGACAATGCCTACTTTAAGCGGCTGGGCAAGCATCTGGATGGCCGCATGGTGGACAAGCTGCTGCGGGATGGTCGGGTGCGTCTGAAGGACTGCAAGAGTGCCAAGGGCAAGACCTACAATGCCACCGTCCTGCTGGGCACCGAACCCGATGGCCGCAGCAAGTTCAGTCTGGAATTTGAGAACGGAGGCTGCTGATGGAACAGGAAAAGGAAGCTGTTTACCTTATCAACGACAACAAGTACCTGCACCTGCGCGAAAACGGCGCGGGTGTAGGGTTTGCCACCTACAAACGCATGAACGGTGAACTGCTGGAAAGCGGGCAGGTATCAGAAATGAATCTGCCGCCTGATGGCAGAAACGCCCTTCCTGCTGCCCGGAACTGGTATATGTTTGTACTCTCCGATGAGCCGTGCAAAGCCATTCAGCGGGAAAGTGTGCAGATCCTCGAAAGCATCCCGAATACCGGCATTGACCGGCGGCGCATCTGGAAGCCTGAAACTTTTCAGCCTGATGTCCGGCTCATCAACAGCCACTACGATGACATTTACCGCATCCCTGATGGTGGTGTCATCCAAATCGACTTTTCGGATGGCAGCAGCTTTACAGCACGAGTGAAACGTCTGGATGATTACCATTTCGATCTTGGTGGGCTGGGTGACGTATATCATATCTGCCAGTTCGCAGAAATCATGGAGCGCAACGGTGCCAGTGCCTACCCAGAAATCCAGACACAGGACGATCAGGGTGCATGGATGGTAGAGTTGTGGTTTTTCCTTCATGATAGGCGCACTATTATTTATTTTATCATTATTACGATGCAGTTTCGACCATATTACTATCATTCTAATCAAATGCCGACCAACTCTATACTTATTTTACGGCCTGCTTCAGCCGCTCCAAATCATCTGCATCCGGGTGAGAAAGAGCTTTATCAAAATTCTCGATCATTGCATCCAGATTGGGCAGATGGATCGGCTGCTTTTTCATCTCCTCGTACCGCTGGCGCACCGACATCGGCATCTTACCCTGACACATATAACAGCCGAAAATAGTGTTGCTCTTGTCCAGCGACCGCTCCACTTTTTTCAGAATCTTGTTGAAATACTCCTCGCTGCCGCCGAAGCCAGCGGTGCCAAAGAGGAAGATGTTTTTACCATGCAACTGCTTCAAAAAATCTGAAGTGCTTTCATCGGCTTTTCCCTTGTCCGTCCAAAATCCTACATAAAGAGTGTCCGCTTCCATGGCGGCAGGGTTCGGGATGCCGAAATAATAGCAGTCTTCCTGCGGCAGGCAGTTGTGCAGCGTATCTGCCAATAATTTTGTATTACCTGTTTTGCTGTTGAATACGATTGCGTAGCTCATTGCTTCTCCTTTGGAGCCGCTGGCTCTCTGAGGTTATAACGTTTCCCAGTTGATTTTTCGATCTCGATAAAAATATTCCTTGTCATGTTCACCGATAGGGCGCAGCACGCGGCATGGGTTGCCCACTGCCACTACATTGGCAGGAATGTCTTTCGTCACGACGCTTCCTGCACCGATCACTGTATTGTCCCCAATGGTGACACCCGGCACTACGATCACGCCAGCACCTAGCCAGCAGTTGCGTCCAATGTGGATGGGAAGATTGTACTGATACGCTTTCTCTCGCAGTTCCGGCAGAATCGGATGGTTTGCGGTGGCAAGGATGCAGTTCGGGCCAATCATGGTGCGTTCCCCGATGTAGATATGAGTATCGTCCACACAGGTCAACCCGAAGTTTGCATAAACATAGTCGCCCATGTGAACGTGCTTTCCGCCCCAGTTTGCGTGAAACGGCGGCTCAATCCAACAGCCTGTGCCGCACTCTGCCAACATTTCTTTCAAAAGCTGCTCCCGTTTTGCGTGTTCGGAAGGGCGGGTATGGTTGTAATCGTACAGCCGCTCCATGCAAATCTCCTGCTCTGCCATAATGGAATCATCCGTAGGGTCATAGACCTGCTGGCTGTGAAGTGCGTTTTCAATCGACATCTCGCTGTCCTCTCATTCTCTTTGGGTGAGGTTCGTTCAAGGCTCATTATAACGGGATGGCAACCCCTCGTGAATGTCTTTTTGTTGAGTGCAGCCTGATTTTTGTCGAGTGGTTTTATGCGTTTTGGGCTTCCTTTTTCCGCAAATCATCGTAAATGCAACGAGTTCCCTGATGCGCCATCAGTCCGCCCAGACACTTTTTGTTGCAGCGGACACAGCGGTGGATTTGTTCTGTCTGCCCGTTTTTCAGCTTGTTCACCCAATCCGGGTCTGCCAGAAGCTGGCGGCTCATGGCAGCGCACTGGATACGTCCACTGGCGAGCTGCTGCTCTACAAAATCCGGGTCATTCAGACCGCCCACCCCGCAGACAGGCAGGTTAGTGTACTGCCGCACCTCATCACAGAATTTGAGAAAACACCCCGGCTGGTTGAAATAGGGATGATTGACGGGTGGGATGGTGTTCTCCAAGGCGGAATGGTTTGCCAGCGTCACATGGAAGCTGGTCACGCCTGCCTGCTCCAGCAGCGGAACGAATACCGGCAGTTCTTTTTCCACGACACCGGCATTGCCAAAGTGCGGGTTTTCCTGCCGGACAGCCAGCTTATAATCAATGGGAATTCCCGGAACCGCTGCATGAACTGCCGAAACCGCTTCCACCGCAAAACAGGCGCGTTTTTCTGCACTGCCACCGTATTCATCGGTGCGGTGGTTGAAGATATCCGAACTGAAACTTCCGCACATCCGGTCGCCATGCACCTGCACCATATCAAAACCGGCCTGTCTTGCCAGCACCGCCGCTTTTCCGAAACCGCTGAGGATGGTCTGAATCTTCCGTTTGGACATCTTCGTGATGTAGGGAGTCACTTCGGCGTTCAGCTTTTCCCTCAGCTGGTCGGGGGTGATCTTCTTCAGCAGAACGCCGGGGATGTACTTGAACATTGCCAGCAGATTGGAGTCGCTCTGGTGCAGCTGGGCACAGACTTTACAGTCCGCATCGTGAGAAATTTTTACGATCTGCTGGTAAAATGCAAACCCTTTGGCATCAAACAACGATTTTTCAAATTTGCTCTTTCCGACCGGAACATCCCCAACGATGATCATGGCACAGCCGCCCTGTGCAATGGAACGGATCTTTGCAAGGTATTCCTCATCCGACAGTCCAAACGTTGTCGGTGCAAAAATGATGCGGTTTTTCAGCTGCATCCCACCGTAGTTGATCGGACTCAAAATCGTTTCGTACATTATTTACACACTTTCTTTTGCACTGCTTTTTGCAGTAATGTCAGCAGCTCCTGCCGCTCCTGTGCTGTCAGTCCGTCCAGATTCTGCGCATCCCAGTCGGTAAAGACCTGATGGCAGACCACAAAAGCGTTTTCACCCCTTTGGGTCAGCTTCAGATGGTAGCTGCGCCCGTTCTTTTCTTTGGTCAGAAAACCATCTTCTGCCAGCTTGTTCAGACTGCGCTGGGAGTGGCCCCAATCCAGATGCAGATCTTTTGTCAACTCCGAGGGCGTACAGTCCGGATGCTTTCCTACATAAATGACAAAGTACATCAGCCCGAAGCTCAGGCCCAGTTCCTGTACCCGCTGGGTCGTATAAGCTGCAAACTCTTTGTGCAGGGTCAGAATACAGGAAGATACCGTGGACGGTTCCATTTCATCAGCTCCCTCTGTTTTTGGAATGGGAAGCATTATAGCACCATAGCTTGACAAAGTCAAGTATTTCGTTTGCACTGGGTTTTGCGAAGCCGATTTTGATGAATCTCAGTGATTTTGTGCATATTGTGTTTGATTGGCTCCATATACTTTCCGGCGAAAGTTCCTATAATAAGTACTGCATCCTGAACAAACCCCTATGATTTTTGGAGAGAGGAAGTACATGGAACCAAACAAAGAATCAAAAAAGCCAAGAATCAGCTACCGCTACTACGAGCTGCCGGAAGGCGAATTGGTACAGGCCATTACAGGAGATGACTGGGTCTGCACTTACGGCACCTACGCTGAAGATGTCCACTTCCACAACGTCATGGAGATCGGCATCTGCCGCTGAGGGCAGGGCTTTATGGTATTGGAAGACCGCCGCATCGACTACACAGATGGAGCCATCACGGTGGTTCCGGCAAACTGTCTGCACACAACGCTGAGCAAGGATAAAAGTTTGAACTCATGGGAATACCTGTTCTTTGACCCACAGGGAATCCTGAACAGTGCTTTTCCGAATGACCCGCTGTTTGTGGAAACGGCTCTGCACCGTTTGTCCAGTCAGGCTCTTTGTCTGCCAAAAGAAGATGCGGTAGAACTGGAAAAACTCATCACCATGGTGCTGCACGAATGCCAGAGCAAGCAGGAATACCACAAAGCGGTGGAGCAGAATCTGATGGCTTCACTGCTTCTCCTGATTGCACGAACACACACGGAAAAGAAAAGCAATATCCGTCCGATGATGGTTGGATTGCAGCAGATCATGCCTGCGATCGAGCATATTGGTCTGCACTATATGAACCCGATCTCCGGGGAAGAACTTGCTTCCATCTGTTCTTTGAGCGAAGCCCAGCTGCGCCGCAAGTTCAAGGAATATCTGAATATGACGCCGGGTGAGTACCTGACGATGGTGCGAATCCAGAAAGCCTATGAGCTGCTCAATTCCACCAACTATTCCATGACAGAGGTTGCTCTGCGGGTCGGATATCAGGATGTTTCTTCCTTTAACCGCAATTTTCAGAAGATCATGGGCGTTTCGCCGTACCAGTATAAGAAAAATAACAGTGACTACCGCGGTCGGGTACTGGATAAAAAGATCTCTGCCAAGAAAGGTTGGAAACATCCCTCAGATCCGTAAAGGAACGACTTTTGGATATTGTGTCAAAGAAAACGCTTCTCCATTTGGACAAGCTGACGAAGTGACTGTTTTGTGAATCGGAACACGATTGATTTCTGATTGAATCTGCGTGTTTTTTGATTGGATGCACCCGCATTTTAACTGTGAAAACTGTTACAATGACTATAACAAACGAGGATTTGAAGAAAAGAATTGTTCAACTTGTGAATGCGTTCAGTTCTTTCTTCAAGTTTCTCGGATTCGTCAACTTTTTCAAGTTTTCAAGAATGAAGGAGAAAGCATTATGAAAAAGATCTCACGTCGCGCATTTTTGTCCGTTATGGCTGCTGCGGGTGCGGCTGCAGCCCTGACCGCCTGTGGTGGCGGCTCCGGTTCCTCCACTGCTGCTTCCGGCAGTGCAAGCGTTGGCGGTTCTCAGCCCGGTGGTCACAAGCTGACTGCCTACGCATGGGATAAGAACTTCAACATTCCTGCTCTGAACGCTGCTGCCGCAGATTACAAGGAGAATGTTGATCCGGAGTTTGAGTTGGAAGTGATCGAGCAGTCCGGCGGCGGTGACATTGAGAACGCCATCACGCTGGCAGGTTCCGCACACGATTATTCCAACCTGCCCGACATCGTGCAGTTCCAAGATCACTACATCCAGCGTTACGTTGCCGATTACCCGGATGCGTTTGTCCCTGTTGAGGGCGCAGACATTGACTGGGACGGCTTCAGCAAGGAAAAGCTGTCCTACTCCATCGTGGATGGCACTCACTATGGTGTGCCTGTG
Organism: Faecalibacterium sp.; assembly: GCA_050873025.1. Lineage (GTDB taxonomy): Bacteria > Bacillota > Clostridia > Oscillospirales > Ruminococcaceae > Faecalibacterium. Next base: position 9,791 of record JBNMHZ010000048.1, on the reverse strand, counting down.
GATAACAGCACCGTGATCTTCGCATACCGCACCGATCTGCTGGCCGAGGTTGGCAAGATTGTGGATGATATGACAGGCATCAAGTGGTCTGATCTGACCGATATTGGTGAGCAGGTCTACGCAAAAACGGGCAAGTACCTGTTCTCCACCAGTGCAGACGGCGGCGACCTTGTCTACATGATGATGCAGTCCGAGGGCGTTGCGGAGTTCAAGGATGGCGAGCCTTGGATCACCGAAAACGACACCCTGCACCGCGTTTGCGAAACCATCGTGGATATGGGCAAGCGCAATGCCTGCTATCTGGCAAACAGTTGGAGCGACTACATCGACCAGAGCATTCAGGGCGATATGGTCGCCGGTGTGCTGAACGGCAACTGGATCATCCCCACCATGGAAGCTGTCACCGAAAACTCCGGCAAGTGGGAGATCACTACCATTCCTACGCTGGACGGCGGCGAGGGCTATGCCTCCAACGGCGGCTGCGGCCTGTACATCACGGCCAACTGCGGCAATGTCGATCTGGCAAAATCCTTCCTTGCTTACACCTTTGGCGGCAGCACCCAGACCTATGATAATGCCCTGCGTGACGGCGGTGTTGTTACCACGGTTCTGAAGTGCGCAGACTCTGATGTTTACAACGAGGGCGTGGAGTTCTTCAACAACGAGCCGATCTACAAGCAGATCGTTGAAATGGGTGCCAATGTTCCTGTCATTGAGCAGAGCGACTACCACTTCCGTGCGGGTGTCTATCTGATCACTGCCATCATCAACACCATCAACGGTTCCAATCTGGACGATGAACTGGCAAATGCTGAACAGCAGCTCCGCTTCGAGATGGGTCTTTAAGACTTTTTGATTCATCCGAAGGAGGGTTTGACATTGAAGAACGAAAAACGCGGTTCTCTGATGGCAAAGCAGCGTCGTGCCGGCTGGTATTACCTGATGCCCGGTACGGTTCTCATCACCATCATGAGCTTTATCCCCATCATCAACGGCTTTCTGACCTCTCTGAAAACAGGTTCCAGTGCAAATATGAAGTGGGCCAGCCCACTGACCTACAACTATTCCCGAATGTTCAAGGATGCGCTGTTCCTGCGCTCGATGGGAAACACCTTCCTGTATCTGATCGTGGAAGTTCCGATCATGCTGATTCTGGCAATCCTGCTGGCACAGCTGCTGAACAATCACGATCTGAAATTCAAGGGCTTCTTCCGCACCTGCGTGTTCCTGCCCTGCGCAACCTCGCTGGTTTCGTACTCCTTGATCTTCAAGTCCCTGTTTGCAACGGACGGTCTGGTGAACACGGTGCTGTGCAAGCTGGGCATCCTGCAGACACACTACAATTTCCTCGGCAATCCTACCAGCGCAAAGATCATCATTATTCTGGCTCTGATCTGGCGTTGGACGGGCTACAACATGGTGTTCTTCTTGGCAGGTTTGCAGAACATCGACTACTCGGTGTATGAAGCAGCCAAGATCGATGGTGCCAACGGCTGGCAGACGTTCTGGAAAATCACTGTTCCGCTGCTGATGCCCACCATCGTGATGACCGCCATCATGTCCATCAACGGTACCTTGCAGCTGTTCGATGAGTCGGTCAACCTGACTGCCGGCGGCCCGGCCAACGCAACGATCACCATGTCGCACTACATTTATAACAACTCCATGGGTCAGGGCGTTGCAAACTTCGGCTATGCTTCGGCATTGTCCTTCGTCATCTTCGTGATGGTTGCCATCCTGTCCTTTATCAGCATGAAAGCAGGTGACAAGCGTGACTAATACGGCAGAAAACCACGCTCTTGTGCAGCGTGAAAAAGGCAAGAAGCACACGATCCAGCGCAGACTGATTCCTGCTTATATCTTCCTGATCATCATCTCGTTCATTTCCGTATTCCCGCTGCTGTGGATGATTTCCGCAGCGACCAACACCTCGCTGGATGTTGCCCGCGGCAAGATCATGTTCGGCACCTATGCGGTGCAGAACTTCAAGAATCTGATCGCATCGCAGAATCTGGCAGGTGCCATGGGCAACTCTTTCCTGTACGCTATCGTGCAGACTGTGATTTCCATGTTCGTCTGCTCTCTTGCCGGATTTGGTTTTGAGTTGTATCATGATAAGAACAAAGACCGTTTGTTCAGCATCCTGCTGCTCGCCATGATGGTGCCGCAGGTTGCCACGATGGTTCCTTTGTTCAAGATGATGTCCAAGGCAGGTTTGCTGAACAGCGTCTGGGCGTTCATCCTGCCCAGCATTTCCACTCCATTCCTGATCATGATGTTCCGTCAGAACTCCCGCAACTTCCCCAACGATCTGATGCAGGCGGCGCGCATTGATGGCTTGAGCGAAACAGGCATCTTCTTCCGGATGTATGTTCCTATCATGAAATCCACCTATGCAGCTGCTGCGGTTATCACATTCATGAACGCATGGAACGCTTACCTGTGGCCGAAGGTCGTTATGACCGATAACCGTGCGCAGACCATGCCGATGCTGATCGCCAACATTGCGTCCGGCTACTCCATCGACTACGGTATGCTGATGATGGGCGTTCTGTTCTGCTCCATCCCCACCATGATCGTGTTCTTCGTCCTGCAGAAGCAGTTCGCAGAAGGCATAACCGGCGCGGTGAAGTAATCTTCCCCGGCAATTCCAAAATATTTGACATTCACTTCTCCTTCATCTGCTGTGCCCCCAGAGGAGCCCGTATCTCCTCTGGGGGACGATGAAGGAATTTTTTCAATCACACAATAAGGTAAATGAGGAACAATATGGCTGCATTTGATTTTGCAAAAGTGAAAGATCCCACCTTTTTCAAGGAAAACGTCCTGAACGCCCATGCAAGTTTCCATACCTATGCTTCCCGTGAAGAATATCTGGCAGGAGAATCTTCGCTCGCAATGAAGCTGGACGGCATCTGGAAATTTGCCTACGCAAAGAATTACGCCAGCGCAATTCCCGGCTTTGAAAAGGCAGATTATGACTGCAGCGGCTGGGATGATATCCATGTTCCGGCGCACATCCAGATGGAAGGATACGATGTCCCACAGTATGCCAACATTCAGTATCCTTGGGATGGCCGCGAGGAGGTCAAGCTGGGCGAAATTCCGCAGCGGTTCAATCCGGTGGCAAGCTATGTCAAATATTTTGAACTGCCGGTGGCTATGCAGGATAAGCCCATCCACATCGAGTTTGAGGGTGTGGAAAGCGGCATGGCTCTGTGGCTGAACGGCTCTTATGTGGGCTACACAGAGGACAGCTTCTCCGCTCACGCATTTGACCTGACCCCGTATCTCCAGCCGGGTGTGAATAAACTTGCCGTGCAGGTGTTCAAGTGGACTTCTTCCAGCTGGTGCGAAGATCAGGACTTCTTCCGTTTCTCCGGCATTTTCCGCAGCGTATGGCTGTACGCCATCCCCACCGTCCATCTGGAAGATGTTTCCATCAAAACGCTGTTTGATGGAGAGGATTTCACCCGTGCCGCACTGGAAGTGATGCTGCGGGTCAAGGGCACCGGAACGGCTCGTCTGACCCTGCGCCACGGTGAAATGGAAGTGTTCTCTGAAAAAGTCGCACTGAACGGTGGCTCTGCACTGCTCAGCCATCCGGTGGAGAATCCTCATCTGTGGAGTGCGGAAGACCCGGCTCTGTACGAACTGGAAATCGAGCTGCTGGACGATGTCGGCCATCTGGTAGAAGTGACCGGGCAGAAAGTCGGTTTCCGGAAGTTCGAGATGAAGAACAACCGGATGCTGCTGAATGGCAAACGCATCGTGTTCAAGGGCGTCAACCGCCATGAGTTCAGTTCCATCACGGGCCGTGCGGTGGGCGCACATACTCACGAAGAATTGGTGCAGGACATCATCACCATGAAGCAGCACAACATCAACGCTGTCCGTACCTGCCACTACCAGAATCAGGATGAGATTTATAACCTCTGCGATGAGTATGGCCTGTACATGATTGCGGAGAACAATCTGGAATCGCACGGCACATGGGATATCCATCAGGCCGGAATCCGAGGCATTGAGGGGGTTCTGCCGAACGATAAGCCGGAGTGGAAAGCCGTCATGTTCGACCGTCTGAACTCTACTTATCAGCGGGACAAGAACCATCCTGCTGTGCTGATTTGGTCGCTGGGCAACGAATCGTTCGGCGGCGAGACTCTGCTCCAGATGTCCCAGATGATGCACCGTCTGGACAATACCCGTCTGGTGCATTATGAGGGTGTGGTCAATGACCCGCGCTTCCCGGAAACCACCGATATCGAGAGCCATATGTACAGCCCCGTCAAGGATATCAAGGAATATCTGGCACAAGGCGATAAACGGCCCTATATCGAGTGCGAATATTCTCATGCCATGGGCAATTCCTGCGGCGCACTGCACAAGTACACCGAACTTGCCGATCAGGAGAACTGCGGCTATCAGGGTGGCTTCATCTGGGACTACATTGACCAGTCCATCTGGAAAAAAGACCGCTACGGCAAGTGGTTCCAAGCCTATGGCGGTGACTTTGGCGAGCGTCCTACCGATTACAATTTCAGCGGCAACGGCATCGTCTATGGCGGCGACCGCACACCCTCTCCCAAGATGCAGGAAGTCAAGTTCTGCTATCAGAACATCGCTGTAACGATCACTGCCGATGGTTTCGAGGTCTGGAATAAGAGCCTGTTCACTTCCACCGATGCCTATGACTGCTTTGCACTGCTGCACCGGGATGGCAAACTGGTACAGGAAAAGAAGCAGGACGGTATTGCAGTGGCCCCCGAAAGCCGCGCCCATTTCCCGCTGCCGTTCATTGTTCCGGCAGTTCCCGGTGAGTATGCACTGACCATCAGCTTCCGGCTGAAAGACGATACTCTCTGGGCGAAAAAAGGTCATGAAGTTGCTTTTGGTCAGAGTGTGATCGCAGCAATCCGCCCGATGTCCAGCAAAAAGGCTGTTCCGTTTACTGTCATGCAGGGCACCCACAACATCGGTGTCCGGGGTGAAAACTTTGACGTGCTGTTCTCTGACTTGAATGGTGGTCTGACTTCCTACCGCTATGCCGGCAAGGAAATGATGCAGGAGATTCCTCGCCCCAACTTCTGGCGCGCTCCCACCGACAACGACTGCGGCAACAATATGGGCGGCGTTCGCGGCCAGTGGAAGCTGGCAAGTCTGTATGCTACCGCCAAGGGTGTCGGCAAGGAGATCCCGTCTGTTCACGGCGGCACGATTCTCCAGAACCCCACCTGCGAGGTGGAAGCAGACAGCGTGGTTGTGACCTATCTCTATAACCTGCAGACCAGCCCTGCGGCTGCGTGCAGCTTGCAGTACCGCGTGTTCGGTGATGGCCGCATCCAGACCACCCTGCACTATGACCCGGTGGACGGGCTTGCAGCCATGCCGGAATTTGGTGTGCTGTTCAAGGTCGATGCCGATTATGACACCGTAGAATGGTACGGCAATGGCCCTGCGGAAACCTACTGGGATCGTCAGCATGGTGCAAAACTGGGCATCTACCAGAACAAAGTTGCTGAGAACATGGCGCAGTACCTTGTGCCGCAGGAGTGCGGTGCAAAGACCGCCGTGCGCTGGGCAAAAGTCGTTGACCGCAAGGGCCGCGGCATGCTGTTCACCGCAGATGCCGAGAAGCCGATGATGTTCTCCGCACTGCCGTACACCCCGCACGAGATGGAGAACGCCAAGCATCCCTACGAGCTGCCTCCGGTGCATTATACCGTTATCCGTGCCATCGGCGAGCAGATGGGTGTCGGCGGCGATGACAGCTGGGGTGCCAATGTCCACCCGGAGTACATCCCGGATGCCTCCAAGCCGATGGAGTTCACCTTTACCTTCCGCGGCATCTGATTCACACCGGCGTAAATTTAACAATTGTATTCTCATCATTCATAAAACAATCGTAAAAAAGTAGTTTTGCTTGGCTCTTGCGGTTGCATAATTGATACCAGCACAGCATCGGGATTCACCGTACAGAGCGCGTGAAACCCTGATGCTGTGCTTTTTTTATTTGACACGAGGTAAAATTTTATGCGGCAGTCTGATCATGAGTACGAAGAACGGAGTTTTGGAGATATTCAACGTGCAATTGATTTTGAAAACAGTATGAATGACCTTGAATCACAATTGTATTACCGGCGTCTTTCCCCGAAAGAAGTTGCCCAGCAGGTGCTGAAAGCTACCTGCCAATTCTACGATGCGGATTGGTGCGGTCTGATTCAGGTCGATCTGGATTTAAGCCTGTGGACACCATTCTGGTGGTTCAACACTGGTACAACGGATAAAACGATGATTTTGACCGAAGAATATGAATCGGCTGAATTTCTGGATCGGTGGGTACAGGCTGTCCGTAAGGGGATTCCCATGGTCGTTCCGGATGCCGAGGCGACCAAAGAAGCCTATCCTGCGGAGTATGACCTGTACCAGCGGCTTGGCATCCGGTCTGTTATTGCCGTTTCTTTGGAGCCGCGCCCGGTCGCTCTGCTTGCCGTCCGCAATCCGAAGCGTTATATCCAGCAGACCAGTATGCTGCGGATTCTGGCTTATGTGCTGCTTGCATCGTACAACGAGCAGAAAATGCTGAACCGGCTCCAGATGGCGTATATCCCTACTTCCATCCAAAGCAGCAAGGATATCTATGTCAGTCTGTTTGGCGAATTGATCATCAGTACATCCAAAGGTGTTCTGAAAGAAGCTGACTTTAGTTCTCCGAGAATCAGCCGACTGATTTCTTACCTGCTAATTTCCCGTAAAAATGCCATTTCTCCGCAGGAGATCACTCAAACACTCTGGCCGGATGATTCAGACAATCCCGCCAAGAACGTCAAGGGATTGATTTACCGACTGCGCCAAAAGTTCAGCCTTATTTCGGATGAGCCGTTGATTTTGTCCTCTGCGTCCGGATACCAACTCAATCCGGAGCTCCACATCATGACTGATTATCAGCGTTTTGATGAACTGGTATCTTCTGCTGCCAGAGCATCCTCTGTGATCAACAAAGTGGACATCCTCAAAAATGCCCTTGACCTCTATCGAGGAAAGGTCTTATCTTCCGCAGATGGAGAGCATTGGCTTATCCAATTTTCCACAAAATACCATCTCTCCTATATGGGGGCTGTCAGTGAATTGCTGAAGCAGTTGGACTCTCTGCACTCTTATGACCTGCTCAATCGGTATGCCATGAAGTCACTGACCATCGCGCCAGATAATCCGAAAGCATACTGCTGGCTGATCCGCTCCCTGAAAGCGCAAGGAATGAATGAACTTGCCACCAATGAGCTGGCCGCAGCAAAGGAACATCTGACTACGGAAGAATACGAAGAAATCCTTGCATTTGGAGCCAATTGGTGAGAACAGTTCCTATAACACTTTCGTAACGCCTTCATGTGACTTTCATAACACCTAAAATTTTTTAGAAAGGGGCAAAAATGGCTCCATAACACTTTCATAACACCGCCAGATGACTTTCATAACACCGTCGTGTGATATGCTTACAGGGCACGAATCGATGCCCTGCAAAAGCTGATCGCACGGCGGTTTTCTTTTTTATAGGCTTCGATGCGTCGGAACAAAGACATATCGAAGCCTGAGATGCATTAAAGGCCGAGGATACTTATACCGCTTTCCATTTTTGGATGGAAAACAGTGTCGGTACCCTTTTCTTTAGTGCATCTCTTTTTTGTTGCCAAGAAAAGCCCGCAAGCTGTCCAGCAGTGAAGTGTCCTCAACCTCCGCATCCGGCGGAAAGGACACTTCATGTTTCTTTTTGCCCGTTTTTCGTGGCTGGAACTGGCCGCACAGTATCCTTAGCAACTCCAAATTTTCGACTTTTCACGCTTTATCGAAAATTTGGAGGTTTACGATGGCTTTTAATAAGGGCTATGAGTTAAAAAAGTTTGAAGCACACTGGGAAAAGTTGCGAATCGAGTATGCAGAGGCAGGAATGACTGATGATGCCATTCAGAAGATGTACGACTATGACCGCCAGCAGTTCAACTCCGAACGTACCTGCATTGAGCGGACACAGGAATTCACGGCACCTGCGTATGAAAGCTCCGAGGAAGAAGCATCGCCTTTGATGCTGCGCTATCAGGAAGCCATTACCACAACAGATACATACCACGAAACCAAGCGCAGCTTTACATGGATTGGAGAAATCGAAAATGAACGGTTACTTTCCGCACTTGAAAGCTTGTCTGAACTCGATTTGAGAATTCTTACACTCTATGTTTATGATGGATACACCGAATCAGAGATTGCAAGAGTTTTGGAATCAAAAAGAATTACGATTCATAAGCGAATCGTAAGAATCACTATGTTTTTGAAGAAATTTTGAACTTTTTTCTTTTCGAGGTAACAAATTGGCCATTCTCGATGCCTACCAAGTGAGGGGACAATTTCAAAAGCGGCTCCTGCCGCTGGCAAATGTCCACACTCACGGACCTTGAAAGTTGAATAGTTCAGTTGTTCGGTACTCAGATGATGATACTTCCGTAATTCGCGGCCCGGTCAGAATGTAGGCGGGGTGGCTGAGATGCCAATGGAGCGGTACAAATCCGCCGCCGAACGATTCCCCACTCGCAGGGAGCCGAGGGCGAATATGCGAGACCTTAACATATTTTATCAGGAGCGGCCGGATGCCGTTTTCGGTCTCCGGTCACTCCTGTTCTTTTACATATTTATCCGCCATTCACTTTTTCTAACACGGAGGACTGCTCAAATGGATGAGTTGAATCCTACGGTGCGCGAACAGGAGATCTACGAGGAGATGGAACTGACCCCGGAAATGATCAAGTCCATCCGAACCCTCTGTGCGACCTGTCTGCGGCATTTCGTAGAAGCCAAGGCTTTCAAAATCGCTCTCGTGCCGAGCGCAGACAGGAGCATGGACACCTGCACCGTCTGTCAGACCCGGCGCGGTCACGACTACGTTGTCATGCACCGCTGATGCTGGTGCTTCATTCCAATCACCGGGGAGGTGATGTGTACCGTATAAATAAAACCGCTTTCATATTTTAACAGAAGCCCGCTGCCTAGGAGGTACAGTGGGCTTCTTACATATCCAAACGGAGGTTCGCAATTGGAATCCACTCTGAAATTCCAACGCGGAGACATCTACTTCATTCGACTGGACAGCAGCACAGGTTCCGAACAAAGCGGAACTCGCCCTGCGGTCATCCTGCAAAACGATGTGGGCAATGCCCATTCACCGACTTTGATTGTTGCGACTTTGACAAGTAAGACCGAAAAGAAGGCTGCGCAGCCGACCCATTGTCTGGTGGAACTGGAAAAGCTGGAGCCTTCCATCGTTCAAGCGGAGCAGATCTTTACCATCGACAAGAGCCGTGTCCAGAATTTTGCAGGACGTCTCACCCCGGAAGAAATGGGCCGGGTCGATGATGCTGTGAAGATCAGCCTTGCCCTGAACCCGATGGGGAGCATCCAGAAGCTGAAACCAATCATCCGCTCCACGGCGGCTTACGCACCGCCTGAAACGGTTGATGGGAAGCCGCCTGTCTATCCCTACACCCCCATCAAATCCGATTTTGAGGACGCAGGGACGGTCGAAGAAATGATGTTATACACCGAACTGCAATCCGCTGTTCATGCCATGATCCAGCGGCTCGAATACAGCTTCACCTTTAATTCCAGCCTGCTCACCAGCCCGAAGCGTAAGAAGCAGGTGGCTGAGATTTTGACCGAAGCTGAAAAATACATTTGGCGAATCAAGGAGGAAATGCGATGCGCCTGAAAAACGACACGAACAATTTTGCCGCTTCTTTCAATAT
>JBNMHZ010000047.1:0-20244 GCA_050873025.1 Faecalibacterium sp. | reverse complement strand
GGCTCCATACAAAAAATCCAAGCCGCTTCGCTAGAGGATTTTTTGTGTTCCGCCGATTTATAGGTCCCTCAGCCGCTGCGGCGGCAGCTCCCCGCAGGGGAGCGGGTTGACGTTTCGTGCTACTTTGCCCGCTGCGCGGCAGCCGCAGGCTGACAGCAGCAAAATGCTGTTTGCCGTTACGACCCTTTCCCGTGAAAAAGTAAATCCGGAATGACCGCAGTCATTCCGGATTTACAATCTTAAAATAATATTTCCGCTAAATATGCCCAGAGCGAAGCGGAGGGCATTTAAATTGTCATACAAAAAGAAAAAGCGGTGACTCGTGCAGGTTGAGTCATCGCTTTTCTTGCCCTTTGCAGGGCAGGCAGGGTAAATGATAAGAAGGTAAATGAAGAAAATAGCAATTTTGGGAACAAAGGCTTTGTATGTGAGCGAAAAACGCTCTGAGAAGTCATGTATCCAACGGAATACCTTTGTTGGATACAACATACCACTTTTCAGGTGAAATTACAAGCCCTTTTTTCGATTTTTCACCACTAAATATGCGAAAAATCGCATTTTTGGAGAAACGCACAAATTTAACGAAAAGTTCCCGGCAAACTGACGAACAAGCCCAAAAAGCAGCGGGGAAAGCCCGGAGCGGCAGCAAAAAGCACGCAGGATGCACCAGTTCTTTACAAGAACCGGCCTGTGTGTTAAGATGAATACATTCAATGGGAAGTCTGCCCTGTATGCGGCAGACGGGGTGCCCGGACAGGAGGGCCCGGCACCGGGAAAGGAGAGCAACCATGGAAAATCAGGCGGTGAGCGGAACAAAAAAGCCCCTGTTTGGGGGGAGAAAACCGCTGTTTACGCAAAAGGAGCTGCTGCTGCTGACCGGCCCGCTGCTGGTAGAGCAGCTGCTGGAAGTGACGGTGGGCATGGCCGATACCATGATGGTGTCCCGCTGCGGCGAGGCAGCTATCTCAGGCGTCAGCCTTGTGGATATGATCAACAACCTCATCATCGTGCTGTTTGCGGCACTGGCCACCGGCGGCGCGGTGGTGGTGAGCCAGTTTCTGGGCGCAAGAGAGCAGAAAAGCGCCGACGAGAGCGCCGGCCAGCTGATTTTGCTCAGCGGCGTGTTCGGCCTGCTGGTAGGCGCATTCTGTTTTATTCTGGCACGGCCCATGATCCGGCTGTGCTACGGTGCCATTGATGCCGACGTGCTGGACGCCAGCGTGCTGTACTTAAAGATCATTGCACTGAGCTACCCGTTTCTGGCGCTGTACAACGGCGGCGCGGCACTGTTCCGCAGCATGGGCGACTCCAATATTTCCATGCAGATCAGCCTGCTGATGAACATCATCAACATCGTGGGCAACGCGGTGTGCATTTTTGGCTTCAAGATGGGCGTGGACGGCGTTGCATGGCCCAGTGTGGTCTCCCGCGTGGTGGCTGCAGCCCTGATCCTGCGCAAGTGCTACCAGAAGGGCCATGCCCTCACGGTGCCCAAGACCACCCGTCTGGACGCCCGGATGACCAAGCGCATCTTGGGCATCGGCATCCCCTCTGCCTTTGAGAACAGCCTGTTCGAAGCCGGACGCATTCTGGTGGTGAGCATGATCTCCACCTTCGGCACGGTGCAGATCGCCGCCAATGCGGTGGCAAACAATCTGGACGGCATGGGCGTGATCCCCGGCAAAGCCCTGAGCCTTGCCATGATCACGGTGGTGGGCCGCTGCGTGGGCGCGGGAGACAGCGAACAGGCCATCTACTATACCCGCAAGCTCACGGTCTGGTCCTATATTGCCATGGGCCTTTCCAACGGCGCGATCCTGCTGTTCCTGCCAAAGCTTATCGGCATCTATGCGCTGTCGGGCGAGACGATGGTGCTTTCCATGACGCTGGTGCGCATCCATGCGGCCTGTGCCATCCTGCTGTGGACACTGTCCTTTGTGCTGCCCAACGCCCTGCGTGCAGCCAACGACGTGAAGTTCACCATGGTGGTTTCCATCCTGAGCATGGCGGTGTGGCGTCTGGGCTTCAGCTATCTGCTCTGCGTGCGCATGGGCTGGGGCGCTGTGGGCGTGTGGATCGCCATGATCATCGACTGGATCTGCCGTGTCACCTGCTTTGTGCTGCGTTTCCGCAGCGGTGCATGGAAAACAAAATATCAGGCATAACATAAAAGGAGAAGTGCATGAAACTCATCAGCTGGAACGTCAACGGCCTGCGTGCCTGCCTGACCCACGGTTTTGCCGAGAGCTTTGCGGCTCTTAATGCCGACATCTTCTCGGTGCAGGAGACCAAGATGCAGCCCGGTCAGGCAGATTTTGCGCCGGAAGGCTATACCGAGTATACTTACTCTGCTGAGAAAAAGGGCTACTCCGGCACGGCCTGCTGGTGCCGCTCCACGCCGCTGGCCGTGACCACCGGCATCGGCGTGGAGCAGCACGACCACGAGGGACGGGTGCTCACGCTGGAATACCCGGAGTTCTATCTGGTCAACTGCTACACCCCGAACAGTCAGGACGGGCTGAAGCGGCTGGACTACCGCATGGAGTGGGAGGACGCCTTCCGCGCCTACCTGCTGGCGCTGGACGCAAAAAAGCCGGTGATCCTGTGCGGTGACCTGAACGTGGCCCACAAGGAGATCGACATCAAGAACGACAAGACCAACCACATGAGCGCAGGATTTACCGATCAGGAGCGCGGCAAAATGACCGAGCTGCTGGACGCCGGTTTTGCGGACAGCTTCCGCGTGCTGCACCCGGACGAGGTGAAGTACAGCTGGTGGAGCTACCGTTTCCATGCCCGCGAAAAGAATGCGGGCTGGCGCATCGATTACTTTATCGTCTCCCGCCGCATTGCCGATAAGATCCGTGCGGCGGAGATCCACAACGAGATCTTCGGTTCCGACCACTGCCCGGTGGAGCTGGACATCGATCTGTAAGGAGGAGCGTATGCTCAAAAGCTATCTGCTGGTGTTCTTTATTTCCATGGTGCCGCTCATTGAGCTGCGCGGGGCCATCCCTGTGGGCCTTGGCATGGGCCTGCCCATCCTGCCTACCTATCTGGTGTGCGTCATCGGCAATATGATCCCGGTGCCGTTCATCTATCTGTTTGCCCGCAAGTTCCTCATCTGGGGCTACCACAAGCCCATCATTGGGCCCATCTGCCGCTTTTGCATCAACAAGGGCGAAAAAGGCGGCCGCAAGCTGGAAGCCAAGGCGGGCCGCGGCCTTGTGGTGGCACTGCTGCTGTTCGTAGGCATCCCGCTGCCGGGCACCGGCGCATGGACCGGTACGCTGGCCGGTTCCATTCTGGATATGAAATTCAAAGATGTGGTCAAGGCCTGCATGGGCGGCGTGCTGCTGGCAGGCATCATCATGGGTCTGGCCAGCGCGGGGCTGCTGGGGGCACTGAGCACGGTGTTCTCGGTGGGCTGAGCAGCTTGGCAGCAAAGCACAACAATTGACAATGGCATTTTCCGTCTGAGTGTGCTAAAATGAAAAAGTGTTTTGGAGCCGGCGGCACAAAGCCCCCGGACAGAAAGGAACGATAAGGAACATGGATCAGGCACTGAATCAGAAAATTGACGCATACATTGCGCAGAACAAGGAACAGCTGCTGAAGGATATCGCCGCACTGGTGGCCATCAACAGCGTGGAGGGCACCCCCGAGGAGGGCGCACCCTTCGGCGCAGGCCCCCGCGCAGCACTGGACAAAACGCTGGAGCTGGCCGCCGGCATGGGCTTTGCCACCCGTAACTGCGAGAACTACATCGGCTATGCCGAGCTGGCCGGTAAGGATACCGAGAAGTATCTGGCCACCATCTGCCATGTGGACGTGGTGCCCGTGGGCAACGGCTGGACGGCAGACCCCTTTACCATGCGCATCAAGGACGGCTGGCTGCTGGGCCGCGGCGTGGCCGACGACAAGGGCCCCATGGTGGCTACCCTGTACGCCCTCAAGTTCCTCAAGGAGCAGGGCTATGAGCTGCGTTATCCCATCCGCGCATTGATCGGCGACAACGAAGAGACCCACATGCAGGATGTGGACTACTACCTCAAGAACTACCCGGCCCCGGCCTTCTGCTTTACCCCGGACGCCGAGTTCCCGGTGTGCAACGGCGAGAAGGGACTGTTTGGTGCCAAGATCGTCAGCCCGGTGTGCAACGGCATCATTGAGGATTTTGAAGGCGGCGTGGCAAACAATGCCGTGCCGGACCGCGCCAGTGCACTGGTCAAGACCGACATCGCAAAGCTGAAGAATGCCCCCAACATCACGCTGGAGCCGGAAGGCGACGGTGTGCGCATCCGCGGCTGGGGCAAGGCCGGCCATGCCGCCATGCCGGAAGGCACCGTGAACGCCATTGGTCTGGTGGTGAACTACCTGCTGGATAACGGCCTGTGCAACGACGCTGAGCGCGCCTATCTGGAAGCCGTCCGTAAGCTGCACGCTTCCACCGCAGGCGAGGGTCTGGGCATCAACTGCGCCGACGGCCCCTTCGGCCCGCTGACCGTCATTGGCGGCCGCATCTACATGCAGGACGGCCGCATCTACCAGACCATGGACAGCCGCTTCCCCACCTGCACCAACGGTGCGACCATGGAAAAGCAGATCCGTGCTGCTCTTGGTGAGGGTGCCGAGCTGTGCGACGTGACCGCTGCCGAGCCTTTCTACATTGAAGCCGACAGCCCCGCTATTCAGGCCTGCATCAACACCTACAACGAGGTGACCGGCGAGAACGCCAAGCCCTTCACCATGGGCGGCGGCACCTATGCCCGCCACTTCCCCTATGCGGTCAGCTTTGGCCCCGAGCATGTGGACCTGCCGCTGCCGGAGTTCGGCGGCCCGATGCACGGTGCCAACGAGGCAGCACCCATCGACAAGCTGCTGGAAGCCGTGAAGATCTATATCATCGCGCTGCTGCGCCTTGAGGAGATCGACTTCTGATGCAGCCGATGAATGTGCTTGTCATTGACGGACAGGGCGGCGGCCTGGGCAGACAGCTGGTAGCCGCTCTCAGCGCCCAGTGCCCGGAAGCCCGGCTCACCGCCGTGGGCACCAACAGTCTGGCGGCCAACGCCATGCTCAAAGCCGGTGCCCAGCGTGCCGCTACCGGCGAGAATGCCGTGGTGGTGAACTGCCGCAGTGCGGATATCATCGTGGGGCCCATCGGCATTGTGATCGCGGATGCCCTGCTGGGCGAGATCACCCCTGCCATGGCCACGGCGGTGTGCCAGAGCAATGCCACACGGGTGCTCATCCCGGTGAATCACTGCGAAAACTATATCGTCGGTGTGCCCGACCAGCCCATCAGCAATCTGGTGGCCGCTGCCGTGCAGAAGGTGAAGGCCCTCTGCGCCGGGGAGCACTGCTGAAAAGGTTTTATTGGGAATGCTCTCCGCTTTCGCTCTTGGGCGTTTTCAGCGGAAAATTTATTTTAGAGTAGAGCAACAGCGGACAGCCTGCGGGCTGTCCGCTGTTGCATTTTCACGGGGAAGGGCACAAACGGAAAGCTTGATTTGTCTGTGCCTGTTTCCTGCGGAAACAGTCGCACAGCCGGGGAAAAGGCTGCTTCGTCATTGCGTCCCATCCCGTGAAAAAGCAAGTCGGAAAATCCCGCAGGATTTTCCGACTTGCAAATAAAAAATAAAAATTCATTAAAGAATGGCCAAAGCGCACGCGTCGGCCATTTAAAATGGTTACAGATTCTGCCGTGCGGCGATCTGTTCCGCCGTAGGCGGTACATCGCCCTGGGCGGCATTTTCCAAAACGCCCAAGCGGCGGTCCAGGTCGGTGAGGCGCTGGGCCACGATATCCGGCAGATCCTGCTGATCCAGATCGTCCGCCGGGTTCACGGCCTTGTTGTTGATGCGCACCACCTCGGCGGGCACGCCCACGGCGGTGCAGTTGGCGGGCAGGTTGCGCAGCACCACACTGCCCGCGCCGATGCGGGAGTTATCGCCGATGTACACCGGGCCCAGCACCTTGGTGCCGGCGCCGATCAGCACATTGTTACCGAGGGTGGGGTGGCGCTTGCCGGTGTCCTTGCCAGTGCCGCCCAGGGTGACGCCGTGGTAGATGGTGCAGTTGTCGCCGATCTCGGTGGTCTCGCCGAACACGATGCCCATGCCGTGGTCGATGAACAGGCACTTGCCGATGGTGGCACCGGGGTGGATCTCAATGCCGGTGCGGCGGCGTCCGTGCTGGCTCACCCACCGGGCCAGAAAGAACCGCTTGTGCTGGTACAGCCAGTGTGCAATGCGGTGATACACCAGAATATGAAAGCCCGGATACAGCAGAATGACCTCCAGCACACTGCGTGCGGCGGGGTCCTTGCGCTGGATGTTCCGTGCGTCCTCCAACAAACCCATGAGGAAACCCTCTCTTTCCTGATTCCTGTCCTGAAAACACAGGCAAACTCTCTTTGACCTTATTATAATAGCACACCCCGAAGGGAATGTACAGCGATATGGTAGGAATTGACACGGCTAACCGGCACTTTTGCCTGCAAAGAACTGCTTTTGGGTAGAGTAGCTAAAATTCGCAGAAGGAAGCGGCAAACCTTTTTGCAACAAAATACCCCCGGAAGCATTGACACATTTTGCGTTTCTATGCTAAAATATTACGAAAAGAATGAAAGCCCAAAAGGAGACAGCACCATGCAGAAAAGCGCGATGTGTACCAAACTGAACAAGCAGTTCGCATCCGGTTTTGCCGTGGATTCGTTGTTTCCTTTTTTTGTGAAGTGAGCTTTTCCCTTTGCGGGGAAAAGTTTTTTTTTGCCCGTATGCCGGAAAACGCACAAAATGCAGGAGGAGACCGCGATGCTGATTGTAAACGCCGTGAACACCGAAGGACGCCCGCTGGAAGTATATGTGAAGGATGGCAAGATCGCCGCTGTGGGCCGGCAGCTGGAAGCACTGGCCGGTGAGAATGAGACCGTGATCGATGCCGGCGGCCTGACCGTGCTGCCCGCTTTTGTGGACCTGCACTGCCACTGGCGCACGCCGGGCTTTGAGTACAAAGAGGACGTGGAGACCGGCAGCCGTGCCGCAGCGGCAGGCGGCTACACCTTTGTGAACCTGATGCCCAACACAAAGCCGGTGTGCTCCAGTGCCGCGCAGGCGTTCATGGTAGAGCAGAAGGCCGCCGAGGTGGGCCTGTGCGATGTGAACCAGACCGTCTCCATCACCGAGAACTTTGACGGCAAGAGCATCGACCACCTCAAGACCCTGCCTGCCAGTGTGAAGTTCATCACCGAGGACGGCCACGGTGTGCAGGACAACGCCACCATGGCAAGGGCTTTTGCCATCTGCACCCAGAAGGACATCACCGTGATGAGCCACGCTGAGGATATGGAGATCAGCCCCTGGGACTACCGCCTGGCCGAGGACATCGAGACGGTGCGCAACTGCTGGTTGAGTGAATACTACCAGACAAAGCTCCACATGTGCCATGTGTCCACCCGCGGTGCGCTGGATGCCATCCAGATGGCAAAGCTGCGCGGTGCACCCGTCACCTGCGAGGTGACCCCCCACCACTTGTGGTTCACCAACGACACCTGCGATTACCGCGTGAACCCGCCCATCCGCACCGCCGACGATGTGCAGGCGCTGGTGGACGGCATCCGCAGCGGCATCGTGGACGCCATTGCCACCGACCATGCGCCCCACTCCGAAGAGGACAAGCTGAAAGGTATGGCCGGTATGGTGGGCAGCGAGACGGCGTTCGGCGTCTGCTACACCAAGCTCTGCAAGCAGGAGGGCCTGCCGCTGGAAGTGCTGGTGCACCTGATGAGTACCCGCCCGGCGGAGATCCTTGGCCTTGCCAAAGGCCAGCTGGAGCCGGGTTACGATGCGGACCTTGTGCTGGTGGATCTGGACACGCCCTACACCGTGGACAAGGATAAGCTGCACTCCAAATCTCACAACACGCCGTTCGACGGAGCCCAGCTGTACGGCAAAGTATGCGCCACCATCAAGGGCGGCGAGCTGACCTATCAGGCGGAAGAGTGATGCTCACGGGCAGCTGGCTCGCCCTCTCCGTCATCGCTGCGCGATGCCACCTCCCCCAGAGGGAGAGGCGAGAAACCTGACCATCAGGTTCTTGGCTCCCCCCCTTGGGGGAGCTGGCGCGTCAGCGCCTGAGAGGGCGAGGCCGCCGACAAGATGCGATACAACGATACCTAATATAAAAGAGAGCAAACAGGAGGAACCCCAAATGACCAACATGGATAAGCTTTACGAAGCAGTGGAAGCCCGCGGCCCGGTGTGCGTGGGTCTGGATACCGATTTCAGCTACCTGCCCGCAGATTTCGTGGACAACACCCTGTCCAGGGGCGAGAACATCGTGCGCTTCAACAAGAAGCTCATTGACGCCACCAAGGCGGTGGCCGGCTGCTACAAGGTGCAGATCGCTTACTATGAGTCGCTGGGCCTTGAGGGCCTGAAAGCGTATGCCGACACCCTGAAGGCAGTACGCGAAGCCGGTGTGCCGGTCATCGCCGACATCAAGCGCGGCGACATTGCCAAGACCGCCGAGATGTACGCCATGGGCCACTTCACCGGCGACTTCGAGGCCGACTTCGTGACGCTGGCACCTTATATGGGTCTGGATTCCATCAGCCCCTACCTGCCCTACGCTGAAAAGCAGGGCAAGGGCATGTTCGTGCTGTGCCGCACCTCCAACGGCGGTGCCAAGGACTTTGAGTACGAGAAGCTGGCCGACGGCCGCCACGTCTACGACCTGGTGGGCGACAAGCTGAACGCCCTCGGCAAGGACTATATGGGCGAGCACGGCTACTCCTCCATCGGTCTGGTCATCGGCGGCACCCACATCGAGGAAGCTACCGAGATCCGCGCCAAGTATCAGGACAGCTTCTTCCTGATCCCCGGCTACGGCGCACAGGGCGGCAAGGCTGAGGACATTGCCCAGTACCTCACCAAGGGCAACGGCGGCGTGGTCAACTCCAGCCGCGGCATCCTGCTGGCCTACAAAAAGCAGCCGGGCGTGGCCTTTGACGAAGCCGCTTACAACGAGTGTGTGAATATGAAGGAGGCCATTGCCCATGCGTGCAGCCTGCTGTGAAGCTACCGTTCTGCGCAATGAGGTCATTGCACCGGACATCCGCCTGCTGACGGTGGTCTGGCCCGACCGTGAACATGCCCCTCACGCGGGCCAGTTCTTCACCCTGCGTGCCTGGGGTGCAGACGAAGCGCCCTTCCTGTCCCGGCCCATCAGCGTGCACCGCTGGAACCCGGAGAGCAGCACCATCGAGTTTTTGTATCAGGTGGTGGGCGAGGGCACCGAAAAAATTGCCCAGCTGAAAATGAAAGATACCTTCCAGCTCACCGGCCCTATGGGCAACGGCTTTGACGTGCCGGACATCGTGAGCAAATACAAAAAGATCGCCGTGGTGGGCGGCGGCATCGGCACCGCGCCCATGTTCCAGCTCACCCGCGAACTGGCCGCTGCCGGTGTGAAGCCGGATGTGTTCTTCGGCTTCCGGGATGCACCCTACTGCATGGAAGAGTACCGCCCCATTGCAAACCTCGTCAAGGTGTCTACGGATACCGGCGCAGTGGGCTTCCACGGCTTTGTGACCCAGCTGTATGACCCCGCAGATTATGATGTGGTGCTGGTGTGCGGCCCCACCGTAATGATGAAAAACGCCGCCCGCCTGTGTGCCGAAAAAGGCACCCCCTGCCTTGTGAGCATGGAAAAGAAGATGGCCTGCGGCATTGGTGCCTGCCTTGGCTGCACCTGCGAGACCAGGAGCGGCGAGGGCAAGAGCGTGTGCAAGAACGGCCCGGTATTTGATGCAACGGAGGTGTTCTTCTGATGGCTGACCTGAAAACGAACCTGCTGGGCTTTGCCATGAACAGCCCCATCATCGGCGCTTCCGGCACCGTAGGCTACGGCGTGGAGTACGAGGAACTGGCCGATTTTTCCAAGATCGGCGGCATCTCCGGCAAGGGCCTGACCCTGCACGGCCAGTATGGCAACAAGGGCGAGCGCCTGTGGGAGACGCCCTCGGGCCTCATCAACAGCATCGGCCTGCAGAACCCCGGTGTGCAGCACTTCATTGATGTGGAGCTGGGCGAAATGCTGGAACTCAAGCAGAAATACGGCACTGTGGCCATTGCAAACCTTGGCGGCCACAGCGAGGAAGAGTACGTGAAAGGTGCCGCAATGCTCAGCGAGAGCGCAGTGGACATCGTGGAGCTGAACATCTCCTGCCCCAACGTCAAGGTGGGCGGCATGGCCTACGGCGTGAAAGCCGAAGCCGCCGGTGAGGTGGTGCGCATGGTGCGCGACGCCTGCAAAAAGCCCCTGATGGTCAAACTGAGCCCGCAGGCCGAGAACATCCCCGAGATGTGCAAGGCCGTGGAAGCCGCCGGTGCGGACGCCATCAGCCTGACCAACACCTTCCAGGCCTGCGCCATTGATCTGGAAAAGCGCCGCCCGGTGTTCAACAACATCTTCGCGGGCCTGTCCGGCCCGGCGGTGCGGCCCATCGCCCTGCGCATGGTGTGGCAGGCTGTGGGGGCCGTGAATATCCCGGTGGTGGGCCTTGGCGGCATTGCCACCGGCCGTGACGCACTGGAATTCATCATGGCAGGTGCCACGGCGGTGCAGGTGGGTGCTGCAAACTTTGCAAACCCGCGCGCCATGGAGACCATTGCGGACGAGATGGCAGCCTGGATGGATAAAAACGGCGTGAAAACGCTGGACGAGATCCGCGGCTGTGCCCGCAATGCTGAATAATCCAATTGATATACCAGCAAAAGCACTGATTTATACGCATAAAAATAAAACCACTGCATAAATTTGCAATCGCTGCAAAAGCGTGGTACAATACGGTACAAATGAGTTTTTATAAAAGAGAGGGAGAAGTACAATGAGTGAAGCACTTGAAATTCTGAAGAGCTGTGACGCATTCCTGGAAGGCCACTTCCTGCTGTCCTCCGGCCGCCATTCCAGCGCATACTGCCAGATGGCTTACCTGCAGCAGTACCCGGACCGCTGCGCCGAGGTGATGAAGGCCGTCGCTGATAAGGTGAAGGAGATGGACGTGGATGTCATCGTTGGCCCGGCCATGGGCGGCATCGTGTACGCTTACGAGCTGGCCCGCCAGACCGGCAAGCGCGCCATCTTCACCGAGCGCGTGGACAACGTGATGACCCTGAAGCGCTTTGCTATCCACCCGGGTGAGAAGTGCCTCATCGCCGAGGACGTGGTGACCACCGGCATCTCCTCTCTGGAGACCAAGCGGGTCATCGAAGAGAACGGCGGCATCTGCGTGGGCATCACCTGCGTGGTGGACCGCACCAAGCCCGAGGCTCCGTCGCCCATTCCCATCGTGGCAAGCGCCCTCAAGCTGGACCTGCCCAACTACGCACCGGAAGAGTGCCCCATCTGCAAGGAGGGCAAGCTGCCGCTGGTGCACCTGGGCAGCCGCAAGATGAAGCAGGAAGCAAAGCAGACCCTGTAATGGTTGAAGCGAGGAAAACTATGAACGCATATCTTCTTTTGGCAAACGGCATGGTGTTTGCCGGGCAGTCCGTGGGCGCGGAAGGCGTCACCGTGGGCGAAGTGGTGTTCGCCACCGGCATGGTGGGCTTTCAGGAGACCCTGACCGACCCCAGCTACTACGGCCAGATCATCACCCAGACCTACCCCCTCATTGGCAACTACGGCATGAACAAGGACGACATGGAGTCCGATAAGATCTGGGCCAAGGGCTATATCGTGCGCGAAGCCTGCACCACCCCCTCCAACTGGCGCTGCGAGGAAACGCTGGACAGCTTTTTGAAAAAGAACAATACCATCGGCATTGAGGGCATCGACACCCGCCACCTGACCCGCATCATCCGGGAGAGCGGCGTGATGAACGGTGCCATCCTCACCACCTTCGACCCGGCAGACCCCGCCAACAAGGCTGAGACCGACAAACTTCTCGAAGAAATTCGTGCTTATGCCGTCACTGACGCCGTGAAGAATGTCACCTGCGAAAAGCCCGAAGTGTTCAACCCGCAGGGCGAGACCCACATCGTGCTGATGCACTACGGCTGCAAGCGCAACATCGTGCGCTGCCTTGTCAAGCGCGGCTGCAAGGTGACCGTGATGCCCGCCTTTGCGACTGCCGAAGAGATCAAGGCCCTGAACCCGGACGGCATCATGCTGTCCAACGGCCCCGGCGACCCGGCGGAACCGGTGGAGGTCATTGAGAACCTCAAGCACATCTTTGAGCTGAACATCCCCACCTTCGGCATCTGCCTGGGCCACCAGCTGAGCGCACTGGCCGCAGGTGCCAAGACCATGAAGCTGAAATACGGCCACCGCGGTGCCAACCAGCCCGTAACCGACTTTGAGTCCGGCCGCACCTTCATCACCAGCCAGAACCACGGCTATGCTGTTGTGGGCGACGAGCTGCCCGCCGAGATGGGCGAGGTGGCACAGGTGAACGCCAACGACGGCACCTGCGAGGGCATCAAGTACAAGAAGTGGAACTGCTTTACCGTGCAGTTCCACCCGGAAGCAAACGGCGGCCCCAAAGACACCGAGTTCCTGTTCGACCGCTTCCTGAACAACGTCAAAGCAGCAAAAAAGGAGGCACGCTGAAATGCCGAAGGACCCTAGAATCAAGAAAGTGCTGGTCATTGGCTCCGGCCCCATCATCATCGGTCAGGCCGCAGAGTTCGACTACTCCGGCACCCAGGCCTGCCGCGCCCTGAAAGCAGAGGGCATTGAGACCGTTCTGCTCAACTCCAACCCTGCAACCATCATGACCGACCCGGATGTGGCCGACCATGTTTACATCGAGCCCATGACCCTTGAGGTCGTGGAGCGCATTCTGGACATTGAAAAGCCGGACTCCGTGCTGCCGAACCTGGGCGGTCAGATGGGCCTGAACCTGTCCATGGAGCTGGCCCGTTCCGGCTATCTGGACCGCACCGGCATCCGTCTGCTGGCCTGCAAGCCGGAGACCATCGACCGCGCCGAGGACCGCGAGCTCTTCAAGGAGACGATGGAAAAGCTGCACCAGCCCATCATCCCCTCGGAGGTGGTGGAGACCCTGCAGGACGCTCTGGCCTGTGCCGACCGCATCGGCTACCCGGTCATCGTGCGCCCGGCCTTTACCATGGGCGGCACCGGCGGCGGCATCTGTGAGACCAAAGAAAAGCTCATTGAGATCGGCACCAACGGCCTGCGCCTTTCCCCCATCCACCAGATCCTTGTGGAAAAGTGCATCGCCGGCTGGAAAGAGATCGAGTACGAGGTGATGCGCGACCACAAGGGCAACGTGATCACCGTGTGTAACATGGAAAACCTCGACCCCGTGGGCATCCACACCGGCGACTCGGTGGTCGTGGCACCTTCCCAGACTTTGACCGACCATGAGTACCAGATGCTGCGCACCGCTGCGCTGGATATCATCACCGAGCTGGGCATTGAGGGCGGCTGTAACTGCCAGTTCGCCCTGAAGCCGGACAGCTTTGATTATGCGGTCATCGAGGTCAACCCCCGTGTGTCCCGCTCTTCCGCACTGGCTTCCAAGGCCACCGGCTACCCCATCGCCAAGGTGGCAACCAAGATCGCCATCGGCTACACGCTGGACGAGATCACCAACGATGTCACCGGCAAGACCTGCGCCTGCTTTGAGCCTGCACTGGACTACATCGTGGTCAAGTACCCGAAGTGGCCCTTTGATAAGTTCGTCTACGCCGACAAGTCTCTGGGCACCCAGATGATGGCCACCGGCGAAGTAATGAGCATCGGCAACAGCTTCGAAGCTGCTATGATGAAGGCCGTTTCCTCCATCGAGCTGGGCATGGACACCCTGACCCACAAGCCCTTTGAGGAGCTGACCGATGACGAGATCGTGGCTCACATGCATGTGCAGGATGCTGAGCGCGTGTTCTGCGTATACGAGGCCCTCAAGCGCGGCATCGACCACGAGACCATTTATAAGATCACCAAGATCGACTGGTGGTTCCTGGATAAGATGCAGCATCTGGCAAACCTGGAAAACGGCCTTGCCAAGTGCAACGGCGTGTTGACCGAAGAGCAGTACAAGACCGCCAAGAAGTACGGCTTCCAGGATAAGACCATCAAGCGTCTGGCACAGGTGGACAAGCTCCCCGTGGAGAACTACCGCGCCGGCTTCAAGATGGTGGATACCTGTGCTGCCGAGTTCTCGGCCAACACCCCCTACTTCTACTCCACCTACGACGGCGACAACGAAGCCGCCGAGTTCATTGCGGAGAAGGAAGCCGAAGCCGCTGCCAAGGGCGAACCCAAGAAGAAAAAGGTTCTGGTCTTTGGCTCCGGCCCCATCCGCATCGGTCAGGGCATCGAGTTCGATTACTGCTCGGTGCACTGCGTGTGGACGTTGAAAAAGCACGGCTGTGAGGCCATCCTCGTCAACAACAACCCGGAGACCGTCTCCACCGACTTTGACACCGGCGACCGTCTGTACTTCGACCCGCTGAACCCGGAGAGCGTGGACAACATCATTGCCACCGAGAAGCCGGATGCCTGCGTGGTGCAGTTCGGCGGCCAGACCGCCATCAAGCTGGCCAAGCACATGGACGAGATCGGACTGCCCATTCTGGGCACCCCGGCGGACGCCATCGACGAGGCTGAGGACCGCGAGCGCTTTGACGAGCTGTTGGAGCGCTGCAAGATCCCCCGTGCCCCGGGCCGCACCGTGTTCAATCTGGACGAAGCACTGGCCGCAGCTGACGAGATCGGCCTGCCGGTGCTGATGCGCCCCTCCTACGTGCTGGGCGGCCAGAACATGATCGTGGCCTACACCAAGGCGGATGTCATCGAGTACATGGGCGTCATCACCGAGCATGTGGACATGGATCACCCTGTGCTGCTGGATAAGTACATCATGGGCACCGAGTGCGAAGTGGACGCCATCTGCGACGGCGAAAACTTCCTGATCCCCGGCATCATGGAGCAGGTGGAGCGCACCGGTGTGCACTCCGGCGACTCCATCTGCGTCTACCCGGCCCAGCACCTGACTCAGGCCGAGATCGACACCATGGTGGATTATACCGGCCGCTTTGCCCGTGAGCTGCATGTCACCGGTCTGGTGAATGTGCAGTACGCAGTGTCCAACGGCAAAGTGTACGTCATTGAGGTGAACCCCCGCTCCTCCCGTACCGTGCCTTACATCTCCAAGGTCACCGGCGTGCCCATGGTGGATCTGGCCGTGCGCTGCTGCCTGGGCGAAAAGCTGGTGGATATGGGCTACGGCACCGGCCTGCACCCCAATGCACCTTACGTGGCCGTCAAAGTGCCTGTGTTCAGCTTTGAAAAGCTGCACGGCGTGGATACCCAGTTCGGCCCCGAGATGAAGTCCACCGGCGAAGTGCTGGGCATTGCCCCCAACTTCCACGACGCCCTGCTCAAGGGCCTCATCGGTGCAGGCTACACCTTTAAGACCCCCGGCCCCGCAAGCTGCTGCATCTTCACCGTGAAGGACAGCGATAAGCCGGAGTTCGTGGATATTGCATGGAAGCTCAAGAGCATGGGCTACAAGCTGTACGGCACCTCCGGCACCTGCGCATGGCTCAACAAGCACATGGTGCCCTGCAACGAGGTGCGCAACATGTCCGGCGAGTCGCCCAACATTGTGGACCTGCTGCAGAGCGGTCTGGTGGACTATGTGTTCTCCACCAGTGCCAAGGGCCGCGACCCCAAGCGCGATTCCGTCCGCCTGCGCCGCAAGGCCGTGGAGCTGAGCATCCCCTGCATCACTGCCGTGGATACCGCCAACGCTCTGGTAAACTGCCTGCGCAGTGACCACAGCCTGGAAAACATCCCGCTGGTGGATATTGCCACCCTGTACCACCGCAAGTAATTACCCGGCTAATTACCCCCAAAACTGCATAAAGACCGACTTTGCACAGCGCCTGCCAAAACGGCAGGCGCTGTGTTTGTGAAAGGCAGACAGAGAATACATAAGTTCGTGTGCAATAAATGACGTTTTGTGCGCAATCCATCGCAAACAGTGCGTGAATTATGTTATACTCAACAACGCAAAATTTGCCAAAAGACGTTACTTTTGGACACTCCAGGAGGATATAGATACATGACCCGTTCCCAGATGATCGAGACCGTGGCACGCAAGACCGGCTTCACCGAAGCACAGGTCGAGACCACGATGGATGCAATGTTTGATCAGATCGCCGACTGCCTGCGTGCAGACGAGAAGGTGACCATCGCAGGCTTTGGCCGTTTTGAGATGCGCCCCCGCAAGCCGAAGGCTTACACCAACCCCAAGACCAAGGTCTCCAGCCGTCTGGAGTCCACCTCCATCCCCGGCTTCAAGGCCAGCGGCCGCTTCAAGCAGAAGCTGGAAGCAGGCAAGGCTGCCAAGACGGAAGAAGCTGTCTGATTTAAAATCAAACGCAAAGAGCTGTGCCCTCCACTCAGGGTGCGGCTCTTTTTGTTTCTTCTGCTGACAAATGCCGGGTTTCATGATATACTGAACTCAATACAGAAATGACAAAGGAACGGAGAAACAGATGCTTTACAGTGAACTGCAGTGCAGCGAAGCCATCCATCAGGCCGTGGAGCGCATGGGCTTTGCTGAAATGACCGAAATTCAGGAAAAGACCATCCCCGTCATGCTGGCGGGCCATGATGTCATCGCCAAGGCTCCCACCGGCACCGGCAAGACCTGTGCCTTCGGCATCCCGGTGGCGGAGCACATCGTGCCGGAAAACAAGTACCCGCAGGCCGTCATCATGGTCCCCACCCGGGAGCTTGCCCAGCAGATCGCGGAAGAACTGACCCAGCTCACCTATTTCATGCCGGAAGTGCAGGTAGCCTGCGTGTACGGCGGCGCCAACATGGAAAAACAGGCAAAGCGCCTGGCTGAGGGCTGCCAGATCGTGGTGGCAACGCCGGGCCGCCTGATGGACCACTACAAGCACCACAACATCGACATTTCCCATGTGACCCAGATCGTGCTGGACGAAGCCGACGAGATGCTGAACATGGGCTTTTACAAGGACGTGCGGCATATCATTGAGATGATGAAGGCCCGCAAGTCCCTCTCCATGTTCTCGGCCACCATCAGCCGCGAGGTAATGGACATCGGCTGGCTGTACCAGCACAACGCCGAGGAGATCACTGTTCAGCCCAAGGAGGAGAGCCAGCCCAAGATCACCCAGTATATGCTGGAGACATCCGGCCGCAACAAGCTCTCCGACCTGGCCCAGATCATCATTGGCGAAAACTACAAGCGTGTGATGGTGTTCTGCGATACCAAGTTCAACACCGCGACCCTCGCCAACCAGCTGGCACGGCTGGGCTTCTCGGTGGACTGCCTGCACGGCGACCTCTCCCAGAAGGAGCGCAACCAGATCATGCAGAACTTCCGGGACGGCAAGCTGGCCATCCTCGTGGCCACCGACGTTGCTGCCCGCGGCATCGATGTTTCGGACGTGGATGCCGTTATCAACTATGACGTGCCCAGCGAAAACGAACATTACACCCACCGCATCGGCCGCACCGGCCGCGCCAAAAAGGAGGGCGTAAGCTACCTGTTCTATGTGCCGGAAGAAAAAAAGCGGGTGCAGGAGCTGCTGCGTCTCACCCGCAACACCGATCTGTGCACTCCGGTGCACTTCGATTTCAACCATGAGCACATCGTGGTGGAAAAAAAGAAAGACAGCGCCGACCGCTTCCAGATCAAGTGCTATTTCTGATGGCTTGCAAAAAATAAAAAAGTGTTTCTCTCGCAGAGAGAAACACTTTTTTATTAAAATCGCTTGACCTTCCCCTTTCTGGAAGGTGTAAACTGTGCGTGTAAGGAGGCTGACGGAAGCTGTGAAGATCAACGAAGTGGAAGCCGCCGTGGGCGTGACCAAAAAGAACATCCGTTTTTACGAGGAAGAGGGGCTCATCACTCCCAGCCGCGAGCCGGGCAACGGCTACCGCAGCTACTCGCAGGCGGATGTGGAGCGCCTGCGCCGCATCAAGCTGCTGCGCAAGCTGGATGTGCCGCTGGCCGACATCCGGGAGATGCTGGAAGGGCAAAAGACGCTGGCCGAGGGTATGTGCCAGCAGCTGGAACGTCTGAGCACCCGCCGCAAGGATCTGGACGAAGCCATCGGCTTTTGCAAACTGCTGCAAAAGAACTCCGGCAGCCTGGAAGAACTGGACGTGGAGCAGACGCTGGCGCGCCTTGCTGCACGGGAGGAACAGGGAGTGACCTTTGTGAACATTGAACGAACAGACCGCAAGGCGGAGCGCATCAAGGGCGCTTTGGTGGGCGCAGGACTGTTTACAGCACTGATGGCCTTCATCATTGCCACTATGGCGTGGGCCTTCTACACCGACCCGCAGGAAGCGCCGCCGCTGCCGCTGCTGGTCGTGGTGTTCAGCATCCCGGCGGGGTGCATCGTGGGCACGCTGAAGGTGCTGGTTGACCGCATTGAGGAGATCAGAAAGGGAGAAGAAGATGCTTATCGTAACTATTAACGAAGTCCCCGGCAAAAAGCTGGAAGCACTGGGCGTGGTGCGCGGCAGCACCGTGCAGAGCCGTAACCTCGGCCATGACCTGATGGCCGGTTTCCGCACACTGGTGGGCGGCGAAGTGACCGACTACGCCGATATGCTCACCGAATCCCGCCAGATCGCTACAGGACGCATGGTCAAGGATGCGGAAGCCATGGGGGCTGATGCTGTGGTGGGGATGCGCTACGCCTCTGCCAGCGTCATGCAGGGCGCAGCAGAGGTCATTGCATATGGAACGGCGGTGAAGTTCGTATGACGACAAAAGAAAAGCAGGGCGTCGGCCTGTATTTCCTGTTTGCATTCGGCCTGGCCTGGCTGTGCCAGGTGTACGCAAGCCTGCTGCTCATCCGGGACGGCAACGCCACGGCGTACCAGCTTCTGCTGGCCGTGAGCATGTTCTGCCCGCTGGCGGCAACATTGCTGGTGAATAAGGTGTATCTGCACCGGCCCACTGGCATCGGCTGGAAGGTACAAGGGCAAAGGCGCTGGTGGCTGGCTGCATGGTTCGGCCCGGCGGTGTTCACCGTGCTGGGTGCGGTGCTGTATTTTGCCTTATTTCCCTACAGGCTGGACCTCTCCGGCAGCTGGCTGGTAACGGCCTACGGCGGCGAGATGGACGCTGCAACGCTGCGCAACGAACTTGGGGTGTCTAATGTCAGCTATATTTTGGAGACGGGGCTGTTTGCCATCACGCTGGCACCGCCCATCAACATGCTGGCCGCTGTGGGCGAGGAAGCCGGCTGGCGCGGCTACATGATGGCCTGTCTGAGGGAACAGTTCGGCCTGCTCAATGGCCGTTTGCTGGGCGGCATCATCTGGGGCGTGTGGCATTGGCCTGTCATGCTGCTCACCGGCTACGAGTACGGGACGAACTATCTGGGGGCACCGGTGCTGGGCCTTGTGGTGTGGTGCGTGGTCTGCTTTGCGCTCAACACCCTGCTGGATATCCTCTACGAAAAGACCGGATGCATCTGGGTGCCGGCCATTGCGCACGGTGCATTCAACGCAGTGGTAGGGCTATTCGTGGTACTGACTGACCCGGCGGATGCCTACTATAATGTATTAGGCCCCATGCCCATCGGCCTGATCGGAATGCTGCCCATGCTGGCACTGGCCGTCTGGCTGACCCTGCGACAGATGAAAAAAGAAGAAGGATAAATACGACCCTCCCGGTGGCGAAAGCTCCTGGGAGGGTTTTATATATAATATATAAATAGGAAAGCATGAGAAAATATAGCCAAAACACGGCTGGTTTGCACCGAAAAACTGGCTCTTGTATACAAAAGACGAAAAATGCCGAAAAAATTTGAAAAAAAGCTTGCCAAAAGGGGTTGAATGTGGTACTATATGTGAGCGCCAAGCGCTGAGCGAAAAGAACGACTTCTTAAAGCTCAGCACGAAGCCCTTGAAAAGAACCAATGAACGTTCAAATGTTCCGGTTAGCACCGAGAAACTTCGAAACGATTCAAGTTCACAAAGTTCAAAAGCTTCGAAAAAAGGACTTGACAAAAAACCGCTTCGGTGGTAAAATAAACAGGTCGTCAGCCGAAAGGCTGAGGCGCACAGGACCTTGAAAATTGAACAATATCGAAAAACTTGTAAGGAACCTTTATGTGTTTGGAAAAACACTTAAAACAATTCCAAAAGTAATTCACACGGGACGCAAGCGATTGCGTGCTGAGCGAACAAGATTTAACACCTTTAAGT
>JBNMHZ010000046.1:0-22063 GCA_050873025.1 Faecalibacterium sp. | reverse complement strand
GTGATTCACAAAATCACAACCGACAAAGAGATTCTGGATAACCTTGTTGCGAAAGAGGAGCATTTCTGGAAGTACAACGTGATGCCTGAGATTCCGCCTGCACCCACCGGCAGCGATGGTGACACGCAACAAATCAACCAGATGTACGGAACCGCAAACGCAAACAAGACTGCCAACCTAAATGCAGTCTGCGGATTGCTGGATAAACGGCAGTCTCTTTCCGACCAGATTGAACAGTTGGAGCAGGAAAAGACTGCCATCGAGCAGAAAGTCAAGCTGGAAATGCAGGATGCAGCATACGGTACTGCTCCCGGCTACAAAGTATCGTGGGTATCTTCCGAAAGCAAGCGCGTGGACTCCCAGCGTTTGAAAAAAGAGCAGCCGGAGATTTTCAATCAGTACAGCAAAAACGTGAGCAGCCGCAGGCTCACCATAGTTCATGCAGCATAATTTTGTGCACTCCAAAGTGTACAAAATCGAGTGATTTGCAAATTTTGTTTGATAGTAGACTACAAAATCGTTTACTTTGCGAAAATTGTATGCTAAGATAAGAATGTGAGGTGATCTATTATGGTTCTGCGAAAAAGCTATCTGGATAAGATTATCCCTTTTATCGACCAAGACTTAATCAAAGTTTTGGTTGGCATTCGTCGCTGCGGAAAGACCGTTCTTCTTGGACAAATCAAAGATGTACTTCTTCAGCGCGGCGTTCCTGCACAAAATATCATTCAGGCAAATTTTGAATCCATGCGCTTCCGCAGCACACACACCGCAGAGGCTCTATATGATTACATCTCTGAAAAGGCTGCTGGATGCTCTGGAAAAATTTATATTCTTCTGGATGAGATACAAGAGGTAGACCGCTGGCAGGTTGCGATCAACTCTCTTCGGGTCGATTTTGACTGCGACATCTATCTGACAGGCTCCAATTCAAAGCTGCTTTCCGGCGAACTGGCAACCTATCTTTCCGGTCGATACATCCAGATTCAGGTTTTCCCCTTTTCGCTTGCTGAAGCAAAAGAGCAGAGCATCGAAAACGGAACCTATACTTCGGATGAAAAGCTCTTCGCAGACTATTTGAAATATGGCGGTTTTCCCCAGCGTTTCTTTCTGCCAGACGATCATTCGATTGCCACCTATCTGGATGACCTTTATGAAGCTATCGTCGTCCGCGATGTTATGCTGCGTCACAATATCCGGGAGCAGACTGCATTGAGGAACGTCCTCGCTTTCCTACTAGACAACATCGGCAATCCGTTTTCTGCGCGCAATATCAGCGGACGCATGGTTTCGGAAGGCATCAAAATTGCTACTTCTACGGTATTGACCTATGTAGATTACTTCAAAGAAGCCTTTATCCTGCTGAATGCAAGCCGTTATGACATCAAAGGAAAAGCTCTCCTGTCCAGCACAGAAAAATACTATGCAGTCGATCTTGGCCTACGGAACGTCATCAAGAAAAGCGAAAAGCTCGATAGCAACAAGCTGTATGAGAACATCGTATATCTGGAAATGCGAAGCCGCGGCTATGAAGTTCAGGTCGGCAAGCTGGACGATACGGAAATCGATTTTATCTGCTACCGTGGAGATGAAAAGCTCTACATTCAGGTTGCCTACCTGATTACTCCTGCTGATGAAGAACGGGAGTTCGGAAATCTGGAACGGCTGCACGACAACTATCCTAAATATGTAATCAGTGGTGATCTGGTGAATTTAAGCCGAAACGGAATCATTCATCGAAACATCATCGATTTTCTGCTCAACCCGTAAATTTAGCATCGAAGAGGCGCAACAGCATTTGAACTGTTGCGCCTCTTTTCTTTGTTTGTACTGGAGGTATCATTATGGAGAATCCATTCGTAAAATTATTTGCCATCAATTTGAAAGACCATCTCGAAGTCAAAAAATCTGGCAATACCGAACTGAAATATGTTAGTTGGCCGTATGCGTGGGCTGAGGTAAAAAAGCTGTATCCCTCTGCCAGCTATGAGGTCAAGAAGTTTAATGGCCTCCCTTATGTCTATGATCCTATCACCGGTTTCATGGTCTACACATCCGTCACCATCGAGGGCGTTTCTCACGAAATGTGGCTTCCGGTTATGGATAGCTCCAACAAGGCCATGAAAGCTGTTCCTTACACCTATATGGCTCCCAAGTGGGACTACAATCCGCAGACACACCGCAGAGAAAAAATCGGCATGGAAGAACGCACCGTAGAAGCCGCATCCATGTTCGATGTAAATAAGGCTATTATGCGCTGCTTGGTCAAGAACCTTGCCATGTTTGGTCTTGGCCTGTATGTCTATGCAGGGGAAGATTTGCCGGAAGATGCTACACCTCAGCCAGATGCAGAGCAGCAAAAACAACCGAAGCCAAAATCCATTAGCCAGAAACAGGAAAAGCCGCCCATGCCCTGCATCTGTGCTCGGTGCAATCAGCCTATTAAGAAGGTCAAACTGAAAGATGGCAGCATTATGCAAGCCGCTGAATTTGCCGCCACCCACGACGGCCTATGCGCAGATTGCTATAAGGCCACAAGGTTAAACGTGGCATAAGGAGATTTTACGATGAAAGAAGAAAAAATCAAAGTCCTTGCACTCCTGCCGATGGAGCTTCCAAGGGAAATCGAACTGGATAACACCCTTGAAGCCATGCAAAAATTTGTAGGTGGCCACATCGAATGTCTGACCCTGCACGATTCCGGTTCGGAGATCACCTTGGTCTGCAATGATGAGAGCAAGCTGCTTGGACTATCGCTCAATCGTCTGCTGTGGGATGGTGCTGATATTCTTGCTGGACCGGGATTCCTTGCCGGGTGCGACGATGAGGGAAATATGACTTCTCTCCCTCAGCACGAAATGGACTTCTACAAAGAAAAATTCCGAGCCTTTATTATTGAAATTTAAGGAGAGGTACAGATTATGACATTTAACGCAATGACCGAACACTACGAAGAAATCACAGTTTGCGGAAATCCGGCATTATTCACCAGCAGCCGCATCAAGAGAGATACCGTCCCGGATGGTCTGTATGCCTACGATGTCCGCCATGATGACGAGTGCCGTGGTATTCCTTGCGAGATTGCGCCCTTTGTGATGGTCAACCACTGGGGAACCATCATCCTTGCAGAGCCGCTTGAGCTGCCCGATGATGGGCAGCGGTACATCGACGAAGAAACCGATTGGAACTATGATCCTTTCGACGGAGCAGAGAAAAATCAGATTCCCTGTACAACTGTGGCAGAATTTATGAGCGTTTATATGTCACATTAAGTAGCTTTCATTTGACCGCCTATTTTATAGATGCGGTTAATCAAAAAAGAAGATTGCCTCCATATAAGAGCCAATCTTCTTTTTTTGTAAAATCATTGTGCATACAAGTATGCGTATATGTGTATACACAATAAAGAAGTTACGTAATCAAAAGAGTCGTGTCAGGGGAAAGGAAAGTGGTTGCAGCCTACCAAATGACCCTACCATAAAAATCCGTCTCAAATTGTAAGAATCTGGAATTCGAGATGGATTTTCTCTTTTTTGATTTGCAAGGTTGATGGAGGCTAATGGATGACATAAGGGGGTCGTTCTTCTCGTTTATGAAGCTGCTTCTTATTAGAAGAAGATATTAGTCTTATTAGATATATTAGATTATAATAAGGTATAACCCCCTTATGGTAGGGTCAGATGGTAGGATATGTAGGTGCGGATGGTAGGATATGTAGGTGCGGATGGTAGTCTATGGTAGGGTCAGATGGTAGAATATGTAGGTACAGATGGTAGGCAACCAATATCGACAAAAAATGTATTGTATGACTGATTGACGGCGTACCTACAATTTGGTATACTTGACCTATTACAATGAAACGAGGGCGGATATTATGAGCCAGTCCAAAAATCTGAATGCGAATAACGTCATCGAAAAAAGTAAAGATCTCGTTTGGGCTAAATTTAAGGACTGGGACGCTGGTGAACTAAAGCTACTGGAAGTTTACCTGTCTAAGATAAATCCGAGAGAACCAGAAGGTTCTACGGTCGTTTTTACAATGAAAGAATATGGCGAGCTGCTGGGTCTGTCGCATTTGCAGTACGAACAGGCAAGCCGACTTGTCACAAAGTTCGTTTCAAAGGCTGCTGGATTTGAGCAGGAAGATTCCAAGGGACGAAAAAAGACGGTTGCAGTTCCGCTATTCTATTCCGCTGTATGCGAAATGGATGATAAGCTCCACCAGTATGTTATCCGGTTAAGATGTCATCCAGACCTTGAACCGCTATTCTTCAATATCGCAGATCGGAAGTACATCAAGTACCGCCTGAGAAATACAGTCAAGCTGAAGAGCCAGTACAGTATTACGCTTTACAGTTTGCTACTTGATAGCAAAGGAAACCCACAAGGCTGGTCGCCGACGATTGAAGAACTGAAAGATCAGCTGGGGGTAACATCCGACTGGTATAAGTCTTTCCGCGCGTTCCGGCAGGATATTTTGGATAAGGCCGTTAAAGAAATCAATGAAGTCACAGACTTAAACGTAGATTATGCCAAGGGAATGAAAGGTCGGAAGTGTACATCTATTCGGTTTATTGTTACAAGCAAGGCTGCTGGAACCTCTAAGAACGAATTGGAAGAGCCGAAAGGAAGCAGCGTTGACTATACGCAGTATATTCCTTGCATGGGTGCAGGAGCGATTAACGCAGGGAAACGCTTGAAAAAGGATATACATGAATTTTATCCCGAAATTCCGATGAATAAGATTGATGATGCCGTTATGGATGTCCTAAAGGCAGTGCAAGCCAAAATGGAGTCTTTGGAAGAGTGGCCTAAAAATGAAGGTGGCTACGCATGGACGATCATGTTTGGAAAAGGTGAGCCAACAGAAGAAAATGCGAAGCATCGGAAAGAATTACTTGACGATTTGGTTCCGGGTACATATTTTCCAGTGGATTCTTATTTCAAAAAATAAAAATATCTGCGATAGTGAGTCAAAAAGTGAAAATCTGATCTTGTAAAGAAGAGCAAACCGGAGGCAATAAGATGAAGTCAAATTTTGAGTTCTTGAAAGATAGCTTCCCAGTTTTGGCAAATTTCGGAGAGCTTTCTGAAAAATACTTATACACCGATTCCAACTCCTGCTTAATGAAGCTGGGTATGATTGGTGAGACCATCGTTAATCTGATTTTCACCTATGATAAGCTGCCCCTTCCCTATGACAATACGGCGGTCAATCGCATTGATACTCTGTATCGGGAAGGCTTGATTACGCATGATCTGGCCGACATTCTCCATGCACTCAGGAAAAAGCGAAATCTGGCCGTCCATGAAAACTATGCTTCGGTCGAGGATGGAAAAGCCTTGATCCAGATGGCATATAGCTTGACGGAATGGTTCATGCAGACATACGGCGATTGGAATTACCAGAGCAAACCGTTTGTCATGCCGTCTGATAATGCAGCTGCTGTCTCCGTTGATAAGGCAGCGGAAGAAGCCAAAGAAGACCTTCTGATGGATGCGGCATCGAAAGTGGCCGCATCTGCTCCGGCTGTCAGCATGGATGATCGCAGGAAACAGGCTGGAAAGGCCGCAGGACGGCGTTTTAAGTCCGAGGCTGAAACCAGATACCTGATCGATGAACAGCTCCGTAAAGTGGGCTGGGAAGCCGATACGGAGAAGCTGCGTTATTCAAAAGGCACTCGTCCTGCCAAGGGGCACAATATTGCCATTGCAGAATGGCCTACGGATTCTACCGTTGGCAACAAGGGCTATGTAGACTATGCGCTGTTCGTTGGCACTCAGCTGGTTGCAACCGTCGAGGCAAAGGCAATCCATAAGGATATTCCGTCCGTGATCGATTACCAGTGCAAAGATTATTCCAGAAACATCCGGGCTGAGGATGCCCAATACCAGATTGGAACATGGGGAAAATTTAAGGTTCCGTTTACATTTGCCACGAACGGAAGGCCATATCTGGAGCAGTATGACACGAAAAGCGGTGTCTGGTTCCTTGATTTGCGGCAGCCGGATAATGTTCCAAAGGCCATGAAAGGTTGGATGAGTCCGACTGGTATGATGGAGCAGCTTGAAAAGGACATTCAAGCCAAAAATCAGGCTCTGAAAGCAATGCCGTATGATCTGCTTCGGGATAAGGATGGCCTGAATCTCCGCGAGTATCAGCTGAAGGCGATTCAGGCCGCAGAAAACGCCATCCTGAACGGTCAGCAAAATATCCTGCTGGCAATGGCGACAGGTACAGGCAAGACCCGGACGATTCTGGGCATGATCTATCGCTTCCTGAAAACTGGACGTTTCCGCAGAATTTTGTTCTTGGTTGACCGAACTTCTCTTGGTGAGCAGGCAACCGATGTTTTCAAGGAAGTCAAGCTGGAAGACCTTATGACCCTTGATGACATCTACAACATCAAGGGATTGGAGGACAAAACCGCTGATAAGGAAACAAGGATTCAGGTTGCTACTGTGCAGAGCATGGTGAAGCGGATTCTTTACAATGGCGAGGATACCATGCCGGCTGTCACCGATTTTGACCTTGTTATCATCGATGAAGCGCACCGAGGCTACATTCTGGACAAGGAAATGGGCGAAGATGAGCTTCTTTACCGTGACCAGACCGATTATCAGAGCAAATATCGTTCGGTCGTGGAGTATTTCGATGCGGTGAAGATTGCGCTGACGGCAACACCTGCATTGCAGACTACGGAGATTTTTGGCCAGCCCGTCTATAAGTACACTTACCGTGAAGCCGTTATTGAGGGCTATCTTGTAGACCATGATGCGCCGCACGAGCTGAAGACAAAGCTCAGTCAGGAGGGCATCCACTACAAAAAAGGCGATACGGTAACAGTTTATGATACGGTTACGGGAGAGATCACCAACTCGGAGCTGCTGAACGATGAGCTGGACTTTGACGTTGATAAATTCAACCGCAAGGTCATTACAGAACCCTTCAACCGGGCTGTTCTGGAAGAGATCGCCCGTGATATTGACCCCGAAACGCCTGAAGTGCAGGGAAAGACCCTGATTTATGCAGTGGACGACCAACACGCAGACCTCATCGTGAAGATTCTGAAAGAAATCTATGCGAAGACAGGCGTGGATAACGATGCCATTATGAAAATCACTGGCAGCGTTGGCGGCGGCAACAAGAAAAAAGTCGAGGAAGCAATCAAGCGTTTTAAGAATGAACGCTATCCGAGCGTCGTTGTCACTGTTGACCTCTTGACTACGGGTATCGACGTTCCTGAAATCACAACGCTGGTTTTCATGCGCCGGGTAAAATCCCGCATCCTGTTTGAGCAGATGCTGGGTCGTGCTACCAGACTTTGCCCGGCTATCCACAAGACACACTTTGAAATTTACGACCCCGTCGGTGTCTATGAGTCTCTGGAAGATGTCAACACCATGAAACCTGTTGTGGCAAACCCTGCTGCCTCGTTTACGCAGCTTCTGGAGGGTCTGGAAGTGCTGCAAGATGATAGACAGGTAAAGAACCAGATCAACCAGATCGTGGCCAAATTGCAGCGCAGAAAGCGCAATATGGACAGCAGGACAATGGAGCATTTTATCAGCATGACGGGTGGAAAAGACCCCACGCAGTTCATTGCAGAGCTTCAGAACAGCAAGCCAGAAGAAGCGAAAAAGCAACTTCTGGCTTGCAAAGACGTGTTTGAAATGCTCCAGCAGACAAGGCCGAATGGTGGCCGCAAGCTGGTGATCTCCGATCAGGAGGATGAGCTGCTGTCGCACACGAGAGGTTACGGCAGCAGCGACCGCCCGGAAGACTATCTGGATGCCTTTGCAAACTATGTAAAGACGAATCTGAATGAGGTCGCTGCGCTCAATATCGTTTGCACCAGACCGAAAGAGCTGACCCGTGAAAGCCTGAAATCCCTGCGCCTGACGCTTGATCGGGAGGGATTCACTACGCAGCAGCTCAATACGGCCATTTCGCAGATGACCAATGAGGAGATCACGGCAGACATTATCAGCCTGATTCGCAGATATGCAATCGGCTCTGCGTTGATCTCCCATGAAGCCAGAATCCGCAAGGCCGTTGATAAGCTGAAAAAAGCGCACCACTTCTCCAAGCAGGAATTGAACTGGATCAGTCGGATGGAAAAGTACCTGATGGAGGAATCGGTGCTGAATGTCGCTGTTTTCGATGAGGACGGGCGTTTCAAGGCGCAGGGCGGCTTTAATAAGATCAATAAAGTATTTGGAAATCAATTGGAAAGCATCGTGCTGGAACTGAACGAGTACCTGTACGATGATGGAGGAAGAACCGCATGACGACCCAGGAAATCGTATCGAAGCTCTGGAATCTCTGTAACGTGCTGCGTGATGATGGCATCACCTATCACCAGTACGTTACAGAGCTTACTTACATCCTGTTCCTGAAGATGGCAAAAGAGACGGGGGCAGAGAGCCAGATCCCGGAAAGCTATCGCTGGGACAAGCTGACGGCGAAGAGCGGCATTGAACTGAAAAAGTTCTATAAAGAGCTTCTGAATTATCTGGGCGAAAACTGCACCGGGCGTGTCCGGGAAATCTATCAGGGTGCTGCCACCAATATCGACGAGCCAAAGAAC
Source organism: Faecalibacterium sp. (assembly GCA_050873025.1). GTDB lineage: Bacteria > Bacillota > Clostridia > Oscillospirales > Ruminococcaceae > Faecalibacterium. The sequence continues at coordinate 13,472 of JBNMHZ010000046.1, read as the reverse complement.
CTCGAAAAAATCATCACCACCATTGACGGTCTGGACTGGTTCTCTGCTCGTGAGGAAGGCTTAGGCAACCTTTACGAAGGCTTGCTGGAAAAGAACGCCAACGAGAAAAAGTCTGGCGCAGGCCAGTATTTTACCCCTCGTGTGCTGATCGATGTTATGACCCGTCTGGTAAAGCCGCAGGCTGGTGAACGCTGCAACGACCCTGCTTGTGGCACGTTCGGCTTTATGATCGCCGCCAATCAGTATGTCCGGGAGCAGACCGACGATTTCTTTGATCTGGATGCTGATACCGCAGCCTTCGAGCGTGAAAAAGCCTTTACAGGCGTGGAGCTGGTGCATGACACCCATCGTCTGGCTCTGATGAACGCCATGCTGCATGATATTGAGGGCGAGATCGTTCTGGGCGATACCCTGTCCAACATCGGCAAGAGCATGAAGGGCTATGATGTCGTTCTGACCAATCCCCCATTTGGCACGAAAAAGGGCGGTGAGCGCGCCACACGAGACGACTTCACCTTCCCTACCAGCAATAAGCAGCTGAATTTCTTGCAGCACATCTACCGCAGCCTGAAAGCGGATGGAAAAGCCCGTGCAGCGGTCGTGCTGCCGGATAACGTCCTGTTTGCAGACGGTGACGGCGAAAAAATTCGTGTTGACCTGATGGATAAGTGCAACCTGCATACGATTCTGCGCCTTCCCACGGGCATCTTTTATGCGCAGGGTGTCAAGACGAATGTGCTGTTCTTCACCCGTGAAAAAACGGACAAGGGCAATACAAAGGAAGTCTGGTTCTACGACCTGCGCACCAATATGCCGTCCTTTGGCAAGACCAATCCGCTGAAGACCGAAGACTTTGCAGCCTTTGAAGCGGCCTACGAAGCCGCAGACCGCCATGCAGTTCAGGATGAGCGGTGGAGTGTCTTTACCCGTGAACAGATTGCAGAGAAGGGCAACAGCCTTGATCTCGGCCTGATTCGGGATGATTCCATCGTAGATTATGAAGACCTGCCAGACCCCGTAGAAAGCGGTGAGGAAGCCATTGCACAGCTGGAAGAAGCTGTTGACCTGCTGATGAGCGTTGTGAATGAGCTGAAGGCTCTGAAAGGCTCGGAGGTGTGAGATGGCAAAGAAAAAATCGTGTGCTGCAAAAATTTCGGTATTGCCGAAAGAAAAACAGCCGTTCGAAGTTCCAGATAATTGGTTTTGGACGGATATTGCCTCAATAAATGGATATTCTGGAACAGCCGTTGATCCTATGAAATCTCCAGAAACAACCTATGAATTATACAGTGTTCCAAGCAGTGCAAACGACTTTCCGGAGATTATTTCCGGGTCAGAAATTGGTTCTTCTAAGCAATCTGTAATAAAAAATGACGTTTTGCTGTGCAAGATAAATCCAAGAATCAATCGTGTGTGGAAAGTGTCACAGCACACCGAAAATGAACTTCTGGCATCGTCAGAGTGGATTGTTATTCGGAATCAAATATTAAATTCTGATTATATGATGTTCTGCTTTAGAACGCAGTTTTTTAGGGAATATATGCTGTCAAACGTTTCGGGTGTTGGCGGTTCCCTTATGCGAGCACAGCCGAAATTTGTGAAAAACTACCCCATTCCTGTTGCTCCTGTTGCTGAGCAACAGCGCATTGTTGACCGCATCGAAAGCATTTTTGCAAAACTGGATGAGGCCAAGGAAAAGGCGCAGGCCGTTGTGGACGGCTTTGAACTGCGCAAGTCTGCCATTCTGCATAAGGCGTTTACAGGTGAGCTGACTGAAAAATGGAGAGAAGAACACGGTGTAACGCTGGATAGCTGGGAAAAGGAGACATCAACCAAGCTCTTTAGTTATGTGACAAGCGGTTCTCGTGGCTGGGCACAGTATTATTCTGATAGTGGCTCTGTCTTCATTCGCATGGGAAATCTCGACCATGGAACGGTTGAACTTGACATGGAAGACATTCAATATGTTAATCTTCCGAGTAAGGCAGAAGGTCAAAGAAGTAAATTACAAAAGAACGATATATTGATTTCCATTACAGCAGATATAGGAATGATCGGTCTTGTAAGAAACGCCGATCAGGATATGTATATCAACCAACATATTGCACTCGCCAGACCGACCAAAGAAAATAATGCGGAGTTTATAGCATGGTATTTAGTTTCAGACGTTGGACTGAAGCAAATGCAGAGTAAACAACGTGGAGCAACTAAAATTGGTCTGGGACTAGATGACATTAGAAATTTGAAATTGTTAATGCCACAAGTGAATGAACAGGCTGAAATCGTTCATATTCTTAATGGTCTCCTTGCCAAAGAGACCGCTGCCAAAGAAGCTGCTGAATCTGTCCTAGACCAGATCGACACCATGAAAAAAGCTGTGCTTGCTCGTGCTTTCCGTGGTGAGCTTGGAACCAATGACCCGACAGAGGCAAGTGCGGTAGAGCTGCTGAAATCGATGCTTTGAGGAGGCCGCAAGAAATGTGCCAGGAATCTAAATTCTTGATTTATTGCATGGAACGATACCGCTATTTCAAAGGTCTTTCTGGTGCGGCTGTGGCGAAGATTTTTGATGCGTATGGAATTTACAGCTATATCACGAAATATTATAAGTCCCTGTGTTCAATGGGAGATCGCTGCATCGTGCAGGATATTGATGATTATATCAACAGCATGGCAAACGACCAGAGAAAGACGGAACCGCTGTTTTAAGATGCACTCGAATGAGGTTATTGCTTAGACCGATAGCGATGGATATACACATTACACAATGCAAATTGTGTAATAAAAATTATTTGAAATAGGCTGATGTATCGGTGCATCAGTCTATTTTTATTGAAAAAATTTGACATCTGCAAATAAAAAATCGTCCCAAATGTCGAAACTGTGGGTGGTTTGGCTTTAAGGTGGATTTTTCTGGTTTCCCTTAGTGGTTTATTGCTTTGAGAAGGAAAAAACAGGAAATTTCGATTTGATTTTCCTATAAGAAGTAGGAAATAACTCCATATCGATAGATAAGAAGAAAAATACTATAATGAAAGATTAGTTTTAGATAGATGTTTTTATCTTTTGATAATTTACATAAGATTGATTGATTTTATTAAAAATTAGATGGGTGTATATCAGCCATATCGAAACAGGCAACTCCGTGCCGAGCCTGAAAACGCTGATCGACATCATCAACGCACTGGACTGTTCAGCGGACGAGCTGCTCTGCATTGAAATCAAGAAAGCAAAGCCTGTGTTTGATAGCTGGATGACAGAACAGCTTGCGGATTGCTCTGCCGATGAAGCAAAAATCATCAAGGAAACGGTGCTTGGCTTGAAAAGATCGCTCCGAAAAGTGTACGGAAAACCCAGAAAAAATTTGTACGATTGACACCATGTAAAGACTATAAAAAGCTCCATTCCTAAAAATATTTAGCAAGAACTCCCATCAAAACGACAAGTTTTGTCGTTTTGATGGGAGTTCTTTTTATTTTCCGAATTATCTTCAGAAAATAAAAGTTGACGCTTCAAAATAAAAAGTTTATAATATAAGTAGAATGACGTATGTGCAAAAGCATATACACAATAATGATTACACAATTACACATGCGCAAATGTGAAGGATGACTTAGCAATGGAAAAATTATCAATCCATCGCACAAATTATCTGATTGAGCAAAATTCACTAACCCAAGATTTGTTTAGCCGCTGGATTGCATTCATCGATGCAAGTCCAAAAACAGTAGAAGCCTATACAAAAGGAATCAAGTATTTTGGAGAATACCTTTCCGACCGTGGAATCCGACAGCCAACGAGAGAGACTGTTATTGCCTACCGTGATGAATTGAAGAAAAATCATAAGCCAACGACTGTGCAGAGCTACCTAGAAGCTGTCAAGCTATTTTTCCAGTGGACAGAGCAAGAAAGATTGTATCCGAACATCGCTGCACATATCAAAGGTGCAAAACTAGATTCAGAATACAAGAGGGACTATCTGACCACCAAGCAGGTAAGCAAGCTACTTGATGCCATTGACACTTCCACCCTGAAAGGTCTACGCGACTATGCAGTGCTCTCTTTAATGGTAACGACTGGACTTAGAACGATTTCCATTGTCCGAGCAGATATTGGAGACATTAGAACAGCCGGAGATTCCGTAGCACTTTACTATCAGGGAAAGGGCCATGAAGAAAAAGCGGATTATGTAAAAATTGCAGAACCAGTTGAAGATGCTATCAGAAAATATCTGGTGCTTCGAGGTGAGACGGATTCGAGTGCTCCACTTTTTTCATCTATCTCAAACCGAAATAGCGGTGGACGCATGACAACACGCAGCATTAGTCGTGTTGCTAAAAATCACCTCATAGAGATCGATTTGAAGAGTGATAGACTGACAGCACATAGCCTGCGGCATACAGCAGCCACTCTGAATCTGCTGAATGGTGGAACGGTAGAAGAAACGAAGCAACTACTTGGTCATGCAAATATCAATACTACTCTTATTTATAGTCACGCACTGGAAAGAGCAAAGAACGATAGCGAAAACCGCATAGCAAAAGCAATTTTCGGATAATCTCACACGAGCAAACGTATACACAATATAGGTTACACAATTGCGTATGCGCATATACGCAACATCAATCATACATCATCAAAGGAGCACCCATCAATGAGCAAGAAAATAGCCATTATCAATCAGAAAGGCGGCGTAGGAAAAAGTACAACAGCAGAAGCTCTGGCTGCTGGCCTTAGCTTAAAGGGCTTTTCCGTTTTGGCCATAGACTTAGATGCACAGGGAAACATGACATACACATTCGGCGCAGACCCTAATGAAATCACCACCTTAGAAGTCCTAACGCAGAAAGCAACTGCACAGGAATCTATCCAGCACACCGATAATGGCGATATTATTCCTTCCAGCACATCTCTTGCAGGTGCTGATGCCTTTATTGCCGATACTGGAAAGGAATACAGATTAAAAGAAGCTCTTGAACCGCTTGAAAGCAAGTATGACTACATCGTCATTGATACGCCTCCAGCACTCGGCATCCTGACGATCAATGCTCTTACAGCTTGCGATACTGTCGTTATTCCTGCACAGGCTGATATTTATAGCTTGCAAGGCATCGAGCAGCTTTCGGAAACTATGAAGCCCGTTAAGAAGTATTGTAACCCTGCATTGAAAGTCGATGGGATATTGCTCACTCGTTATAGTTCGAGATCTGTTCTGAGCAGAGATGTTGCTGATCTCGCTAACCAACTTGCAAAAAAAATTGGCACTAAAGTCTTTAAGACCACCATTCGTGAAGCAATCGCTGTAAAAGAAGCTCAGATAAGTCAGCAGAGTCTTTTCAAATACGCACCTAAAGCAAAGGTAACAGACGATTATGCTGCATTCATTGACGAGATTCTTAAAGGAGAATAAAAGGTATGGGCACAAAGAAAATAGATTTCAAGGCAAATCCAGCATTAAGTTTTATCACTGCACCAGAACCGGAAGAATCGACTGAGCAGGCACAAGAACCCCCCAAGGTCAGTGCCCCTGTGCAAAAAACGGATGAATCGGCACAAGAATCAACAAAAGCCAATGCTCCCGTTCCAAATTCCAACACGCCACCAGCTGGGTATAAGATGAATCCGATGTATGTAGAAACCAAGAGCCGCCGTCTTCAACTCGTGTTACAGCCAAGCCTCTATGAGCGCGTGAAGAAAGCTGCTCAAAATTCCGATTTGTCTGTAAATGAATATGTGCATCAGATTTTAGATCAGGCAACTCCTAAAGAGTAAAACACTCGTCCAACATGATGTCGGCCATCAGCCGCTGCCAGATGCAGCGGCTCTTTATTTAATGACTCAATGTCCGTAAATTACTATTATCGGACATTAAAATGGCCTTGAAAATCAATCTATTACACAATAAAACTTGTGTAATACAGTATACACAACATTCTATCCACATTACCTTCCTGTTTTTCCATCCACAACTGCTTTTAAGGCAGCGCAACTATTCAACCTTTAGTTGCGCTGCCTTTTTTGTCCCATTAGAGCCTATTTGAATGACCCTCAATTTAATCATCAGGTTATTGACCTTCCATGTACAGAATCAGGCTCTTTTTATAGACTCTCCATAGCTTCCCCACTTTGAACGCAGGGATTTCGCCAGTGTCTAAAAGATCCAAAAGGAGATTTTTACCAACGTGCAAAATTTCCTGTACCTGCTTAAAGGTCAAAACATCAGGGTATCTTTCTAAATCCGACATTGAAATTCACCTCCGATATCGTTCATTTTATAATACTGTTGTTTTCCTTGGTTTTCTTCGGATTACCTTTTCCCATATATTATCCATACAGTTCATCCGTCGATTGATTATCAATTTCTTGCACTCTTGAACAGATCGGTGCGAGTGGGAATCTTGCATATTGACGCTTGTTTAGAATCCTATCCGGGATAATCACCGTGTTGATTTCCAGTATATCTAATGCTTCCACGATTCGCTCCTTTTTACGGTAGCTACACTTCATCGGTTTGCCCTGTTCATTCGCTGCCTCGATATAGGAGCGAACCAACTTTTTGGTCCTTTTATCCAGATTGCTTTTTTCCAACCGTTCTAATGCACCAGACACATGATACCACGGGTGCACTCCAAACATCTTGTATGAATATTCGTAGAGCAGAGCCGGAATCACTTTTCTAAGTTCCTCAAAGTAGCCATACAGCGCATGGTCTTTCAAGGTGATTTCCATATCTTTCAGATTTTTGTGCTCAAATTTTTTCAGATAGAGTCGTTTTAGCTGGATTTCATATCGGACAAGATTTTTTGAGGCGGCAATATCTTCAGACCGAATTGCATATCCTTTCTCTTCTTCGGCTGATAATTGCTTGTGCTTATCGTATAATTCAAAATTATACTTTTCCTTTATGAACCTACAGCTTCTTATTTCATTATGCTGGTCATGGTGTTCTTCCCTGCCTTTCCCGTAAGGTTCAACCTTTCCGGCATAACGAACTGCTTTCACATAGAGCATCGGATCTGATTTTACATAGAAATCTTGTGTAATATCTACACGTCTCATCGTCCATGTAATAGAATCTTCAACGTCGAGGATTCCAAGCCTTTCCAGTTCATTCAAGAAAATTTCCTCTTGACAGGCCAATTCGCGTAAAGAGAGATTTGTTAAAGTTAATCTTGATGTCTCTCCTGCAATCCGGGCAAAATTTATGCCAGATAATAATATATAATTTTTTCTGTGTTTGGGGCATGACGATAGCTCGATCGTCAGCCCACCGTTAATTCTCTTATAAATATAATAATTTTTAGGCATTCCGTCGTAATGTACCTGACGGTAATTTCCCTCATCCACCAGCCTCTTGATTGATTCAAAAATATGAGCTTTTGATTTACAATCGTAATATTTTCCACGCAGCTCAAATGTATGAATCGATGGAGATAAAATAGGGAGCTTTTTTGCCATAGTCATAAACATGACCTCCTCTCTAAATTTATCCCACTGTTGTATACTAATCTAATTTTTAATAAACCCAAATTGGCCTATGCAATCTATCCCAATATATAAACATCTATATAAAACCAAATATTTAATCATCCTATCTATTCCAATTTATATCTGCATGGATATATTTTTTATATCTTATAGGAAAATCACATGGAATTTATCCGTTTTTTCTTTCGCACGACAATAAACCACTAGGGTAAACCATCAAAATCCACCCTAAAACGAAAGCAACGATAGTTTCGACATTTGGGATGATTTTTTTCTTGCTGATGTAAAATTTTTTCGTCAAAAAAGAGCTGATGTGCGAATACATCAGCCCATTTTGAAAAATTTTCAGTACAACAGGGTGCAACATTACAGCTCATATTTTGCTAATTCCCCGTTTTATCTGCACATAAAATAGATAATTATATGCAGAAAGAATTGATATTCTGCATATAATCTGATATAATTATATGCAGAAAGGTGGAATGATCGTGAGAACTTTCGACTATTCCTTTTTGAACAACGGTTTGCTTCCGGCAAATCTTCTAAATCTTACAACCAATATTGCTGAGCTAAAGACGATGGCGGGTGTGCGAAAATCAGAGTATATGCAGGTATTCACCGAACTTGAAGCTGTTGCAAAAGTTCAGTCCATCAAGAGTTCCAATGCCATTGAAGGAATTGTAACCAGCGATGAACGCATTGCTGCCATCGTAAATCAGAATAGTGCACCGCTAAATCATAATGAAGCTGAGATTGCCGGGTATCGTGATGCTCTGAACGAAATTCATTTAGGATACGAGCATATTGATTTCCGTGAGAGCGACATTCTGCATCTGCACGAAATTTTGATGCAGTTCACCGGAAACGGTTTTGGTGGGCAGTACAAAACAGACGATAACGTAATTCTGGAAATTGATGCCGATGGTAAAAGAAAAGTCCGCTTCCGTCCTACTCCGGCAAATGAGACCCCAGAAGCTATGGAACAGCTGACTCTTGCCTATCTGGATGCCAGAAATGATGCAAACATTAACCAACTACTTCTAATCCCCTGCGTCATTCTGGACTTCCTCTGCATTCATCCATTCCGAGACGGTAACGGCAGAATGTCACGGCTGCTTTCACTTTTGCTGCTCTACAAAAATGGTTTTGACGCTGGCAAGTACGTTTCCTTTGAGGAACAGATCAACGACTATAAAGCCTATTATTACGAAGCTCTGCGTCAATCTTCTATCGGATGGGAGAAAAACGAAAACACTTACTTTCCTTTTATTGAAAACTTCCTCTCTACGCTCTATATGTGTTATAAGGAGCTAGATAAGCGTTTTGCCGTTGTCAACGGCAAGAAAATCACAAAAAAAGCTCGCATAGAAGCTACCGTATTGAACAGCCTAACACCGCTTTCTAAATCGGAGATTTGCAAGATTCTTCCTGATGTCAGCCCTACAACAATCGAAGCCGTTCTAGGTGCTATGGTCAAGACTGGAAGTATCCAACGCATCGGAGCAGGTCGTATGACACGATATGTAAAAGCTCAGTAAGACAGGCTCGAACTTATATCATCTACTGTTTTAGTATGTAGATTGATTTTGGAGGTGCAATGATGGATTCAAATAAATTCGATACTGATAGTGCTAACGCTACGATTGAATTTTGTAAAACTATTGAAAAGTTATGCTGCTCAGCAGAAGTCAATGCTAAAGAACTTGCGCGTATTATTTACAAATCACTTGAAATTCTTTCTAAGAAAAATGGTGTCTTACTCAATGATAGCTATAAGTCCTTGCTTAATTTTGCCAATTCTAAGTACGAGTGTGATGATGAAAAAATCAAGCATATGTTCTACAAAGAAATTAGGAAGCTGCACCTCTCATTGCTTCAGAGTATAAACAATGCTCACCCTTCTATTGAAGATTCTTCTAAAGAAAGTCAAGATACATCAGATATTCCGCCAACTACCTCCGATTTTGAAGATAATCCTGATAACAGCGATGAGGATTCAACATCAGAATCCTCATCGCTTCAGAGCACAGGCGATCAATCTACTGCGGAAAATCTTTCTGAAAAAAATTGTCTCGTATCGGGTGAAGATTCTGAAGCTCTTCATGTTGATGCCGAACCTGACGGCGAAAGCAACGCTTCAGAAAACTCATCATATTCTCTAATAGGCTTAGCAGAAAAGTGGGGCGTACCTATCGATGATGAAGAACCAGATGACAAAACCGATAGCAGCTCTGACAATCCAGAAGCAAAAAAGTCTCCCCGAAAACAACCTTCCATTATTAAGTTAGAGAGAAAGCTGACTAGCAAAACGCCATTTATCGTTAGAAATGGACTGGTATATCATTATGACGATGAAGCCCATTACTATAAGTTAGTAGATCAAGATGACGTAATCAAACTTTATCGTTCCTATATTGACCCGAAACTTAATAAATCGCCTAATCTCCGTAATTATAATGATCTTTATAGGTGTATAAAAACAGACCCTTGGTTAGAACGAGATGAAGACATTGACCCAGATACGTGTTGTCCTTTGCAAAATGGCCTTTATTTTTTCAATAAATATGGTGAGATTCAGTACTCAAAACACAAATCAATATTTCTCACATTTACCTGCCTAAATGCAAACTATGATGAAGATGCCAAATGTAAAGTATTTAAAAAATTCATAAAAGACACCACTGGAGGCCGTGACGACTTAAAAGAACGGTTGTTGATGGCACTGGGCTATCTCTTGGTTAATACAACACGCGGAAAATTCTTTTTTCTTGCTGGATTTAAGCCAAATACAGGAAAGAGCGTCCTGTTCAATTTTATACAGCGGTTATATCCACCCGAATCTGTGAGCAATCTTCCAGTAGGTGATCTTGGTGGACGTTTTGAATCTGAGGCTCTACTTCATTCAAGAATAAATATATCTCTTGATTTGCCGCAGGAACCGTTGAGTGCTTCAGCTGTGGCAAAATTAAAGCAAATCACTGGTGGCGATACAGTAGAAGTTCAGCGAAAAGGTAAGACGTCAAAAAAGCTCGACCACCCCGTTAAGCTAGTTTTTGCTTCTAATTCACGGCTCCGTCTCAAAAAAGACGATACTGCCTTTTGGAATAGATTGATCTATCTTCCTTTTGAAAATACCGTTACAAAGGAAGACCCTGACCTTAGTGAAAAACTCTGGAATGAGCGCGATGGAATCGTAACATACCTCCTAAAATACGCCTTAAGGCTGGAAAAATTGGATTACAAGTTTCCTCACATTCCAGAAGATGATACAAAAGTCTCCCTAGAAAAGCGTCCTTCTGACTATTTGCAAGGTTTTATAAATGACTGCTGTGAACGTGGAAAAGGCTTCTTGTGTCCCATTGCTGATATGCGAGAAGTCTATGAAAACTACTGTTACGATAAATCTATTCCTCCATGTTCTTCCACTGTCTTTAATTCTTTCATGAGAAGCATCGGTATAACGAGCAAACAAAAAAATTACCCTCGTCCTTGTGATAAGCAGGTTCGCTTGTTCCAAGGAATACGTCTTCGTCAAAGCGACGATTTTTTTGACGATTTAGTATAATAACAAACAAAAGGTACGAGATAGAAATTTTCTCAAACTCGTGCCTTTTGTTATGTATTTTTCGTTCTTTACACATTTATGGGATTGGTAATATTTTTTCATAGCCCACACTTCTTTCGCTTTGGAAATCTGTCCTCTCTTCTAGCATTTCCTCAATTATTAAATTTTTGATTTTCAAAAAAGTTGTCATTCTTGTCATTATCGTCACAAAATTTCATGGAAAGCATTCCATTTTACCTCTATTTAATGCGCTTGGCGTCGAGTCGGCGTATATTCAAAATCTTTAATTATATATTATATCCATAGAAAAGGCATGGAGAATTGATACACTCAATCTCTCCATGCCTTTTACTTTTTCAATGAAAAATGGAGGAAATCCCAATGGCCGACATTATGGCAAAAGTTCTCATCAAAGGGGCAAAAGCAATCGGAAGAGGAGCTGTGCTGCTCATCATCTGGACTGCCCACAAGCTCGAAAACAAGTAAAAGCATCAAAAATTCAGGAGGTACAAACTATGTCTGCAAATGTTGAAACCATGTTCTCTGTCCGCGAAACCCCTTGGCACGGCCTTGGCCGTATCGTGATAGATGCCCCTGCAAGCCGTGAAGCCTTAGAGCTGGCTGGTCTGGATTGGCAGGTCGAGAGCCGCAACATCTATTCTGAAAATCAGACCATTATCCCCGGCTATCGCGCCAACGTCCGCAGCACCGATGATGCTGTGCTGGGCGTGGTATCTGACCGCTACCGCATCGTGCAAAACGAAGAAGCCTTCCAGTTCACCGATGACCTGCTTGATGAGGGTGTCACCTACGAAACTGCCGGCTCTTTACAGGGCGGCAAGAAAGTCTGGATGCTGGCAAAGCTGCCGGAAAAATACATTATTGCAGGTGATGAAGTGACCCCATATCTTGTGTTCTTCAACAGTCACGATGGCAGTTCTGGTGTCAAGGTCGCTATGACCCCCGTGCGTGTTGTCTGCCAAAACACCCTAAATCTGGCTCTCGGCTCTGCAAAGCGTATCTGGACTGCGCGACACACTGAAAACGTCTTGCTGCGTGTGCAGGATGCACGTGAGACGCTTCAGCTCGCCAATAACTATATGGCAGAGCTGGGCAAAGGTATCTACGATCTGACTACCATTAAGCTGTCTGACCGCAAGGTACAGGAGTTTATCAATGAGTTCTTCCCTGTCACGGAAGATATGACCGATGGCCAGCGGAAAAACAACCTGCGTTTGCAGGAAGAATTGAAAGCTCGCTATTATGATGCTCCTGATCTCGCATGGGTCGGCAAAAACGGCTGGCGTTTTGTGAATGCTGTTTCCGATTTTGCGACTCATGCAAATCCCATCCGCAAGACCCGGAACTACAACGAAAACCTGTTCCTGCGCACGGCAGAGGGCAATCCGATGATCGACAAAGCCTACAAGATGGTACTGGCAGCATAAAGGAGAACCTATATGAACGATGTATGCAATCGGGTTATCCGGGAATTTTCTGAGTTCCTTGACGACACCAATAAAAAATCTCCTGCAATAACTGCTTCCATCGCCTATGAAGTCACGATTAAAAGCACAATTTCCACTATCCTGCAAACTCTGGATGCTGAAAACAAAATGGAAGAACGCTTCTGGAACCATTTGCGTGTGCAGCGGAACATCTTAGATTTTCTGTATGCACTGTGGTTGGACGATGACCGCTCTTTGGTTGATGAATTTTCCTATATTATCGAAGACTTGATTCAGGAAGATTTTGAAATTGCAGAAGCCAATATGAAAGCGAGGATGAAAATTGCATGAAAAGGCTTGTATCTACATTAAATTTATCGAAAGAGGACTGGCTGCGCTACCGTAAGTGTGGTATCACTGGCACCGATGCCGGAGCCATTTTGGGCGTGAATCCGTACCGCTCTGCCTTTCAAGTTTACCACGATAAAATCAGTGATTCCATCGAGGACATCGACAATGAGGCCATGCGTCAGGGACGTGATTTGGAAGATTATGTTGCCCAGCGTTTTACAGAAGCAACTGGGCTAAAAGTACGCAGGGCAAATGCCATCTACCAGAGCGAGGAACATCCGTTGCTTTTGGCTGATTTTGACCGCCTAATCGTCGGCCAGAAAGCCGGACTTGAATGTAAGACGGTTTCCCCATTCTCCGCAGATAAGTGGGCAGATGATAAGATTCCTGCACACTATATGGCTCAGATCAATCATTATCTGGCTGTAAGTGGATTCGATTTCTGGTATATCGCCGCCCTGATTTTTGGAAAAGGGCTTGTGATTCACAAAATCACAACCGACAAAGAGATTCTGGATAACCTTGTTGCGAAAGAGGAGCATTTCTGGAAGTACAACGTGATGCCTGAGATTCCGCCTGCACCCACCGGCAGCGATGGTGACACGCAACAAATCAACCAG
>JBNMHZ010000045.1:0-22118 GCA_050873025.1 Faecalibacterium sp. | reverse complement strand
GTGGCCGCTTGACAGAGCAGAAAAATCACGACCTGCTGATTCGCGCGTTTGCACAGGTGCAGAAAAAACATCCGGAGGCCGTGTTAAAGATTTACGGAGAAGGTGCTCTACGCGACACATTGCAAGCAAAGATTAAGGAGCCGGATTTGCAGGGTAAAGCGTTCTTGATGGGAGCAACCAACGATGTGGCAAGCGTATTGAAAACGGCGGATGTGTTTGTTTTATCGTCAGATTATGAGGGAATGCCAAACGCGTTGATGGAAGCAATGGCGGCCGGTGTGCCATGCGTTTCTACGGACTGCCCCTGTGGCGGGCCACGCGAATTGTTTGCAGAGGACGCCGCACAAAAATTGGTTCCCTGTAACGACGCCGCACAATTGGCGGAAGTAATCTGTTGTGTACTCGAGGGAGCAAAGTCGGGCGGTGTGGAGAAAAAACGTGCAGAAGCCTTCCGGCCAGATCGTGTGAATGCGATGTGGGAAGCATATGTTTCAGAGATTGCACAATGAATTTGAGAAGGAAGAACTTAAAGATTACAAATTCTACTGTTTTGACAAAATCGAACCAATAGAATGGGATTACAGGATAGGAGAAATGTTGAAATTGCCATCTAGGCAGTGACAATAAAGGAAAATCATGAAAAAAAAATTATTAGCAAAAAACATAGTGGCTTCTTTGATAGCGCAAATCACAGCACTAATTTGCGGATTTATACTGCCACGGTTGTTTTTGCAGCATTTTGGCTCAGAAGTTAATGGTCTTGTAAATTCCATTACGCAATTTTTAAGTGTGATTTCATTTCTGGAACTTGGAGTAGGGGCTGTTGTACAGTCTTCATTGTACAAGCCATTGGCAGAAAAAGATAATCAACAAATCAGCAAAGTGATGATTTCTGCAAATAAGTTCTTTCGACGATTAGCGCAAATTCTTCTTGTTTATGTTGTGGCTTTGATGATGGTCTATCCAATAATTGCAAATCAAAATTTTGGATTTTTGTACACGGCTACATTGATCGCCACAATTTCAATTAGTTCGTTTGCGCAATATTATTTTGGAATAGTTAACTCACTTTTGCTGAACGCAGACCAGCGTGGATATATCCTGTATAATGTTCAAACTATTACGATTATTCTGAATACTGTTGTTTGTGCCATTATGATTTCAATGGATAGCACAATACAGTTGGTCAAGCTGGCAACATCACTGATCTATCTTGCTAGACCGTTTATACTTTATATTTATGTAAAACGGCACTATCAAATCGATTGGAGGACTAAATACACTGAAGAACCCATTAAGCAAAAATGGAATGGCGTGGCACAACATATTGCTTCAGTTGTTTTGGACGGAACGGATACAATTGTACTGACTTTTTTTTCAACGTTATCGAATGTTTCGATTTACTCGGTCTATTTCTTGGTTATTAAAGGAGTAAAGAACTTATTTCTTTCAATGACAAATGGTATTCAAGCATTGATGGGGGAACTTTGGGCAAAGCAAGAACTGAACCCACTCAAAGAATTCTTTGAGTGGGTGGAATGGATTATTCATACAGGAACAACTTATGTGTTTTCCTGCACGGCGGCTTTGATAGTACCATTTGTTCAAGTTTACACATTTGGAATTAAGGATGCTAATTACATGCAGCCTGTATTTTCTATTTTGCTTACAATAGCAAATGCTATGCATTGCTTACGACTTCCATATAATATTATGGTACTAGCGACAGGACATTATAAACAGACTCAAAAAAATTATATTGTTGCAGCAGTGCTGAATATTGTGGTTTCAGTGCTAACAGTTAAAGCATGGGGATTGGTTGGTGTGGCAATTGGAACATTGGCAGCAATGGCATACCAGACAATTTGGCTTGCTGTATACGACTCGAAGCATTTTATTTTTTGGCCGCTAAAAAAAGTCATCAAACAGTTTGTTGTCGACATCATTAGTGCAGTACTGATTTTCGCGATTAGCAGTCAAATGAGTATGAAGGAAGTTGGCTATGGCGAGTGGCTCTTTTTATCTGTAAAAGTTGCCGTAATTGCGATTGTGATTTTAGTACTGGTAAATTTGGTGTTTTACAGAAATATGCTGGAGCAACTGTTTGGGAAAATAAGAAAAGGTGAACTTGATGACAGAGTATAAAGAACAGGAACTTTCAGCAATGAGCGTCGTTAAATTCTTTTTGATGATACTGGTTGTACTTTATCATAGCATGCTTTGCAGTGCGGGATGGGATTGGGCACCCCAAGATGCATATAAAACAAGCGTGGTACTAAACTATATCGCAAAATATCTAAATTATGTACATATTTACGCATTTACTTTTGTTTCTGGGTATGTTTTTTCATTTCTTTATTTTGAAACAAATCGGTATGTGGACTTTAAAACGGTTATCCATAAAAAAGTAAGGCGGCTAATTATTCCATATATCTCAACAGTAGCATTGTGGGTGATTCCTTTTTATTGCGTGTTTTGGAAACCAGATATCAAGCAAATTGTAGAAAAATATGTTTTAGGAATATCGCCAAGCCAACTTTGGTTCCTTTTGATGTTGTTTTGGCAGTTTGTCTTTTTTCAATACTTTGCTTCGAAAATATTTAGTAACACAAAAACAACTGGTGTAGGGGGAGTCTTATTTATATTGTGCTGGTACGCGGGAGCTTTTTTGGAGAAAATGGGAGTTCCCAATATTTATCAACTCTTAACAGCGATGAAGTATTTTTTGTATTTCTATTTAGGAATGCTATTTCGCAAAAGAGATTTTCTGGAACGTATACGTGCTAACGTTGTTTTAGGAGGGGCGATAGTCAGCATCTCGACGTTCGTCCTAATACAATATCTTTATGCAAAAGGCGGCAATTTAAAGACAATAGGAACGTTGCTTTGTCCAGTCGTTAGTGTAACAGGGGTATATGCAATTGTAATTGGATTGTTATTACTTGATAGAAAACGACCTATAGAAAAATTAAAAATAGACCCCGGGATGACAATTTATTTATTCCATCAGCAGTTGATATATGTTTCAATATGTCTGTTTAATAAACCATGGATGCCACCAATCGGACTGACTATGGTGAATTTTGGAGTAGGTCTCTTGGGTAGTATTGGGATTCATTTGATTTTACAAAAAAGTAAAGCAACTAGATTTTTGTTTGGATTGGAATAATTTTTGACTATAACTTAAAAAGAATATGAATAGTTATGACAGTATTTATCACTGGTTCTTCTGGCTTTATCAGTTCTAATCTTGCAAAGCGTATTCTGACCACAGAATGTGACGGCAAGGTTATTGGCTTCTACAATATTCTAGAAGCCTGCTGCCATTACCCCGTAAAATATCTGATGTATGCGTCCAGTTCTTCCGTTTATGGTCTATGCCTGCGCTAAGCTCTATAACATCCCTTCTACGGGTCTGCGCTTTTTTCACAGTCTATGGCCATGCTGGATTTGGCGCAGATGTTGTCCAAAGAACTGGTGCAGGCGGGAGGGCCTGCGGAAGTTTGCAGAGTGGTACAAAACGTACATGTGAAAATGTGAGTGTGAGTAAATGGCAGTATATATAATTATAGAAATCTTTTTGTTTTTATCGATTTATGCGCGCAGAAAAAGAAGAACGATTTATTGTTTTTGGATTTTTATACTGACGCTATTGTCATCTGTCCGTTCAATAACAGTAGGAGGGGATCTTCGGACTTACGAAGCTACATATATTCGATACCATGATATTCCGTGGATAAACATAATTAAAGATCCCAATTATTCGTTTGCTATGTATTGCAAGATACTTAATGTTATTGGATTGGGGACAAGAGGATTTTTGGTCGTAACCGCAGTATTGTTTGCCGTTCTTCTAGCAGTAGCGATTAGGGCGAATGAAGCAGATGGATTGTTGTCATTGAGTCTTTTTTGGATGA
This sequence comes from Faecalibacterium sp., assembly GCA_050873025.1. Lineage (GTDB taxonomy): Bacteria > Bacillota > Clostridia > Oscillospirales > Ruminococcaceae > Faecalibacterium. Next base: position 18,201 of record JBNMHZ010000045.1, on the reverse strand, counting down.
TGGGATTATATATACAGTCTTTCTCAATGCTTCGTCAAACCTTTGCAAATGTTATTTTCTTGATAGCATATGCCGGTCTCAACAATAGTAAAGCAACAGAAAATAGAATAATGAATGATATGAAGGCTGCATTACTATATATAGTAGCGATTGGATTTCATACGGCAACAGTATTAATGATTAGTATTCCTTTGATTTCGCGATTCTATAGAAAGGCAAAGGATATTCGTCCCCAAAGATTTTTAAGAGACGGTATAGTACTTTTTGGGGCTGTTCTTGTGAGCTTTAGAGGAATATTTCCTGTAATCTTAAAATATTTTCCGTATAAATATAGAATGGCGTATGGACGCTTGGGTACAGAAGGGTTTGGAAATATAGGAAATGGAGCACTTTTGATAATTATATATACGATTTTTTATATATGTTATAAAAAGCATTATAAGGAATTATCAAGAAAAGACGCCGTATTGGTTGGGAGCACAATAACTATTGCATATGCTTTCTCATCAATGAGCGTTATAAGCAAAGAAACTGGAAGACTTAACTTGTTTGTTGAATATTTGATGGTGGTGATGTTATCTAAAATTATGAAACAAACATATAGAAAAAAGTGGTCAAACGATTGGATATATTTAACAGCGTATTTTGTTTATTTTGTTATGTACATTGTGAGAAACTCAATTGGCGTTGTACCATATTCTATAGGAATATAATTGCAATAATTAAACTTTACAAAGGGATAAAATAAATGAAGTGCATAAAGGTTTACGAAAAGCTCTACCACCAGGAGCCGGATGGTGTGGCGTTCTGTCCCTACCGCATCAGCCCGCTGGGGGCTCACATTGACCACCAGTATGGCAAGATCAACGGTTTTGCCATCAACAGGGGTATCCACATGGCGTATCATCCTAAGCAGAACGGCATCATTGAGCTGCAATCCTTGAATTTTCCGAAGCGTGCGCAGTTCTTTGTAAATGCAGTACCGGAGGAAAAGCAAGGCGATTGGGCGGATCATCTGCGAGGCGCCGCCAAGATGCTGGGGGAAAAATACCGCCTGAAAATCGGGTTGTCCGGCATCATCGAGGGCGGTCTGCCCATTGGCGGATTGTCGTCTTCGGCGGCGGTTATCATCTGCTTCTTGTCGGCACTGTGCAAGGTCAACGATCTGCATCTGGAGCCGATGGAGATGATTTTGACTGCCAAGGCAGCGGAAAATCAGTATGTCGGCGTTTCCTGCGGTAAGCTTGACCAGAGCTGCGAGGTGCTTTCCCGGAAGGACCACCTGCTTTATCTGGATACTAAGGACGACAGCTACGAGTTGATTCCGACGAGTAAGAAGATGAAGCCATACAAGATCGCTATACTTTTCTCCGGATTGGAACGCTCGTTGAAAAACTCCAAGTACAACCTGCGGCAGGACGAGTGCAAGGCTGCGGCATATGCTCTGATGGGCTATGCCGGGATGGATTATGACACTTTTGCAAATACTCGCCTGAGGGATGTTCCCTTTGAAGTGTTTGAAGCCTACAAAGACCGTCTGCCGGAGCTGTGGCGGCGCAGGGCAGAGCACTATTACGGCGAATTTGCCCGCGCAGAAAAAGGCGCAAAGCTTTGGCGCAAGGGTGATTTGGAAGGTTACGGTCAGCTTGTATTCGAAAGCGGTAGATCTTCAATCTACAATTATGAGTGCGGCTGCGATGAACTAAAAAAGCTGTACGAGATCATGGCTGTAACCGATGGGATCTATGGTGGGCGTTTCTCTGGCGCAGGCTTTAAAGGCTGCTGTATGGCATTGATTGACCCGGACAAGGCCGAAGATATTGAAGCTAAAGTGGGTTCTGAGTATCTGAAAGCATTCCCGGAGCTGGAAGGTAAGTACAGTTTCCACCTGTGTGAGAGCGCCGATGGTGTGGGGCGGTGAAGGAGTACATATGAAATGCTTAATTTTGGCGGCGGGCTATGCCACGCGCCTTTATCCATTGACCGAGAATTTCCCGAAGCCGTTGCTGAAGGTAGGCGAGAAGGCCATCCTTGATTGGCTGGTAGATGACCTGGTGGAAACTACGGACCTTGATGAATTTGTGGTGATTTCCAACCATAAGTTTGCACAGCATTTTGAGGACTGGAAAAATAATAAACAAAAGGTGCGGCCATATGCAATTACCGTAATTGACGATGGTACAAGCACTAATGAAACACGCCTCGGTGCAGTCAAAGATATTCAACTGGCAGTGGACAAACTGAATTTGACCGATGATCTGCTGGTCATGGCTGGCGATAATGTGCTGGACTTCAGCTTATCGGAATTTGTTTGCTTTGCAAAGGCAAAGGGAACCTCCTGTGTGATGTGCCACGAAGAAAATGAGCTGAAAAAGCAGCAGAAAACGGCAATTATTACAGTAGATGAAGAGGGTCTGATCACCTCCTATGAGGAAAAACCGCAGGAACCGAAAGGCAATCTAGCAGTCCCACCCTTCTATTATTATAAGGCACAGGACGTGAAGCGAATCCCGGAAGCGTTGGCGAGTGGCTGCGGTTATGATGCCCCGGGCAGCTTTGCGGCGTGGCTGAGCCACCAGACTACGATGCACGCTTATCGGATGCTGGGCAAACGGTATGATATCGGGGACATGGCGAGCTACGAAGCGGTGCAGAAAATCTTTGTGTGAAGATAAGAAGAGGAAGGAACAAACGAAAATTGCAGTTGCGGGTACCGGCTATATCGGTTTGTCCATCGCCACGCTACTGGTGCAGCACTATGAGGTCATGGCAGTGGACATCATCCCGGAGAAGGTTAATCTCATCAAATTATAAAAAGTCCCAGATTCAGGACGAGTACATCGAGAAGTATCTCGCAGAGAAGAACCTCGATTTAATTGCTACTCTCGATGCGGAAGCCGCTTATAAGGATGCGGACTTCGTTGTCATCCTGTGCCCACCAACTATGACAGCAAGAAAAGATACTACCGCATCATAGACCCAGAGGGAATACTGTCTGAGATGAAAAGGGCTGAAGAGTCAAGAAAGGTGTTAGAGAATATTCCTACTTTTTCCAGAGGCACTTCGATATGTGATGAAGCGTTTCGGATTCACAAAAGAGGCTTTGGCCTATGAATCAAAGGTGTCTGAGTCAACGATTGGTCGCTACAGAACCGGAAAAATTGAACACTATTCTGAGAAAATGTAGTGGAATTGTATGTTGCTATGCACCTTCCACCGTGGCTTTCATTTAAATTTATAGAAAAAGCTGGGTTTGCTTTGGCTGAAACCGAAGAACAGCAGGCATTTATGACGGTTCTCACCTGCATGTTTATGAAATCAGTTGATAAAGTGGATAAGCACCCAAAAGAAAGAGGAAATGAGCCGTTGGTTTAGGCAGCAGCATAAGTCGGATTTATATGAAACGAGCCGTGTGTTCTTCTCCTACGTTGGAGCTTGAATACACGTTTTTTTCATTCTTCATCTTCAGTTCTTGCCCGGGGCAGATCTTGAATCTCTTTCTCCGTAGCCGGCCGGACGGCAGCTCTTTCCTGAAATTTGACTTTGCCACAGTCGGGGCAGCGGTTAGGCAGCGACTCTGCCTCAAAGCAGTATCCAAGGCGGTGTGCTTGGCGGTGATGTTCATTGCTGGCTTTGCCAGATACAGATTTGTGCCGATTCCGGAGGTGGCCGTGATGCCTGTGGTGTACAGTACTTCCTGGATCATCGTTATAGCGAGGTCATGCGCCGACATCTTGTAGTGATTGAGGTAGGCAGTGGCATCGACGAACAATTCGTCAATGGAGTACACCACGATATTCTCCGGGGCAATGTACATCAGATAGATGCCATAGATTTGCCGTGACACCTTCTCGTAGTACACTACCCGAGGCAAAGCTACCAGATAGGACACCTCAAGGGATGGGGCTGCGGCAAGAGCAGTCGCATCGTAGGATGGAGCTGCTGGAGAAGGAATCCCATCCTTGTACACAGCAGTGCGGTTTCGGATGACATCGCGCAGGCGGCTGTTGTTGACTTCCTTGACTGTTGCACGACCTCAAATAGACGAGCGCGGCCATGAATACCGTGGGCTTTGAGAGAAGGGAACACAGCCAGGCAGAAAGTTTTCTCTGTGCGGCTTGCATTGGCCACGACCAAGTTAGTGGTCAAGGGGCCAAGATGCCGAGCAGCGCACTCGGCAGAGGCATAATAGGACTTGAAATCAATCGCAAGGTATGGGCGCAGTACGGTCAAAGCTTTGGCGGTGAGCAGCATAACGATCTGGTTGATTTTGACTAGTGTTTCGTTATTTAAAAAAGTATTTAGGAACAGGCCCAAAATACTGTATGCAGCTAAACTCTTTGGAATAAAAATATGATTCGATCCGGACCGGCCTGCTAACACCCGGATGGCGGACTTGTCATCACAGCGGCAGGCAGGGGGTGCGGACAATAGAGCAATTTTAGCTGCTGTCGGTGTTTGAAACGTTATCCCTCAGGATGGCATTCTTTGTGCGGCATCTGAAAAATCCCTCTGGCCTGTTAAAGCCAGAGGGATTTTTTGATGTGCAGAAACGTATTACGCCGTCTCGCCCTCGGCGGGGCAGGCCATGGGGGCATCCGGTGCGAGCTGCAGGTATTCCCGGGGCGCAAAGCCCAAAAGCCCGGCCAGCAGGCGGATGGGCAGCTGGTTCAGTGTATGGTTGTACTGTGCGGCGGAATCGTTGTAGATCAGGCTGCTGGTATAGACCATCCGGCTGTAGCATTCGGAGGCTTGGGTGCAGCGCTGATAGGTCTTGTCGGTCTTGATGGCCGGGTGGCTCTCGGCTACAGCGGTGATGTAATGCATGGCCTGCGCTAGCCGCTGTTCCTGCTCCAGCACCTGTGCCGGGGTGGAGTGTGCGTCTACGGCGGGAAACACCAGCACAAACTGGGCCGAAAGGCCATAGCTGCGGATCAGCCCCAGCAGAACATCCAGTGCACGGTAACGGGAGGCAAGCTGCAGGCCGATCTGGTTCATGGCGGTATCCATATTCTCGCTCAGCGCGCTCAGACGGCGGCGTACCACGGCGACCCATGCTGCCAGCAAAAGCAGAACGGGAACGATCAGGAATGCCATGCAGATCCCTCCTAAAAAAGAAGCTCAGGCGGCATAGTGCCGTCTGAGCTTACTATAGCGTAAAAGCACCGGGTGCAGGCAGGCGGGGCGTGATTCGCCCACAAAACGCATTGAATCGCCTTTTTTACAGCGCAATGCGCAGCAAAAACTGATCCTGCTGCAAAGCAAAGGTGTACATTCCGCCGTACTGCTGTACAATGGCACAGATGCTGCGCACGCCAAGGCCGTGGCCCGGCTGGCTGGTGGTGGGCACGCCCGCAGAGTCAAACTGCACCGGGAAGCTGCAGGAGTTGGAGATCTGCAAAAACAGCCTGCCGCCCTTTTCGTAGGCGGTGGTGTCCACAACAGCGGGCTTTCCGGCTTTGCGCTGGCGCTCACCGGCATGCAGGGCATTTTCCAGCGCGTTGGAGAGCAGCACGCACAGATCGCTGTCCGGCAGAGGCAGCACCTGCGGGATGGCTGCGTGCACCCGGAAATCGATGCCGCTGTGCTCGGCGCGGGCCGCAAAGGAGGAAAAGATCAGGTTTGCGGTTTCGTTCTCGCAGTAGGTCGTCACCTTGCTGGCTTCGATCTGGGCGCACACACTGTGGATATACTCCTGCGCAGCCTCGGTGCGGCCATTTTCAATGCAGGCGGAAATGTACTGCAGATGATGGCGCAGATCATGCCGGTAGGTGCTGGCCTTGCGCTGGCTCTCCCGCAGGGCGTCGATCTCGCGCACAGCCTGCGCTACCTGCAGGTTCAGGCTGTTCTGAGTCTGTTCCAGCTGGCCGCGCAGCCGCTCTTCCTTGGTGGTGCGCAGCACAAAGGCCAGGTAGGCTCCGCTGCACACAAAAGGCATGAACTCTACAGCGGCCTGGTTGCCGTTGGCCAGCAGATTGGTGTAGATGCGGGTCAGGTAATCAAAACCGTAGCCCAGAAGCGGCAAAAGCCCGAACTGCAGCTGCATCGCCGTTGAATAATGCGAAAAGCTGCGCACGGAAGGCGACACATAGCGGATGAGCAGATATAAAAGCGGGAAGGTGAGCAAAAACTCGGTGGAATCCTGCAGCACTGCGCCGCCGGAAGGGAAGAACGCCAGCACCAGCAGCGCGATCCACCGCCGCAGCTGGCAGCACAGGTAGGCGGTCAGCACTGCCACAAACGACCACACACCCTTGCCGGTCATGGCAAACAGCAGCAGAAACAGCGGCAGGTGGGTGATGAACGGGTACAGCGCCTTGACGGTGCCGCCGCTGCTGGTAAGGTAGAAAAAGCCCTGCAATGCAAGCAGCAGCACGCTGCTCACGGCCAGCGCCCGGCGGCGTGCCGGCGTCCAGTCCAGCTCGCAGAAAGAGGCGGACAGCAGGATGCCAAAAATGCCTACGGATGCGGCGTTGAGCAAATAGATCACACTGCTCACAGCATCACCTGCTTTCGGCGGAAGGCATAGGCCAGATACTGGGTCTTGATGTCGGCGGCCTTGCCGTGGGGCACCGGGACCTGTGCCATCGTGGTGAGGACGATGGCACGGGCGGAGATCGTCTGGATATATTCCATGTTCACAAGATAGGAACGGTGCGGACGCACAAAGCTTTCGCGGGCAGTCAGCTGCCGGGCCAGCTCATCCATGCTGCCAATGCTTTCCAGCACGGTGCCGTTGGCAAGGTGAAATATCAGGGTGCGGCCGATCACTTCGCAGTATACCAGCTTGTCCAGCTCAATGCGGGAGATGCCGGTCTTGCACCGCAAAATCAGGCTGCGCTGGTCGGCCTTGTGGCACTCGTCGATCACCGAATCCATCAGGCGGAAAAAGCTTTCCTCCCAGATGGGCTTGAGCTGGTAAAAATAAGCGCCCACCACATAGGACTCCACCGCAAACTCTGCCGAAGAGGTGAGGAAGATGATCTTGACGGCGGTGTCGTACTGCCGCACTTCCTTGGCGGCTTCAATGCCGTTTTCCGCCGGCATGATGACATCCAGGAACAGGATATCGTAGCGTGTGCCCTTTTCGATCTCGGCCATCAGATCCAGCGGGCTGCGGAACGCCGTGCACCGGATCTGGGTGCAGCGCTGGGCACAATATTTTTCCAGCAGAGCACTCAGCTGGTCCAGAACAGTCTGGTCATCATCGCAGAACGCGATTTGAAGCATAGAAGGGTACACATCCTTTGTCTTGGGGTATCACAGCTGGGCCTTGCCCATGCAGTAGGTCTGCAGCACGTCGTAGTTGTCGTCCAGCACCACGATATCGGCATCCTTGCCCACCTGCAGCGAGCCCTTGCGGTCGTCCAGATGCAGGCAGGTGGCGGGGTTGATGGTGCAGGCGTTCAGCGCATAATTGAACGGCACCATGGCTTCCTCCACAAGGATGCGCAGGCCCTTGTTGATGTTCAGAGTGGAACCAGCCAGCGTACCATCATCCAGATGAGCACTGCCGTCCGGATAAATGGTGATGTGGTTGCCGCCAAACAGGTACTCACTGCCAATGGGGGTGCCCTTGGCCATCAGCGCGTCCGAGATCATGATGGCGTGGTCCGGGCCTTTGCTCATAAAGTAGTTGTTCAGCGCAGCAGGGGTGGAGTGGCAGCCGTCGCAGATGATCTCGCCGTACATGGTGCGGATGCGGTAGGCCGCACCTACAAGGCCGTTTGCACGGTGGGTGAAGGGCGACATGCCGTTGTATACGTGGGTCATGGAGCGGGCACCGGCGGCATAGGCCATCACGGCCTGCTCGTAGGTGGCGGCACTGTGGCCAAGGCTCACCACCACGCCGTGGGCGGTCAGGTAGCGGATCAGGGCATAGCCCTCATCGTGCTCCGGTGCCAGGGTGATATAGCGGATGTGGCCGCGGGCGGCCTGCTGGTATTTCTGGAACTGTTCGATGGTGGGCTTGGCGATATACTCCGGCGGCTGTGCGCCCTTATACTTCATATCCAGGAACGGGCCCTCAAAGTGGACGCCCAGAATCTCGGCACCTTCGTAGCTGCCCTCCATCACGTCGGCTACATTGGCCACAGCGTGGGTCAGGACCTCTTCGCTCTGGGTGATGGTGGTGGCCAGAAAACTGGTCACGCCCTCGGAGACGATGTGCTTTGCCCAGTAGCGCAGGCCCTCGGGGTTTGCGTCGTTGGTATCGAACTCATAGGCACCGTGGCAGTGGATGTCCATAAAGCCGGGTACGATGCGCTTTGCGCCATAGTCCATATCGGCCTGCTTTTCGCCATAGGCAAAAATGCCGGTAATGCGGCCGCCCTCAAATTCAACTGCTGCCGGCACGAACTGGTCGGCGATCCATACCTTCTTGCTCTGGATGATCATAGTGTGCATCCTCCATATCTTCATCATAAAGCCTGCATGGCGCTGTGCCGCAAAAGACACAGCCATTCTGCTGAAAATTATATCATTTTTTGTGAGAGATGACCAGTGCTGCGGGGGCTTTTTCCAAAATTCGGCCCAAAGAACGACCCACGGTGCCGGAATTGAAAAAAGAAACGCTTCTTTTGTCAGAATCTGCCCGAAAAGCTTGCCGAAAAACAGTGCATTTTGTATAATATACTTATAATGGGCAGAAAATACGCTTTTTATGGGGCAGATGCCCCGCCGGATACAGAAGGTGAGAGGCATGAAGCAGAAAAGATCACGCGGCAGACCACTGGCGCTGCTGCTGGCGGCAGTGCTTGCGGTGCTGGGCCTGTGCGGCTGTGCAGGGCGCAGTGATACACTGGCCCGGCAGCTGCAGCCCATCACGGTGGGCTGCGATGACTACGAGCCTTACAGCTTTATTGAGAGCAGCGGTGACTTTGGCGGCATCGATGTGGAGCTGGCACAGGAAGCTTTCCGCCGCATGGGCTATGAACCGCAGTTCAAGATCATCACATGGGAGCAGCGGGACGCCTTGCTGCACAGCGGCGAGGTGGACTGTCTGTGGAGCTGCTTTACCATGACCGGCCGCGAGCAGGAGTACCAGTGGGCGGGGCCGTATCTCTACAGCCGCCATGTGGTGCTGGTGCGCGCCGACAGCGATATTGATACCCTTGCCGATCTGGCGGGACGCCGGGTGGGCGTGCAGGCTTCCACCAAGCCGGAAAGCGTGTTTCTGCAGCGCACCGACCTGCGCATCCCGCAGCTGGAGCAGCTGTACAGCTGCTCCAGCATGGCAGAGCTGCAGGCACTGCTGCGCAAAGGCTACGTGGACGCCATTGCCTCCCATGAGGAAAGCCTGAATGCACTGGCAAAGCGGGAAGAGGAATACCGTGTGCTGGACGAGAGCCTTTATACGGCGCAGCTGGGCATCGCCTTTGAAAAGGGTACCCATGCCCAGCTGGCAGCCCAGCTTACCCGCACGCTGGATGAGATGAAGCGGGACGGCACCACTGCCCGCATCGTGGAAGCATACGGTCTGGACCCGCAGTACACGGTATGGGGAGGACGCGTATCATGAGAAAAAAGAAAAAGAACTTTTTCTGCAGTTCCATGGGCCGGGCGCTGCTTGTGATGCTTCTGCTGGCCCTGGGCATGTTTGCGGGCTTTACCATGCACGACCGGCGCTACCTCAGCCGCACGCTGGATGTGACCTTTGATTTTATGCAGAACCGTGTGGAGAGCTGCGAACGCTACACGGCCAACGACGAAGCCAAAAGCCTTGTGCGGCTGCTGGATAAGACCACCGAGCTCAGCCGGGTGATGGGTGCACTGGGCGGGCCGAATGCAGAAGTTCTGCAGCAGTATGCGGAAGAACAGCGCCTGACCGGGGCTGTGCTTCTGAACGAAGAGATGCAGCCGGATGCGCGGGTGGGCAGCATAGATGCTGCCGGCTGGGCGGAGTTTTTCCGGAGCAGCGTGATCCGTGAGATCGCTGTCTACCCGGAAAAGGTCTACCTGAGCCGTACCGAGCATGAGGGTCTGTCCTATGATGTGGCTGCTGTCACCCGGCGGGATGCGCCGGGCGTGGTGGTCTGCTTTTTCCGGCAGGACGGGGAAGTGCAGAACGGTGATTTTTCGCCCCAGAACCTGTTCGCAGGCATTACGGTGGATATGCACGGCGTGGTGGTGCTGAGTGACGGCACCCGGGTGGTGAGCAGCAACGATGAAAGGCTGCAGGGCTTAACGATAGAACAGTGCTGCGAGATGGGCAGCGGCGGCTGGAAGGCAGACCGTGACGGCGTTGTGCGGCTCACCGGCAGCATGGGCTCGTGGTATGGCAGCAAAAAACGGCTGCGCAACTACGACCTGTACGCATTTTTCCCGGCGGCACAGGTGTACAGCAGCCGTACCATCGTAATGAGCAGCACGCTTGCGGTAATGATGATCGCGTGGCTCGTGATGCTCATGCAGCAGGGCCGTGCCGAACGTGAAACGCTGGAGCAGAGCCAGAAGCGGCTGCGCATCATCAATGCGCTCAGTACGGCCTACAGTGCCATCATGCTGGTGCAGCTGAAGGACAAGACCGTGGAAGTCTACCGCAGCGACCGCGGCAATTACGAAAATTATTCTTCGCCCATGACGGCCGGCTCGCAGCAGGAGCAGATCGCCCGCATGGTAGCACCGGAATATCAGCAGCAGCTGAAAGAATTTTCGGACATCACCACCATGGCCCGGCGGCTGCAGGGTCGTGATTCGCTGCGCTTTACCTGGCAGATGGCAAATGGCGGCTGGATGACCACCCTTGTGGTGCCGCAGCGCTACGATGATAAGGGCGGCCTGATGGCGGTACTGATCGCAAACCAGGATGTGACCGAGGAAAAGCAGCGTGAGCAGGAAGCACAGCGCAAGCTGGAAAAGGCGGCGGAGGATGCACGCCGCGCCAACGCCGCCAAGACGGATTTCCTGCGCCGTATGAGCCACGACGTCCGCACGCCGATTAACGGCATACAGGGCATGGTGGAGATCAGCCGCCACTGCATAGGGGACGAGGCCCGGCAGGAGGACTGCCGCCGAAAGATCCTGGATGCGTCCAGCTTTTTGCTGGAGCTGGTGAACAACGTGCTGGATATGAACAAGCTGGAATCCGGCGAGATCCAGCTGGAAGCGGTGCCCTTTGACCTGCAGGCTCTGGTGCAGGATACCAACGGCATCATCGAGATCCAGGCCCGGGAACGCGGCGTAGTGCTGCAGGACAAAGGCGTGGATGCCCGGCATACCCACCTCATCGGCAGCCCGGTGCATCTGCGGCAGGTGCTGCAGAACATTGCCAGCAATGCAGTGAAATATACACCGGAGGGCGGCAACGTTGTGCTGTGCTGCCGTGAGCTTGCCGCCGAAAACGGCGTGGCAGACCTGGAGTTTACCTGTGCGGATACCGGCATCGGTATGAGCGAGGAGTTCCAGGCCCGTGCCTTTGAGCCCTTTGCGCAGGAGGACGCCAACGCCCGCACTGCCTACTCCGGCACCGGCCTTGGCCTTGCCATTACCCACGAGCTTGTGGAGCGGATGGGCGGCACCATTACCTTTAAGAGTGCACAGGGCAAAGGCACCACCTTTACCATTCATCTGCCGCTGCGCATCAATGCTGCAGCCAGTGCGCCGCAGCCGGAAAAAGCGCAGGCACAGCCCGGTTCCGTGCAGGGTGCCCGCGTGCTGCTGGTGGAGGATAACGACCTGAACATGGAGATCGCGCAGTTCGTGCTGGAAAGCAGCGGCGCAAAGGTGACGCAGGCATGGAATGGCCGCGAAGCCGTGGATATCTTTGCGGCAAGCGAACCCGGCAGTTTTGATGTGATCCTGATGGATGTAATGATGCCGGTGATGGGCGGGCTGGAAGCAGCCCGCACCATCCGTGCCATGCAGCGGCCGGACGCCGCATCGGTGCCCATTTTTGCCATGACGGCCAACGCCTTCCAGGACGACATCTGCCGCAGCCGCGCCGCCGGCATGAACGAACACCTCACAAAACCGCTGGATGCAAAAGAGCTTCTGGCGGCCATTGCCAGATACCGTAAGTAAAAATAGACCGGCAAGAGCCTGCGGGCCCTGCCGGTCTGTTTTTACTTAATACGATGTCAGCCCAAGGCTCACATCCAGTGCCTGATCCACCCGCTTCTGGTCTTCGGCGGTGATCTGTCCGGCCCGCTCCCGCAGGCGGTGTTTATCCAGTGTGCGGATCTGCTCCAGCAGCACCACGCTGTCCTTGGCAAGGCCGGTGTCCGCCGCCCGGATGTTGATGTGGGTGGGCAGGCGGGCTTTGTCCAGCCGGGATGTAATGGCAGCTGCGATCACGGTGGGGCTGTGCCGGTTGCCGATCTCGTTCTGCACGATCAGCACCGGCCGGACGCCGCCCTGCTCCGACCCCACCACCGGCGAAAGATCGGCGTAAAAAACTTCTCCTCTGTGTACCTCCATGGAATCTCCCTCCCTGCATTTGGAGGATGCGCCCCGCTATGTGATGCGTCCGGCGCATCTTCGTCTGCTCTCAGTATGAGCAGAAAGCGCGGGGGATATTCCATTGTATGCAGAGGGGGCGCTCAGGTTTCCGTTTCCAGCACGCAGAAGGCCAGCGCCATGCCGCCCTCGTGGCTCAAAGAGAGCCGGGCAGCAAGGCCGTGTGCCTGCACCCATTCCGCCGTTTGGCCGGAAAAGCGGTAGGCCGGTGCGCCGTTTTCCAGCCGGATGGCCTCGATTTCGCACAAAGAAAACGGCTCCCGCAGGCCGGTGCCGGCTGCTTTTAAAAAGGCTTCCTTGGCGGCAAAATTGGCCGCTGCGCTGGCAAGCCTGTGGGCACTGCCGCGCCCGGCGGGCAGGGGAACATCAAAACCCAGAGCGGCGCGTTCCGCTGCACCGTACACCCGGCGGATAAAGGCGGCAGCGTGGGTGCCGGTGAGGCTTTTTTCCAGATGTGCGATCTCGCACAGGTCACAGCCGATGCCGTAGAGCATAAAGCCTCTCTTTCTGCCGCTTCAGCGGCGGTGCAGGCCGTCAGCCTGCAAAATCAGGATCGGAAATTTTATGCAAACTATGCAAATCCGGTCAGTTTATCTTGAAGTTTCCTCGCAATTCGTGTACAATGAACGTAGTTCTTCCTAAGGGGGTGTATTCCGTGAGTGGCGAGACTGCTATTTTTTCGATCCACGACAAAAAGGACTATGAGATCCATGAGATCGTACAGCAGGTGTACGATGCTTTAAAGGAAAAAGGCTACAATCCGGTCAATCAGCTGGTGGGCTATATCCTGTCCGAAGACCCCACCTACATCACGACCTACAAGAATGCCCGTTCCATGATCCGCAAGGTGGATCGTGACGATCTGCTGCAGGCCATGCTGCGCAGCTATCTGAACGTGTAATACTGCCTGTCTGCTCATGCCCCGCTGTCTTTTTGACGGCGGGGCTTTTTGTTATAAAAACGATTTGAAATGGCCGCCGCGCGGCTCTGGCCATAATAGAGGAATTGTTATTTTATTTATTCTCCGGAAACGACTGCGGCCGTTTCCGGAGAAATTTTTACGCAAAAGGCCGAAAGTGCAAACGGCATCCTGAAAGACTTTGCAGCTGTTTCCGCAGGAAACAAGCAAGGCAGATGCCGTTTTCCGTTACGGCCTCTCCCGTGAAAACGCAATTCGGAAAAATCCGCAGATTTTTCTGAATTGCAAATATGTAAAATAAAATTTCCGCTGAATCGTTACGGTCTGAAAGGCAGTGTGAAGATCTGGTTCACCACCACCTCATATTCCCAAGGTTCCCGGGCCTTGCGCAGCTGCTTTTCCAGCTTTTCGGAACCTTCAAACTTATGAATAAGATAGAACCAGTGCCCCTTCATCCGGCTCACAGCACACCCGGCAGAGCCGAACAGCTCCGTGTAGCTGTGGTAGAGCTCGTCCAGATAGCCCCGCAGCTCCTCCCGCGTGGCCGGTGCGCCGCCGCGTGCCACCCGGAACAATGCCGGGTCCGCAATGATGCCGCGCCCCACCATGATGCCGGAAAGCTGCGGATGCTGCGCCTCCAATGCGTGCAGGTCGGCGGCGGTGGTCACATCGCCGTTGTAGCACACCGGCATCCGGCATGCAGGCAGTGCGGCGGCAAAAGCGGCACGGTCCGCCTGCCCGCGGTACTGCTGGCGCATCACCCGGGGATGGATGGTCAGCTCACAGATGGGGTATTGGTTATAGATGTCCAGAATGGCGGCGAACTCTTCCGGCTTTTCCACGCCCAGCCGGGTCTTGACCGAGATGGGGCCTTCGGCGTTTGCAAATACGGCAGAAAGAAAAGCATCCAGCTTTTCGGGGTACCGCAGCATCCCGGAGCCCTTGCCCTTGGCGGTCACGGTGCCGGCCGGGCAGCCGAGGTTCAGGTTCACCTCGGTATAGCCCAGCCTGCGCAGCTCGCCGATCATCCATGCGGCCAGCTCGCCGTCCTTGGCCAGCAGCTGTGGGATCACCGGTGCGCCGGGGTTGGCGGAAGGGGCAAGCTCTGCCATCTTCTTTTTGATGAGCACCCGGTTCTCCGGCGGGGAGAGAAAGGGCGCATAGTAGCGGTCGGCGGTGGCAGCAGGGCCGAACCATTTCTGGTGTGCCTGCCGCCACACCCGGTCGGTCAGGCCCTCCATGGGGGCAGCGTAGTAATTCATGGGCAAGTCTCCAAAGTTTTGATAGAGATATTGTAGCATAGTAAAAGAGGAGGAGCAAGACGATTTAGAATGGCCGACGCGTTCGCTTTGGCCATAAATAGCGGAAATTTTATTTTTAATTATGCGCTTGTCGCGCTCTGCGGAGCGCTCCAAACGCCTTTTCACAAAAGGGGTCGGAATTGTGAAATGCATTTTTATGGCTTTGCGACTGTTTCCGCAGGAAACGAGCAATAGCAGATGCCATGAATGGTTACGACTTTCCCCATGAAAAAGCAAAGAGGAAAATCCCGCAGGATTTTCCTCTTTGCAAATATAAAAATAATGATTTCCTCTGATATTGTCAGAGCGAAGCGGAGACGATTCGAAATCGTTTAGTCCGCAAACAGCGGGGTGGACAGGTAGCGGTCACCGGTGTCGGGCAGCAGGACCACGATGTTCTTGCCTGCGTTCTCCGGACGCTTTGCCAGCTGGATGGCGGCATAAACGGCAGCACCGGAGGAGATGCCAACCAGTACGCCTTCCTTGTGGCCGATCAGGCGGCCGGTGGCAAAGGCATCGTCATTCTCCACGGCGATGATCTCGTCATACACCTTGGTGTCCAGCACATCCGGCACAAAGCCTGCACCGATGCCCTGGATCTTGTGTGCACCGGCGGTGCCCTTGCTCAGCACGGGGGAAGAAGCCGGCTCCACAGCCACTACCTTGACATTGGGGTTCTTGCTCTTCAGGTACTGGCCAACGCCGGTCACGGTGCCGCCGGTGCCAACGCCAGCTACAAAAATATCCACATTGCCGTCGGTATCTTCCCAGATCTCGGGGCCGGTGGTTTCAACGTGTGCCTGAGGGTTGGCCGGGTTCACGAACTGGCCGGGGATGAAGGAGTTCGGGATCTCCTTTGCAAGCTCATCGGCTTTGGCAATGGCACCTTTCATGCCCTTGGCGCCCTCGCTCAGGACCAGCTCGGCACCGTAAGCTTTCATCAGCTG
Organism: Faecalibacterium sp.; assembly: GCA_050873025.1. Classification (GTDB taxonomy): domain Bacteria; phylum Bacillota; class Clostridia; order Oscillospirales; family Ruminococcaceae; genus Faecalibacterium. The sequence goes on along the minus strand of JBNMHZ010000045.1, from coordinate 2,578 downwards.
GCGGCGCTCCACGCTCATGGTCTCGGGCATCACGATGATGATGCGGTAGCCCTTGGCGGCGGCCACGGCAGCCAGACCGATGCCGGTGTTGCCGGAGGTGGGTTCAATGATGACGGAACCTTCCTTCAGCAGGCCCTTTTCCTCGGCGTCGTCGATCATCTTCTTGGCGATGCGGTCCTTGACGGAGCCGGCCGGGTTGAAGTACTCCAGCTTGGCGATGATATGGGCAGGCAGATCCTGCTCCTTTTCAATATGGGTCAGCTCCAGCAGCGGAGTGTGGCCGATCAGCTGATCTGCGGCAGTGTAAATCTTGCTCATTGTAGTTTCCTCCCTGATACAGTTTGTATGGGCGGCTTGCGCCCTGCCGGATGGACCCGGTGCGTTTTTTGAATGCACTCCACAAGCGGCACGGCACGTAATCACTATAAACCGATGTAGTTTGTGGGTTTGATGGTATTATAGCCCGTTGGAACCTTCTTGTCAATGGATTTTTTGAAAAAAGTGGGATTGAAATATTATTTACCCTGTTGTATAATAGGTTAAAACTACTCTATTACCAATAAAGGAAGTATACTATTATGATCGTGTCCACCAAAGGGCGCTATGCACTGCGCGTGATGATCGACCTTGCCGAGCATCAGTCTGAAAAATATGTCCCCCTCAAGGAGGTCGCCGCCCGGCAGGAAATCTCGGAAAAATATCTGGAAAACATCCTCAAGGTGCTGGTGCAGAACGGCTTTCTGGAGGGCCTGCGCGGCAAGGGCGGCGGCTACCGGCTCACCCGCAGCCCGGATCAGTACACCGTGGGCGAGATTCTGATGCTGACCGAGGGCAGTCTTGCGCCGGTCAGCTGCCTGACGCCGGGTGCGGCTCCCTGCTCCCGCATGGCCAACTGCCGCACCTATGAAATGTGGAAGGGTCTGAACGACCTTATCTCCAATTATTTTGGCAATATCACCCTGGCCGATCTCGCTCTGCCCGATCAGGCCGGAAATGATTATGTGATCTGAAAAGCTCCGCCAAAGGCGCACCGGTTCTGCCGGTGCGCCTTTTTTTGCACAGTTCTTTGCAAAATGTGCAGAGTTTCTTATCCAGAATCACGGTTGATGGTTTGGGCACGGTGCGGTATACTTTACATTCGATGTGACTATTTGCGCTTTCAAAGAGGAAAGGGGAACTTTACTACGAAATATATTTTTCAGTTTGCGCGCATTCTTGCGTTCTGCTTTTTGGGCGAGATTCTGCACGCTGTGCTGCCGCTGCCGGTGCCGGCCAGCGTTTACGGCCTGGTGCTGCTGCTGGCTGCACTGAACTTCAAACTGGTAAAGCTGGAAGACGTGAAAGAGGTGGGCACCTACCTCACCGGCATCTTCCCGCTGCTGTTCGTGCCTGCCGCTGCCGGTGTGATGGAGCTGTGGGCAGAGATGGGCGATATGCTGCTGCCCATCCTCATTGCCATTATTCCGGTAACGGTGCTGGTGATGGCAAGCGCGGGCAAAACCACTCAGGCCCTGACCGGCCGCAAGAAAAAGGAGGCTGGCAATGACGCAGCTGCTGAATGACTTTTTGTCCGGTTCTGCGGCCTGGGGCGTGCTGCTCACGCTGGCCGCATTTGCGCTGGGTACCCTTATCAATAAGGTGACGGGCAAGGCCATCTTTAACCCGCTGCTGCTGGGCAGTATCTTTGTAATTATTTTTCTGTCGGTGTGCAATATTCCCTATGCGGACTATAAGGCCAGCGCAGCGCCGGTGAACTACCTGCTGCTGCCCGCTACGGTGGCACTGGCCATCCCGCTGTATGAGAAGATCGACCTGCTCAAGGAAAATGCCGCTGCCATCATCGCGGGCATTTCGGTGGGCACTCTGGTGAGCCTTGGCAGTGCACTTGCCATGGCGCTGGCGCTGGATCTGACCCGTGAGCAGTATGCCACACTGCTGCCCAAATCTGTGACCACAGCCATCAGTATGGATGTGGCCGCAGAGCTGGGCGGCATTGCAGCCCTGACCGGTGCCATCGTCATCGTCACCGGCATCGTGGGCGCGCTGCTGGCCGAGACGGTGTGTAAAGTGTTCCATATCACGGACCCCATTGCCAAAGGTGTGGGCATCGGCACGGCGGCCCATGCCGTGGGCACCAGCAAGGCTCTGCAGATGGGCGAGGTGGAAGGCGCCATGAGCGGCCTTTCCATCGCTGTGGCCGGTGTGCTGACAGCGGTGCTGTGTCCGGTTTTTGTGAATCTGATCCATTAAAAGCTGCGCTGCTTCGGCTGGGTATGCAGCAATGCAGGGTGTGCATTGAAGAAAATTACGGAAAAGTATTGCTTTTTTAGCCAGACTGTGGTAAACTATCTAAGTCGATATGACTTATGGACGGTTAGCTCAGCTGGTAGAGCATCTGCTTGACGTGCAGGAGGTCACAGGTTCGAGTCCTGTACCGTCCACCATACAGTTCGTACTCGAACCCGATTCTTTACGAAAAAGGGTTTGGGTACGTTTTTTGTTTATCGGAGGTTCTGCGGCGAGAGTACGCGGAGCGGTAAACGAACAAAGGCAGGGTATCACCATGATGGTGGTATCC
>JBNMHZ010000044.1:0-22217 GCA_050873025.1 Faecalibacterium sp. | reverse complement strand
TTGGTGAGCGAGGTGTGCAGGTCTTTCCAGAAGTCCTCTGCGTTCTGTGCCGCCGTTTTGGTGGCGATGTACACCTCAGTGCGGATGCCGTCAAAGGCTTCGCCCAGCTTCACCTCGCTGTCGGTGTAGACACGGGCGGTATCAAAAAAGCGGACGCCCGCCTTGTAGGCCTTACGGGCCAGATACACGGCGTCTGCCTGCGGGATACGCTGGATGGGCAGTGCGCCGAAACCGTTTTTGTTCACCGTGATGCCGGTGCTGCCAAGGGTGACCATATCCATAGCTGTTTCCTCCGTTGGTGGGTGCAAAATACTCTCTTTTTTATTATAAAGCGGCATGCACCGCCGCGCAAGAAGTTAGCTAAAGCAAATCGCGATTTAGAATTGCCGACGCGTTCGCTTTGGCAATGGCAGAGGAAATATTATTTTTATTTTTACAACTCTGGAAAATCTGCGGAACTTGTTGGGGCAAAGCCCCTCCATCTGCTAACGCAGACCGCTCGCCGCTTGAAAGCCCCACTGGGGCTTTCATTGCTGCGCAAACGCGGATTTTCCAGAGTTGTTTTTTCACGAGAGGGGCCCAAACCGTTAAACACATGGAATGACGCTGCGCGGATGCTCCTGCAAAGGAGCCAGCGCAGGCAGATGCCGCTTACCTTTTCAACCCTTCTCGTGAAAAAGCAAGTCCGAAACGACCGCAGTCGTTTCGGACTTACAAACCATAAAAATAATTTTTCCTTTAAACATGCCCAGAGTGAAACGGAGGGCATTCTAAATCATTTACTGATAATCGTGGTTGAGGAACATGGCCTTGATGACCACCACTTCGTCGTACTCCTCCTGATCCACCTGAACATCAGCGTTCAGGGCTTTCAGGCGGTCCTCCACGGCGGTCAGGGCCTCCGGCACGGTAACGGCCTTGCCCTCTTCAATGGCATCGGTCATCCGCTTGAGCACAATGGGATGGGCATACCAGCTTGCCACCGGGAAGGCACCGTTCGGGTAGTGCTTCACATACTCGGCCATGGCAGCTTCGGCCTTTTCCGCACGCTTCATGATGGAGCTGTGGTTGTTGCGGGCCGTGGGCAGCATATTGTAGCTGGAGAACAGGAAGATGGCCGCAAAGCCAAACAGCGCAAAGTAGATGCCGTAACTGCCGGTATGGGTGGTGACGGCATACAGGCCGTAGGCCGCAGAGACGATGCCCATGATGAAGATAGCAAGTGCTACATAGCGGTACACCGGCTTGCTCTGCAGCTGGGCACGCTTGCGGCGCTCGGCGGCACTGAGCTCATCGGAGAGTTCCGGCTTTGCTTCCAGATATTCCTTGGCCTTGCGCAGCACGGTGATGCTGTGGCGGGCTTCGTCGGTCAGCTCGCTTTCCGGCAGCTTGCGGGCAGCCTTTTCGGCTTCCTTCTTTTCCAGCACCTGCTCGCCGGCAGCGCTGAGCAGGCGGATCTGCGGCTGTTCTTTGGCCAGCACTTCCAGCAGCTTGTCCACATCCCGCTCGTCCTTGAAGTTGCACTGCTTCTGCTTGCCGCCGTCGTACTCCACCACAAGGTAGGCCATGGAGGCAAACATGCCTTTGCCGGTAAAGCCGCCGGAGCTCATGGCCACACGCTTATACACGCGGCTGATGCTGCCGTAGGGCAGATAATAGCGGCGGTCGATGTAAAAGCTGTTCAGGTACAGCGCCTTTTTGCCAACGCCGCAGGGGCCGATCTTTCTGCAGGCTTTTTTGTCTGCTTCCAGCTCCTGTTTTTCCAGTTTTGCCATACCCAGCTGTGCAGGTTTGAAGATCATGGAAGTTCCCTTCTTTACTGTTATTTCTGCTGTGCCGCACCCGCTGCCGGGGCAGTTTCTGCGGCGGACTGGCAGGCGGGATTCCCGCCGCCAGCCCTATAAAATTGCCAGTTCTATTTTCGCACCGCAGGGGCCAAATTGCAAGCCCTCCGGCTGCTAAGATTTGCACAAAAGGTTTGTTGGTTATGCCAAAACACCCCCGTCACTGCAGATGCAGCGGCGGGGGTGTTCACGTTTAAGGCTTATGCCGTGCGGCAGACATCCTTATGCCTTCTGGGAAGCGGTGTGCTTCTTGGTGGCATGGATGAAGATGGCCAGCATTGCAATTGCAAAGATGATGCCGATGGGGTATGCCAGAGCAGTGTTGTAAATGGTGGCACCCTCAGCAGTCTTAGCATTCAGCATACCGCCCAGGCACTCGGGAGCCAGCACGAAGTAGGTGCAGGACACAGCGCTCATGAAGGTAGCGGGCACAGCGGTGATCCAGTAGTTCTTCTTCTCCTTGAACAGGTACATGGAAGCAGCCCACAGAACGATCATAGCCAGGGTCTGGTTGGTCCAGCTGAAGTAACGCCAGATAACGGTGTAGTTGATGAAGCCCAGTGCGTTGCCGATGCCCAGGAAAGCGCCGACGCCCAGAACGGGGACACACAGCTTCAGACGGTTTGCGTAGCTGTCCTGATCCAGCTTCAGCCAGTCGGCCAGGGTCAGACGAGCGGAACGGAATGCGGTATCACCAGAGGTGATGGGGCAGATAACAACGCCGATCATTGCCAGTGCAATGCCAACGCCGCCCATGGTCTTTGCACACACGTCGTAGATGGCGGCAGACTGACCAGCGCTCAGAGCCTCGGCCAGACCGGTCATCTTACCATCGGTGATGCTGTACAGTGCGCAGCCGGCAGCGGCCCAGATCAGAGCGATGACGCCCTCGCAGACCATTGCGCCGTAGAACACGAAGTGGCCCTGCTTCTCACTCTTCATGCAGCGAGCCATCAGAGGCGACTGGGTGGAGTGGAAACCGGAGATAGCACCGCAGGCAACGGTGATGAACATGAAGCTCCAGATGGGGGTGCCCGACGGATGCATGCTGTGGAAGTTGTTCCACAGTTCAGGGATGGTGTAGGCGGGGTTGGTGAAGATACCAAAGATAACGCCAACAGCCATAATGATGAGGCAGATGCCGAAGATGGGGTAGATCTTACCGATGATGGCATCAATGGAGATAAAGGTTGCGATGAAGTAGTACACCAGGATGATGATCAGCCAGAACAGAGTGGTGGTCATTGCACCGGACATACCATTGTTCTTGCACAGGGTAACGATCAGGCCTGCGGGGCCCACTGCGAACACGGTACCGACCATGATCAGCAGCACGACGGAGAACACACGCATGATGTTCTGCATGACGGGTCCGAGGTACTTGCCGGTGACCTCAGCGATGGAAGCACCATCGTTGCGCTCGCTCATCATACCGGAGAAGTAGTCATGCACGCCACCTGCAAAGATGGTGCCGAAGGTGATCCACAGGAACACCACGGGGCCCCAAAGAGCACCCTGCAGAGCACCAAAGATGGGGCCCAGACCTGCAATGTTCAGCAGCTGGACGAGGAACAGCTTCCACTGGGGCATCACAACGTAGTCAACGCCGTCGTTGATGCGCACAGCAGGAGTTTCACGGTCGTCCGGTCCGAACGTGTTGTCAACGATCTTGCCATAGACAAAGTAGCCGATGATCAAGAGCGCCAGACAGAGTAAGAAACTAATCATACCAGAAACCTCCTTTTTTGATTCAAACCGCAGCCAGCATTTTGCGTGCCTGACCGCAGTTCTGACCAATCTCTGGCTTCATGTTAACACTTTTTTCATAAAGCTGTTAATATTTTTCTGGTATGGTTCCTATATCAAAAAGTATATAGCAAGATGTTCTGTCGGAATACCAGTAAAGAAATTTTATCGCATTTACGGCAGATTTTCTTAGTTTTCCGGCAAAAGACCTTTTCCGGGACCGGTCAAAGTTGCCATTGCCAAACTTTCCGGCCCGTTTTTGTGCAAGTTGCTCAATCGTTTTCGATTTTCTCCGCAAATCGTGATTTCTCTGCCCGAAACGCTGCAAAATGCAAAGCCCCCGGCGCTGCAGATCGTGAGCGCCGGGGGCTTTGTTCAGGAGATTATTGTATATGTGTTTGTATATATCGTGTTATGCCTTCTGGGCTGCTTTCTTCGTTGCATGGATGAAGATGGCCAGCATTGCAATGGCAAAGATCACGCCGATGGGGTATGCCACTGCGGTATTGTAGATGGTGGCACCTTCTGCGGTCTTGCCGTTCAGCAGGCCGCCCAGGCACTCGGGAGCCAGGATAAAGTAGGTGGACGACACCGCGCTCATGAAGGTAGCGGGCACAGCGGTGATCCAGTAATTTTTCTTCTCCTTAAAGAGGTACATGGAAGCAGCCCACAGAACGATCATAGCCAAAGTCTGGTTGGTCCAGCTGAAGTAACGCCAGATCACGGTGTAGTTGATAAAGCCCAGTGCATTGCCGATGCCCAGGAAAGCGCCGACGCCCAGAACGGGGATGCACAGCTTCAGGCGGTTTGCGTAGCTGTCCTGATCGATCTTGAACCAGTCGGCCAGGGTCAGGCGGGCGGAACGGAAGGCGGTATCACCGGAGGTGATGGGGCACACCACAACGCCGATCATAGCCAGTGCGATGCCCACGCCGCCCATGGTCTTGGAGCAGACGTCGTAAATGGCCTTGGACTGGCCCATAGCCAGTGCCTGTGCCAGACCGGTGTTCAGGCCGCCGGTGACCTCGTACAGGCTGCAGCCGGCAGCGGCCCAGATCAGAGCGATCACGCCCTCGCACACCATGGCACCGTAGAACACGAAGTGGCCCTGCTTCTCACTCTTCATGCAGCGTGCCATCAGGGGCGACTGGGTGGAGTGGAAGCCGGAAATAGCACCGCAGGCCACCGTGATGAACATGAAGCTCCAGATGGGGGTGCCCGACGGATGCATGCTGCCGAAGTGATCCCAGATCTCCGGGATGGTGTAGGCAGGGTTCGTAAAGATGCCAAAGATGACGCCGATGGCCATGATGATGAGGCAGATGCCGAAGATGGGGTAAATTTTACCAATAACAGCGTCAATGGAAATAAAGGTTGCGATGAAGTAGTACACCAGAATGATAATGAGCCAGAACAGCAGCGAAGTGAATGCGCCGGAAGCGCCGCTCTGGCTGCACAGCTCCACGATCAGGCCGGCAGGGCCAACGGCGAACACGGTGCCCACCATGATGAGCAGCACAACGGAGAACACACGCATCACGTTCTGCATCACAGGGCCTAAGTACTTGCCGGTGATCTCGGCGATGGAAGCGCCGTCGTTGCGCTCGCTCATCATGCCGGAGAAGTAGTCGTGCACACCGCCTGCAAAGATGGTGCCGAAGGTGATCCACAAAAAGACCACCGGGCCCCACAATGCGCCCTGCATGGCACCAAAGATGGGGCCAAGGCCGGCGATGTTCAGCAGCTGGACGAGGAACAGCTTCCACTGGGGCATCACGACGTAATCCACACCGTCGTTGATGCGCACAGCAGGCGTTTCGCGGTCGTCCGGGCCGAAGGTATTGTCCACGATCTTACCATAGACAAAGTAGCCCACGATCAGGATCGCCAGACAGAGTAAGAAACTGATCATACCAGAAACCTCCTTTTTCTCTTTGCTGAAGTCAAATGGAAATAATCTCCAGAATTTCCATTCGGTCCAGCCAACTTTCTGAGCTCATGTTAACACATTTTTCATAAAAGTGCTAATATGGTTCTGGTATGGGGCTATATGAAAAACGCTATAGCAGCAAAGATTTTTAACCGATGTTTCGTTTGTTTTTCGTGCGATTCTCCAACAAAAAGACAGCCGCGGCGGTCTGTCCGCCACGGCTGTGTACCAAGTTTCTTTGCTTTGTGCGCAATTTTGCAAAGCGATATTTTACCAGTTCTTAACCGGTTTTGCGGGTCATTTCACGGTAAGAGACGCCTGCTTATGCAGCAGCTGTACAAAGGCCTGTTCCTCCGGGCGCAGGGTGCCCTTATCCGGGTACACCAGCACATCCTTCATGCGCTGGCGCTGGGCAGGGCATTTTTTAAGCACCAGATGGTACTGTTCCAGTGCACGCTTCGGCATAGGCGAGGCCCACATGTAGGCGCTGGGCAGGTTCTGCAGAATGGAGAACTGGCTGCACCGCTCGTACACATGGATGCGGCGGTTGGGGTTCGTGTGCCAGCGCAGGCCGCTGTCCTCGCCGCCGGGCAGCTGGAAGTCGTCGTGCAGGATTTCCGTATAGCCGTTCAGCTGGGTGATATCGGTCACCTCGCACTTTGCCAGCGGGCCCTCCCTGTTGGTCAGCAAAAGGTACTCGAACTCCATCACCGGTTCCCGATGCAGGCCGTGGCGGTCGCAGTAGCGGCGGTAGTAGTCCTCGTCCTCCTCGGCGTAGCGCAGCAGGGCAAGGTGGTAGCCGCGCCGCAGCACAAAGTCCAGCGCTTCCATGGCGCCGCTTTCCCGGATGTGCACCCGCAGCTGCTCGCTTTCTGCCGCCTGCTGCAGAAACTCCACCGCCGCGTAGGAAGCATAGGTGGCATGGGGCAGCACCACCCGCAGTTCCGCGCAGCTGCCCTGCTGGCGGCGGGCGTCCAGATCCAGCCGGTCCACTTCATCCAATACACGCTCGGCCTGCCGGATAAAGTGCCTGCCCTGCTCGGTGGGGATCATGCCGGTGGAAGAGCGCTCGAAGATGCGGATGCCGTATTCCTCTTCCAGATTCTTGAGCGCCTTGCTCACATTGGGCTGTGCCGCATACAGCTGCTTTGCCGCCGCACTCACCGAGCCCCACTTGCGGATGGCCACCAGATAACGCAGTTCCGTAATATTCATGTGTCTCCCCCGTTCCCAAAAATCATGTCCATTTTATCAAGCCGGACGGCGGGCTGTCAAGCCAAATGCGGTTGACGCGCCCCGCACAGAGCTTTATAATAAAAATGATGTGTTTGCTTTGCAAACATGATGTTGTCCTTCGGACAAATGATGTTTTGCCGCTTTGCGGCAAAATGATGTGTGCCTGCGGGCACATGAGGAATTGCGAGGGGCCTGCCCCGAGCGCATCATGGCCGCCGCAGGCGGCTGCATCATTTCCGCGCAAGCGGAAACATCATGCCCAACGGGCACATCATGTTTGCCCGTTGGGCAAATACATCATTCCCAAAAAGGAGTTTTTCTGTTATGGATACCACCTACCGCGTCCTGCGCATTGAAGAGCAGATGTACGGCTGCGAGGAACTGCCCGCCGGCCAGCCGGTGCTGTGTGACGTCATCCTGACGGATGCCGCCGGGCACACCCGCACTCTGCCCTACCCGGATAAAGAACTTACCCGCCTTGGCATCGATGAAGGCGATGCCGTAATACCTGCCGCAGACGGCACGCTGAAAAAGGCTTAAATAGAGGAGGAGACCATGAAAAAGATCGAAACTTCCGCCCTCATCGGGCTGGGTGCCCTTGGCATCCTGTTCGGGCGCAAAATGCCCGGCGTGCAGGTCATCGCCGACGAAAGCCGTATTGCCCGCTACGCCGCCCAGCCGGTAGTGTGCAACGGCGAAAAATGCCGCTTCACCTACGTTACCCCCGCTGAGGGCAAGCCGGTAGACCTGCTTCTGGTGGCCGTGAAAGCCACTGTGCTGGAACAGGCCATCAAAGACATTGCAAAGTTCGTGGGCCCGGATACCGTTATCATCAGCGTGCTGAACGGCATCACCAGCGAGGAGCACATCGAAGCCGCCTACCCCGGCCGCACCCTGTGGAGCGTTGCCATCGGCATGGACGCCACCCGCACCGGCCGCACGCTGGTGTTCAATCAGGAAGGCAAGATCCAGTTCGGTGAGCGCAGCGGTGCCATGACGCCCCGCGTGCAGGCCGTGGCCGACTACTTGGACGCCTGCGGCATCGGCAATGAGCCCTGCAATGACATCCTTTACAAGCAGTGGAACAAGCTGATGGTGAACGACGGCCTGAATCAGGCTGCTGCCGCCTTTGACCTGCCCTATGGCGGCCTGCGCCAGCCCGGCGAAGCACAGGACATGATGCGCGCCGCCATGCAGGAAGTGATAAAGCTTGCAAACCTTGAGGGCGTGCCTCTGCCGCCGGACAACGATGTGAAGTTCCTGGACGCCATGATGCCCACCTTTAACCCCGAGGGGATGCCCAGTATGCGGCAGGATGTGCTGGCAAAGCGCCTGACCGAGGTGGACGAGTTTGCCGGTGTGGTGCGCCAGCGGGCAAAGAAATACAACATGCCCACCCCCGCCAACGACTTTTTCTATACCCGCATCCGGGAAATTGAAGCAAGCTATCAGAAGTAAATCTTTCTTCGTGCTTTCACCGTTTTGCCAAGGGCTCTCTCCTTGACAGACTCCCCCGGTCGGGGGAGATGGCACGAAGTGCCAAAAGGGGAACAAGCTGGCGCGTGGGCGCCTGAGAGGGCGAGGACGTTCACAATTATCAGTAAAACGAGGGTTCTATGCATAAAATTTATTTTACCCGCCACGGCGAGACCGTGTGGAACGTTGAAAACAAGATCTGCGGTATGACCGACAGTCCCCTCACCGAGCGGGGCCGCCAGCAGGCACGGGAACTTGGTGAGAAAGTGAAGGCCAGCGGCGTGCACATCGACGAGATTCTGTACTCTCCCCTGTCCCGCGCCGCGGATACCGCCAAAGCCATTGCAGACGTCACCGGCCTGCCCGCACGGTGTGAGCCCCGCCTGCGGGAGCAGTGCTTTGGCAAATACGAGGGCACGCCCCGCAACGGCGGCGAATTCCGCGTCTCCAAGACCCACTTTGCCGACCGCTATGATGGCGGCGAAAGCATGATGCAGCTGGCCCAGCGCATCTATAACCTGCTGGACGAACTGAAAGCCGACACCGACAAGACCTACCTGCTGGTGGCCCACAACGGCATCGCCCGGGTGGTGCAGTCCTACTTCTACGATATGACCAACGAGGAGTACGCCATGGCAGGCATTAAGAACTGCGAACTGGTAGAATATCATTTTGAATGATATTCTACCACAAAAGACGATTTAAAATGCCCTCCGCTCTGGGCATATTCAGCGGAATTATTATTTTTATAATTTGCAGCTCCAAAACGACTGCGGTCGTTTCGGAGCTGCTTTTTTACCGATGGGGCCGTACCGGTCAAATGCACTTTTCCTGCTGCGCATATGCTCCCGCAGGGAGCTAGTGCCAGCAGATGCCGTTACCCGTCACGACCCCTTCCCGTGAAAAAGCAAACAAGCCAGCCCCGCAGGGCTGGCTTGTTTGCAATATTTTAAAAATAATATTACCTTAAATATTGTCAGAGCGAAGCGGAGACAATTTTAAATCTGTCAGCCTTTATACAGCCCAAACAGCTTGAGCAGTTTCTGCCAGAAGGTCAGCTGTGCTGCTTCCGGCTCCGGCTGGGCCGCCGGGGCGGGGGCCGTGATGGCGGTGGTCTGCAGAGCAAACTGCACCGCGCTCACATCCGTATTCTCCGCCGAGGTGAAGCTTTCCACTTCCCCGCCGCCGGAAAGGCTCTCCAGCAGGCTGTTCAGCTGGTCGCCCATGTCGATGCCGGAAACATTCTCCCGCAGCTCCCCGGTGCCCGCCGTCAGCTGGGCTGCACCCTCGGCCAGCTGGGCAACGCCCGCTTTCAGCTGAGCCACACCGTCGGTGTAGGCGTTCAGGCCGTCGTCCAGCTGGGCGTACTGGGTGGCCAGCTGGTTCACGCCGTCGGTGAGCACCGAGAGGTTGCCCAGCATCCCGGTGAGCACGTCGGCAAGCTGGCGCACACCGGCGTCAAATTCGCCATAGCTGCTGTTCAGGGTGCTGCTGCCTTCGTGCAACTGGGCAATGCCGCCGTTGACGGTATCCAGATAGGTCTGCATGGCGTCGATGTTGGCCGTGGAGCCCTGCAGCAGCAGGATCACGTCCTTCAGCTGCGGCATCCACTTCACCATGCTCTGCAGCTGGGCAATGGCCTTGGCGTTGCCGTCCTTCACCACATCAAGGTCCAGGCCGTTCTCCTTGAGGATGGCTTTGTAGGCTTCAAAGCTCACCTGCTGTTCCAGCTGTGCCGCGCCTTCGTCCAGCTGGGCGATGCCGTCTTTGATCTGGGTGGAGGCATTCAGCAGGGTGTTCAGCTCATCGGTGGAAGCAGAAATGCCATTCAGGGCGGTCTGCATCTGGGTCAGGGCCGCGCGCACCTGGGCAGAACCGCCGGTCAGGGCACCGGAATTGCCGTTCAGGGTATCAATGCCCGCCTGCACCTGTGCAATGCCGTCTGCCAGTGCGTTGGCACCATCGTCCAGCTGCACCGAGCCGTTCTGCAGCTGGTCCAGCATCCCGGCGATATCCATATCTCCAAGGTCCAGGTTCAGGTTCAGCCGCACGCCGTTCAGCGAGACGGCATCCATCGCAAAATCGGTCACATCGGCAGTGACGGTCACATCGCTGTCCATGCCCGGCAGCAGGATGTAGGAGAGCTGCTTTTTGCTGCCCACATTCGCCACGGTGGCCCCCGGTGCTTCAATGTTCCGGGCAAGGTCGGTGTCCAGGCTCATGGTCACCTGCAGGGCATACTGGTCAAAGAAACTGCCGGTGCAGCCCGGGTTGCGGCTCACCTGCAGCCGGATGGCCAATGCGCCGCTTTTGCCGCCCAGCTCGTCGGGACTAATCTCGTTTCCGTCCAGCGTATAGGTGAGCTTCACCACCCACGGCAGGGCGGTAGCTGCGTCCATGGTGCCCTCGTAGTAGAGCTTGCCATCCTCCGCTGCATTCACAGTGATGGTATCGCCGCTCTGCTCCACGGCGTCGTGGGTGGTCATGTTGCGCACAGCCGTGTAGCTGCCGTGGTCGGTAACAGTGTCCCCGGCCTGTACGGCAAAGCTGTTTACGGCATAAACGCCGGTCACGTCACCGGAAGCGGTGAGGTTTGCATAGATCACTTCTTCTTTGGCAGTGGATGCCGCCGCAAAGGCCGGCAGGCTGCTGCCTGCCAGCAGGCAGCCGGCCAGAGCCAGCGCCGACACCCGGCGCACAAATGTATGTTTCATAGAATCAAGCCTCCTTCGGCTGCTTTTTCTTCTTTACAATGAGCGGGTCGGCCAGATACAGATAGCCCGGCAGGGCCAGCAGCACGATGGCCAGCGAAACCAGACTGCCTACGCCCAGGAAATTGCCCAGCTGGCCCAGCAGCTGGTTCGTGGAGATAGCCCCCATCAAAAAGCCCACCACGGCCATGGCGCTGCCGGTGGTGCTCACCGAAGTGGTAACGGCCGATACGGTGGCGGCAACCGCTTCCTTTTTGCCAAGTGTCTCGCGGAACTCCTGATACCGGTCCGAGAAGAGGATGGCGTAGTCCACCGTAGCGCCCAGCTGCACCGAGCTGATGATGAGGTAGGCAATGTAGAACACATACTGCCCCCGGAAATACGGGATGGAAAGGTTGATCCAGATGGCCGTCTCGATGCTGAGCACCAGAATGATGGGCAGCAGCAGCTGGCGCTTCATCAGGAGCAGCACCAGGAACACCGCACCGATGGCCAGCAGGTTCACCTTGACCATATCGGCAGTGATGGTGTCCATCAGATCGTAGGTGCTCACGCCCTGACCGGCCAGATAATAATCGTCCGGGTAATACTGCTGCACGATGGCACGCACCTGTTCCACCAGTGTAAAGGTATCGGTGCCCTCGGTGTCGATGCCCACCGTAAGCACCATGCGGGTGTAGCCGCCGGAGGTCAGCAGCTTTAAGGTATCCGCCGGCACGAACTCCGGCGGAATGGATGCCCCCGCGTTATCCACGTAGGAGAGCACGCTGGTCACCTGCGGGAGATCGTGCAGCGCGTCCGAAAGCTGTGCCTGGGTGGCAGTGTCCCCTTCCGGCACCAGCACCACCCAGGTATCGCTCTTGCCAAAAATGCCCTCAATGTCATCGGTGTCCTGCCCAAGGCGGGTATTGCTGCCGAACATATGGGCTGCACCGTAGTAATACTTGTTGCTGTTGGAGGCCAGATAGCTGGGCACCATGATAATGGCCAGCACCAGCGCCATGGGCAGCATCACCCGGGCCACAAAGCGGCCGAATTTGTCAAAGCTGGGCAGCAGGGCGCGGTGGTGGGTCTTATCCATCCACTGGTAAGCCGCCAGCGTCAGGGCCGGCATAAAGGTGAACACGGTGACAAGGCTCAGCACCACGCCCTTTGCCAGCGCAAGGCCCAGGTCCGGGCCGATCTGGAACTGCATGAGCACCAGCGCCAGAAAGCCGATGACCGTGGTCAGGCCGCTGGACAAAATGGAGCCGGTGGATTTGCACAGAGCATCCACCATGCAGTCCTCGGGGCTGGCCGACGGGTTTTCGGCCCGGCACTCGGCAAAGCGGTGGATGAGGAACACCGAGTAATCCAGCGACACCGCCAGCTGCAGGATGCTGCCCGCCGCGTTGGTGACGAAGGAGATGGTGCCAAAGATGAGGTTGGTGCCATTGTTGAGCAGGATGGCCGTGCCCAGGCCCAGCAGCACCAGAATGGGCTCGGCCCAGGAATCGGTGGTCAGGATGAGGATGAACAGCACGTACACCACCGCAATGGCGGCGATCTTTGCCACCTCGGTGACGGTGGAGTTGGTGGCAACGGCGGTGAACACCGCCGTGCCCGCCAAGGCGTTGTCCTCCCCGATCAGGTCCTGAATGGCGGCCACGGCTTCCAGACGCTTTGCGTCCTCCACCGTCACGGTGAACAGGGCGCAGTTGTCCTTATAGTAAGTCTCCACCGTGGCGGTATCCTGCATCTGCAGCGGCACGGTCACATCCAGACTGTCATCCAGCCAGGCAACCGACTCCACACCGTCGATGGCCGCTATTTTCTGCTTGTAGTCCAGTGCTTCGGGCACTGTGACGTTGCGCACCATCACCCGCATGTTGGGGATGCCGCCGGTGAAAGCGCCGTTCATCACCTCAATGGCAACGGTGGAAGGCGAATCCGGCGGCAGATAGTCGTTGATGTCGTAATCCACCTGCACCTGCAGTGTGGCAAACACGCTCAGCACAGCCGCCAGCGCAAACACCGCCAGCACCGCTTTGCGGCGGCGCACGATGGCAGCATAAAAATGTTTCATCAAAACGAGAAAACTCCTCTCTGTAAAAGTGCCTTTCCTATTCTAGCAGGTCTCGGGAAAAGGTCAAATAGACATTTTATGAATTTTGCTTTAAAAGCGGCAAATTTTCTTGACAAAGTCCAATTTGGGATTTATAATGCTCAAAGTCTCATTTGGGACTATGAAAGGAGGAACGCCATGGACGCCAATGTAAAAGCCCAGAATATCGCGCTGAACCAGTATTATAAGCGCATGAACGAGCAGTATCACGCCTACGCCGTGCACTGCGGCCTGTCCGACCCGGCGCTGTGGGTGCTGTACTCCCTGTGGGAATCCGATATTCCCCTGACCCAGAACGACATCTGCGCACTGTGGATGTACCCCAAACAGACCATCAATTTTACCATTTCCGGCTTTCTCAAAAAAGGATATATCACGCTGGAACAGCTGTCCGGTGCCCGGAACCGCAAGGCCGTCCGGCTGACTGCCGAGGGCAGAGCCCTGTGCCAGAGGGTCATTGCCCCGCTGATGGAAGCGGAAGAGCGCAGCCTGCTGCATTTTACCGCAGCCGAACGCGCCGCGCTGGTCTCCATGAACGAAAAACAATGCATCTCCTTCGAGCAGGAGGTCGGCGCACTGCTGGCCCCGCCGGAAAAAGAATAATCGCATCGAAAGGAACTTTCATGGCAAAGCAACGAATTCAACTTTCCGATCATTTCACCTATTCCCGCCTTTTGCGGTTCGTACTGCCCTGCATCGGCACCATGCTGTTCACCTCCATCTATGGCGTGGTGGACGGCCTGTGCGTCTCCAACTTCGTGGGCAAAACGGCCTTTGCGGCGGTCAACCTCATCATGCCGCTGCCCATGCTGCTGGGCACCATCGGCTTCATGCTGGGCACCGGCGGCAGCGCCATCGTGGGCATCACGCTGGGCGAGGGCGACCAGAAAAAGGCCGACCGCTACTTCACCATGTTCATGCTGGCAGCACTGGTCTCTGTCAGCGTGCTGGCGGTGCTGGGCATCGTGTTCCTGCGGCCCATCGCCGTGCTGCTGGGTGCTAAGGGCGAGCTTTTGGACTACGCGGTGCGCTATGGCCGCATCCTGATGGTGTCCCTGCCCACCTTCGCGCTGCAAAACATGTTCCAGAGCTTCTTCGTCACCGCCGAAAAGCCGCACCTGGGCTTTTACTTCACCGTGGGCGCGGGCTGCACCAACATGGTGCTGGACGTGGTGATGGTGGGTATGCTGGGCTGGGGCGTGGAAGGCGCCGCCATTGCCACCTTCATCAGCCAGCTGGTGGGCGGCGTGCTGCCGGTGTTCTACTTCATCAACCACAATAACACCAGCCGCCTGCACCTGTGCAAAACCAGCTTTTACGGCAGTGTGCTGCGGGACGCCTGCATCAACGGCTCTTCCGAGCTGATGACCAACCTTTCCATGTCGCTGGTGAACATCCTGTACAACTACCAGCTGTTGCGCCTTGCCGGCGAAAACGGCGTGGCCGCCTATGGCGTCATCATGTACGCCGCCTTCCTGTTCGTGGCGGTGTTCGTGGGCTATGCCGTGGGCAGTGCACCCATCGTCAGCTTCCACTACGGTGCCCGCAACCACGCTGAGGTGCACAACCTTTACCAGAAGAGCCTGCGCCTGATCGCCGTGGTGGCCGTGACCATGACCGCCGTTTCCATGGTGTTCATCCCCTATGTGTCGCGCATCTTTGTGGGTTACGACGCCGAACTGCTGACCCTGACCAACCGTGCCTTCCGCCTGTATGCGCTGAGCTTCCTCATCATGGGCTTCAATGTGTATGCTTCCTCTTTCTTCACTGCGCTGGGCGACGGCGTGACCAGTGCGCTGATCTCCTTCCTGCGCACGCTGGTGTTCCAGCTGGCGGCACTGCTCATCCTGCCCGCCCTCTGGGGCATTGACGGTGTGTGGCTTGCCATCACCGCTGCCGAGCTGGCCGCACTGGCCGTGAGCACGGCGATGTTTATCACCAAGGATAAGGTGTTCCATTACCGCAAGGTGTAAGCTTCTCCCCCGCTTTTCTGCGAAACGGCAAAAAGCGGGGGATTTTTTTGGTGATTCTGGCTCTGCCAAGTCCGGGCAAATCGTGCTAGAATGGACACAGCTTTGATTCACACGCAAACGAGGAAACATTATGACATTGTTTTTGACCAGCAGCCCCAGCGGCTGCCCCTTTGAGCCGGGGCCGGCGATCCCGGTGCTGGATACCCGCAACCACTTTGTGGCAAACCTGCGTGCCGTGTGGCCGGATCACGCCGTGCTGGGCCTTGCCATTGCGGCAGACCCTTATGCCTACGAAGCCAACGACGAGATGTGCCGGGTGTTTTTGCAGAGCTTTGCGGACGCCCACCTGCCGCTGACCGATCTGATTTCCTGTGACGCCCGCAACGCCGAGGAGATCGGCACCCTTTTGCCCCAGAGCGGCTTTGTGATGCTGTGCGGCGGGCATGTGCCCACCCAGAACCACTTTTTTGCCCAGCTGGGCCTGCCGGGGCTGTTCCATAATTACCACGGCATCGTGATGGGCGTGAGCGCCGGCAGCATGAACGCGGCCCACATCGTGTACGCCGCACCCGAAGAGCCCGGCGAAGCCTCCGACCCCCATTACTCCCGCTGGATGAACGGCCTGGGCCTGACTGAGACCCGCATCCTGCCCCATTACCAGTTCATCCGGGAGCATATTCTGGACGGCTGGAAGGTGGAGGACATCGCCCTTGCGGACAGCAAAAAGCGCCACTTCCTCGCCCTGCCGGACGGCTCGTATATCCTCTGCGCCGATGGCCATGAGACGCTGTACGGCAAAGGCTGGTACTTTGCAGACGGGATGATGGAAGAGATCAATGAGGATGAGGATGTTCTGCCGCTGAGATAACAAAAAGAAGCACGCTTTTGCGTGCTTCTTTTTGTTACATGATGTTTCTGCAATGCAGAAATGAGGTTGCTGCGCAATGATGTTTTGTGCCCTGCACAAAATGATGTGCGCTTCGCGCATTTGGGCACGGTCAGTTTTCTCGTTTTTTCTTTGCCGTGCGGCAGGATGCCACCAGCAGAACCCTCAGTTCTGCGCACTGGGCATCCAATCTTCGGTATTGCTGTTCGGAAATGTACTTTGTCCGAACCAACAGTTCCAGCCAATACCCAGTTTCATTTGCTTCTTTCAGCGCTATTTCCAGCTTTGAAATAAAATCATCCCGGCTTTGTGCATAATGTGCTTCCCGGATATTTGCACCAATCGATGTACCCGATCTTCCGATCTGATTTGCTATAATATATTCTTTTTTCGTCCGCAGTTCTTTTGTCAATTCAATGATCTGAACCGCAAACTCCATGGAACGCTCTGCAAGCTTATCTTCTCGCATCTTCATTTCCTCATGTCCCGTATGGGACACATCATTTGCCGCAGGCAAACATCATCGTGTGCGCAGCGCACCCATCATTCCGCCGCAAGGCGGATAAATGGTGCAATGGCGTTCGCGTCACCATGCCTTACGATGGAGTAGGTGATATCGCAGTACGGCTGGATGGCGGTGCTCTTTTCCACGGTAGAGATGAGCAGCACCTGCAGCTGCAGGCGGCGGAACAGCTCCATCATGGGGCGGATGCGGTCGCTGGTCATCTTGCTGAAAGCTTCGTCCAGCAGCACAAGGCGGATGCTGTTCTCGCTCTTTTCGTAAATTTGCAAAAGGCTGGCGCAGATGGCCACATAGAAGGGGGCCTGATTCTCGCCGCCGGAGGAATCGCGGCTGACGCGGGAAAGGTACGCCTGCTGGCCGGTGACACGGTTCGTCACCTTGATGTCGTAATCCAGATAGGTGCGGTAATCCACATAATCCGAAAGGGTGGCACCGCCGGTGCGGCCCTCCTGCCGGGCGCGGGTATTCTCGTCCACATCGGCCATGATCTTTTCCATCAGCGCGTCCACCTGCCGCTCGTAGGCCGGGTCGGCGGTAGCGGCAAGGTTATCCAGCGAGTCGCCCTCGGTCATCTGCTGGTTGCCCTTATCCACAATGACCTGATAGAACGCGGCCAGCTGCGGGTCGCGGCTGGGCTCCAGCTCAAAGCGGTAGACTTCCTCACCGTAGGTCAGCTGTTCCATCACCTTGTTCAGCTCGCGGAACTGGCGGCGGGCGTTGAAGATATCGTCCTTCATGCGGAAGAGGATATCCTTGCGGAAGCGGTCTTTGCAGTCGCGCTGGGCCTGTTCCAGACGGGCGGCGTAGCGTTCCAGATCGATGCGCACAAGGCTCTCATGTTGGGCGCGGTACTGGTCGAGGCCCGCAAGGCCCAGCGGATAATCGCAGACGTAGTGCTCGTTGTAGGCTTTCTGGGCCGGTTCCAGCGTGCCGGTGAGGTAGACGGCCAGTGCATCGTCCAGCTTGGCCTGTGCCTTTTCGGCGGCCTGTGCGGCGGCGCGGGGCTTATCGGCCGGGGCAAGGGCCAGCATCCGGGTGCGGGCCAGCGGCTCCACCAGCGGGTGCGCGGCAAAAAAGCTCTTCGCCGCGTCGGCGCTCTGCCGGGCGGTGTCCCCTGCCTTAGCCTGCTCTGCTTCGCAGGAAGCGATCTGCTTCTGGCACACGCGGATATCGCCGCCGGCCTGCTCCACAGCGGCACGGGCGGCTTCCCATGCGGCTTCGCGGGCTTCTTCCTCTTTGTAGAGCTGCTGCAGCAGCGGGTTCTCGCGGCACTCGGTGAGTTTGGCATCCTGTTCGGCCACCGCAGCCTGTGCTTCGGTCAGCGCGGCGCGGGCGTCCCACAGAGTGGCCAGCTCGTCCAGTGCGGTGCCGCGCAGCAGGGTCTGGTACTGACTGTAGGCGGCTTTCAGGTTCTGTTCGGTCTGGGCGGCAGTGCGGGCCGTTTCGGCAAGAGCTTCCAGCTCCGCGGCCAGTGCACCGGCGCGGGCGCGGCGGGCGTCCAGGCCGATATACCGCTGCGGCGTGCGCAGACGTTCCAGCCGGAACGGGTGGTGGCGCAAAAGATCACGGGTGGCGCTGTCCGGGTGCTGTTCCAGCGTATCCGGGGTATCGCAGCAGACGATGCGGCCCAGAATGGTCTCGGCGTACTGCGCGGCCAGCGGGTTTTCGCTGCTCACCTGAGCGGCAAGGCTGTCCGGGCCGTATTTGTCGGCGCGGCGGTTGGCCTTGCGGATGCCCGGGGTGTCCAGCAGGCTGATGGGGCCAACTTTCTCTTTCAGGGCCACAAATGCGCTCTTGGCGGCTTCGTAGTGGGCGGGCGGCACAAGGATATCAAAGCGGCGGTCGCCAAGGCAGGCTTCCACGCAGTCCTGCCAGCTCTCGTCCTCCACATTCAGCAGTTCGCAGAAAATTTTGGCGTCCGGCTGCATCCCGCGGCTCTTGAGCTCCGCGTTCACGGCGTCCCGCACACGGGTGGCGGCGTCGCCGTGGGGGTACACCCATTTGCCGCCGGAAACCGCATCCAGCTCGGCGCGCTTGCCTGCCTGCTCCTTCTGCAGGGCGGCGGTGTTCTGGCGGGCCGCAAAATAGGCTTCCTCCAGCGGCTTTTCCTGCGCGGTGAGCCATTCGGTGAGTTTCGGCAGGGTGTCCGCCGTGAGGTCTTCGGTCTTGATGCCTGCCGCAAAGCCGCTGCGGCGCAGCACGGCCAGCAGGTTCCGGGTGCGCTCAAAGGCTTTTTCAGCCTTTTCGGCCCGGCGGGCGGCTGCGTCCAGTGCCGTTTTGCGGCGGGCAAGCTCCTCGCCCAGGGCATCCAGCGCCCGGCCCTCGCCGCTGGCGCTGGCGGCACCGTGGGCGGAAAGATAGGCCCGGCGGGCTTCGGCTTCCGCATTCTTGGCGTCGGCGTAGCGGGCGTTCAGCTGTTCCAGCTGGCGGCGGCCTGCGTCCAGACGTTCCTGCCAGACGGCCTGCTCGCCGCCATCGGCAGCAGAGCGGGCCAGCAGGGCCGCGCCCCGGTTCACAAGGGCCTGGGTCTGCTTTTCGGCAGCTTCGCGGCCAAAATTTACGATCTCTTCCAGCGCGGCGGCGCGGGTCTGGGCTTCGGCCAGCACGGCGTGCAGGTTTTCCAGCTCCAACCGGTCGCCCTGCAAAGCATCGAGGTCCAGCTCCGGCTGGGGCAGAATGTACTGGTACAGAAACTCCCGGAAGTTGGGGATCTCGTCCATGCTGGTGCCCATCTGGAACACCTCATTGAACTTCTTGCCCAAGGGGCTGGATGCCCGCCCGATGCCGAGGGCCCGGCAGATGCGGTCGCGGGCTTCGCTGGGGCTGCGGGTGTAGGAGAGACGCCCTGTTTCGGGCTTGAAGTCCTCCTTTGCGCTGGGCGCGCCGGTGCGCGGGTCGATGAAGGGCAGCTGTTCCAGCGTGCAGCCATCCTCGGAGATGTACCAGGTCTGGTCGCCGGGGTGCAGCTCCTGCATGGGGCCTTCGGACTCCACGCGCACCGCGATGACAAAGGGCGTGCGCTTGACGCTGTCATAAAACTCTGCGCCGATATAGGCCACGGTATGGCCCGGGCGGCGGTAGGCATTCTCGCCGCGCTGCTTTGCGTGCACCGAGCCCTGCAGGGTGCGGCCGCTCTTTTTATTGCCCAGGGCATTGAAATTGCGGTTGGTGGTCAGGCAGTAGCGGATGGCGTCCAGAATGGTGGTCTTGCCCACGGCGTTGACGCCGATCATGTAGGTCAGGCGGGCACAATCGAAGGTGACGTTTTCAAAGTTGTGCCAGTTGATCAGTTTCAGGCGTTTCAGTTCGATCATTCTTCACCCTCCCCTGCTTCTTCCGGTCGTTCGTAAAGGCCAAGCTCTGTGCGGGTGCGGGCGCTTTCTGCCGCCGCGTCCGCAAGGTCGGCGTCCGGCAAAGCCAGCAGCACCGTGGGGAAAACCTCAATGCGGCTGTCCAGCCCGGTCAAGCGGCCTACAGGCCGGGCAAGGTTATACCGGCGCAGGGTGCGCATGAGGTTTTCCAGCGTTTTCTGGTCCAGCTTGCGGGGCAGGTTCATCTTCTGCAGTTCGGTCTGCACCTCTTCCACCGTCACCAGCACCTGATCCGCATTGGCGGCAAGGCTCTCGCGCTTTTGCAGGTACAAAAGACGCAGCACCAAAAGCAGGATGCTCTCGTATTTGAGCAGCCGGGCCTGACTGCCCTCGTGGCCGTTGACCAGTGCCGCCGCCTGCAGCGGTGCCGGGTACAGCAGCACCGAATAGCCCAGCGGCCGGAACACGGCCCGCACTTCGTCCAGATGGTCCTGCACGTAAAGATACTTTGACCGCTGGTCTTCCACCCCGCCCAGCACGAAGCAGTGGTTGAGCAGGTAGTTCGCGGTCTCTTCCAGTAGGTTAATCGTTGCCATTGTTTTCCTCCTTACGGCGGGTCAAAACGAAATCCTCAAACTTGAAGCCGCCGCGCTCCACCCAATTGCCGGTGAGCTGAATATCATAATCCCGGTGCGGCGACTGCGAGTAGGTGTGCAGGCCGATGATGCGGGCAAAATCGTGGGGGTATTCGTCCGCCAGCTGGGCCGCGTTCACGCTGGGCCGCGCGGCCAGTGCCTGCCGGGCCAAAAGGGCCACGTTTTCTTCGGTGACGGCAAGGCGGGCGTAGTCCAGAAGCAATTGCTGCTCTTTGCGCAGCTGTTCGGGGTCGAAGGCTTCGGTGCGCACCGGAGCCAGCGGTTCCGCGGTGCGCTGGGCGGCAGGCGGGTACAGGAATTTTTCGCCAAACACCGCTGCCGGGTACAGGTGCAGCCGCTTTGCCACCGGGCCGTCGTCCGGCTCAAAAAGCTGTTCCGGGGTGCGGATGTCCTCGGCGTAGCGGCGCAGCAGGGCCGTGACGCTGCCTTGGGACGAGCGGTCGCTCAGCAGCAGGAACTGTGCCCGCTGCACGGCCCGCTTGCGGTAGCGGATGTGGCTGGCATCGATCTCACGCATCAGCAGGCTCATCTCTTCCAGCGCGTCCCGCTGTTTCTGGATGAGGGCACGCACGGCAGGCGCTGCCTCGTTCGGGGCGCAGCGCTCCACACGGGCATAATCGAAGGCCAGCTGGGGCAGGTAATTTTCCTCGCAGTCGTCCAGCTCTTCTTCCAGATAGGCACGGTAGTTGAACAGGTTGTCGCTGGTCTTGAAGCGGTGGTAGGCGGCTGCCACAACCTTTTCCTCGTACTGGTCGAACAGTTCCAGCACTTCCTGCGGGGTGCGGTTGCGGGTGAGCCGGTCGATGTAATGGCCGATGGACGCATTGAGCGCCCGCAGGGATTTGTTCAGGGCTTCAAGGTCGGCGTCCACCTCGCGCAGAACATTCTCGTAGGGGCTTTTTTCCTGCCCGATGCTGCCCAGCAGCTGCCAGGCCTTGTACAGCTTACCGGTGTAGGTGACCACGCGGGGGTTCAATATTTCTTCCAGCGCTTCCAGCAGCGGGGTCACCTCCGGCACAAAGGCAAGGGACGCTTCGCCCTCATAGCTGCCGGGCTGTTCTTCCAGCCAGCCGGTGCGGCGCAGACGCAGCAGAAAGCCCACGGCCAGCGTGTGCGGGTCGCGGGTGGGCTGCTCTTCTTCATCGCCCGCGCCGTCGGCGTCCAGCGCCAGCGGCTTTGCCAGTGCGGCAAAATAATCCTCCGCGCGCCAGACGGCTTCCGCCCGGGAAATGCTGTAGTCCGCCGTATGGCGGCACTCTTCCCAGAGCAGAAGCAGCAGTTCCGCATAAAAAGCCCGGTTCGGCCCCGCCAGCGGGCGGAACAAACGCGGGGACACCAGTTCAAACAGCTGCATGGAAAGTTCCTTTCTGTTCACATCCGAATATGGTTTTATTGTACCACAAAACGACGCTGTTTGACAGAGAAACCATTCAGAATTGCCGCCGCGTTCGCTTTGTACGAGTTGTGGCACCCAGCGTCTGCTACGGCCCTTGAGCGGGCCTTGCATCCTGCTGGCCACGGCCCCAACAGCTCCTCCCTGCTTCGGCCGCAGGCCGCAGTCGTCGCCGTTGCAATATCAGCGGAAAAATTATTTTCATACTTGCAAATCTGGAAAATCTGCGGATTTTCCAGATTTGCGTTTTCACAGGAAAGGCCGCAACTGCACACGGCATTCCTACAAAAGACCTGCTAATAAAAGTCAAGGGGTGATTTGAGAAAATTTCGGAAAATTGAGCCAACAGCCAGAGGTATAACTTAAACAGGCCGTTAAGCACTCAAAAAGTGACAGCTTTCCGAAAGGTATATGAACTGGTTGGGTTA
>JBNMHZ010000043.1:0-22481 GCA_050873025.1 Faecalibacterium sp. | reverse complement strand
GGATACCACCATCATGGTGATACCCTGCCTTTGTTCGTTTACCGCTCCGCGTACTCTCGCCGCAGAACCTCCGATAAACAAAAAACGTACCCAAACCCTTTTTCGTAAAGAATCGGGTTCGAGTACGAACTGTATGGTGGAGAATTAGGGACTCGAACCCCAGACCCCCTGCGTGTGATGCAGGTGCTCTAACCAGCTGAGCTAATCCTCCATATTTTGTTGTGTGCTCCGAACTGGAACGTGATTATTATAGCACGGCATCTGCCAAATTGCAAGCCCTAATTTTAAAAAAATCACACTTTTTCTTTCGGTGCCCTTGTTGCGCTTGCAGACAAAATCGTGTATACTGAAACCAGAAACTTTCCCGCCGGGAAAAGAGGTACTGAAAATGCTGACAATTCGTGGAATTATTACGTTGATCGTTCTGGTGGTGCTGTTTGCGCTGGCCGTTGTGTGGATCTCCAAACAGGGCGGCTGGAAGGGTGAAGGCTGCGGCGGCAACTGTGCATCCTGCCACAGCCGCTGCGAAAACCCTGATCCGAGCCAGAACAAAAAGCAGTAAAACTTCAAAGGCCCCTGCACCAATGGTGCAGGGGCCTTTGTGCTGTATATGCGGTTTTACTTTATAATAATATTCCGGCTGATCTTGCTGCAGGTATAGTTGCCGCTGATCTCCGCCGTCTGCACATAAGTGCCCGGCTGGGTGGGCATCTCACTCGTTTTTTCGCTGAACAGGCTCTTCTTTTTATAGGTGTAGTGGATCTTATCGGTAGGCACCACCTGGCCATCCACTTCCAGCACGGCAGCGGCATCAAAGTTCTGCAGCTCTTCGGCAGTCATGGCTGCATCGGCCTGCTGTGCCCAGTACATACGCACACCGTCCGACTTCGGCTTGATCTTGAACATGGCAAACCCTGCGGTGTTCATATCGCTGCTTTCCAGAGCCAGCGCACCTGCAATGTAGCTGCCGGAATCCACCGGCTGCTCATCCAGGTAAATGCGGCTGAATGCTCCCTCCGGCAGGTACTTCCGGATCAGATCCAGCGCCAGACGCATACCGTTGGACACCTGGTCGATCTGCGGCACATAGAAATGCAGCACGTCCATCACCGAGACAGCTTCATCCGCCACACGCAGCAGCACGGCCACATCGTTGCCGTCGATCAGCTGCTTGAGGTATTCATAGACGTTGAACTCTGCCGGCTGTTCCGGCGTCTGGGACATTTTCCGGGGCAGCGGGATCATCTTGAGCAGCATCCGCAGCTTATCCGAGATCATCAGGGTCACATAGCCCTTTGCCTCGCCGCCGGTGCCGATCACCACGCCGATGTACTGGGTGTTCTCGGGGTTTGTCTGCACTTCCAGTTTATAATCGGAACCGTAGACAAGGTTTCCGGTGGCCTTGATCCGGATGGAAACCATCCCGTTCTGCTGTTCCTGTACCACCGCTGCTTCGGTGGGCTGTGCGGCTGCTGCCGCAAACGCCGGTGCTGCCGCCGTGCTGAGCATGAACGCAGCCGCCAGCACGAAAGCGATCAATCGTTTGGCCTTCATATCTGAGACCTCCTGTCTTGCAAGATCCGTCCGCCGTGCACTTTGCACGCCGGAACAAAACGGGTATCTCATTTTACCCTGTTGTACCCCGATTTTACCGCAAAACGCTGTTTTGGTCAATAACGGGATTCAAGTGATTCAAACTTTTTATATTTTCACAAAAAGGCCCGCCGTACACCGGCAGGCCCTTTGCGATTATTCATCGATAAAATATTCCGGGTGGATGCTGCGCGCCTGCGCCACCGACTGCTTGTACCGGCTCAGGTGGCTTTCCAACGCTTCGCTCACATCGTCCGGGCTGCCGTGCAGCAGCGCTTCCAGAATGGCCGTATGCGAAGAGCACACCGACTTGTTTTCCTCGGTCTGCAGGCTGAACTTGCGGATGCGCTCCACGTGCTGCAGGCTGGAAAGCATGTGGTCATAGTGGGCTTCCATGCCGCACAGCTCAAAGGATTTGCGGTGGAATGCATTGTCCAGCTCCAGCAGGCGGGTGTGGCGGTCAGGCTGGTCTACGTCCGCTTCCAGCACGCGGTAGGCTTCAATGTTCTGGCGGTACTCCGCCTCCTGCTGCGGCGTCACATGGCCGCGCAGACGGTTCAGGATCTCTTTTTCCAGCGTAAAACGGGCAAACTGTTCCATCTCCATCAACTTCAGGTTGATGGGTGCCACATGAGTGCCGCTCTGGGGCTTGATATCCACCATGCGGGCCAGATTGAGCATGAGCAGTGCTTCCCGCATGGGAGTGCGGCTGATGCCAAGCTCTTCTGCAAGCTCCCGGTCATTCAGCGGGTCGCCGGGCTTGAGCTCCATGGTAATGATCCGGCTGCGGATGGTCTGGTATGCCGTTTCGCGCGCACTCAGTGATGACATAGAGTTTCTCTCCCTTCAGGGTGAAGAATTGATATACTAGTATATAAATCATATTACCCAACTGCGGCACAGCTGTCAAGTGTGACGGCAACTAAAAATTGCCAACATTTTTCTCTGTTTTGCTCAGGC
This sequence comes from Faecalibacterium sp., assembly GCA_050873025.1. GTDB lineage: Bacteria > Bacillota > Clostridia > Oscillospirales > Ruminococcaceae > Faecalibacterium. Next base: position 19,928 of record JBNMHZ010000043.1, on the reverse strand, counting down.
CGGTGCCTGTACAGCGCCATTGCATAACAAAAGCCCTCCTGCAGAGGGCTTTTGCTGCGCTTATTTTTTTGCAGGGCGGTACACCACCGGCACCCACACAAAGGCCACGGCCAGACCGCACACCACGTCGATGATGGAGTGCTGCTTGGTGAACATGGTGGATGCGCAGATCAGTGCGGCCCACACCCAGGCCAGGACCTTGAGGACCGGGCGGTGCTTTGCCAGCTTGCTGCCGCTGAACGCCAGTGCCATGCAGGCCGAAGACTGGCAGTGGATGGACGGGCACACATTCACCGAGGCATCCGCCTTCCAGATCAGCTGCAGGATGCTCATGGCAATGTTGCTGCGGCCCACTGCGTCCGCAGCCGGGCGGATATCCAGCCCGTTGGGCAGGATCATGTACACGATCAGGCAGAAGGTCATGCCTGAGAACATGGTCAGGCACAATTTGTCGTAGCTTTTTGTGTCAAACCACCACAACAGCGCCGTCACACCGGCCAGCAGCAAAAACCAGCTGCAGTAGGGGAAGATGAACCACTCGTTGAAGGGGATCAGGTCATCGATCCGGCTGTGGAGGATGTATTTCGGGTCTGTAACGGTAAGATCCAGCCAGAAGAACCAGACAAGGTACACCACCCAGTACAGCTGGAACCACAGATGCGGGCGGCACCGGGCCCGCAGTTGCTTGAGATTCATGGTATTTCTCCTATATTTTCAATGTGTTGACGTATGATTATACCACATCCCGCCATCTTGCGCAAATCCCCGTGGTGCGATAAAATAAAAATGATTGTGAAAAAACGCTCTGTGCCAGAGCATACCTATTTATAAAAGGAGCCATTATGCTGCAAAGTTTTCCCCCTGTCCGTCTGGCCGCGCTGGATCTGGACGGCACCCTGCTGAACCGGAACAACGAGGTCACCCTTGCCACCCGTCAGGCCATTGCCCGCGCCGTGGAACACGGCGTTGTGGTGGTGCCCGCCACAGGCCGTCCGCTGGCCAGCCTGCCGCCTGTAGTGGCAAAGCTGCCCGGCATCCGCTACGCCATCACCTCCAACGGTGCCGCTGTGTGGGACCTGGGCGATGACCCCATGGGTGCTGTGCACAGCCGCTACGCCAATGCAGCCCAGCGCCACACCAGCGAACCCGCCTGCCTGCTGCGCCACCTGATGCCGGTGGAAGTAGCCCGGGAAGCCTTTGCACTGTTCCAGCAGTACGACGGTGAACTGAGTGTGTTCAGCGACGGCCTTGCCATCAAGACCCCGGAAGGCATTGCCAAGCTGACTTCCCGCACCGCGCATTTTCTCTCCACGGAAGCACGGCAGAACCTGACCGACGGCCGCTTTACCGTGGTGCGCGGCATCGAGAGCTGGATGGCCCGCCACGCCCACGAGATCGAAAAGCTGTGCATGTTCTTTGACAGCACCGAAAAGACTGCTGCCGCCCTGCCGAAATTCCAGGCCATCCCGGGCGCAGAGGTGGTGCAGGGTTCGCCGGACAACATCGAGGTGACCGCTGCCGGCGTGGACAAGGGCAGCGCCCTGCTGGCCCTTGCCGACCTGCTGGGCATCCCCCGCGAAAACACCCTCGCCATCGGCGACAGCGAGAACGACCGCGCCATGCTGGAAAAGGCCGGTATCGCCGCCGTGATGGCCAACGGAATGCCGCAGATCAAGGCCATCGGCGATATCGTGAGCGAAGCTGACTGCAACCACGACGGCGTTGCCGAGTTGTTCCAAAAGCTTGGCATCTGAGCGGACAGGCAGGCGAAAAGGGGCAAAATGGCCCTGATTTTCAGGTCATTCGTCATTTTTGTGCAATGTATACAAGCTCTTATGCAAAACATTGTGCTTGTTGAGCATTACCAAACTCGTTTCCGTCGTTTATACTAATAATAAGAGCGCACAGTGGGTGCACCATGCCCAAACGGCAGCCCACGCGCACCGAGAGAGTTCAAACTAAAAAGGAGAAATGCGTTATGAATCCCATCGTAGAAAAGGTCTATCAGATCGGCATTATCCCTGTTATCGCTTTTAACAGCGTTGATGAAGCCCTGCCCCTGTGCAAGGCTCTGGCTGACGGCGGTCTGCCCGCAGCCGAGGTCACCTTCCGCACCGCATGTGCTGAGGAGTGCATCCGCAAGATCCACGAGGAGATGCCCGAGATGCTGCTGGGCGCAGGCACTGTCCTGACCACCGAGCAGGCTGACCGTGCAATGGCAGCTGGTGCTTCCTTCATCGTTGCTCCCGGCTTCGACCCCGAGGTCTGCAAGCACGTCATCGACAAGGGCGGCATCATGATGCCCGGCACCGCTTCCGCAGGCGAGATGCAGCAGGCTATGAACATGGGCTGCGAGGCTCTGAAGTTCTTCCCCGCTGAGGCAAACGGCGGTGTTGGCATGCTGAAGAACATCGGCGCAGCCCTGAAGGGCGCACGCTGGATGTGCACCGGCGGCGTGAACGCCAAGAACGTCAACGATTATCTGGGCTATGACCAGATCTTCGCTGTGGGCGGCACCTGGATGTGCAAGAGCGATGTCATCAAGGCCGGCGACTGGGCAAAGATCACCGCTCAGAGCAAGGAAGCTGTTGACACCATGCTGGGCCTGAAGCTGATGCACATCGGCATCAACACCGGCAACGAGGAAGAGGCTATGAAGGTGGCCAACCTCATCGGCGGTCTGCTGAACATGAAGGTCGCTCCCGGCAACTCCAGCATCTTTGTGGGCAACAAGGAATTTGAGATCATGAAGAAGCCCGGCCGCGGCACCAATGGCCACATCGCCATCGGCTGCAACAATGTTGACCGTGCCATCTACCACCTGTCTCAGCGCGGCGTGAAGTTCGATCTGGACTCCAAGAACGTGAAGAACGGCAAGACCATCGCCTGCTACTTTGCAGACGAGATCGCAGGCTTCGCATTCCACCTGGTCCAGGCCTGATTTCCAAGCCCTGTTATTCTTGAAAGACCCTGCCGCACCGGCACGCCCTGCGGCAGGCGGTTATAAACACCTGTAAATAAAAGGAGAAAAACCAATGAAAGTCGTTACTTTTGGCGAACTGATGGTCCGTCTGCAGCCGTTCAACTACGAGCGTTTCGTTCAGGCTAACAACCTGGAGTTCACCTTCGGCGGCGGCGAGGCAAACGTTGCTGTTTCTCTGGCCAACTACGGCCTGGATGCAGCTTTCGTCACCAAGCTGCCCGCACACGCTATCGGCCAGGCCGCTGTCAACAGCCTGCGCCGCTACGGCGTTGACACCAGCATGATCACCCGCGGCGGCGATCGCGTTGGTATCTACTACAACGAGAAGGGCGCTTCTCAGCGTGGCTCCGTCTGCATCTACGACCGTGCCAACAGCGCCATCCAGCTGGCTCAGCCCTCCGACTTCGATTGGGACAAGATCTTCGAGGGCGTGGACTGGTTCCACTTCACCGGCATCACCCCGGCTCTGGGTGCAAATGTTGTTGAGATCTGCCTGGAGGCCTGCAAGGCTGCTAAGGCTCACGGCGTGAAGATCAGCTGCGACCTGAACTACCGCGGCAAGCTGTGGACCCGTGCCGAGGCTCGCGAGGCCATGACCAAGCTGTGCGAGTACGTTGATGTCTGCATCTCCAACGAGGAGGACGCAAAGGACGTGTTCGGCATCGAGGCCGAGGCTACCGATATCTACGGCGGCAAGCTGAATGCTGAGGGCTACAAGAGCGTTGCCAAGCAGCTGGCTGACAAGTTCCACTTCGAGAAGGTGGCTATCACCCTGCGTGAGAGCCACAACGCTTCCGAGAACGGCTGGAGCGCAATGCTGTACGATGTTGCTTCTAATGAGTACTGCTTCTCCAAGAAGTACGAGCTGAAGATCATCGACCGCGTTGGCGGCGGCGACTCCTTCGGCGGCGGCCTGATCTACGCTCTGCTGACCGGCAAGAGCACTCAGGATGCTGTTGAGTTCGCTGTTGCTGCTTCTGCCCTGAAGCACACCATCGAGGGCGACTACAACATGATGACCGTGTCCGAGGTCGAGAAGCTGGCTGGCGGCGACGGTTCCGGCCGTATCCAGCGCTAAGAGCAGGAAGGAGTCCACAATGGATATCCGCTACTCCTGCAACCAGAAGGATTTCAAGCGCTATACCACCGAGGAAATGCGGGACGAAATGCTCATCACCGGCCTGTACAAGGCAGATGAGGTCGTTGCTGTGTACAGCCATGTGGACCGTATGGTCACCCTGGGCTGCATGCCGGTGCACGAGACTGTGTCCATCGACAAGGGCATCGACGTGTGGGCAAACTTTGGCACCCACTATTTCCTGGAGCGCCGCGAGATCGGCATGTTCAACATCGGCAAGGATTCCACCGGCATCGTGGTGGCCGACGGTGTAAAGTACGAGCTGGGCTATAAGGACTGCCTGTACATCACCAGGGGCACCAAGGAAGTGACCTTTACTTCCGCAGACCCGGAGCATCCCGCCAAGTTCTACATGGTGTCCGCTCCCGCACATTGCTCTTACGAGACCCGCCTCATCAAGATGGCCGATGCAAATCACCGTCCTCTGGGCAGTGTCGAGACCTGCAATAAGCGCACCATCAACCAGTTCATCCACCCGGATGTGCTGAAGACCTGCCAGCTGAGCATGGGTATGACCGAGCTGGAAGCCGGTTCCAACTGGAACACGATGCCCAGCCACACCCACGAGCGGCGCATGGAAATTTATACCTACTTTGAACTGCCCGAGGGGCAGGTGGTGTTCCACATGTGCGGCGAGCCTACCCAGACCCGCCACATCGTGATGCACAACGAGGATGCTGTCATCAGCCCCTCCTGGAGCATTCACAGCGGCGTAGGCACCTCGAACTATACGTTTATCTGGGCAATGGGCGGCGAGAACATAGAGTTTGACGACATGGACAACATCGCCACCACTGACCTGCGCTAAAAAGCACCATATAAAAGCCCCGTACCGGGAGAACCGGTACGGGGCTTTTTGCTAAAAATTTAACTTGAGAACGGAAAAAGGAGACAATCATGGATCTTTCTGCATTCAACCTGCAGGGCAAGGTAGCTCTGATCACCGGCGGTGCACACGGCATCGGTTTTTCCATTGCCGAGGGCATGGCCCAGTGCGGTGCCACCGTCTGCTTCAACTGCTCTTCCGAAGCAAGCCTTGAAAAGGGCCTTGCAGCATACAAGGCCGCAGGCATCGAGGCCCACGGCTATGTGGCCGATGTGTCCGACGAGGATGCTGTGAACGCCATGATCGCCCAGATCAAGGCCGAGGTTGGCCCGGTGGACATTCTGGTGAACAATGCCGGCCTGATGAAGCGTGTGCCCATGATCGAAATGAGCCACGCCGACTTTATGCGCGTGATCGACGTGCACGTGGGCGGTGCCTTCAACTGCTCCAAGGCCGTGCTGCCGGATATGATCGCAAAGCGTGAGGGTAAGATCATCAACATCTGCTCCATGATGAGCGAGCTGGGCCGCGAGACCGTTTCCGCCTACGCTGCCGCCAAGGGTGCGTTGAAGATGCTGACCAAGAACATCGCTTCCGAGTACGGCGAGTACAACATCCAGTGCAACGGCATGGGCCCCGGCTACATTGCTACCGCCCAGACTGCCCCCCTGCGTGAGGTGCAGCCCGACGGCAGCCGCCATCCGTTCGATCAGTTCATCACTGCAAAGACCCCCGCAGGCCGCTGGGGCGAAGCCGATGATATGGTGGGCCCCTGCGTGTTCCTGGCCAGCCACGCTTCCGACTTTGTGAACGGCCAGATCCTGTACGCCGATGGCGGCATTCTGGCTTACATCGGCCGCCAGCCCAAGTAAGGAATTCAAAAGCAAAAGAAGCAGGCGCAGCTGCGCCTGCTTCTTTTTGCTTTCTTCATGTTAGCACATATTAAAATGTGTCCATTTCATGTCAAAACGGTAACAATTCCTGTTTCATCGTTGAAAGCGCGCATGAAAGTCTTGATTTTTTGTCAAAATTTCCGTATAATCATCTTCGTCAGCCAATCCACCCGGTTGGTTGATTGAAACACGAAGAAAGACTGTAAGGAGTACATTTCGCATGAAACTCAAGAACATTGCAATTATTGCTGCCGCTGCAGCACTGTCTGTCAGCATGACCGCCTGCGGTTCTTCCGCATCTTCCACCGCCGCATCCTCTTCTGTGGCTTCTTCTGCTGCCGCTTCCTCCGAGGCTGCAAGCTCTGAGGCTGCTTCCAGCGAGGCCGAGGCTGTCTCCGCTGAGTACACCGTATACAACACCACCGGTTCCACTGTCACCGAGCTGTACCTGTACGATGCCGGTTCCGACGAGAAGGGCGACAATCTGGCCGGTGAGAACGGCCTGGCCGACGGCGAGAGCGTCGTTATCACCCGCGACGAGGATGCTGACAAGCAGTCCGACGTGAACTACATCCTGGAGTTCACCACCGAGGACGGCGAGACCCAGAGCTTTGAGACCCTGCACTACGAGACCACTCCCATCTCTCTGAAGAGCGTGGATGCCGCTGCAGGTGCTACCCCCATTGCCTTCGCTGCACCGGAGAAGTAATTCCGGATCTATAACTGCAAAACGGGAAGGCCTGCGGGCTTTCCCGTTTTTGTTTTTTCACCAAATAAAAGCCGTACCTTCTGTCCCGAAAAAATGCCGAAACATGGCTTTTTCCCTTGAAAACAGCCCAAAAATCCGTTATCATAGAAACAAATAAATTCCCCTGCGGTATCATGGGGTCAAGAAGGAGCAGAGTATCTATGGCAGAAAAAGAGATCAAAGGCATCAAAAAGTTTTTTGAGGAATTCAAGGCATTTGCCATGCGCGGCAATGTGCTGGATATGGCAGTCGGCGTGGTCGTCGGCGGCGCGTTCACTTCCATTGTGAACTCACTGGTCGGCGATATCATCAACCCCACCATCGGCCTGTTCTTCAACGCGGATTTCTCGGATGTGGGCATCCATGTGGGCGATGTGATGATCGGCATCGGTGCATTCCTGAATGCGGTCATCAACTTCCTGATCGTGGCCTTCGTGCTGTTCGTGGTCATCAAGGCCATCAACTCCCTGCACAAGAAGCCCGCTGCACCCGCCGCACCGGCAGAGCCCACCACCAAGGTGTGCCCCTACTGCCAGAGCGAGATCAGCATCAAGGCTGTGCGCTGCCCCCACTGCACCAGCAAGCTGGAGGGCTTCCCGGAGATCAACAACTGATTTTTAAATTACAAAAAATGCAAAAGCTCCCCGCTCTGCCGCAGTCGCTGCGGTTTCAGGGCAGGGAGCTTTTTGCCATGTATCCGGGAAAGATGTGGAAAATCAGGAAGGAGAACAGATGAAGTTTACTGTACCTTGGTCAGGTCAGCCAGCTTGTGGTAGATCTCGGTGTTATCAAACACACCGCCGAAGTTCTCGGCACCCACGCCGTTGGCGTAGATGTTCACCATGGCACCGGTGTGGGCATAGGTGGTGTGATCCATGCCGGACTTGTGGTTGATGGTGTGGCAGATGGCCATGCTGAAGGGGATGTAGGTGCCGTACAGCTCGTAGTCCTGCTGGCTCATCTCTTTCTGGCTGGAAGAGCCGACCTTCAGGGTGCGCTCGTAAGCAGTGCGCAGGTTCTGCACCTCGTAGTCGGTCAGCAGCAGTTTGCCGGCATTGGCGGCATCCGGGTCGGTGGGCAGGGTCAGGCCGAAGTTTGCCTTCACATCCTGCATGGCGGTCTCGAAGGGGGTCTTGTTGGCGATGTAGCCCTGCACATAGGTGGAATCGAACTTTGCGTAGGACATCTTCTGGTGGGTCAGGTTGGTGAGGAAGGTGTCGTAGTTGGTGGTCTTGTAGCCAATGGCCATGCCGCCGGTCTCGTGGTCAGCGGTAACGAGGATCAGGGTCTCGTTGGGATGCTTGTTCTGGAACTCCACAGCGGCCTGCACAGCGTTGCTCATTTCCAGCACATCGTGGATGGAAGCGGCGGCATCGTTGGCGTGGCAGGCCCAGTCGATCTTGCCGCTTTCGGTCATCAGGAAGAAGCCCTTGGGGTTATCCAGCAGTTCGATACCCTTTTTCACGTAGTCGGTCAGCTGCCACTCGCCTGCGGCGGCATCCATGGCGTAGTTCATGGCCTTGCCGTCGGCCAGGTTCTCGGCAATGATGAGGGTCTTACCTGCACCGGCAGTCAGGGCAGCAGCACCTGCCTGGGTGGTAACGACGTTGTAGCCAGCCTGAGCAGCCACTTCGTGGTTGTTGGGGCCGGTGCCGTCGCCATTCACCTTCTGGAACTCGCCGCCTGCAAAGTACTCAAAGCCGGAGTTTGCCAGCTCTACGCCGATCTGGTAGTAGTTTTTGCGGCTGTTCTGGTGGGCATAGAAGGCAGCGGGGGTGGCATGGTCGATGTTGACGGAAGAGATCACGCCCACCTTATAGCCCTTCTGGGCGTGCAGCTTTTCGGCGATGGTCTCATAGGGCACATCGCGGGTCCAGGGACACATGTTGATAACGCCGCTCTCGGTCTTGTGGCCGGTGGCAATGGAGGTTGCGGTGGAAGCGGAGTCCGGGCAGAAGGAAGTGCTGTCATAGGTGGTCACACTGCCCACAGTGGGGAAACCGGTAAAGCTCAGATCTGCCTCGGTAATGGCACCGTTGTTATCCACAGTGCCCTTGTAGAAGCGGGCGGACTGGATCTGGGCGGTGCCCATGCCGTCACCGATGAACAGGAAAATGTACTTGGGTTTCTTGAACAGGTCCAGCAGGCCGTTTTCTTCCTCTGCAGCAGCGGCGGCATCCGGCTGAGCTGCACTGGCGGCCACGGGTGCTGCTGCCATCATGCCGGCGGCAGAAGCGGCTGCGCCGAATTTCAGAAAGCTGCGGCGGGAGATCTTATTTTCTTTCATAACGTGATCCTCTCTTTTCATCGTATCAAACACTGCGGGCCTGCCTCAGGCCCCGTTTTTTCTTCTTGCGGGAACGCTTTTATTGTAGCGCACCGCCGCCTGCAGAAAAACCATGCCCCCGCAAAGCTTTGGTAAAACCGGTGCAAGCTCTGCCTGCTCAACGTAAAAAGCAGGAAAACGATGTAAAATCCAGCACAAACGGCGTTCTTTTTCCACAAACCGCCGCAGAAGGGTTGAAAGCAAGGCATATTTCATTGTACAATAAAAGAGTAAGTGCTTTTTTACCTTTATTATATAGATCGAGAGGAATTTTCTATGGCAGAGATCAAAGTTCTGGCACTGGATCTGGATGGCACCCTGACCAACAGCCAGAAAGAAGTTACACCCCGCACCCGCGCTGCACTGGACGCCGCCATTGCAAAGGGCGTCACGGTGGTGCTGGCATCCGGCCGGCCCACGGCGGGCATCACCCCGCTGGCAAAAGACCTGGGTCTGGACAAAAAGGGCGGCTGCATCCTTTCCTACAACGGCGGCAAGATCGTGGACTGCCGCACCGGCGAAACACTGGTGGAAAAGACCCTTGACCCGGCTGTCATCCCGGAGCTGTGCGCCTTTGCCGCCCAGCAGGACGTGGCCATTCTGACCTACGATGACCGCGGCATCGTCTGCGAGCGGGACAAGGACGAGTGGGCCAACAAGGAGTGCTTCACCACCAAGCTGGGCATGTACCATGTGGACGACCTGGCAAAGTATGTGGACTACCCCATCTGCAAAATGCTCATCACGCTGGATCCTGCCCGCCGCGACGCAGTGTGTGCCGCCGGCCAGAAGCAGTTTGAGGGCCGGGTGGATCTGTACCCGTCCAGCCCGTTCTTTATTGAAGCGGTGCCGCTGGGCGTTGCCAAGGACGGCAGCCTTGCCGCCCTGCTGCAGCGCATGGGCCTGACCCGCGAGAACCTGATGGCCTGCGGCGACGGCCTGAATGACCGCTCCATGATCGAATTTGCCGGCGTGGGCGTTGCCATGCAGAACGCCGAGCAGCCCGTAAAGGACTGTGCCGACTACATCACCGCCGCCGACAACGACCACGACGGCGTGGCCGAGGCTGTGGAGAAGTTTATTTTAAAGTAACGAGAGGAACACAAAACAATGCCGCGCAATCTGGTTTTATTTGATCTGGAATGGAACATCGGCTACCAGCCCTACACCTTTAACTATCACGGCGTGCAGCAGACCTTCCGGGGCGAGATCGTGGAGATCGGCGCTGTGAAGATCGACGAGGACGCCAACGTGCTGGACACCTTTTCCATCCATCTGCGGCCCCGCATCTTCCGCAAGCTGCAGCACCACATCGCCAAGGTCACCGGCCTGACTCAGGCAGACCTCGATAAGGGCGAGCCCATCGTGCAGGGCCTGCGCCGCTTCATGCAGTGGTGCGGCCCGGACGCCGAGTTTGCCGAGTGGGGCATGGACGACGTGCCGGTGCTCAAGCAGAACCTGTTCCTGTGCAACATCGACGAAAGCAGGCCCACCGTCTGGTACGACCTGCAGCAGATCTTTCTGCGGGAGCACCCGCGCAAAGAGGGCGAGGGCATGACGCTGGAAAGCGTAGTTACCCGGATGGGCATCCCCATGGAGCGGCAGTTCCACGACGCACTGTCCGACACGCTGTACACCGCCGATGTCTGCCGGATGCTGGACCTGCGGGCGGGCCTTGCGGCCTACCCCACCGAGGAGGAATCCCTGCGGGCCAGCCTGTGCCCCGCCCCCGGCGATTACCGCAGCTTTGAGGTGTTCCACGGCTATGTGGAGCAGTACACCTGGCGCACCGACCCCAAAATTTACACCATGCACTGCCCGGAGTGCGGCGCGCCGCTCAAGCCCGACGACGTCTGGCTGAAAAAGGGCAGCAACAGCTGGTACACCCTCAGCCAGTGCCCCCACTGCACCGGCAGTGGCAATGCCGCAGGCAAAGGCGTATTCCAGCGCTACAAGCTGGCCCGCCGCGACGGCCTGCACTGGAGCTATGCCCGCTGCCTGCAGATCCCGGACGAAGCCGGCCTTGCCCGGTGGGAAAAGCAGCGCACCGCCCAGCTGGAACGCATGAAGGCCCGCGCGGAGAAACAGAACGCAGAGTAAGGGCAGGCCAGCAGGGAGCTTTCTCCGCGAAATTTCGGGGCTTCCAGCTCCCGCCCTCCTGCCTGCGGCAGCAGGGTCCCACCCACGGATCATTCGCCGGAGAAACTCCCTGCCGTCCTGCCCGGAAAACTGCAGCTGTCCCTGCCAGCGTGCCGGGAGTTTCTCCAAGGACTTCCGGGAGGTGGGGCCCCGGCGCGAAGCGTTGGGGCGGGACTTGGGTCCCGCACTGTCCGAGGAGGAATTACCGGCACACTGGCCTCACATTGCTTGCAGGAAAACACCTTTCCGCTTCGTAGTATCCACAGGGAGACATACACAAAGCGAAAAAAGTCGCTTTGTGTTCATGGCTCTGTCATAGAATGTGGATATACTACGGATAGACGGCCTGCACTTTTGGAGAGGGCAGGCAGAAGGGACGGATGCGCACAATGAACTTTTGGCTGCACCAGCTGGGAACGCTGGAATTCTGGGAGACGCTGCTGGACAGCTTTGGCAATCTGGGCCCCATCGCGCCCATCACGCTGGCCATGGTGGAGTCGTTTTTCCCGCCGCTGCCGCTCATTGCCATTGTGGCGCTGAATGTGGCGGCCCACGGCGGGCTGCTGGGTTTTCTGTACAGCTGGGCCGGTGTGGCGCTGGGCGGCAGCATCATGTTTCTGCTGTGGCGGCGGCTTGTCAAGCGCTTCTTCTGGAAACTGGCATCCCGCTCGCCCAAACTGGAAAAGGCCCAGCAGTGGGTGAACCGGTTCGACACCTCTTCCCTCTTTATGCTCACATTGCTGCCCTTCACGCCCAGCTCCTTCATGCATCTGGCCTTTGGCATCTCAGATTTTGACGAACGGCGCTATCTCATTACCATGCTGCTGGGCAAGGGTGTGATGGTGGCCATGATGGCGTTGTTCGGGCAGTCGCTGGTAAGTGCCATGAAGAACCCGGTGTATCTCATTCTTGCCCTTGTCATCTGGTGCAGCATGTATCTTGCCAGCAAGCATTTCTGCAAGCGGCACAATCTGGAATAGTCATTTAAAATCCCCTCCGCTTCGCTCTGGGCATAAAATAATGAAATATTATTTTTTAATATTGCAAACCAGCCAAGCCTGCGGGCTTGGCTGGTTTGCTTTTTCACGGAAGGGGCCGCTGTTGCAAGCAGCATATTTTCCAGTTGCGCGGTCACTTCCAAAGAAAATAAGTGCAACAGATGAAGTTTCCCTTTTGGGCCTTTCCTGTGAAAATGCAACAGCAGGACAGCCCGCAGGCTGTCTGCTGTTGCTCTATTATAAAAATATTTTTCCTCTAAATACGCCCAGAGCGCAGCGGAGGGCATTTAAAATTGTTTTCTTCCCCTTGACATTCACTTTGAACGCTGTATAATATGTATGCTATCAAACAGTTTTGTTTGAAACTGTTCAGCATCAAAACAATCAAAAGGACAAAACTATCATGTGTGACGAACCCAAAAACGAGTGCTGCAAATGCACAGAACCGCCATGGGAAGGCCCGCAGGTCATCCCGGCGCAGATCCGCCGGGTGGACAACCTGATCTTCCGCAAGATCAACCAGTTTGCCCGTGAAAACGGCGTGGAACAGGCCACCCCCATGCACGGCTGGATCATTGAATACCTCTACCGCCATCGGGACACGGCGGTGTTCCAGCGGGACATTGAGCGGGAGTTCTCCATCACCCGCTCCACCGTGACCAACATTCTGCAATTGATGGAGCGCAAGGGCTACATCCAGCGGTGCAGCGTGCCGCAGGACGCCCGGCTCAAGCAGCTGGTGCTCACCGAAGAGGGGATCCGCTTCCACGAAAAGACCATGCTCTCCTTTCACCAAACCGACGACTATGTGGCCGGGCTGCTGACCGAAGAGGAGAACACGGAGCTGATGCGGCTTTTAAACAAGCTGCGGGAAGCGCTGCAATGATACAAAGGGGCGGTATGCCGGTAGCTTTCTCCTCAGACACGAATCGGGCCATTCCATCGCCCGCCCCATTGCCCTTCGGGCAACAGGGTCCCACCCCAGCGGACGGTCTTCGGAGAAACTCCCGGCCCGCCGCCCCGGGCAGATGCTGCTTTCCCGGTTAAATCGCCAAAAATCAGCTTGTCAAATTAGTAATTATGAACATTTTTTGAAACGTCTTGACAATTAAAAGGTTTTGTATAGAATTGTTCTGTACCTAACAAATAAAAATTAACAGGAGGTAACTCAGATGATCAAAAAGTTAGTGTCACATCTGGGCGAGTACAAACGCGCCGCAGTCCTGACACCGCTCTTTGCCGCTCTGGAAGCCGTGATGGATGTGCTTTTGCCCACCATCATGGCCTTCATCATCGATCTTGGCATCGAAAAGGGCGACATGAATGCCATCATCAAGTACGGCCTGCTCACCTTTCTGGTGGCAGCCGTTGCTCTGCTGCTGGGCGTTCTGGCCGGCAAGTACGCCGCCGAGGCATCCACCGGCTTTGCCGGCAACCTGCGCGATGCCATGTATGAGAACATCCAGCACTATTCGTTCTCCAATATCGATAAGTTCTCCACGGCCGGCCTTGTCACCCGTATGACCACCGACGTCACCAACGTGCAGAACGCCTTCCAGATGATCGAACGCATGTGCGTGCGCGCACCGGTGCATTTGATCTTTGCACTGTTCATGGCTGTGATGATCGGCGGCCCGCTGTCGCTGATCTTTGTGGTTGCTGTGGTATTTCTGGTGATCGTGCTGGCAAGCATCATGATCCCCACCTTCCACATCTTCGACCGCGTGTTCAAGAACTACGACGCCCTGAACGCCTCGGTGCAGGAGAACGTCTCTGCCATCCGTGTGGTCAAGAGCTTTGTGCGTGAGGGCTTTGAGAACGAGAAATACACCAAAGCCTGCCAGAGCCTGTACGACCAGTTCGTCAACGCCGAAAGCCGCCTGAGCTTCAACAACCCCGCCATGCTCACCGCCGTTTACGGCTGCAACATCGCCCTGAGCTGGCTGGGTGCCAAGTACGTGCTGCACGGTGCCATCACCACCGGCCAGTTGAACGCCCTGTTCGGCTACATCATGAATATCCTTATGGCCCTGATGATGCTGAGCATGGCCTTTGTCATGATCTCCATGTCTGCCGCTTCCGCCAAGCGTATCGTGGAAGTACTGGACGAGACCACCGACCTGCCCCCTGCAAAGCAGCCCGTGCAGCAGGTGAAGGATGGCGGCATCGAATTTGAGCATGTCACCTTCAAGTATAAGCACGGCAGCGGTCAGCCGGTGCTGAACGATATCACGTTCAGCATCAAGCCCGGCGAGACCCTGGGCATTATCGGCGGCACCGGCAGTGCAAAATCCAGTCTGGTGCAGCTGATTCCCCGCCTTTATGACGCCGAGACCGGCACTGTGAAGGTGGGCGGCGTGGATGTGCGCGATTACAACCTCGACGTGCTGCGCCGCGAGGTGTCCATGGTGCTGCAGAAGAACGTGCTGTTCAGCGGCACCATCCTCGATAACCTCCGCTGGGGCGATGAGAACGCCAGCGAGGAAGAGTGCATCCGCGTGGCCAAGCTGGCCTGCGCCGATGAGTTCATCGAGCGCTTCCCGGACAAGTACAACACCTGGATTGAGCAGGGCGGCTCCAACGTGTCCGGCGGCCAGAAACAGCGCCTGACCATTGCCCGCGCTCTGCTGCGCAAGCCCAAGGTGCTGATCCTGGACGACTCCACCAGTGCTGTGGATACTGCCACCGACGCCAAGATCCGCAAGGCGTTCCGCGAGGAGATCCCCGGCACCACCAAGATCATCATTGCACAGCGTATTTCTTCCGTGCAGGATGCCGACCGCATCCTTGTGCTGGATAACGGCCGCATCGACGGCTTGGGCACCCACGAAGAGCTGCTCAAGACCAACGCCATCTATCAGGAAGTTTACAACAGCCAGACCCAGGGCGGCGGCGACTTTGACAAGCAGGGAGGTGAGCAGTAATGGCTCAGGCAAAAGAAGTGCGCGGCCCCGGCCCGCGCGGCATGGGCCCCAAGCCCAAAGTGGAAAACCCGGGCTTGCTGCTCAAACGCATCATGGGCGAAGTGTTCCAGCATTATCTGCCCCACTGCATCCTTGTTCTGGTGTGCATCGTGGTCAGTGCACTGGCTAACGTGCAGGCCAGCCTGTTCCTGCAGACATTGATGGACGATTACATCGTGCCCATGACCCAGCAGCAGAACCCCGATTTTGCCCCGCTGGCCGCAGCCCTGCTGCGGGTGGGCGTGATCTACGTCATCGGCATTCTGGCCGCATGGCTCAACGCCCGCACCATGGTCAACGTGACCCAGGGCACCCTGCGCAACCTGCGCATCCAGCTTTTCACCCACATGGAAAGCCTGCCCATCAAATATTTTGACCAGCACCCCCACGGCGACATCATGTCCGTGTACACCAACGATGTGGACACCCTGCGCCAGATGCTCAGCCAGAGCATCCCGCAGCTGGTGTCCAGCGCCATCACCATCGTTTCCGTGTTTGCCAGCATGTGTATGCTGAGCTGGCAGCTCACCATCGTCACCATGCTGATGGTGGCCCTGATGCTGTTCTGCTCCAAAAAGATCACCCAGCAGTCCGGCAAGTACTTCATCCAGCAGCAGCGTGATCTGGGCAAAGTGAACGGCTACATCGAAGAAATGATGGAGGGCCAGAAGGTGGTCAAGGTGTTCACCCACGAGCAGAAGGCTCTGGCCGGCTTCCGTGAGCTGAATGACCAGCTGAAGGAAAGCGCCAAGCAGGCCAACAGCTTTGCCAACATTATGATGCCCGTCAACGCCCAGCTGGGCAACATCAGCTACGCCATCTGTGCACTGGTGGGTGCGGCCATGGCCGCGGGCGGCGTAGGCGGCATGACGCTGGGTACCGTGGTGGCGTTCCTCTCCCTGAACAAGAGCTTTAATATGCCCATCAGTCAGGTGTCCATGCAGGCCAACAGCATCATCATGGCGCTGGCCGGTGCCGAGCGCATCTTCAAGATGATGGACGAAGAGAGCGAGACCGACGAGGGCTATGTCACGCTGGTCAACGCCAAGTATGACCGCGACGACAACCTCGTGGAGACCACCGAGCGCACCGGCATCTGGGCCTGGAAGCACCCGCACCACGACGGCACCACCACCTTCCACAAGCTGGAAGGCAACATCACCTTCACGGATGTGGACTTTGGCTATGTGCCGGAAAAAACCGTCCTGCACGACATCAACCTGTATGGCCGTCCGGGCCAGAAGATCGCCTTTGTGGGCTCCACCGGTGCCGGCAAGACCACCATCACCAACCTCATCAACCGGTTCTACGACATTCAGGACGGCAAGATCCGCTACGACGGCATCAACATCCACAAGATCAAAAAGGCCGACCTGCGCCGGTCTCTCGGCATCGTGCTGCAGGACACCCACCTGTTCACCGGCACGGTGATGGAGAACATCCGCTACGGCCGTCTGGATGCCAGCGACGAAGAGTGCGTGGCAGCTGCACGGCTTGCCAATGCCGACGGCTTCATCCAGCGCCTGCCGGATGGCTACAACACCATGCTGACCGGTGACGGTGCCAACCTCTCGCAGGGTCAGCGCCAGCTGCTGGCCATTGCCCGTGCAGCCGTGGCCGACCCGCCGGTTCTGATCCTGGACGAAGCAACTTCGTCCATTGATACCCGCACCGAGGCCTTGGTGCAGCGCGGCATGGACGGCCTGATGTACGGCCGCACCAGCTTTGTCATTGCGCACCGCCTGTCCACTGTCCGCAATGCAGACTGCATCGTGGTGCTTGAACAGGGCCGCATCATCGAGCGCGGCAGCCACGATGAACTGATTGCCAAGAAGGGCAAGTATTACCAGCTCTATACCGGCAATCTGGCCGATAATTAACGTTATTCCCTACCTCCTCAAAGGGCGGACGCAGCAATGCGTCCGCTCTTTTTGCTGTCATGAGAGCGGCGTGTCGGCAGCTTTCTCCTCGGACACGAGCACGGGTTGCGGCACCCAGCATCTGCTTCGCTATCGCTCGCATCTTGCTGGCCGCGGCCCCAACAACGGTTCCCTGCTTCCGCCACTGGCGGCGGTCACTGTTGTTGCAGGCCATTCCATCGCCCGCCCTACTGCCTGCGGCAGCAGGGTCCCACCCCAGCGGACGATCCTCAGAGAAACTACCGACCCACCGCCCAGAAAAACACTGCTATTGTTCGGGTCTCACTGGACAATGCACCCCTGTTGGTTTATACTGAAAGCTGAATGATTCTATCAAATCGAGGGGTTTTGCACTGTGGTTTCGGAAAGCAGATTGACGTTAGATATCCTGCCGCTCTCGGCAGATACGGCCCGGCTGGTGCGGGTGTACGGCACCGAGCCCTGCCTTGCCCTGCCCGGCACCCTGCCGAGCCCCGAGGGCGGCAGCTTCGCCGTGACCGAACTGGGCGACTACTGCTTTTCGGAAAAGCCGCGCAGCCTGCCCGGCGCAGACAAGACCTGCCGCTATGAGCTGGCACCGGACGGCACCGCCCGGCTGACCCGGGCCTTTGGGCAGAGCGTGGGCGGCACTTCCCGCCGGTATGACTTTGATTTTGATACCCCTGCCGCCGGTGCGGAGGACGACGACCTGCACCCGGTGTGCGGAAACTTCCTCGAAGAACTCGCCCTGCCGGATACGCTGCAGGTGATCGGCAGCTGCGCGTTCTACAACTGCCGCAAACTGCGCCTGCTCACGGCGGGTGCGGGCAGCCTGACCATGGGCAGCGATGTGTTTTTGAACTGCTTTGCGCTGGAGACCATCCGGGTGCAGGCCGGGCCCGCAGAACCCACCGGCCTGTTTGCCCTTGTGAACAACATCACCGAAGCGGTGCGGGCAGAGTTCTGGCCCGCCGGCGCCGCCGCACCGCTGGCGGCGCTGTGGTACCCCGCCTACTGGGAGGACTACGAGGAGACCCCCGCGCACATCCTGCTGCACACCTTTTCCGGGCAGGGATACCATTACAGGCAGTGTTTTCTCGACAATAAATTCCTCCCCGCAGAATACGACGCCATTTTTCCGCAGGGCCACGACGCCGACGATGCCAATGTCATGGCCATGCTTTGCTTCGACCGCCTGCGGTACCCCTGGCAGCTGAGCGACGCTGCCGCCGGGCACTACCGGGCCTTCCTTGCCGCCAACACCGGCCGGGTGCTCACCCGCCTGCTGAAAGCGCAAGACAACGACGCCGTGCGGGCTCTGATTGCGCTGGATGTACTGGACAGGGACGGCTTTGCCGAAGCCGCCGCCCTTGCCGCCAAAGCTGAGAATGCCTCTGCCGCCGCACTGCTGGCGGATGCAGAGCACAAAAAGTATGCGGCAGAGAAGAAAAAAGCAAGATACGATTTTGATTTTTAACGGGTTTGCCCTCTCCGCCATTGCTAACGCAATGTCACCTTGTTCCCCTTTCTGTCGCTTACGCGACATCTTCCCCCGGCCGGGGGAAGTCTGTCAAAGAGAGAGGCTTTGGCAAAATTATAAACTTGCCCGTTTCGCCAGTGGCTCTCCCCTTGGGAGAGCTGGCGCGTATGCGCCTGAGAGGGCGAGGCCGTTATAAAGTGAGGTGACCCCCTTGCCAAAAGAAAAATTCTTTGACCCGCGCAAGCCGTTCCAATCCCAGCGGCCGGAGACTCACGAGGAGTGGCAGACCCGCATGGGCGGCGAAGTGCTGGCCGTGGTGCGCAGCGGGCTGTATCTGGATTTCCGCTTTCTGGATATGGCCCTTAGCGCTCTGACCCCTGCGCCCGACGAGCGCTGCCGGGTGCTGGCCACCGACGGGCAGATGCTGTATTACCAGCCCACAAGGCTGCTGCAGCTCTATCAGAAGAACCCGAAGTATCTCAACCGGTTGTATCTGCACGTGATATTCCACTGCGTATTCCGGCATTTGTGGCTCAAAGGCCGCCGGGAGCCGCAGCTGTGGAGCCTTGCCTGTGACATCGCGGTGGAAAACGTCATTGACAACCTGAACCGCAAAAGCGTCAAGCGCCCGCTGACCTATGTGCGCCAGAACGCCTACCAGCAGATCACCGCAGAGGAAACCGTGGTGGCCGCCGCCCCGGTGTATCGGTGGCTCACCCGCCAGACGCCCGGTGTGCTGCGCCAGCTGGAACGGGAGTTCACCACCGACGACCACCGCCTGTGGCCGAAAGATGCGCCCGAGCAGCCCCAGCAGATGCCCACCCCCCTGCCGCAGAAAACATGGCAGAAGATCGGCGAACGGATGCAGACCGAGCTGGACCTGCGGGATAAGGAAGCCGGCGACGGTGCCGATGCCCTCAAACAGCAGGTGAAAGCCGCCAACCGCAGCCGCCGCAGCTACCGGGACTTTCTGCGCCGATTCTGCGTGCTGCGCGAGGAAGTAAAGCTGGACCCGGACGAGTTTGACCTGAACTTTTACACCTACGGCCTTTCGGTGTACGGCAACCTGCCGCTCATCGAGCCGCTGGAAAGCCGCGAGAGCAAAAAAATCGAAGAGCTGGCTCTCGTCATCGACACCAGCTACTCCACCTCCGGCGAACTGGTGCGGGCCTTCCTTGCAGAAACCTATACCCTGCTCAAAGGGCGTGAGAACTTTTTCCACCGGATGAACCTGCACCTCATTCAGGCGGACAATGCCATCCGGCAGGATATCCTCATCCACAACGAGGACGAGCTGATCCACGCCATGAACCACTTTGAGCTGCGCGGCGGCGGCGGAACGGACTTCCGGCCCGCCTTCGAATACGTGAACCAGCTGTGCGCTGAGAAGAAGTTCTCGAATCTGCGGGGCCTTTTGTACTTTACTGACGGCATGGGCACCTACCCGGCCAGACGTCCGGCCTACGACACGGCGTTCCTGTTTTTGGGCGACCGCTTTGACGACGCCAATGTGCCGCCATGGGCCATGAAGGTGGT
>JBNMHZ010000042.1:0-23631 GCA_050873025.1 Faecalibacterium sp. | reverse complement strand
GTGATATACTTGGTCAGTCAAATAGGTCGGTGTCGATGACGGTGAGGTTCCACCTGTTCCCATTCCGAACACAGAAGTTAAGCTCACTTGTGCCGAAGATAGTTCGCTGGAAACGGCGCATGAAAATAGGTAGTCGCCGACTTGTATGAAACGCTTCAGAAGAGATTCTGAGGCGTTTTTCTTTTGTCCTGAGATAAGCTCTCGGGGCTTTTTTGCGTTGATTGGCCTGAGGTAAAATAAAACCTTGACTCTACAACCGTTATAGGGTTTACTATTTATGACGGAAAGGAGCGGCCTGCTCCACGGAAGATCAACGTAAAATCGGCTCTGCGGACTGAGCCGCGGAAGAGGGGAGAGCGGGCCGGAAAACACCATGGAAAATAACCTTACAAGCGGAAGCGTGCTGAAAAGCATTTTATATTTCTCACTGCCGTACCTGCTTTCGTACTTTTTGCAGACGCTGTACGGTATGGCCGATCTGTTCATCATCGGGCAGTTTGAGGGCGTGGCCAGTACCACGGCGGTGTCCATTGGCAGTCAGGTGATGCACATGATCACCGTAATGATCGTTGGTCTTGCCATGGGCGCAACGGTCACCATTGGCCGGGCCGTGGGCGCTGAAAACAAGCCTCGGGCGGCACGGCTGATCGGCAATACAGTTACCCTGTTCATGACCGGTTCGGTGCTGCTGGCGGCAGTGCTGGTGGGGCTGGTGAATCCCATCATCCGGCTGATATCGGTGCCGGAACAGGCTGTGGCAGGCACCAGAACCTACCTTGTCATCTGCTTCATCGGCATTCCCTGCATCACGGCGTACAACATCATTGCATCCATTTTCCGCGGCCTGGGCGATTCCAAAAGCCCGATGTATTTTATTGCGGTGGCCTGCGCAAGCAACATTGTGCTGGATTTTCTGTTCATGGGTGCGCTGCACCTTGGCCCGGCCGGTGCAGCACTGGGCACGACCCTTTCCCAGCTGGTCAGCGTGGTCGTGTCGCTGACGGTGATCCTGCACCGGAAGAGCGGCATCCGGCTGTCGGGTGCGGATCTCAAACCGGAGCGCAGTGCTCTGGGCGAAATTTTGGGTATCGGCGTGCCGGTGATGATGCAGGATGGATTCATTCAGGTGTCCTTCATGGTCATTACGGTCATTGCAAACCAGCGCGGTCTGACCGATGCCGCCGCCGTGGGCATTGTGGAAAAGATCATCAGCTTTTTGTTCCTGGTGCCCAGCTCCATGCTGTCCACGGTGTCGGCACTGGGAGCACAGAACATCGGTGCGGGCAAGCATGACCGTGTGGATGCCATCCTGCGCTATGCCATCGGCATCGGCGTGACCTTTGGCTTGGTGGTGGCAGTGGCCATGCAGTTCATTGCGCCGTCGGTGGTGCGGCCTTTCACCTCAGACGAAGCGGTGGTGCTGGCCGGCGCATCCTATATCCGCGGTTACATTTTCGATTGCCTGTTTGCAGGTGTGCAGTTCAGCTTCAGCGGCTATTTCTGCGCCTATGGCAAATCCGGGCTGTCGTTTTTGCACAATACACTGTCCATTCTGCTGGTGCGTGTGCCGGGGGCCTATTTTGCGTCTAAGTTCTTCCCTCAAACGCTGCTGCCCATGGGCCTTGCATCGGCCGGCGGCTCGCTGTTCTCCATTCTGGTATGCGTGATTGCATACCGCTGGCTCAAGCGTCAGCAGAAAGGGGCCCTGCATGGCTGAGCGGGAACTGCTTCAGATCGGCGAAGTGGCAAAGATGTACCACCTGAGTGTAGGCACCCTGCGCCACTATGAGCAGGCGGGACTGCTGAAGCCGGAATACACGGACCCTGCCACCGGCTACCGCTACTACAGCGTGCGGCAGTTTGAACAGCTGACCAACATCCGCTATCTGCGTGCGTTGGGCCTGCCGCTGGACGAGATCGCGGCCACCCTGAACGACCGGGATGTGGACAACATTGCCGAAGCACTGCGCCGCCAGAAGGAAATGATCGCCCGCAAAAAGCAGGAATTGGAGATTATGGAACGCAAGATCGACCACCGTCTGGCACAGCTGGAAGATGCCCGCCGCTCGGAGCTGGACTGCATCCGGCTGGTAGAGCAGCCGGCTCTGCGCCTGGTGCTGCTGCGGGACAGCGTAAAGTTCAACAGCTATCTCTGGCTGGAACACTCCATCCGTAAAATCGAGCGGAATCAGAAACTGCCCCTGAGCTATATCGGGAAGGTGGGCGTGGGCATCTCGGAAGAAAACCTGCGCAATGCAGAGTTTGGCCGTTATGACCTTGTGTTTCTGGTGCTGGAAGAAGAGGATGTCTACGAAGGGCAGGTGGACATTCTGCCGCCGTGCCGGTGTGCGGCGGTGCGCTTTCGGGGAGACCACAGCAATGCCCCGGCCCATTACCGGCAGCTGATGGAGTATCTGGCGGAAAACAACCTGGAGATCGCTGGCTTTTCCCGGGAGATCACGCTGGTGGACAACTGCATTTCTGCCGACCCGGCGCAGTATGTGACGGAAATACGGATACCGGTAAAAGGGAAGAGTGCCGGGTAGTTTCCCCGTAAAAATTCGGGGCTTCCAGCTCCCGCTTACGGCGGAAGGGAACCCACCCTCAGATCATTTGCTGGGGAAACTACCCGCCGCTCTGCAGAAAAGGCGGCATCTGCTCAGGGGATTGATTCCTTACAAAAAGGTGGTACAATAGATATACCAGCAGCTTGCTGTGAATTGAAACCGCAAAAGGAGTGTTTTTGCAATGCGTAAAGATTTTGGTTCCAACCCGTGGTTTTATCCGCTGCCGGTGCTGATCGTGGGCACTTATGACGAAAACGGCAAGCCGGACGCGATGAATGCAGCATGGGGCGGCCTGTACGATACGAACCTTGTGGAGCTGTGCCTGAGCGAGGGCCACAAGACAACCAAGAACATCAAGCTGAAAAAGGCATTCACCATCAGCTTTGCCGATGCAGAAAATGTTGCCGCCTGCGACTATGTGGGCATCGTTTCTGGCAACAATACCCCGGATAAGATGGAAAAATCCGGCCTGACCGCAGAAAAGAGCGCTGTAGTGGACGCACCGCTGTTCACCCAGCTGCCTCTGACGCTGGAGTGCAGATATGTGCACAGCACCGAGGAGGGCAACATCATCGGCGAGATCGTCAACATCAGTGCCGACGAGCGCATTCTGGGCGCAGACGGCAAGATCGATATGACAAAGTTCAAGCCCATTTCCTATGAGCCGGTGCACAACGGCTACCACGTTCTGGGCGAGCGTGTGGGCACCGCTTTCAGCGACGGCATGAAGCTGAAATAAGGGTTGCTGCCGCATTTGTATCAGAAAGCTGCTGTCATTGTACAGCGGCTTTTTTGTTGCGTGGAAAGCGGCCCTGCGGTACAATAGAGCTATTCTATCAGGAAAGAAGAGAGAGCAATTATGCGAGACGACCACATCGACCTGTGCGGTCAGATCGACTTTACCCGCACCGATGCCACGCCGCTGTTGGCGCGGGACGCGCAGTTCAGCTTTGCGTGCAATGGCTGCGGAAACTGTTGCCGTGGGCGGGAGGATATCGTGCTGTCCGGCTTTGATCTGTGGCGCATTGCTGCCCGGCTGCGTCTGCCGCCGCAGATCGTGGCCCGGGGATACTGCCGGGCAAGCATCGGCACGGTGAGCCATCTGCCGGTGCTGCGGCTTGCCCCGGTGAAGGAAAGCCGGAACAACTGCCCCTTCCTCACCGGGAACCACTGCGCCATCCATGACGCCGAGCCGCTGGTATGCGCCCTCTACCCGCTGGCACAGGAGATCAGCCGGGAAGGGCAGGTGAGCTATTTTCTGCAGCCCACCGGCTGCGGCGGCAGGGTGATCGAAGCACGGGTAGAGGATTATCTTGCCCGTTACGATGTGCCCGCCCGGGAGCAGACGGACGTGCGCTGGGCGCAGACCTGCATGGAACTGGAAGACACGGTGGAGCAGCTGGAAGCCGCCCTCAGCCCGGTGTTGGTGCGCCGGATGCAGGCAAAGCTGTGGCAGGCGCTGTATTTTGACTATGACTTTGCGCAGCCATTCCTGCCGCAGCTGGAACAAAACCTCGGCTGGCTGGAGAACGAATTTGCCAAACTGACGGAATATCAGTCAAAATTGAAAATGATATCAAAATAATTGATAAATAACTTTACTACAATCGATAATAAAGGCCGTTTTTGGGCAAAAGTGAGTTGTTTTACCGCAGAATGTGTGATATACTTCACGAGTGTAAAGCGAGACTGTACGAGCCCCGCATACAAAACAATGCTTTCCGGCGCAGCGTCCTGTTTGGCTGTGCACGCAAAGAGATAGAGGAGATAGATCATTATGCGTAAAATCACTCGTCGTTCGTTCCTGGCTGCTGCCGCTGCCTGCGGTGCAGCTGCTGCCCTGACTGCCTGCGGTGGTTCTTCTGCATCTTCTGCAGCTGCTTCTTCCGCTGCTCCCGCATCCTCCGCTGCCGCTTCTGCTGCAGCTGACGGCCAGAAGTTCACCGTCGGCATCTGCCAGCTGGTGCAGCACGCTGCTCTGGATGCTGCTACCCAGGGCTTTGAGGATGCCCTGACCGCTTCCTTCGGCGAGAATGTCACCTTTGATTTCCAGAACGCTCAGGGCGATTCCGCTACCTGCGCTACCATCACCAACGGCTTTGTTTCTGCCGGTGTTGACCTGATCATGGCAAACGCCACCCCCGCTCTGCAGGCTGCACAGTCTGCAACCAACACCATCCCGGTGCTGGGCACCTCCGTTACCGAGTACGGCGTGGCTCTGGGCCTGACCGATTTTGACGGTACCGTGGGCGGCAACATTTCCGGTACCTCCGATCTGGCTCCGCTGGATCAGCAGGCTGAGATGATCGTGGAGTGGATGCCCGAGGCCAAGAAGGTGGGCCTGCTGTACTGCTCTGCTGAGGCAAACAGCCAGTACCAGGTGGACGAAGTGCAGAAGTACCTGGAAGAGAAGGGCGTCACCGTCACCCAGTACGCTTTCTCCGATTCCAACGACCTGTCCTCTGTCTGCCAGAAGGCTGCCGACGAGAACGACGCCCTGTATGTTCCCACCGATAACACCGTTGCTGCCAACACCGGCATCGTGGACGGCATCTGCCGCCCGGCCAAGAAGCCCGTGTTCGCCGGCGAAGAGGGCATCTGCTCCGGCTGCGGCGTGGCTACCCTGTCCATCAGCTACTACGACCTGGGCTACACCACCGGTGAGATGGCCGTGAAGATCCTGAACGGCGAAGCTGATATTTCTTCCATGCCCATTGAGTACACCGATGTGACCAAGAAGTACAACAAGGCCATCTGCGATGATCTGGGCCTGACCGTTCCCGATGGCTACGAGGAGATCGAGGGCTAAAATACCGGGAAACCAAACATAAAATACAGCGGAGAAGGGCGTAAAAATGCTCTTCTCCGCTTTCCCGTATTCAAACGGGAATAAAAAAGTGTAACGTTTAGGAGGAATCGTTTTGGAAATCATTGCAAGACTGGCAAACCTGCCGGGCGCTTTGCCGGGTGCCTGTGCACAGGGCCTTATCTGGGGCATCATGGCCATCGGCGTTTACCTGACCTACCGCATCCTGGATGTGGCCGACCTGACCGTGGACGGCTCCTTCGGCACCGGCGGCGCTGTGTGCGTCATGTGCCTGCTGGCGGGCCAGAACG
This sequence comes from Faecalibacterium sp., assembly GCA_050873025.1. Classification (GTDB taxonomy): domain Bacteria; phylum Bacillota; class Clostridia; order Oscillospirales; family Ruminococcaceae; genus Faecalibacterium. The sequence goes on along the minus strand of JBNMHZ010000042.1, from coordinate 17,947 downwards.
TGTGGGTCTCGCTGCTCATGGCGCTGCTGGCGGGCCTGCTGGCAGGCTTCGTCACCGGAATCCTGCACACCTTTATGGGCATCCCGGCCATCCTTGCCGGCATCCTGACCCAGCTTTCGCTGTATTCCATCAACCTCAAGATCATGGGCAAGGCCAATCAGGCCATCAATGTGGATAAGTATAACCTGCTCATCTCTCTGCGCTGGGTCAAGGAGTTTGCCCTCCACAACCCCATCGTTATGGTCATCATCGTCACGGCGGTGCTCATCGGCATCCTGTACTGGTTCTTCGGCACCGAGCTGGGCTGCGCCATCCGCGCCACCGGCTCCAACCCCGCCATGTCCCGCGCACAGGGCATCAACACCAACTTCAACATCGTGCTGGGCCTGGCTGTTTCCAACGGTCTGGTGGCTCTGTCCGGTGCTCTGCTGAGCCAGTATCAGGGCTTTGCGGATGTCGGCATGGGCCGCGGTGCCATCGTCATCGGTCTGGCTGCCGTCATCATCGGCGAAGCACTGTTTGGCCGTATCTTCCACAACTTTGCCCTCAAGATGGTCTCCGTTTCTCTGGGCGCTATCATCTACTACATTGTTATCCAGCTGGTGCTGACTCTGGGCTTTGACGCAAACCTGCTCAAGCTGCTCAGTGCTTCCGTGGTGGCTATTTTCCTTGCCGTGCCGTACTGGAAGGGCAAGTACTTCTCAAAGCCGGTGAAGAAGGCAAAGGAGGATGCAAAAAATGCTTGAGATCCAGAATGTTTCCAAGACCTTTAACGCTGGCACGGTCAACCAGAAAACGGCCCTGAACGGGTTGAACCTGAAGCTGAATGAGGGCGATTTCGTCACCGTCATCGGCGGCAACGGTGCGGGCAAATCCACTATGCTGAACGCCGTGGCCGGTGTGTGGCCGGTGGACGAAGGCAAGATTATTATTGACGGCGTGGATGTCACCCGCCTGAGCGAGCACCAGCGTGCCGCCTACATCGGCCGCGTGTTCCAGGACCCCATGACCGGCACCGCCGCCACCATGCAGATCGAAGAGAACCTTGCGCTGGCAGCACGCCGCGGCAAGCCCCGCACTCTGCGCATTGGCATCACCAAGGCAGAGCGTGAGCAGTACCGTGAACTGCTCAAGACTCTGGATCTGGGCCTTGAGGATCGCCTGACCGCCCGCGTGGGTCTGCTTTCCGGCGGCCAGCGTCAGGCGCTGACCCTGCTGATGGCCACCATGAACAAGCCCAAGCTCCTGCTGCTGGACGAGCACACCGCCGCCCTTGACCCCAAGACCGCACTCAAGGTACTGACCCTTTCCGCCAAGATCGTGGAGGAAAACCACCTGACCACCATGATGATCACCCACAACATGAAGGATGCCATCAAGTACGGCAACCGCCTCATCATGATGCACGAGGGCCACATCATCTACGATGTCTCCGGCGAGGAAAAGAAGAATCTGCATGTCTCTGACCTGCTGGCAAAGTTCCAGATCGCCAGCGGCGGCGAGTTTGCAAACGACCGCATGATCCTCTCCTGATTTATAAAGCGCCAGAGCCTGCTCCGGAACCTGTCGGAGCGGGCTTTTTTGTTGCAGATATGTTGCAGGACTATCGACAAAGCATCCGGCAGTATGGTATACTAAACAGGCTCACATAAAATGCGGATGATTGGGAGGAATGGACTTGACGATCGCACAAGTCATAAACAGCGCACTGCTGCTGGGCGGGAGCGTTTTCTGCACGGTGGCAGCACTGTGCTTTTACCTGGGCAAGGGCTATGACAGCCGAAAGCGGAAGTGGATGATCTGGATGCAGCTTTCTGCGGCAGTGCTGCTGCTCAGCGATGCAAATGCGTATATTTTCCGTGGTGCGCCGGGCAGCATGGGCTACTGGATGGTGCGCATCAGCAATTTTCTGGTCTTTTTGCTGTCGGATATGACGCTGCTGTTTTTTGTGCGCTATGTCAACAGCTGCCTGTTTGAAGAACCAGAGCGCAAAGAATTGAAACGTGCGGCCTTTGCCCGCGCAGCCTGTATTTTTGGCATGGCACTGGTGGTGATCTCGCAATTCACGGGCCTGTATTATTATTTTGATGCCGATAACTTCTATCACCGGGCAGCACTGTATCCTGTCAGTATGCTCGTCCCGGTGGTCGTCATGCTGAGCGAGGCAAGCCTGCTGCTGCAATACCGCAGGCGCATCAGCACCCATTTGTTTCTGGCAACGGGTTCTTACATTGTTCTGCCGCTGGTGGGTGCAGCGATCCAGGCATGGGTCTATGGCCCGGCGCTGATCGATCTGATGATTGCCGTATCCATGATCCTGATGTTTGTGGTCACGCTGACGGAACAGACGGAGGAGCTGCACCAGCTGGAGACCAGCCGGGCGCAGATCGCGGAAAAGCTGGAGATCGCCACCATGCTGAACAGCTGCGTGGCAAAACTTTCGGGCGGGACGGACATGGACAGCGCCCTGAATGATCTGCTGGACGTTATCCGGGATTATTTTGGGGCAGACCGCAGCTATCTGTTCAAGCTGGAACCAGAGAACAATATCCTCATCAACACCTACGAAGCTGTGCGGGCGGGCATTACACCGCAGATCAATGAGCTGCAGGAAGTGCCGGTGGATGTGGTGGCGCACTGGATGGAAAAGTTCCGGCAGGAGCAGGTCTATTATATGGATGATCTGGAGCAGGAAAGAGGGCACGAAAGCTATGAAATGCTCCGCGTGCAGAATGTGCAGCGGCTGCTTGCCGTGCCAATGTACCGCGAAAAGCAGATCATCGGTTTTCTGGGGCTGGATAATCCCCGTGAACATGCACAGGATCCGACCCTGCTTTCGTCCATCCAGTTCTTTATCACCAACAGTCTGGAACGCCGCGACCAGCAGAAGTATCTGGAGCGGCTCAGCTATTATGACCAGCTGACCCGCCTGAAAAACCGCAACAGCTATATGGAGCGGTTGAACAAGTGGAAGCAGACCGGGATTGAACAGGCTGGCGGCATTTACATCGACCTGAACGGCCTGAAAAAGACGAACGACAGCCTGGGCCACGAAGCAGGCGATGCTCTGATCTGCCGCGTGGCGGCGGTGCTGGAAGCGGTGTTTCCCGGGCAGGCATACCGCATTGGCGGCGACGAATTTGTGGTGGTGCTGCAGGATCTTGCACAGGCGGCATTTGAGCAGAAAGTACAGCAGCTCCGGGCCGAACTGCTGCGGCAGGATGTCAGCGCCGCAGTAGGTGCCGTCTGGGAGCAGTGCCCGGAAGACCTGGAAGTGATGATGCGGCAGGCAGACGACTGCATGTACCGCGAAAAAGAAGCAATGAAGAAGCATTGAACCTTTCCCTCGGCCGCAGGTGCGTGCCGGGGGATTTTGTGCCGGACAGGAGAAAAAACGGGAGAAGGAGAAGAAGATGGCCGATCATATCAAGATCCGCGGGGCGCGGGTGCACAACCTGAAAAACATTGATGTGGATGTGCCGCTGGGCAAGATCGTGGGCGTGGCGGGCGTGTCCGGTTCGGGCAAGTCCAGCCTTGCACTGGGTGTGCTGTATGCCGAGGGCTCCCGGCGGTACCTGGATGCACTTTCCACATACACCCGCCGCCGCATGACCCAGGCGGCAAAAGCATCGGTGGATGAAGTGCTGTATGTCCCGGCGGCGCTGGCACTGCACCAGCGGCCTGCCGTGCCGGGCATCCGCAGTACCTTCGGCACCGGTACAGAATTGCTGAACAGCCTGCGCCTGATGTATTCCCGCCTGTCCAGCTACCCCTGCCCGCAGTGCGGCCACTGGCTGGAGCCCAGCCTTGCCGTGGCGGCGGAAAGGCCGCTGGTCTGCCCGGTGTGCGGTAGCGCGGTGCGGGCGCTCTCCGCAGAGGAATTTGCCTTTAACAGTCAGGGTGCCTGCCGCACCTGCAGCGGTACCGGCACCGTGATGACGGTGGACGAGAGCACCCTTGTGCCGGACGACTCCCTCACCATTGAAGAGGGTGCAGTGGCCCCATGGAAGAGCCTGATGTGGTCGCTGATGGTGGACATCTGCCGGGAGATGGGCGTGCGCACCAATGTGCCTTTCCGTGAGCTGACCGAGAAGGAGAAGGATATCGTTTTCCATGGCCCGGCGGAGAAGAAGCATATCTTTTACCACAACAAAAACTCCAACCAGGCCGGGGAGCTGGATTTTACCTACTTCAACGCCACCTATACCGTGGAGAACGCCCTCTCCAAGGTCAAGGACGAAAAAGGCATGAAGCGTGTGGAAAAGTTCCTGCGGCAGGGCGTCTGCCCGGACTGTGGCGGCACCCGGCTGTGCAAAGCGGCCCGCACGCCGCGCCTGCGGGGCATCACGCTGGATAAAGCCTGCCAGATGACCCTGACCCAGCTCAACGACTGGGTGGCGGGCGTGCCGGACAGCCTGCCGGAAGAGATGCGCCCTATGGCCCGCAGCATCTGCGCGTCCTTTGAGACGGTGGCGGCGCGGCTGCTGTCGCTGGGCCTTTCTTATCTGACGCTGGACCGTTCCGCCGCCACCCTCTCCACCGGTGAGCGCCAGCGGATGCAGCTGGCTCGGGCTGTGCGCAACCGCACCACCGGGGTGCTGTATGTGCTGGATGAACCGTCCATCGGCCTGCATCCTTCCAACATTGAGGGCCTGACCGACGTGATGCACGACCTGATCGCCGACGGCAACTCGGTGGTGCTGGTGGATCACGACACCCAGATTTTAAAAGAAGCCGACTGGCTCATTGAGATGGGCCCGGAAGCCGGTGCAAAAGGAGGCCATGTCATCGCGCAGGGCACGATCCCGGAAGTTGAGCAGAATGCAGTGTCCCAGATCGGGCCGTTTCTTGCAGGCCGGGCGGGCGTGAACGCGCGGCACCGCACACCGGAAAGCGAGCTGTTCAGCCTGGGGCGTATTCATCTTTCGACGGACGCCATCCACACCGTGAAGCCGCTGGAACTGGACCTGCCCAAAGGGCGGCTGACCGTCGTCACCGGCGTATCGGGAAGCGGTAAGACCACCCTCATCCTGGAAAGCCTCATCCCGGCCTTGCAGGCAAAAGTGAGCGGCACAGCACTGCCGGGGCATGTGAAAAATGTGGAAGCCGAGGGCATCACGCAGGTGAAGCTCATCGATGCAACGCCAATCGGCATCAATGTGCGCTCCACGGTGGCCACCTACGCCAATGTGCACGACGAGCTGCGCAAGCTCTTTGCAAAAACGCCGGACGCGAAAGACCACGGCTATAAGGCAGGTGACTTCTCCTACAACACCGGCAAACTGCGGTGCCCCACCTGCGACGGCACCGGCGTCATCAGTCTGGACGTGCAGTTTTTGCCGGACGTGGATGTGCCCTGCCCGGACTGCGGCGGCTCCCGCTACAGCAGGGAAGCGGCGGCGGTGAAGCTGCCCACGGCAGACGGAAAGCCGGCTTCCATGGCAGACCTGATGGACATGGATGTTTCCACTGCGCTGGAAGCCTGTGCCGACCGCAAGCTGGTGCGCCAGCGCCTGCAGGTGCTCAAAGAGTTGGGCCTTGGCTACCTGACCCTTGGCGAAGAAACACCCAGCCTTTCCGGCGGCGAAGCCCAGCGGCTCAAGCTTGCCAGCGAGATGGGCCGCGGGCAGGCAGACAGCGTATTCGTGTTTGATGAACCCACCATCGGCCTGCACCCGCTGGACGTGCAGACGCTGCTGGGGGTGTTCCAGAAGCTCATTGCAAATGGGGCCACCGTGGTGGTCATTGAGCACGATCTGGATGTGATCCGCAATGCGGATTATATCGTGGATATGGGCCCGGGCGGCGGCGACGCCGGCGGCCGCATCGTGGCGGCAGGCACGCCGGAACAGGTAAAGCAGAACCCGGAGAGCATCACCGGGCGGTATATTTAAAAAGCAGCGGGGCTTTTCCTTACGGAAAGGCCCCGCTGCTTTAGGTCCCGAACAGTTTTATCAGCAGCTCCGAGAACTGCTCGATGATCTGCTCTTTTTCTATGCGTTTGGGCTGGGTGATTGATGACTGCTACGTTCCCTGTGAGAATGTGACCATCTACGACCAGCTGCCTATTATGGGCGGCTCCATGGATGGCGCGAAGGTGGGCGAGGGCAAATACACCTGCCGCGGTGAACGGGAGCTGGAACCCTATATGGAATGCTTCTGGTATCTGGGCAGCAAGATCCCCTCCCTGTACACCCCGGGCCGCACCATCACCGAGGAGACCGTGGACGTGAACAAGGCCGACCGTGTGTATGCCCATAGCCGTATCCTGCACCAGCAGGGCAAGGCGTGGGACGGCATCCACGACTTCCGCATGAGTGAAAAGCTGGCTGCCCGCGATGCCAGGTTCGGCCACCCCGAAAAGTTCTGCTCCAACGTGGAAAAATCCAGGTGGATGAGTGCTATGGTCACCATCAAGGGCTACAAGCAGTTCTGCGCAAAGTTCCGCGAGAAGTACGGCTACCCGAAGGACTGCGTCACCGGTGCCATCTCCATCATGGATTCGGCATGGGACATTTCCTTTGTGCTGTACGATAAATATTATCCCAATCAGGCAGACGACGAGGACATCCTCATAACACAGCAGCAGCCCGCCGGGTTTCCCCGGCGGGCTGCTGCTGTGTGTATCATAAAATCAATTGGATGAATTTTTTATCAGGACTTTTTCGTGACCATAGTACCGGGCCATATTCTGATTGTACCAATAACTCGATTCATCCTCTGAACTGGCGAGAAAGTCGTCTGCAAAAGGTGGGCAGGAGGGGAGCCTTGTAGGAAGATAGCATATTTCAGAAGGGGTCGTCAGCAGTTCAAGGCGTTCCTGATAGGCCTGGTCATATTCACGCGCAGTTCCATTCAAAACGGCAGTCAATGCCTTGCCGGAAGAAAGGCGCTGTAAGGAAGGAAGCGGGTCTTCCGGCCCCATCAGGCCGACAGCAAGCATAACGACACAGAGCAGAAAAGCCGGTGCCCTGAGAGAATGAGAACCAAAGGCGAAATGCTCTGCACAAAAATCCTTGTGCGCAGTCTTGAACCAGGTTACCCAGTAATACAGCATAATCAGGATGCACCAGTAGGAGCTGTAGCAATAAATATTGATCTGTCTGCCGGAACCAATGTAACCCATGGCATACAGTGGCGGCGTGTATTGAGAAGCGTAAAAACCAAAGATCAGAATGCTGGCCAAAACAGGATGCCGGAAGGTGAGAAAGCTGCATTTCGGCAGGCGATAAAAGAAAACGGCAGCAATTGCAAACAGAACCATCTGCGGCAGGTTGACCCAGCTCATGATCCATATAACAGCATTTGCCAGCGAAAGCAGAATGGCAGCAACGGGAGAAATGGAGGACTCGGCAGCTGCACGCACAGCGTTGCCGGGGGCCAGGATGCTGACGGCGAAGGAGACAAGCAGGACAAAAAGAATGACCAGAGTTTTGAAGCGGGCGGGATTTTTAAAGTAAAACAGTGCGGCGCAAAGCACGAACAGCATGAAACTTGTGGTAAGTGCAGTGCTGTAATTGCCGCCGCCGATCAAAAACGCAAGCAGGAGACAGCAAACCGTAAGAACAGGGTGCGGCTTTTTAGGACTGTCCAGGATCAGAGTTCCGATGCCTGCAAAAAATAAAAGCGAAAGGGAATAAAAAACGGCATAGTAGGAAGCACCGTTGAACCAGTAAAAGGCTTCTGCCTGATCGGTTACCATCTGAATGGAAAGGAACAGCATCAGGGCAGAAAGGATCACAGCCTCACTGCCCCTGCCGCCCAGAAGACGGCAATAGACAAAATGCATCAGAACAAATGTTGAGATGCTCAAACTGCCGATGATGATAAAAACAGTAAGGAAGTAAGCGGATTCTGAAAAGGCACCGGGCTGTATTGCAAAAAGAAAAATAGCGGCAAAAGTGCCCTGCCAGCGGAAGTAAAAAGAACGCACCGTCTCAAATGCGGCGGCCAAAACTTCCCGTGCACCGCCGCCAGAAAAAACTGCATGGTGAACCAGATACCCATAGGCAAAGTCGTCAGAGTGAGGGTGACAATAAAAAGAAAGCCAGAGGATAGGAATGAGCGATATAATGTAAAACAGGACGGTTAAAAATGCGATGCGGGGGGGGGTCAGCCAGGAGCTGAAGCGCCGGTACAGCCGCTTCGGAAGGGAAGGTGTCATGAGAGTGTGCCTCCTTGGATATAAGTAGATTTTGGTCTATTATAGCAAAAACAGGGAAAAGAAGAAAGCCATCCATAAAACAAACCCTGATCCCCGGCAGAAATGCAGAAGATCAGGGTTGAAAACAGGCCGAATTACCGCTTGATATCGTAGTTCATGTTCATCAGGTTGCGGATGGAGCTTACATCGTCGGTGATGTTGGCGTCGCCGTGGATAGTGTGCTTGATGGCACTGCTTGCCACCGCAAAGTTGATCATATCCATGGCCTTATAATCGTGCAGCATGGCGTAGATCAGGCCGCTGGCAAAGGCATCGCCGCCGCCTACGCGGTCAAGGATGTTGAAGGTGAACAGCTTGCTCTCAAAGGTGTGGCCGTCGTACCACATAAAGGCTTTCAGGCTGTTCTCGCTGCCGCTGTGGGCATAGCGCACATGGCGGGCGATGCACTTGAGGTTGGGGTAACGCTCGATGAAGTGCTGGAAGATCTCGTCCTGCTGCTCGTAGCTGGGCTGCAGGGGTATGCCGTCCTTCCAGTCGCCCTTGCTGTGGTCGTTCTCATCCTTCCACAGGTGGTAGGGCTCAATGCCCAGCAGCACATCCACATAGGGCAGGCACTCGGTGCAGAAATCGCGGGCTTCCTCCCAGGTCCACAGGGTGGAGCGGAAGTTGCCGTCAAAGCTGACGGTCAGGCCCTTCTTCTTGGCTACCTTGAGCATGTCCAGGATGAGAGTGCGGCAGTTGGGGGCCAGCGCCGGGGTGATGCCGCTCAGGTGCAGCCAGTCATAACCCTCCAGCAGGGCATCCAGGTCTACCTGCGAGAAATCGTATTCGGTGATGGCGCTGTGCTTGCGGTCGTAAATGACCTTGGACGGGCGGATGCCGTAGCCGGTCTCGAGATAGTAAGTACCCAGACGGTTGGAAGGGGTCTCGTCCGGCTCGGTGAGGATCATGGGGGTGCAGTGCACATCGTTGGAGCGCAGCCAGCGCACCGCGCTCTTGCCCAGGCTGTTGTTGGGCACCACGCTGAAGAAGGTGCTGTCCACGCCCAGGTTTGCCAGAGCCAGCGCAATGTTGGCCTCGCTGCCGCCATAGCTGGCCTCAAAGGCAGATGCCATGCGGATCTTCTCATAGTTCGGCGGGGTCAGGCGCAGCATGATCTCGCCACAGGTGATGAATTTCTGGCCGGTGGTCTCGCTGCCAAGGATGGGATTGTAATGTTCCATAACGCTCCTCCTGAATATTGTAAGCTCACGAGCTCTATTAACACATCGTTGTATCCATTATAATCCGACACAGGAGGGATTGCAAGCACTTGCACGGAAATGCAAGAGAAAATAATCGCTCTTTTTTGGGGGATTTGACGAAAAGGGTGCTGCTGGCCGGTGTGTCAGCGGCGTTCTTGGGCAGGGCAGCGGATAGCTTTCTCCTCGGACACAGGCCGGGGCCCCTACCCCAGAAGGTCCTCGGAGAAACTATCTGCACCCCCCGGGTGGGATGCAGCTTTCCTTTGCGACCCCATTTGGTGAAAAATGCGTTTGGAGCGCTCCGCAGAGCGCTCCAAACGTGAAAAAATAAATTTTCCGCTGAAGATAGCCAGAGCAAAGCGGAGGCTATTCTAAATCGTGTCAAACCCCGGTCAGGTCAAAGGAAGGCGTGTACTCTTCCTTTGCGCTGCTCTTCTGCTGCATGTACCCCTGCACAAGCCCCTTGTCCATGGCGTAATTCACCACCCGGCGATACTCGTAGGTGGTGATGCGCCGCCCGATGCCGTGCTCCGCCGCCTTGTAGAACGGCGTGTACTGGCTCATGACGCTGGGCAGAAAGCAGCCCGGGTCCGCGTCGTTCCAGGCCGCCATCTGGTCGAGGACGGCAAAGCTGTCGTCAGTGTGGCCGGGCAGGGCGAGGTGCCGCAGGATGACGCCCTTCTGCAGAATGCCGTCCGCGTCGAACACCGGGTGCCCGGCCTGCGCCATCATGGCTTCAATGGCAGGTTTTGCCTGGGCAAAGTAGTCCGGCGCAGAGGAAAGCTCGGCCGAAAGGGCAGAGGACACATATTTTAAATCAGCCAGCCAGATGTCGATGTACCCGCGCCAGGCTTCCACGCTCTCTATCGTCTCGTAGCCGCCGGTGTTGCAAACGATGGGCAGGTGCAGGCCCTTTGCCCGGGCAATGTCCAGTGCGGCAATGATCCATGGCCGCCACTGGCCCGGTGTGACCAGATTGATGTTGTGGGCACCCTGTGCCTGCAGGTTCAGAAAAATCTCCGCCAGGTGCTCCACCGTGATCTCCTTGCCCAGCCCCTCGGCACTGATGGGGTAGTTCTGGCAGAAGCAGCATTTGAGGGTGCAGCCGGAGAAGAACACCGTGCCGCTGCCCTTTGTGCCGCTGATACAGGGTTCCTCCCAGAAGTGCAGGGCAGCGCGGGCCGCTTTTAAGGTGCCGCCTGCGCCGCAGAAACCGGTGCGCCCGGCGGCACGGTCGGCTCCGCACCGGCGCGGGCAGAGGGCGCAGGAAGAGGGAACAGAAACAAAATCGCTTTTCGGCATAATATCCAAAGTCCTTTGCTGAAAGTTTGTCAGCCCCAGTATACCACTTTTCGCACCGGACGTGCTATACTATAAGATAAGGAAAAAATATTACATAAAAGGCAACATCTTTGCAAGGCCCGTGCGGTGGGCTGCAGGCAAAGCAATGCTTCCAATGGAGGAGACCATGCGCACCGAAACCGACGAGATCCGCGATAACCTCAAATACCTCACCCTGCTTTCCCGGGATTACCCCTCGCAGGCGGCGGCCGCCAGCGAGATCATCAGCACCCAGGCTCTGCTCAAGCTGCCCAAGGGCACCGAACATTTCATGAGCGACCTGCACGGCGAGAACGAAGCCTTTGTGCATATCCTGAATTCTGCTTCCGGTGTCATCCGCGAGAAAGTAGATCAGGTGCTGGGGGATTCGGTGCCGGAAAATATCCGTGCCGAATTGGCCACCCTGATCTACTACCCCAACGAAAAGCTGCCTCAGCTCAAGGCCCGCTGCACCAGCGAAGAAGCACTGGAACAGTGGTACACCGATACGCTGCTGCGGCTCATCGATATCTGCCGTCTGGTATCCTCCAAGCACACCCGGGAGCATGTGCGCAAGTGCCTGCCCGCCAGCTGCGGCTACATTCTGGACGAACTGCTTCATGCCCACTTTGAGGATCACGACAAAGACCTTTACTATGGCCAGATCGTGGGCAGCATCATCGAAAACGGCCGTGCCGACCGGTTCATCGTGCGGCTGTGCGAGCTCATCAAGCATCTGGCGGTGGACAAGCTGCACATCGTGGGCGACCTGTTCGACCGCGGCCCGCGCCCGGATATTATTTTGGATCTGCTCATGCGCCACCACAATGTGGACATCCAGTGGGGCAACCACGATGTGGTGTGGATGGGTGCCGCCGCAGGCAGCCCCATCTGCATCTGTACGGTGCTCAAGACCACGCTGGCTTACCACAACCACGGAATGCTGGAAGACTGCTACGGCATCAACCTGCGCCATCTGCAGCGCATGGCCGAGCAGTTTTACGGTGAGGATGATCTTTCCATCTGGATGCCCCACACCGATGCCGCCCGCGGCCCCTACACCAAGGGAATGCTGCACCGCTGTGCTGTGATGCACAAGGCCATCAGCATCCTGATGTTCAAGCTGGAATGTCAGGTGATCGACCGCAACCCGGATTTCCAGATGCAGGGCCGCGATTACCTGCGCCGCATCGACTGGGCAAAGCATACGGTAAAAATTGGCGAAAAGGAGTACCCACTGCGGGATACTTCATTCCCAACGGTGGACCCTGCCGACCCGGCGGCGCTGAATCTGGACGAGCAGCTGGTGCTGACAAAGCTGGTGCAGTCCTTCCGCCAGAGCGAAAAACTGCAGCAGCATGTGGAGTTCCTCTATGCCAAGGGCAGCGTGTACCACATTGAGAACGGCAACCTGCTCTACCATGGTGCTGTGCCCATGACCGGCAAGGGCACCTTTGCGGTAGAGCGCTTTGAGGGGCACCGCTATTCCGGCCGCGCCCTGATGGACTACTGCGATGCCCGGGCACGCCGGGGCTATTATACGCCGGAGGGCAGCGCAGCCCGCCAGAGCGGACAGGATTTTTTGTGGTATCTGTGGTGCGGCAAGCTTTCGCCGCTGTTTGGCCGCAGTGCCATGACCACCTTTGAGCGGCTCTATGTGGAGGACGCTTCCACCCACACCGAAGTCAAGGACCCCTATTATACATGGTACAACGACGAAGCGGTCTGCCGCCGCATTCTGGCGGAGTTCGGCCTGCCGGGTTCCAGCCACATCGTCAACGGCCATGTGCCGGTACGGGAAAAGAACGGCGAAAGCCCCATCAAGGGCGGCGGACGTCTCGTGGTGATCGACGGCGGTTTCTGCCGCGCTTATCACGAAAAGACCGGCATTGCAGGCTACACGCTGGTGTATTCCAGCCGCACCATGTCCCTGCGCACCCACCAGCCGTTTGAAAGTGCCGAGAAGGCAGTGAAGGAGAACCTGGATATCATTTCCCAGAAAAACATTCTGGAAACCGAAAATCATCGCATCCTCGTGGAGGATACCGACGAGGGCGAGGTGCTGCGGGAGCGTGTGCACGACCTCAAACAGCTGGTGGCGGCCTACCAGCTGGGCTGGATCACCGAGACCCGGTGCGAGGATCATGTGTGGTAAAGTGCAACAGCAGCGCACCCGATTTCTATAAAATACCTGAAAAAGAAATCAAAATTTTGGAATATCCTGCTTGAAAATGGGCAAAACAGAAAATAATAAAATGTCAACAAACGGGGCTTTGCTTTTTTGTGAAAGTTGTGTATAATAAGATAGCTGTAAGTATGCGGCTTTGTTTGCTGTACGCACTGCAGCCTTTATGGAAATGCTTTCAGGAACCTTAACAGGCCCGATACGGACGGGCCGTTGACAAGGAGATCATAAAAAGTGGAGAAATTTGTTATTACGGGCGGCAAGCCCCTGCACGGCGAAGTCACCATTTCCGGTGCAAAAAATGCGGCGGTGGGCATTCTGCCCGCAACAATCCTGGCGGCGGACGTGTGCGTGATCGAAAATCTGCCGGAGATCAGTGATGTGGCGGTGAGCCTGAAGATCCTCAGCGTTCTGGGGGCGCAGATCCGAATGATCGACCGGAACACCTACGAGATCGACACCACCCACCTCACCGGCACCAACGTCCCGGACGATCTGTCCCGTCAAATGCGCGCCAGCTACTATTTCCTGGGTGCGCTGCTGTCCCGCTTTGGCAAGGCACAGGTGGCTATGCCCGGCGGCTGCAATCTGGGCCCGCGCCCCATCGACCAGCACCTGAAGGTGTTCAGCGCCCTGGGTGCCGAGGACAGCGTGGACTACGGCATGATCACTGTGCGTGCCAAGGAGCTGAACGGCGCACACATCTTCTTTGATAAGGTCAGCGTGGGCGCTACCATGAACGGCATGCTCTCCGCCGTGATGGCCAAGGGCCAGACCATTCTGGAAAACTGCGCCAAGGAGCCCCACGTGGTGGATCTGGCAAACTTCCTCAATATGTGCGGTGCGGATATCCGCGGCGCAGGCACCGATGTCATCAAGGTGCGCGGTGTGGAAAAGCTGCACGGCTGCACCTACAGCATCATCCCGGATCAGATCGAGGCCGGCAGCTACATGGTGGCTGCTGCGGCCACCGGCGGCGATGTGCTGGTGAAGAACGTCACCCCCAAGCATCTGGAACCCATCACCGAAAAGCTGCGCCGCGCCGGCGTGGAAGTGGAAGAATTTGACGATGCTGTGCGTGTGCGCCGCACCGGCGACATTCTGCCGCTGAAGATTAACACCATGCCGCACCCCGGCTTCCCCACCGACATGCAGCCCCTGATGGGCGTGCTGCTGAGCGTGGCCAAAGGCACCAGCACTGTCACCGAGAGCGTGTGGGACAACCGCTTCCGCTATGTGGACGAGCTGCGCAAGATGGGCGCAAGTGTGCAGGTGGACGGCCAGGTGGCTGTGTTTGAAGGCGTGGAAAAGCTGCAGCCTGCACCGCTGCGTGCGCTGGATCTGCGTGCAGGCGCTGCTATGGTGGTGGCTGCCCTGATGGCGGACGGCACCAGCGAGATCGAGGAGATCGGCCACATTGAGCGCGGCTACGAGAACATCGTAGAAAAGCTGCGCGGCCTGGGTGCTGATATCAGCAAGGTGGAGCGTGTGCCCGCCGCACTGGATCAGGCACTGTAACTTATAAAAAACAAACAGCCTGCTGCGTGATGCGGCGGGCTGTTTTTGAGTATATCAGAGGTTTTACATGGCAGAATTCATCTCGTTATATTCCGGCTCTTCCGGCAACTGCAGCGTGGTGCGCTGTGGGCAGCATTATCTCATTGTGGACATGGGCAAAGGTGTGCGCACCACTTCGGCGGCGCTCAAGGCACTGGGCCTTGCCGTCAGCGACTGCGACGGCATCCTTGTCACCCACGAGCACAGCGACCACGTAAAGGGGCTTTCCACCTTCCTCAAAAAGAATCCGCTGCCGGTGTATGGTGCAGCAGATACGCTGGATTTTCTGGATGCCAACGGCATCGTACCCGCCAGCTGTGAGCTGAACACGCTGGAAGGCAGGGAAGAGGACATTGGTGCCTTTGGGGTGCAGAGCTTTCCCACCAGCCACGATGTGCCCTGTGTGGGCTACCGCATCCACACGCCGGACGGCAAGACCATGACCATTGCCACCGACCTTGGGGTGCTCACGCCGCCGGTGCACGAGGCACTTTCCGGCTGCGACCTTGTGGCGCTGGAAAGCAACTACGACCTGCACATGCTGCGCAGCGGGCCGTACCCCTATTACTTACGGGCCCGCATTGAAAGTGTGCGGGGCCACCTTTCCAACGACGAGTGCTCCGCAAAGCTGCTGGAACTCATCCAGGAAGGGTGCAAGCGTTTTGCCCTGTGCCACCTCTCGCAGGAGAACAATACCCCGGCTCTGGCCCTGCAGACCGTGTTCAACACGCTGGGTGCCGCAGGCGTTGTGCCGGAAAAAGACTGCATCGTGCAGGCCCAGCGGCGCAATGAAATCAGCCCGGTGCTGGAATTTTGAATAAAACGAAGGGCAATGCAGCGCATTGCCCTTCGTTTTATTCAGCCGCTTTTTGTGTGCGGATATCATCCCCAGCAAACAGGCAGGGGGCAAAGGCGGAAAGGCGGCTGGAAATTTTTTCGGTATACAGCTTTTCCAGCAGCGCACCGTCCGTGATGTTGGTGGTGGCGATGGTGGGCAGTTTTGCGCCCAGCCGGTTGTTGAGCAGGCTGTACAGGCTGCTGATGAGGAAGGCAGAGTTGAACTCCGACCCCAGATCGTCCAGAATGAGCAGGTCGGCGTTTGCCGCAGTCTGCATCAGCGTTTCCTCTTCGCCTGCCGGGTCTGCGCCAAAGTGCAGCCCTTCCAGCTTGGAGAAGAAATCCGGGCTGGAAACATAGATCACATCATAACCTTTTTCCAGCACGATGCCCGCAATGGCAAGGGCCGCGTGGGTCTTGCCAAGGCCTGCGTTGCCAAAGAGCATCAGGCTCTCGCTGCTGCGGTCGAACTCTTGTGCATAGCTGCGCAGGTCTTCCAGCAGGTCGGCCATGTACGGGCGGATGGCCCCGCCCACCTTTTCGTCGGCGCGGTTGGGGTAGTAACGCAGCTCCATGGTATCGAAGCTGGAAATGGAAAGGCTGGACAGCGCTTCGATCTCCTTGCGGCGCAGCTGCTGCATCACCTTGTGCACACACTCGCAGGTGCGGCCCTCCACGCTGCCGGTGTCTTGACACCTGGCGCAGACAAAGCGCGGCTCCAGCGCGTCGGCAGGGCGGCCGCTGGCAGCCAGCAGAGCGGTCAGCTTCTGCTTTGCATCCGCAAGGGCAGCGGCAGCTTCGGTGCGGTCTTTGCCTGCCGCGCCGGCCAGGGCACAGCGGATGCCCCGCACCCGCACCTCTTCCTCTGCGTGGCGCAGGGCGGGAATGGCAGCTTCGGCCTCTGCGCGGGTATCTTCAGCACGGGCCCGGGCCATCTGCCGCCGGGCGGCTACGGTGCGCATGGCCTCCTGATACAGTTCGTTTTTGGTACGCATGGTTTCTCCTTACTCCGGCTTCTTTTTCAGCGGGCGGCGGCGTGCAGCATTCTTGAGGAAATCGTTGCCGCTGGGGCTTTCGCGGTCCACCCGGATGTTCCGGCTGGCTCCCGCAATGGCCACCGGGCCGCGCACATCGTGTACGGTGCGCAGGCCCTTGGCGTTCCAGGTTTTGAGGATGCTGTTCCAGTACCACAGGTCGCGTTTGGGGCCCGCCTGCACGGCGGCTTCCTGCACCATGGCATCGTCGTAGCCGTAAACCTCGTACCAGCGTGCAATGGCTTTGCGTCCGCCCAGAGTCAGTTCGTCCGTGGCAATGCCCAGCAGGCCGCTGACGTACTGTTCGCGGCTCTGGCGCAGGGCCAGCAGTTTGAGGTGGGCGTCGGCCTGTTCGCCGGTCTCCACGCCCTCGGTGCGCCATACCTTCAGCTCGTGCACCACGGCGGCCATGGTGCGGCGGCCGGTGCTGGCAACGTAGGCAGTGCACAGCATCACGGTCTCCGGCGCAAAGCCCTCCTGCACATAGAGGTTTACCAGCTTCTCCATCTCCTTGTGGGTCAGCGGGCGGGCAAAACCGGTCTGCGCGCAGTCGATCAGGCTGGAGATCATGGGGTCGGTGCGGCTGGCCGCGGCGATTTCGGCCCAGGTCATGGGGGCAGGGGTGCTGGGCTCCTCGCCCGGTGCGGCGTTCTCCTCATACCGCTCCAGCAGGCCCGCGCCCGCCCAGAAGGAGAGGGCGCTCTCGGCGCTGATGCGGCTGCGCAGCTTGAGGTCGGCACAGATCTTGTCCGGGTCTGTGACGCCGGTGGCCAGCACATACAGTGCCACACGCACATTGTATTCTTCGGCAATGCCCAGCTTGGAAAATACCAGCTGCGGCACTGCAATGGTATCGCCTTTGAGTTCTTTTAAACGATAGATCATGTTTTATTCCTTCGTCTCGTCCGGCTTTTCATCAGAAGCGGGGGCGGGCGGCTCCCAGGGGTCGCAGTCCATCATGCTGGGGCAGTTCTTCCAGCGCTCCGGGTCGGCATTGAACGCATCCTGCAAAAAGCTGGCCGTGGCTTCCCGGCCCTCATCGGTCAGCGGAAACACCTTCTGCACCCGCAGGGCGGGGTCGGTCTTTTCAATGGTCCAGGGGTCCGGCCAGTAGTCCACGGTGAGGATGTTTTCCTCCTTTGTGGCACCCTCACCGCCGTTCGGGTCCGGCACGGTACGCTTGCCGGGGATCATCCGGTAGCGCAGGCCGTATTCGTTGCCGCTGTAGGAATTTTTGCATTTGAAATAATGCAGCAGGGGAACAAAGATCATGGCAGAAGTCCTTTCCGGCAAAAGTGAACGATTTGAAATGCTCTCCGCGTTGCTCTGAGCACCTTTAGAGGAAATTTATTATTGCATCATCCAAACGCCTGCAGGCGTTTGGATGATGCCTTTTCACGGGAAGAGCGTAAACGAAAACTGCATCGCTGGTTTCTATTATAAGAAACACAGCTCCAAAATGCAATGCCTTTTAAAACGGAAAAAGAAAAACGGCAAACCGATATTTCACGGTTCACCGTTTGTTTTTGGAGCAGGGTACGGGACCCGAACCCGCCGCCTGCTGCTTGGGAAGCAGCCGCTCTACCGGATGAGCTAACCCTGCAAG
>JBNMHZ010000041.1:0-24022 GCA_050873025.1 Faecalibacterium sp. | reverse complement strand
TGCCGGCACCCATGGCCTTGATGACGGTGGCAGCACCGGTCACGGCATCGCCGCCGGCATATACGCCGTCACGGCTGGTCTTGCCGTCGTCGCCGTCGGTGACGATGCAGCCGTGCTTGTTGGTCTCCAGACCCGGGGTGGTGGAGCGGATCAGCGGGTTCGGGCTGGTGCCCAGGCTCATGATGACGGTATCCACCTCCAGCTCAAACTCGCTGCCCTTCTTCTCGATGGGACGGCGGCGGCCGGAAGCATCGGGTTCGCCCAGCTCCATCTCGATGCAGGTGACGGACTTGACGAAGCCTTCGTCATTGGGGTGGATCTCCACCGGGTTGCACAGGGTCTTAAAGATGATGCCCTCTTCCTCGGCGTGCTCCACCTCTTCTTTACGGGCAGGCAGCTCGGCCATGCCGCGGCGATAGACGATGTACACGGTCTCGGCACCCAGACGCAGGGCGCTACGGGCCGCGTCCATGGCCACATTGCCGCCGCCCACAACGGCAACCTTCTTGCCGGTGCGGATGGGGGTCTTGCTGGTGGGCAGGTAAGCCTTCATCAGGTTGGAACGGGTCAGGAACTCGTTGGCGGAGTACACGCCCTTCAGGCTCTCACCGGGAATGCCCATGAAGCGGGGCAGACCGGCACCGGAGCCCACGAACACGGCCTCGTAGCCGTACTCGCCCATCAGCTCGTCGATGGTCAACACCTTGCCGATGACCATGTTGCACTCAAAGTCCACGCCCATTTTCTTCAGGCCGTCGATCTCCTGCTGCACAATAGCCTTGGGCAGACGGAACTCAGGGATGCCGTACATCAGCACGCCGCCAGCCACATGCAGGGCTTCGTACACGGTCACCTTGTAGCCCAGCTTTGCCAGATCGCCCGCAGCGGTCAGGCCGGCAGGGCCTGCGCCGATGATGGCCACCTTGTGGCCGTTCCACTCGGGAACAACGGGTGCGGTGTGCACATTCTCGCGGTGCCAATCGGCGACGAAACGCTCCAGGCGGCCGATGCCCACAGGCTCATTCTTGATGCCGCGGGTGCACTTGCCCTCGCACTGGCTCTCCTGCGGGCACACACGGCCGCAGACAGCGGGCAGGGAGGAGGAACGGTTGATGACCTGATAAGCGGCTTCGAAGTCGCCCTCGGCCACACGACCGATGAACTCGGGAATATCAATGCCCACAGGGCAGCCGGTCTGGCAGGGCTTATTCTTGCAGTGCACGCAGCGCTTGGCTTCGTTCACGGCCATTTCTTCGGTGTAGCCCAGAGCAACTTCCTTGAAGTTCTTGTTGCGGACGTTGGGGTCCTGGGTGGGCATGGGGCACTTTTTGGGGTCCATATTGAAAGCCATCTTACTTTACCTCCTGATTGAGCAGATTGCATGCCGCTTCACGGGCGTGTGCCTCAAACGGGCGGTACATGGTGCCGCGGGCCATTGCTTCGTCAAAATCCACCAGATCGCCGTCAAAATCCGGGCCGTCCACGCAGGCAAACTTGGTCTCGCCGCCCACGGTCAGGCGGCAGCCGCCGCACATACCGGTGCCGTCGATCATAATGGGGTTCATGGAAACGATGCTCTTCAGGCCATGCTTCTGGCAGGTCTTGACCACGAACTTCATCATGATCAGCGGGCCGATGGTGATGACCAGATCGTACTGGTTGCCGGCGGCTACCAGCTCGTCCAGAGCAGCAGTGACCACACCCTTGGTGCCGTAGCTGCCGTCATCGGTCATCACGCGCAGCTCATCGCTGCAGGCCTTGAACTCGTCCTCAAGGATCAGCAGGTCCTTGTTGCGGAAGCCAACCACGCTGTGAACCACACAGCCCTGCTCGTGCAGTTCGCGGGCAATGGGCAGAGCAATGGCGCAGCCCACGCCGCCGCCCACGACGCACACCTTCTTCAGGCCTTCCACCTCGGTGGCACGGCCCAGCGGGCCCACAAAATCGTGGACGCTCTGGCCCACCTGCAGGCTGTTCAGCTCCATGGTGGTGCCGCCCACGATCTGGAAAATGATATCCACGGTGCCCTTTTCGCGGTCGTAACCGGCCACGGTGAGGGGGATGCGCTCGCTGTCCTCAAACGGGCGCACAATGATAAACTGGCCCGGCTTTGCCTTTTTGGCGATCAGCGGGGCTTCAATGACCATCTTCGTCACGGTGGGGTTCAGCGCGACTTTTTCAGTGATCTTATACATCGTGTTTGCTCCTTTATGCTGGCATTTCCTATTTCTGCGCACGAAAACGCGCCTGCACGCCCTCAGCGGCATGACAGACGCAGCTTTTGCAAGCGACAAAATGACATTTTTATTATAATAGTTCCCACAGGAGAAAGCAATTAAATTTTCCTCGTGTCAGTTACAACAAACTTGAACTGAAACACGGCATTGCACTGCACAGAGAAGGCTTTTTCTGCACAGGCAGGCCTGTTTTGAACTTTTTTGCAGAAATTGCAAATTTGTGGTTGACAATTGCCGGGCAGTACGGTATAATAATCAGCGTCGCCGGTAAACAACCCGGCGCGAACACATGGAATGTGCGGCCGTAGCTCATCTGGTAGAGCGCCACCTTGCCAAGGTGGAGGTAGCGAGTTCGAGCCTCGTCGGCCGCTCCATTTTGTGGAAGTTTAGCTCAGCTGGGAGAGCATCTGCCTTACAAGCAGAGGGTCAGCGGTTCGAGCCCGTTAACTTCCACCATGTGGCCCGGTAGCTCAGTTGGTTAGAGCACCAGCCTGTCACGCTGGGGGTCGTCGGTTCGAGCCCGATCCGGGTCGCTCGTCGAAAGTCCTGCGGTTCATCGGGCAGTCTTGCAAGCAAGACTGCCGTGATGAACGCCAGACTTTCTCCTCTTCCCCACAAACCTTTGCTTCGCAAATCTTTGCGGGGGCCCCGCTCCGGTGTCGGAGCCTGTAAGCCTCTGTAGCTCAGTCGGTAGAGCAGGGGACTGAAAATCCCCGTGTCATTGGTTCGATTCCGATCGGAGGCACCATTATGCGGCCGTAGCTCATCTGGTAGAGCGCCACCTTGCCAAGGTGGAGGTAGCGAGTTCGAGCCTCGTCGGCCGCTCCAACACGAAGCCATCGTTGATGCAGAAATGCAAAAACGATGGCTTTTTTATTTGTTGTGCGCTACATTTTAAATGGCTCCGCGTGCGCTGCGCCATTGTCAGCGGAAAAATTTTATAATAGAACAAGTTCCGTCAGCCTGCGGGCTGACGGAACTTGCATTTTCACAAAAGGGGATGCGACGGCAGAATGCATCTTTGTATTGCCGTACGGATGCTCCCCGCAGGGGAGTGGGTCAAGCGCAGCACTTTCCTGCTGCGCGGCAACCGAAGGCTGACAGCGGCAAAATACCGTTTGCCTTTACGACCCCTTCCCGTGAAAAGCGAAAGCCGGAAAATCCGCAGATTTTCCGGCTTTCTTTATTATAAAAATAAATTTCCTTAAATATTGTCCGGGTTGCAGCACCCAGCATCCACTTCGCGCCTTAGGCGGCACTCGTGTCTTGCTGGCCGCTGCCCCAACAGCTCCTCCCTGTATTCCCCTTTTTGTCGCTACGCGACATCTTCCCCCGGCCGGGGGAAGTCTTTTGCCGCAGGCAGCGGTCGTCGCCGTTGCAGAGCGAAGCGGAGACAATTCTAAAACGTCTTTTACAAAATCACATTCTTAATGAGCAGCGAGATGCTGCCGTCGTCGCTGTGCAAAAACTCAACTTCATTGTCCGAGTTGAGCAGTTCGGTGGGAATCTTTACCTCAATGCCGTTGGCGGTGTGGATGCTGCGGCTTTCCATGCGGCGGATGCGCGCAGGCGTCACGGTCACCGGCTGCTCAGGCGCTTCCAGTACATCGCTCTTCTCCACATAATCGTCAAAAGGCACGGCGGCAAGGGGGTATTCCTCTTCCAGCTGCTGGCGCACCTGCTGCACAGACACCTGATTATCGTTGTCTGCGGCCTGATTGGCGATCAGCATCGCCACCTGTGCTTCCACATGGGGCTGGTCGGCATAATTCTCCTGCACAGCCTGCACGGCGGCTTCCTGAATGGCCTGCAGCTTTTTCTTTTCCGGCTGGGCGGTGGTGTACTGGAACACCACTGTGGAGAGATAAAACTCTTTGTGCCCGTCGATGTCGAACTTCTTTTCCAGCAGCTTCATGGAGTAGTCGGTCAGGTTGACCAGAGCACCTTCCTCCACCTTGCCGCTCTGGCTGGGCAGGCAGGCCCGCTGCTGGATGATGGAGTTCACCGGGGCACCCTCTACGTTTTCGGTGTAGTGGGTGTAGCCGTTTTTATAGTTCAGTTTCAGGATGCCCAGCCACGGCTCACCGTCGCGGGTAAAATCCACCACGGCAAGGTCGGCACCCGGAATGGTGGTGTGGGCGTGCATATAGTCGAACAGAACGCCCGCAATGCGGCAGGAGAGATCCACAAAATTGTGGTTGTGTTCCAGTTCATTTTTAAAGGCGGAATCCGGCAGCGGGCGGCACTGACGGATATCATCGCTGGCAAGCAGCTTTTCGATGTGATACTGGAAGTAAGCGGTCTTTTCGGCGGTCATTTCCATGCCGCCGCCGCTGAGCACAGGCGCATCCATGGTGGTGTCCAGTACGTGCAGAATGGCCTGATGAATGATGATCTCCATGGGGGTTACCTCGTTTTTACAATAATCTCTTTGTCATACAGTATAGCACAGCCCGGCCCAAAAGGCGAGAGCACATCTTGTAAACTGCCTGCGGGAATGCTACAATAAGGGCAGGATACCACGCAGGAAAGGGGATAAAAACCATGGAATTCCGTGATAAACCGATGGAAAACCTTATCCGCATCCAGGAAAAGGATATCTGCAAAAATGCCCGCGCACTGCTGCTGGACGGCGAAAGCGTAGTAGGTGCCTACAAGACAGTACGTGACCAGGTGATCTTTACGACCCACCGCATCATCATGGTGGATATGCAGGGCGTCACCGGCACCCGGCAGCAGATCTTTGTGCTGCCCTACCGCAAGGTGCTGCACTTCGGCATCCAGACCGCGGGCTTTGGCGACCCGATGCAGGCTTCGCAGCTGACCGTCTGCTTTGCAGACGAACACGAAGCAAAGTTCGGCTTTATCGGTCAGCAGGAGCTGTTCGCTGTGGCCAATGCCATCAGCCGGTGCATCCTGTAAAGGCCAGAACAGCACGATGGAAAATGCCCGCCGCTGTGCTCTGGGCATATTCAGAGGAACTATTATTTAAAAAGTGCAAATCGGGAATGTCTGCGGACATTCCCGATTTGCGTTTTCACCGGAGGAGCCAAAGCCGAAAAAATGCTGTTTTGCATGGCATTAAGATCGTAAAACAGCAGGCTCCCCGCCCGGTTTCCCGGACAGGGAGCCTTTTGCTGTATACGAAATGGGAGATGTCAATGTGAAGTTTTGCGCACCAGCTGTTCGTGCATGAGCACCATCAGTACCAGAAGCGCAAGCAGGTAGAAGGGAAACAGTGCGGGTGTGATGCTGTTGGCCAGCAGCCCGAACAGCGGCGGCATGGCCAGGTTGCCCACATAGGCGCTTGCCATCTGGATTCCGATGACGGCCTGCGATTTGTCCGCGCCGAAGTGATCCGGTGTGGAGTGGATGATGCTGGGGTAGATGGGCGCACAGCCCAGGCCCACCAGCACGAGGCCCGCCAGTGCCAGCACCTGCGGCCCGGGCACAAGCAATGCCAGCACACCTGCGGCCAGAATGCACTGACCGATGCGGATCATCTGGGTGTCGTTGAATTTCAGGGTCAAAAAGCCGCAGGCGGCCCGCCCGGCGGTGATGCCAATATAAAACAGGCTGGCAAAGCTTGCGGCTGTGTCGGCGGCAACGCCCCTTGTCAAGGTCAGGTAGCTGCTGGCCCACAAGCCCGCTGTGGTTTCCAGTGCGCAGTAGCAGAAGAAGCACAACATCACTTCTTTTGCGCCCGGCAGGCGGAACACCTGCCCAAGGCTCAGGGCCTGCGGTGCAGCGGTTTCGGCATTGGGGCCGGTGGTGCGGCCCTGCCACAGCGGCAGGCTGAAAAACAGCACCGCCGTCAATACAATCTGAAACAGTGCGATGTACCGGTAGCCCGCCGTCCATGGCCCGCCGCCTGCAAGTACCCGGCCCATGACCATAGGGCTTATCATGGTGCCGATGCCCCACATGCAGTGTAGCCAGCTCATATGGCGGCTTTTATAATGTAAGGCAACGTAGTTGTTCAGGGCAGCGTCCACACTGCCCGCGCCCAGGCCATAAGGTACGGCCCACAGGCAGAGCATCCAGAACCGGCTCGACACCGAGAAGCCGAACAGCGCCGCCGCCGTCATGCCCACACTGAGGGCGGTCACTTTTCCGGTGCCCAGCGCCCGGGTGAGCCGGTCGCTGTTCAGGCTGGACACGATGGTGCCGAAGGAGATGATCATGGAGATCAGCCCCGCATAGGATACCGGCACGCCGAGTCCCGGGTACATGGACGGCCACGCCGACCCCAGCAGGGAATCCGGCAGACCCAGACTGATAAAGGCCAGATAGATGATGGGCAGCAAAAGCGAGACCATAGACTTGAGTTCCTCCGCCAAGCATGTTATACTTGCAATGCATCTTGAGCTTTGCTGATGTAATAATATCACACCCTGCGGCGGAATGTTAGGATAAAAACGTCTGATTTATACAACAAAACCGGAGCAGAAAAAAATACGTGAATCTGCAGGAAGGGAACGGACTATGGCATTCCAGACAAGCTGTGCTGCTGCCGGCGGGATCAACTGCCCGCCGGATATCGCGGCGGATGGCAAAGGACGGGAACTGGTGCAGCACGGCAGCGCACTGTTTCCCATTGCCTGCTATGCAGAAGATCTCAAAAGCTATTCGGTGGCCTGGCACTGGCATGAAGAATTTGAGTACATTCTTGCCATGCAGGGGCCGCTTGTTGTAGACGTGAACAAAGCTCGGCTGACACTGCAGACCGGGCAGGGAGTGTTCATCAATTCCGGGGTGTTCCATGCAGTGGAACAGGCCGAAAACGGCGATGCACTGCTGCATTCCGGGGTGTTCCATCCGCGCCTTGTGGGCGGCATGGATACTATTTTCTGGCAGAAGCTGGTGTATCCGCTGATGCAGCCGGGTGCACCGGCATTTTTCCTGCTGGACAAAACCGACGACCGGGAAAAAGAAGTGTTCTGTCATCTGCGGGACGCCTGGAATGCAGTGGCCCGCGAGCCGTTCGATTACGAAAATCAGGCGCGGTACCATCTCTCGGCGGCACTGCACCTGCTGGGGATGCAGTGCGAAAGTGGCAGAACAAAGGTTTCGCAGCAGGAGCAGGTGTCGGCCCAGCGTATGAAGCAGATGCTGCGCTTTGTAGAAGAACATTATTCCGAAGAATTGAGCGTGGAGCGCATTGCCGACTGCGTGGCCCTGAGCGAAAGTGCATGTCTGCGCAGTTTCCGTCAGCTGCTGGGCACAACGCCCATCCAGTACGTCAAGCAGTACCGCATTGAAAAGGCAGCAGAGCTGCTGCTTTCCACCAGCATGAAGGCCGGAGAGATCGGTGCCGAGTGCGGTTTTGCAGACACCAGCTACTTTACAAAGACGTTCCGGGAACTCAAGCACTGTACGCCCCGGGAGTACCGCCAGAAGTTTGCGGGTGGAAAGTAGTTCCCTGCGGGCCTGTTTGGCCACGATGAATGAAAAAGGAGAATCAGAAAACAATGCAGCGCAGTTTGACCAAGGGCCCCATTACCAGCAGCATTTTGCTGTTTGCTCTGCCGCTGATGCTGGGCAACCTCCTGCAGCAGATGTATAATATTGCGGATACCTGGGTGGTGGGCCGCTTTCTCGGTGCGGATGCACTGGCGGCGGTGGGCTCGTCCTACACGCTCATGACCTTTCTTACTTCCATTTTGCTGGGTCTGTGCATGGGCAGCGGTGCGGCCATCTCCATGCAGTACGGCAGCGGCCAGCAGGACCGGATGCGGCAGAGCGTGTTCCTCTCGTTCACCCTTATTGCGGGCATCTCGCTGGTGCTGAATGTGCTGGTGTATCTGGGGCTGGACGGCATTTTGTGGGTGCTCCGGGTGCCTGAAGAACTGAAACCGCTGATGAAGGAGTATCTTGTTATCATCTTTCTGGGCATCACAGCTACCTTTTTATACAATTACTTTGCAAATCTGCTGCGCGCTATCGGCAATTCGGTGGTACCGCTGCTGTTTCTGGCGGTTTCGGCGGTGCTGAACGTGATTCTTGACCTTGTGTGTGTGCTGGTGCTGCACTGGGGCGTAAAAGGTGCGGCAGCAGCTACCGTGTTCTCGCAGTTCGTGTCCGGTGTGGGCATCGGGCTGTACACCCTCCAAAAATTCCCGCAGCTGTGTCCCCAAAGGGCTGACTGCCGCTGGGATAAAAAGAATCTGGACACCATCCTGAATCTCTCGGTCATGACCAGCGTGCAGCAGTCCATCATGAACTTTGGCATCCTGATGGTACAGGGCCTTATGAACAGCTTTGGCACTGTCATCATGGCGGCATTTGCAGCAGCGGTAAAAATCGACTCCTTTGCCTACATGCCGGTGCAGGACTTCGGCAATGCCTTCTCAACCTATGTGGCCCAGAACTACGGCGCGGGCCAGACCGACCGCATCAAAAAGGGCATCCGCAGCGCAGGGCGGTGCAGTGCAGTGTTCTGTGTGTGCATCAGTGCACTGGTGTGTGCCTTTGCTTCGCCGATCATGGGCATCTTCATCGACCCGGGCGAGGGTGCCATCATTGCTGCCGGTGTGCACTACCTGCGCATTGAAGGCGCATGCTACGTTGGCATTGGCATCCTGTTTTTGCTGTATGGCTACTACCGCGCCGTCAATCAGCCGCAGATGTCGGTGGTACTTACCATTGCATCACTGGGTACCCGCGTGGCACTGGCTTACCTGCTGTCGGCAACGCCGCTGGGGGTTACCGGCATCTGGCTCAGCGTGCCCATCGGCTGGGCGCTGGCGGATGCGATTGGCATTGGGTATTATTTGAAAAAGAAACGATAAGATGAAAGAAAAGCAGTTGTTGCAAAATTTGCAACAACTGCTTTTTTGTCAACCTGTGGTAAAAGGCAGCTTCCGCAATCATAAACAGGAGCAATTTCGGATGTATCATTATAGAGGTCGTAAAGGAAACCCCAATTGCCGTTGTGGCGGTCAAAATTCCCAAGTAAGGCATCAATGATGAAAACATCCCAGAAATGTGCCAAGCAGAGTTTCCTGAGCCTGTACACCCAACAGATTGAAAATATGGCAGGCAATATATTCACTGATACAGCTGTTTGTGTTCACCGGAAGCAATAAAAGCTAAAGCAAAACTGTTCGGCCGTTTTTTCGCGGTGCGTGCATGGCAAACCGTACGGCATCCCGGCCGGTCATGGGATCTACGATGCCGAGCGTCAGAGCGTTGGTATGGAAGAACAAAAGGTTCCACAAATTGACGCCCTGCAGCGTGACTTCTACCTCCCGCGTTTCGCCGGGCAGCAGTTCCGGGAGGGAAAGCGGAACCGGCACGGTGCTTAGGGTGGCGCCGTCCGCGTCCTCAAGATAAAGATGCATCGCCCAATCCCAATAAAATGGGGCTGTGCCCTCATTGGCTACGGTCAAAGTAACCACCGTTTCTTCGGCGCGTGGAGTCAGCTTTAGCGCTGTCACGCGGAGCCGATAGCCCAAACGCTTTAATACCGCCTGATATCCCTGTACATACTCGGCCTGCGCCACTTTTGGGCCGATGAAGCTCATATGGGAAGCTTCCAGCAGCTGCAGCGTGCGGGAAAGCTCTGTATCCAGCAGTTCTTCCATCGGCAGGCTGCTGGTAAATTCGCCGCCCACGGGAGCGTTCTGCCAGAAAGCGGGCATGGCAGAGAGCGCATGCGGTTCCTCGGCATACCAGCCTCCGTTTTTGATCCAGCCCAGCCACTCGTTCGTATCCTTTTCCTGGCCGGTCATGTCGTTGTAAAGGCCAAGCTGATTTCCTGCAGCGATGTTGAACGGCCGCCGCATCAGAAGCTTTGCGTTGGAAAAAGCATCCAGATAGTCTGCCGCGTACGAATCCCGAATGGCTTCGCCGGGCATGGGAACAAGCCCATCGCCGCTTTTGATATGCCATTCGCCCCAGTGGCCGAGACTGCCCAGCTCTACATAGGTGACAAAGCCATCCGTGTCAAAGTGTTTGGCCAGAGCCGCAATAACGGTATGGTGTGCGGCCCGAAAAACATCGTTTGCATAATCCGGGGAATAGCCCTTGCCGTACGAGGTGCTGTACCAGCTGCCATCGGCCGTTTGTTCGTACAGCCAGTCCGGGATATCCATGTGCGTTTTCTTTCCCGGCACGTCACAAACAAAGCGGAGTACCAGATGCACCCCCTGTTCGCGCAGGGCGGCAAGGTCGTAGTTCTGTTCGATGGCATTCCAGGCGTACTGGCCTTCCGCTGGTTCGACCTCTCGCCAGGTCAGTTCCAGATAGCGCAAGGAGGCATCTGGAATATTTACGCTGCCAGCCATGGGAGCATAGCCGATCTGTGCATTGGCAAAGGCAGACGAATCTTCCTGATAGGTACGCGTGCACAGCAGATTCTGAACCATACCAAACCCCATTCCAAGCAGACAAAATGCAGAAGCTAAAATCTTTGGGAGTTTATCCATGGTATTCACCATTGTATTGAATCAACGTAACATCCTGTACACCTTCCACAGCGCGCAGACGATCCGCAAACTCCAGATTTGGGTCTTTACTGAATACTTCTACAGCCATTTCGGTGTTGTCCTTGCGCATGGTCTTGGATTTTACTACGAATTTGCAGCGGCCAAAAGCACGAACGATATCGTCTCCTGCGTCCGTGCCAAGATAGTGAATGACAGCAATGTAGACTCTGCCCTTGGCCTGCCAGTGGTAGAAAAGAAGGATCATCCCGATCATAATGGCGGCAGTCACAAGGCCCAATGCGTACATACCGGCACCAGCCGTGATGCCGGTGGTGATCGACCAGAACAGATACAACAGATCCAGTGGGTCTTTGACGGCGGTACGGAAGCGGACGATAGACAGAGCACCGACCATACCAAGGGAGATGACAACGTTGGTGCTGATGGCCAGCGTTACCATGCAGGTAAGCACACACATGCCAACCAGTGTGACTGCAAAGCTGCGAGAGTATACAACGCCGGTATAAAACTGCCGATAGACAAGATAGATAAGGATTCCCAAGGCCAGTG
The DNA here is from genome assembly GCA_050873025.1 of Faecalibacterium sp. Lineage (GTDB taxonomy): Bacteria > Bacillota > Clostridia > Oscillospirales > Ruminococcaceae > Faecalibacterium. Next base: position 12,786 of record JBNMHZ010000041.1, on the reverse strand, counting down.
CGGCCAGCAGGGCAACCGCCAGCTTGGGAGCATCGTATTGGGTGAAGGCATTCAGGACAGATTTTTTGATAAAGTCTTTTGTGCTCATGCGTGAAAGGTTCCTTTCTATAAAACTCAGGTCTCCTGCCAGTATGCAAATCCGTTCATATAGGCGGTCTTGTCACAGCAGAGGACATATTTCGATACGGCTGTAAGCTCCTGTGCACGGGGCGGCAGAAGATTTCGGACGATCTGGGGAAGATATTCTGTGAATTTTACTTCCATTACCAGTTTGCCTGGTTCCAATACCGGAAGTGCGGGAAGTGTGGAATCGAAGATATTCCAGCTGCCAACGGCTGCGCGTACATCCATATCAAAGGTGACACGCACCGTGCCGGCATCCATGATCCAGGGTTCACGATCATAGTCCACAATAACACGGGGACGGAGCATGTTGCAGATACATTCGGTGTAAAACTCCTGACACAGGCGGTAACGGCTATGCAGGAGAAAATCATAGTCTCCGGCGAGAATGGCATCAAACTCTGCATGCGTCAAAGGCGCAGCCTCTTTATAGATGTAACTGCCGAATTTTTTCTTTCGCTCCAGCTTGATACTGCGGTCGCTGCAGTTATAAATGCGGATACGGTATTTCTTTCGCAGCAGCACACCGGCATCTTTTTCCTCATAGGCAGTGTTCCAATAATCGTCAAAATACAGACTGCGAATGAAGTAGCCGCCATTCGTTGCGTGGGGGTCCAGTTTAAGAACAGGGGACATCCGTGTTGTTAGTTCAGCCTTGTCTGCCCAGGAGATAAGATATTTCAACTCATGACGGTAGTGCTCGTTTGAGCGAGGAAGTGGGGAGGAAAGAAGACGCTGGCCCCATTGAAAAAGGGAAGAATTTGAAGGAAATGTGGAATCAATCGTTTTCATAGACATCCTCCACAACGGAACCATCGGACTGAACATAGAAGCATTTTACGCCATAGACTTTACCCAGTTCTGTCCGATAGTAATCGAAAGCGGGTTGTATATAGCCGACAGTGTTGATAGCGCGTACACGGATAAAATACTGGCCTGCTGCAGGCAGAGACATTTGGGCTTCGGGCAGAATGATGTTTTCCTGCCGGAAGATACGGTTGGAAAACTTATAGTCTCGCGCCACATCTACAATATAATAGATGTCGGCGGCATCAAAGCTATAGGAAGCATCCCAGCTGAACTTCAATACACCGTTTTCAGCCACAGGGGTACTGATGTAAAAGGGCATAGGGTAGTTATAACCGTCCGGATACTGCTGGTAGTTCTCTTCGATCTCGTCTGGCAGCGCAGCGGCAATGGTATCATATTGTGCTTTTGTCACAGGAAGATAGAGCGCATCTGGAACGTTCCAGATAAACTGCTCTGTGATAGTACGATAGTGCGCGACCATCTCATGGATTCGGTCAGCATTCATATACTGGTGAAGGTCCTCAATGGCTGTAGTCAGAGCATTTCGGTAGCCTTCTGTCTGAAGACAACGCCGGAACAATACGTTGCCCCAGTAGTTGCTGATGCCATATTCCCAGCCGACATCCATATTGCGCTGCTTAACATTGTTTTCTGTGCGGAATAGCATACCATCGTTATCCCAGTCCAGAATGTACCAGGTATCCGAGTTCTGCGGACTGTAGAGATACATGTTGCGGCTCTGCGTATCGGTGTTGCCGGTCAGAATTTGGAAAGCCATCCAGTAAGCAATGTTTTCCACATCAAAATATTTTTCAAGAATCAGTTCCATTGACTGTGAGTCATCGTTCAGATCTTCAAGCATCTGGATGAGTTTGGTGTGGTCACTGTCACCCTTGATCTCTAGGTAATATTCAAACATGGACTGATCGTAGGTAGGATCACTGGTAAGTTTAATGGAATCTTCATAACGGTAGAACTCAAAGAAGTTTACTTTATAGAGCTGGGCTTCTGGATTCAGACTATGCGCTTTCAGAGCAGTTTTATTCAGCTGTTCTACCTGCGTGTACAGACCATAATCTTCAAAAACACCGTTGACATTGTCGGTCAGATCTTTCACATAAAGGTGGACGAACTGGGTGCGCAGTCCCATCATCTGGTCGATCCCTTTAATAAGGTCATAGGCCATTTTGTTGCGAAAACGCAGTCCCTCACTCATGTGTTTGTTCAGTGCAATGGTGCGCTGGCCACGCCAGCTGCCCTTGTTTTTCTTGAGCTTTATTTTATAATTTTTCTGTGCGCCTTTACTGGAACTTTGGCCGCGAATCTGTACCGTGGCATTTGGTACAGAATCTGCGTAACCCACCTCGCCTGCAACGGGGCCGTTTTCATCACCGATCTGAAGCAAAGCGGCAACCTGATAGCGTGGGACACCCATCGCCTCGTAGTCGTAAGCAGAATAGTGGTTGATCTCGGCCCAGCTGTGGTTTGTGTTTTCGCTGTCGTTGCCGCGGCTCACGGTGAGATACATCGTTACAATGCCGCTGTCATCATAGACATTGTACAGTTCTGCATTGTCCCGCAGGTGGACACTGTTGATATCGGTCGCCGGAGCCTTTTCAATGGACTGGCTTGTTTCTGCACTGGCGGCAGTCGATTCTGTGCTGTTGCCTCCGGTGGGTAAAACTGCGCAGCCTGCACACAGACCGGCCAGCGCAACGCCCAGCCCCAGCACCTTGCGGCGCGAAATGATAAATTTCTCATTCATGTGATGGATTTTCCCCCCTGATGGTCTGCTTTGCTGTTTTTGCATCCTGTTTTTCCAGAAAAATGCCAAGACGTGTAAAAAGACTCTCTTTGGTTTCGGCTACGATCGGCTGCCGCCCCAGAACCCGATAGGGCAGATTGGCGGTAAAGGCATCCAGACGAAGCAGCGCGATCAGATAAAACAGTGCTGCGCCTGCCAGAAAACCGAACCCATAAAATGTTGTATTAAAGAGCAGAGAGAGCAGTGTAAAGGCACTGGCACTGACAGCAAATACAGCTGCCGCCAGAACAGCACCCAGATAATCTGTAAAATAGAGCAGGATCATCAGCACAGTATTGCCTACGGCATATAAGCCATATCCCACACACAGCGTCCGGAAGTAGCCGTGCATCAGGTCGTTGAAGCCAAGCGGCAGAAGATCCAGCAGAGTACCTGCCAGTGAAATGACTGCCGCCGTGCAGAACAGCTGTTTGAGGGCGGTAAAGCGAAGTTCACGGTTGAGCACCGCCAGCATTTCTTCTTCAGCTGTGACGATATCCCCCACAACGCCGCCATCGTTGAACAGGCTGTAATAATCCCGATATTTCGGATAAAAGTTTACCTCTACTGACACCACAAAGTTGATGCTGGTGATCAGGATGCTCAAAAAGGCAATCAGAGCCGGAACATCGTAGTATGGCGCACCATAAAACAGCCCCTTTACCTGTACACCGATCGGCCCGGCCCAATAGAGAACCAGATGGGAGAACAGGCCTATGTTGGTGCACAAACCGGTAAATGCCAGAGGCAAAAACTGATCGACCCAGCGCAGGAAGGTCCATGGACTGTCATCGCTTTGCGGAAAGTAGCGATACAGCAGTACAACATCCCACACCATCATCAGACCGTAGCCCATCGTAATGGAAAACAACATGCCTTCCAGTACGGGGGCACCCAGAACAAAAACAATCAGATATCCCAACCCGAACGACAGTATGATCGCCGCCAGAAAAGAACACAGGATGCCCCGGTAATCTTTGATGGCGGTCAGGTAACTCATACCATTCCAGTTCAGGATCATCTCGGCAAACAGCCATAAGCACAGCAACCCCTGCAGGAGCGTTGCACCGGAGAAAAACAGAAAGATGCCGTACAGGATACAGCCAATCAGCAGCATCAGGACGCTGGACCCCCAGAAAGAAGGGAGGATCGCGTCTTCACGTTCCTCGTACAGCATATCGGCCAGGTAACGGGTCACGGGCATGGAAAAGAAGCTGGTGACAGTCAGTGAGGACAGCAGTGTATAGGTGACCATGCACACCAGCAAGTCCTGCTGGGTGCGTTCGGCACCGGCCCAACTGCACAGAAGCAGAATACCCAGCTGCAGCGCAACACCCAGCAGCATGGGGCCGGTGCAGATGATGCCGGCATAACCATAGGCACGCAGCCATGCAAACAGACCCTTGCGCCGAAACAGTTTTTTTAACTCAAATCCAATTCCTGCCATTTGTTACTCCAAATGAAAATTTTCAGCAGTTGCCTGATACATGTTCCGGTAGTTATCCAACATTTGTTCATGGTGATAATATCGATCAACGCGCTGTTGACCGATGCGTCCCATTTCTTCCCGGCGAGCACGGCTGGCACACATCCGTTCCATGGCATCGGCCAAACCCTGCCGGTACATCGGCGGCACACAATACCCGGCAACTCCCAGTTCATCGCCGGGCGCGCCTTCCAGCAGCTCCCGACAGCAGCCCACTTCCGTGGTCACACAAGGGCGGCGCGCTGCCAGGGATTCCAACACGGAAAGCGGCTGGCCTTCCGAAATACTGGTCAGAATGGTGAAGTCCAGTTTTTGCATATATTGAACGACATCTACCCGTCCAGTAAAGATCAGATTGTCCAGCCGGAGTTGCTTTACCAGTGCATAGCATTCCTGCGCATAGTCCTCATCATCCACACCGCCCATGATGTGCAGACGAACCTGCGGCATCCGGGAGGAAAGCTCAAAGAAGGCGTAAATCATCGTTTTGATATCCTTGATGGGAGCCAGACGCACCACAGCACCGATATCGACCCAGCCGTCCTCTGGCTTGAGCGGGATATCGCAAAAACGATGATACTGCACGCCATTGGGGATGACGATACATTTGCTGCCATCGCAGCCCATTTCGATCTGGGTGCGGCGAGCGTTATAGAACAGGCTGCTTACCCGGAACGCTCTGCGATAGATCTCCTCGGACAACATATAAAAGAAGCGGATCCAGCGATTTTTGAAGGACGGCACGACCCAATCGGCGCGGATGATCTCTTCTTCACGCTCGCGCGTATAGATACCATGCTCCGTTAAAAGCACCGGGGCGTGGTTTATACTGCCGCCCAGACAGGCCAGCAGGCCGCCATACCCTGTGGAAATGGCGTGGTAGATCTGTGCCTTTGGCACACGTCCGGTCAACAGGTATAACACTGGCAACAGCATGGAACGCATGGTATGGAAGGCATCTGCATAGGCAACGTAAGGATATTCTTCCATGCAGATTTCGGTAAATAGCTTCATGAACTCTCGGCTCTGCAAAAAGGAGAGAGGATGTGCTTTTTTCTCCTGAAACAACCGGAACAGCACATCCCAATCTGGTGTTCCCAGCCGCAGCAGCTCTCGCAGGGCGGTGTGCTCTTCCTCGGTAAACAGAACAGGAATTTGTTCCCCGTGCAGGCGCAAGGCATCGTCCAGAAACACTTCTTCCACTTCTACAACATTGGGAGGAAGGTCGTAAACGAATTTACTGCGTCCTTCCGCTTTTGCGCCAATGACCCACAGCACAAACTCGTGTTCCTGCATGGCCTGAATATAAGCGTGCATCCAGGTGGATACGCCGCCATGTACATAAGGATAGGAACCTTCCAGAATCAGACAGATCCGCATCCTGCTCATGCTCCTTTCCGCTCAATCTGTACCGTTTCCGCGGTGGCCTTCAGTAAATAAAGGTTTCCGGTCAAGTGTGTCAGTTCGCCATTCGTTACCCGGCCGGGTGTACCCTCATTGGCACGGAAGAAAAGCCATGCTTCATCGACAAAATTGCCAAGGCGCAGTGTCCACGCGGTGTCGGTACTGTCCAGTGTGACAGTCAGCTGTGCATACCGCTGAATGGCACCGGAGCACTCGGTTCCGGTCTGACGGCGAAGATCAGGTGCAGAAGTGCTGAGCCATTTCAGATAGTCTTCCAGACCACCTTTGTACACTTCCCAGCCTTCTGCTGCACCGCGGTCTTCATCCAACAGGTCGTCCGGGTGCATAAAATGGGTGCTGACAAAGTGCATATTCAACTCGCTCATAGCCGCCAGACGCATATAGGTATCACCGACCATGCCGCCGGACACGATACGAGGCTGTTCCACAATGCCATCCGCTGCCACGCCGAACTCCTGCACATAAGGCAGATCGGTACCGTCTGAAAAATAGGTGCTGGCAATGGTGCGGATTTGCGGTACTTTTGTGCCCAGTATCGTGCGTCCTTCGGCCGAAAGAATGTTGGAAGGTGGAACATACACCGTACCATTCGAGTAGGGAAGAACCGTTTTCTGAAAGTCGATCAGCTCTTCCATGGCAGCCATGATGGCTTCCTCGCTGGGCCACTGTCGATAAGCATACAGATCTTTATAATCGGTATTGGGCAGCACCAGCGGCTGATGGTTGTAACCGTGGAACCCTACCTCGCCGCCCTGCCGCAGCAGCAGGCTTCCAAAATAACGGAACTGCTGCGTATCTTTTTGACGTACCGGCGCATCTTCAGTATCATCTTCGTAGTTTTCAATCATGACACCGGTGAATCGGATTTCATATTTCTGTGCCAACTGTACCAGATCCGGCCACCAAACCTTGCTGTAGAAGTCGCTGATGCTCAGTCCGTAATCTCTGCGGATATAGGTGCCATCACCGCCGGGCACCGGAGAAGGAAAGTCGTCCAGATAGAACACGGAACTGTTGATGACGGGGTAAGCAGTGGCATCGCACAGCAGACTGAAGGAGGCGGCATAGACGCCGCGCATGACTTTGCCGTAAATGCCGATATTGTCCACTACAACTCGTCCGCTGCCCAGTTGAACGCCCCATACCAGCGGCACACCTTCATCTCCGGTGCGGGCATACACCGTGGATTCTTCCCGGAGGCTGACGCTTAGAGCAGACTCAAACGGATCGCTGAATTCATACCGCTGCCCGCCGCCCAGCAAAAACGCCTCGGTGGGAACAATGCTCTCTACGAGCTTATAGTTCCAGGAAGAGGAAAGCACTCCAAGTTTTGGAGAAATCACATCAAAATAGGATGTTTTGCTTGGCGTCATGGCAAACAGAATGCTGCCGCCCTGCTGCGCCCAATTCATCAAATCAATCAGATTTTGTCCCAATGCATCCAAATTGGGCATTAACACCACAACTGTTTTATAATTGGAAAAGTCTAGCTGGGCAGTGGACGATTTGAAAATATCCACTGCCTGTGTGCTGACTTTCATATCCAGAAGGATCTGGTCGAACTGCTCTTTTGCCTCGGGCACATTGTCTTGAGTGCTGTCATATAGCAGAAGATTAGTGACCGGCTGCCCAAACAGCGCGTTCTGGGCGGGAAATACAGAGGTTCGTTCCAGGTAGTTAAGTCGAAAATTGGTCGAAGCGTACCCGATCCCGCTGCGTTCCGCAAAAAGAACGCCGGCAATGAGAAGGAACACCAGCCAGATCAAAAGCAACTTGCTCCAACGAAATTGTTTTAGTTTGGATAGAAAACCGAGTTTCATTTGAAATCCTCTTTGCCATACCAGAAATTTACAGTTTCCTGTCCCTTGGAGGTAAGATAGACATTCTGCTCCTTGAGACTGCGCAGTATTTCCTGAATCGCAGTGCCATCATGCAGCATGGCAGCCATGCGAAGCTGGAGCAGCCAGGGCTCTTCTCGCTGCGGCCAGCGTTCGGAAAGTGCACCAAGGGTCTGATGAGCGATATCATACTCTGCCAACTCCAACTGAACGGAAGCCAGTTTACACTCCAGGGTGAAATCTCGCCGGGTGCCGATGCGCTTTTTCAACAGCTGTTCCAGCTGGTGCTGCTGAATCTCGGCCGCACGGCCCTGTACATACCCAGATTCGATATAGCTTTCCAGATAATCGCAATAGCCGCGCAGGACATCGAGATCATCCGGAGCAGAAGCATATTGTTGCTCATACTTTTGCAGCGTAAGATCAGCTTCCTTGGAAATTTGTGCCAGTGCAGTGGAAGCATAGTGCACAACTTCGCTGTCATCATTCAACCGGGCCTGCTGCAAAAGGTGATAATAACCGGCAGGGTCTTCTGTCAGGACCGAAAGGATCAGCTGCCGCTTTTGGGTGGAATTATTCACCAAAAGGGCTTCTTCCAGCGGAATGACTTGTTCCTCATCTGCATTTCCGGGGATGAGGATGCTTTTGTGGATTTCCTCATTGATGCGCAGCTTTTCCAATGTCTGTTCCAACAGATTGTCGCCCAATAATACCCGGTTGGTATGCAGGAGCAGAACACACAGGGGGCCCCAGACGGGAATCAACAGAATCACTGGGAGAAAGTACCCTTTTACATCCAGAATGCCGCTGCGTACAAGCAGCCACAGCACAAGACAGACCAAAAGATGAAGAAACAGCAGGATCAACGTTAAAATACTAGGATGCATGAGAGGCACCTTTCTTTGCAGCAGCAACCAGCCGGAGCTGTTCATCCAACGATACAGATGCGACTTGAAATCCTTTTTCGGCCATGCGCTGGGTAAGAACGGGCAGATTTTCATCTGCCGCCTGATTCAACAGCAGATAAACCTGTCCGTCTGGACCAATTCCGGCAATATCACTGCTGCGGATGCTGCGTTCCAGCTGTGCATAAAACGCTTCTGAACTTGCAAACGCGCCAGAAACGCGCAACAGCAAATGCTGCGCCATTTTGTCCTCCTGTAAAGTACAGGCGGTTGCAAGCTGCTCTGCAAACGGTACAGGCCGCATCAGACAGGTACCCGGAAGGTACCAGGTTTCCTGAATGGCACCCTCATATTCAAATGCACGGATCAATGCGGTTTCGACTAGACCACACAGGATGCGGAACAAGTTTTGATAATACAGTGTCATCTGGCTTTCTTCGGCTGTCCGCAGACCGATGAGCACTACGATCGTGCCATTCTGTCTTACACCGGCTGCATACATGGGACGGTTTGGAGCAAATGTCCGGTTGACCCACACACCATCCTGTTCAATGGCACGAAGCACATCGACATATTTATCAACAGCAAGGGAGCGAGCCGGAACAGGCTGCAATTCAGAACTTGCTGCCGTCAGCCGCGCAAAGACATGCCCTTTTTCCAGCCGATAGATCGTAAGGCTGTGATTTTCCAGAATGTCTTCCATGACCTGTATCGTCTTGTGATAAATTTCCTGTGGCTGCAGGGTGTTCAACTGTTGTGTTACGGTGTAGATCTTTCCAAAGCTGTCTCTGCGACCGAGGATCTGACGCCGGAAAAGCTGCTTGTCCTCCAAGGTATCCTGATAGAGATTTTGCGTAAATTGAAGCCGCTGCCGCAACAGGTCGTTTTCATTCTGTACAAAACGCGAAGTTTCTGCATTGCGCAGCTGCACATATCCGCAGGAAGCACCTACTATGAAATAAATAAGAAATGGCAGCCAGTTGGAGGGCTCGTAAAATAACAGCACGAGCGTCATGCCCTGCCGAAAGTATCCGAATATCAAAGAAAGAGACGCCAGGACAGCTGCGAGTACACCGGAATTCAAACCATAAACAGTGCCGATCAACATCACGAAGGCCAGCCGAAAATCAACCATCTGGAACTGTGCATCCGTGTGGGTGAGCCGCACCAGCAGCTCCGAAAGCCCCCACGCCAACAAAATCTCAAGGATCCGCAGTGGCCGAATTTGGTTTCGCAGAGTATCTGTTATTCGATGAAGCAGCGGCTTTTTCTGCGTTTGGTGCTCCTGCCATATATGATAGATCTGTGGCAGGTCGTCCAGCAGACAATAACGCTGAAACCATCCGTACCGATTGCGTACCACCTTGTCATCCACTGGATAGGTTTGGATGGTGTCGGCGCCATAGGTTACTTCCAGTGCCGGGCATAGCTTTTGCAGCGCGGTTCCCAGCATCTGATGGTCGATGTGAAATACCTCCGGAAGTGTGAAAAGTTCCGGCTGCGGCGTCCAGGTATCAAATACACGGTTTACAAGGCTGGCCAATTCATCAAAGCAGAGCGCACAAACAGGCTGCTCGGCCTGTTCATCAAACAAAACGTTTCCGGTGGGAATCTGCTGGAAAAGCCGCTCAAAGCTAGTTGTTCCTGCAGTTGAAACACTATAAATGTAAGGAAGCCGGAAAACTTTGACCTGAATTTTGCTTGTTTTTGCATAGTGCAGACAGAGTTCCTCTGCAGTCCGCGCCAGCATGGATTGACTTGTGGGAGGCGTCAGGACACTCTCTGGGCCAGAAAAGTAGATCAGTTCTACTTCCTTCTCCCGAAACTCCTGTAAAACGCGGCGAAGCCGATCCAGTTCGCCTTCCGGATTGTTGTGTGGCAATAGGTATTCTGAAAAGTAGACGATCCGATCAAAATCGTAGGTGGTGTGAAGCTGATTCAACAGCTGCTTGCTGTCCAGCACGACTGTTTTTATGCGAGTGTCCGGAAGCATTTCGTTTTTACGATGTGTCGTCAGAACATGATCATCAGGAAAAGCTTCTTCAATCCATTCCTTTGTCAGAAACATTGTGTTTCCTGTTAATAAAACTTCCATGGTTTTTACCGTTATCTGCTTTGATTTTCTTGAAAAAATGAGAAGGACCCGTATGTCAAAATGAGAGAGATTTCGTAAAAATAGTATCACAATCGGTCGAAAGATACAAGTGCGGGGACCTGTGAAAGAAAAAGTGTCATGTATTAACGAAAAAAGATAAAGCCGGTTGTACAGATAGGCCTTAAAATCTGCAGAGTGCTGGAAAAGTGTCGAAAGTTTATGGTTGTAAGTGTCCGGTCAGGTCGAAAGCTTGTAGAGCTTCATGTTTGCTGTTATGGATGCCCAGCTGGAAAGTCTGGAAACCCAGAAAAGTTATTACGAAAGCTATATTGGAAGCCGAGCAGACTGGGTACTGGTGGGCATCTATTATGACGAGGGTATCACCGGTACCAAGAAAGATAAGCGGCCAGACCTGCTCCGTATGATGGAAGACTGCGAGGCAGTGAAAATTGACTTCATCCTGACAAAATCTATCAGTCGGCTTTCCCGTAACACTGCCGATTGCTTGGAATTGGTGCGCAGGCTGATGGAACTGCACGTTGCCATTTATTTTGAAAAAGAAAACCTGAACACCAGTGAGATGGAAGGCGAGTTCCTGTTGTCCACGCTGAGCAGCTTAGCAGAAAGCGAATTGGTGTCCATTTCCGAAAACAGCAAGTGGTCAATTAAAAATCGTTTTCAGGATGGTACGTATAAACTTTGCTCTGTGCCTTACGGCTATCGCTGGGATGGCAAGAATCTTGTGGTAGACCCTGCGCAGGCGAAAGTAGTAAAGAACATTTTTGCGGAGGTATTGGCTGGAAAAGGAGCTGGTACCATTGTTGCTGACCTGAACGATAATGGTATTCCTGCCCAGCGGTGTGACCATTGGACTTCGACCTCTATCCTTGGGATGCTGACCAATGAACGGTATGTAGGGGATACGTTGCTTCAAAAGACCTTTACGGAAGAACAGTTTAATCGGCATCGGAATACCGGCGAGATGGACATGTATTGTGTGCAGGAACACCATGCAGCAATTATCCGCCGAGAAGATTTTGATGCTGCTGCAGTTCTTCTGGAACAGAGGGCAGCAGAGAAAAACATTCAGAAAAGCGTAAATAAATACCAAAATCGCTATACATTTTCTGGTTTGATTCGATGCGCAGAATGTGGTGGTACATTTAAGCGCGGGGTGAACTCCGGTAAAGGCGGCAAGTATGCCGCATGGTGCTGTGGAACACACATCGAAGATAAAAATAAGTGTTCTATTCAATCTATCCGGGACGAGGATATCAAGCTGGCATTCGTTACTATGTTGAATAAACTGATTTATGGCAGTCGGCTGGTGCTGAAGCCCTATCTAAAATCCCTAAAAAACACTTCGCGGGATGATAGCCAGCTGCGCATCCAGTATTTGCAAGGTCTTGTCACGCAGAATACGGAGCAACGGGAAACCTTAACTCGTCTGATGGCGCAGGGGTACATCGACCAAGTTCTTTACAGTAGAGAAAACAATGGCCTGCCTGCACAGTGCGAGGAGTTCCGGTCGGAAATCGGAACGCTGAAAAAGAGCCAGACCACAGATGCAGTTCAGACGGCAGAAACGGAAAAATTGCTGAAGTTTGTGGAGAAAGCCGAGATGCAGGAAGAATGAAATGAGGAATTTTTCCAGCAGTTTGTAGAGAATATCATGGCTTATTCCAGAAATGAAATCGGTTTTGCGCTGAAATGTGGATTAACACTTCAAGAAAGGATTTGAAAATGGTTCCATACGGATACGAAATTGTGGATGGCAGGGCAGTGGTGGATAAACCTACGCAGAAGAAAATACAATCGCTTTTTCAAAATTATCTTACAGGAATGTCGCTTTCCAAAGCTGCTGAAGAAGCTGGAATCCATATTCCACATGGAATGGTGGGAAAACTGCTGGCGAATCAGTACTATCTGGGCGATTCCTTTTATCCGCAGCTTATCGACAAGAACACCTTTGAAAAGGCGGCAATGGAACGAAAGCACCGTGCAGAAAAGCTGGGCTGGACAAACCTGAAAAAGCCCACCGTTCAGAAAACGGTGCTCACGGTCTTCACGCTTGCGAAAATCGAGGAATACTACGATACCCCTGCGCGGCAGGCAGAGTACCTGTACAGTCTGATACAAGAGGACGTCGGATAATGTCTAAGGAGCATTCCTGTAACTCGTAAAATTTGCGAATTGAAATAAAAAGAACCCCGCAGTAAGCTAGGGTTACATCTTAGCAGAGATGAAAATAACCAAAGCGAACCGGAGGTTCCAAATGAATTATACTCAAAATCGCAAGA
>JBNMHZ010000040.1:0-26025 GCA_050873025.1 Faecalibacterium sp. | reverse complement strand
CTCGAATCTGCGGGGCCTTTTGTACTTTACTGACGGCATGGGCACCTACCCGGCCAGACGTCCGGCCTACGACACGGCGTTCCTGTTTTTGGGCGACCGCTTTGACGACGCCAATGTGCCGCCATGGGCCATGAAGGTGGTTCTGGATGAAGAAGAGTTCACCGGCGCAGCAGCCCGCCCGCAAAGCGCCCTTACCGACGCACTGGCCGAAGAGGACGACCTCTATCGTGACCTGAACAACTCCTGACAACGAGGGGGAATTTGTGATGAATATCAAACGAGCCAAAAAAGAAATCGAACACACCGTAAAAGCCTATCTTGCCAAGGATGCCCTGGGCGAATACGCCATCCCGGCCATCCGGCAGCGCCCGATTCTGCTGATGGGCCCTCCGGGCATCGGCAAGACCCAGGTGATGGAGCAGGTGGCGCGGGAGTGCGGCGTGGCGCTGGTGGCCTACACCATCACCCACCACACCCGCCAGAGCGCTGTGGGCCTGCCCTTTATCCGGCAGCACAACTACGGCGGCAAGGATGTCTCGGTGACCGAATACACCATGAGCGAGATCATTGCCAGCATCTATGCCAAAATGGAAGCCACCGGCTTAAAAGAGGGCATCCTCTTCATCGACGAGATCAACTGCGTCTCGGAGACGCTGGCCCCCACCATGCTGCAGTTTTTACAGTGCAAGACCTTCGGCAATCAGGCGGTGCCGGCCGGCTGGGTCATCGTGGCGGCAGGCAACCCGCCGGAGTACAACAAATCGGTGCGCGATTTTGATATCGTCACACTGGACCGTGTGCGCCGCATGGACATTGAACCCGACCTGCCCGTGTGGAAGGACTACGCCCGTGCAGCCCACATCCACAGCGCCATTCTGAGCTATCTGGAGCTGCACCCGCAGAACTTCTACCAGATCAACGCCGACGTGGACGGCACCCAGTTTGTCACCGCCCGCGGCTGGGAGGACCTCTCGAACCTGCTGGATACCTACGAGACGCTGGGCCTGCAGGCAGATGAAGATTTGATTCGGGAATACATCCAGCACCCCAAAATCGCCGAGGATTTCTCGGCCTATCTTGACCTTTATTATAAGTACCGCGACGACTACGGTGTGGAAGAAATTCTGGCCGGACAGGCAAAGCCCGCTGTGTTCGCACGGCTGCTGCAGGCACCGTTTGACGAGCGTCTCAGTCTGGTCAGCCTGATCTTGTCGGGCCTTAACACCCGGTTCACCGCGTCCCGTCAGGCCGATGCTGTGGCCGACAGCTGCTACGCCTTTTTGCGGGAGACCAAAAAGGCCCTTGCCACGGTGCCCGATGATATCCCGGACGGCTCGGCAGAGATGTTCCACCAGCAGATCGCAGACTACGACGCCGAAACGCAGCAAAAACGCGAAGCCGGTTTGCTCTCCAAAGATGCACTGACCACCCGCCTGCAGGTACAGGCCGTGCTGCGCCAGTGGGAAGGCGAACTGCGCCGGGCAAGCGCCGCCGGCACGCAGGAAGCCTTTGACCTGCTGCGCGGGCAGTTCCAGTCTCTGGCCGACAGCCGTGAAAACGCCCAGCAGACCGCCAGCGCCGCACTGGAAGCCGCTTTCGACTTTATGGAACAGGCCTTTGCCGAAAGCCAGGAGATGGTAGTGTTCGTCACCGAGCTGACCGTGAACCCCATCTCTCACGCCTTCCTCACCGAGAACGGCTGCGAGCGCTATTTCCAGTACAACAAAGACCTGCTGCTGGACCACCGCAAGGCCGCCCTGCAGCAGGAGCTTGCCGCCGAGCAGCGCCGCCATGGCGGGGTGTGAGCCATGCTGGAAAATCTTCTGTTCAGCATGAACAGCACCATGCCGCTGTTCTTTATCATGCTGCTGGGCTATGTGCTGCACCGCATCGGCTTTTTGAGTGACGAGTTCGTAGCCGGGGCCAACAAATTCGTGTTTTATGTTTCGCTGCCGGTGCAGCTCTTCCGCGACCTTGGCGCTACCGATGTGCGCACCACCTTTGACGGCAGCTATGTGCTGTTCTGCTTTGTGGTCACACTGGCAAGCATCCTCGTCCTCTGGGCGCTGGCAAAGCTGTTTCTGCCCAACAAGGCCCTTGTAGGCGAGTTTGTGCAGGTGTGCTACCGCTCCTCGGCGGCCATCCTCGGCACCGCCTTTCTGCAAAGCATTTACGGCACAGCCAGCATGTCCAGCATGATGATTTTGGGCAGCGTGCCGCTGTACAACATTATGGCGGTGGTGCTGCTTACCGTGGAGGGCCCTGCCGCACAGCAGGCCGGCAACATGACGCAAAAGCTCAAAAAGAGCGTAAAAGGCATTTTGACCAACCCCACCCTGCTGGGCATTGCAGCGGGCTTTGCATGGAGCCTTGCGGGGCTTTCCATGCCCATCATGCTCAGCAAAACGCTGGGCAATGTAGCCGGGCTCACAAGCCCGCTGGCCCTGCTTGCCATCGGTGCAGGCTTCAAGGGCCGCAAGGCGCTTGGTTACCTCAAGCCCACCACTGTGGCTACCCTCGTCAAGCTCATGGTGCTGCCCGCCGTGTTCCTGCCGCTGGCAGTGCATTTCGGCTTTACGGACGAAAAACTGGTGGCGCTGCTGGTGATGCTGGGCAGCATTGCAACGCCCAGCTGCTACGTGATGGCAAAACAGATGGGCCACGAAGGCGTGCTCACCGGCAGTGTGTGCGTCACCACTACCCTGTTCAGCGCTTTGAGCCTGACCTTCTGGCTGTTCGTGCTGCGGAGCTTTGGTTATATTTTGTAAAGCACACGATTTTAAATTCCCTCCGCTCACGCTCCGGGCATCTTCAGCGGAAATATCGTTTTTATATTGGAACTCCAGAAAAATCTGCGGATTTTTCTGGAGTTCTTTTTCACGGAGAAGACCCCAACAGGAAACGGCATCTGCTGCCGTTGAACGTTACAGCCCCTTTCCGTGAAAATGCAGCAGCGGACAGCCCGCAGGCTGTCCGCTGTTGTTCTAGTATAAAAATATGATTCCGCTGTTTATGGCGCAGCGCACGCGGAGCCATTCCAAATAAAATTATTCTCCCTCGTTCCACCATTCCCGCACACGATCCGGGCGGTCGGTGAGGATGCCATCCGGCTGCAGCGGCAGCACGGCTTTTACCGCCTGTTCGGTATTCACGGTCCAGTAACCCACCTTTATGCCCAGCTCGTGCAGCTTTTGCACCATGCTCACCTTTTTGTAAGCGGTGTGGTACTCGCAGCACACCCAGTCGGGCTTAAAATCCAGCGACTGCACATACTGCACCGGGTCGCGCTGGCGGTCCAGCTTTTCCAGGATGCCGCGCGGGCTCTCGTTCGGGAATGCCGCCTGCAGCATACTGAACTTATCGTCCAGCCAGCGGGTCAGCTCACTGCAGTTCTCCTCGTCCATGTTTTCCACCGTAGGCATGGGCAGCTGTGGAAAATCGTCTTCCTCTTCGTCCAGGCCATTCTGCAGGCCCAGCGCGGACCAGGTCTTTTTGGGCAGCACCAGTGTTTCCACCGCGCCGAACAGCAGCGTCCCCACCTGCAGCTGTGGCATCAACTGTTTTGCCAGCCGCAGATGGTCGTGGTTGAAGGATGTGAGCACCAGCTTATCGCCAAGGTCAGCGGCCTGCACCTGCTCCACCACATTTTCAACGAATTCTTCCCGGTACAAAAGCGGAGCTTTCATTTCCAGCTGCACCGTAGTGCCCAGCTCCTTGCACAGGGCCAGAGCTTCTTCCAGTGTGGCGATCTTTTCGTCCTTATAGGCGATGTCCTTCCAGCTGCCAAAGTCCAGCTCTTTCAGCTCGCCCTCGGTCATATCGTAGATCTTGCCCCTGATATCGGTGTGCAGATCGATGATATAATCGTGGTGGATCACCAGCTTTTTGTCGCTGGTCTGCTGGACGTCCATTTCCACGCCGTCCGCGCCGAGTTCCACGGCTTTGCGGAAAGCGGAAAGGGTGTTTTCCGGCGCAAGATAGGACGCGCCGCGGTGTGCGATGATCTCAGGTGTCATAAAGTATGATAGTTCCTCTCTGTTTTGTGCCCTTCCTCACAGTTCACCGCAGCGCCGCTGTTCCGCAAAGCGGATGCTGCCGGGTTCAGTCCAGATCGGTGCCGTCCGATGCAATGACCTTTTTGTACCAGTAAAAACTGTCCTTGCGGCTGCGGGCCAGGGTGCCCTTGCCATCGTTGTCCTTGTCCACATAGATAAAGCCGTAGCGCTTTTTCATTTCGCCGGTGGAAGCACTCACAAGGTCGATGGGGCCCCAGGTGGTGTAGCCCATCAGCGGCAGGCCGTCCTCATTGACGGCCTTTTCCATCTGCTGGATGTGGGCACGCAGATAATCGATGCGGTAGCTGTCGTGGATGGAGCCGTCCGGTTCCACGGTGTCCACCGCACCAAGGCCGTTCTCCACAATAAACATAGGCTTTTCGTACCGGTCGTAGATGGTGTTCAGCGTCACGCGCAGGCCAATGGGGTCAATGGCCCAGCCCCACTCGCTGGCCTTGAGGTAGGGGTTTTGCACGGCTTCAAATACCGCGTTGCCGTCGGCCTTTTCGGCGGACAGAATTTCCCTGTCCGTGGTGATGCAGCGGCTGGAATAGTAACTGAAGGAGACAAAATCCACCGTCCCCTCTTTCAGGGTCTGCTCGTCCTCCGGCTCGGTCCTGAGCACAATGCCTGCCCGCTCCATCCGCTTTTTTGCCCACACCGGGTAAGCGCCCCGGGCCTGTACATCGGTGAAGAAATAGTTGTCGCGGTCGGCTTCCTGTGCGGCACGGATATCCTCCGGCGCACAGGTGCGGGGGTAATACTGGCCGGCGGCCAGCATACAGCCCACCATGGCCCCGGGCATCTTTTCGTGGGCCAGTTTGACAGCCCTGGCGCTGGCCACCAGCTCGTAGTGTGCCGCCTGATACTCCACCTGCTGCACATTCTCGCCCGGATGGAACACCAGGCCCGCCCCGGTAAAGGGCAGGTGCAGCAGCATATTGATCTCGTTGAAGGTGAGCCAGTATTTCACCTTGCCCTTGTAGCGGTCAAACAGCACCTCACAGTAGTGCACATAGGCGTCCACCATGCGGCGGTCTTTCCAGCCGCCATACTTTTTGATGAGGGCAATGGGGGTGTCAAAGTGGCAGATGGTCACCAGCGGCTCGATGCCATACTTATGGCATTCGTCAAACACAGCGTCGTAGAAGGCAAGGCCCTCTTCATTCGGCTGGGCGTCGTCGCCGTTCGGCAGGATGCGGGTCCATGCGATGGACAGCCGGAAGCACTTGAAGCCCATCTCGGCAAAGAGGGCGATGTCCTCTTTGTAGTGGTGGTACAGGTCGATGGCTTCATGGCTGGGGTAGTAGTGCCGGCTGTCGCATTCCAGCATTTCCAGCTGGCCCCGGGCCACCGGGAAACGGTCGGCGCCAAAGGGCGTCACATCCACGGTGGCAAGGCCCTTGCCGCCTGCCTGCCATGCGCCCTCGCACTGGTTGGCAGCGGTAGCGCCGCCCCACAGAAAACTTTTCGGGAAACTGCCCATAGGAAATACCTCCTTATTTTACGCTGCGTAAGGCAGGCCAGCGGGGAGCTTTCTCCGCGAAATTTCGGGGCTTCCAGCTCCCGCCCTATTGCCTACGGCAACAGGGGACCCACCCTCGGATCATTCGCTGGAGAAACTCCCCGCCGTCCTGCCCCGGAAACTGCTGCTTCTCCGGGTAACGGGCCGGTAGTTTCTCTGAAGACTTCCGGGAGGTGGGGCCCCGGCGCTCAAGCGCTGGGGCGGGACTTGGGTCCCGGGCTGTCCGAGGAGAAAGCTACCGGCCTGACGCCCTCATTATATTAAGTATAAGATACCGCACAATTACCGGAATGTCCATGTCCGCATTTCACAAAAGAAGCGCTTTATTCCTGTGAAAGTACGACTTTTATCGTCAAAACGACGAATTTTGCCCGTGTTTTTTGCACACTTTTCACGATAAAAACACAAAATCCACCCCATTTTCCTTTCATTCTGGTTCTTTCAAACCGTGGGCAGAAATGGTACAATAAACAGGTAAGAAGGATACACCGCCGCTTTTGCCGGCATTGGAAAATGGAGTGTTTTGCTATGACTGAGTTCAAGCCCATTAAAGAAGGCAAGGTCCGCGAGATCTACGATAACGGCGACAGCCTTATCATGGTTGCTACCGACCGTATTTCCGCATTTGATGTCATCCTGAAAAACAAGGTCACCAAAAAGGGCACCGTGCTCACCCAGATGAGCAAGTTCTGGTTCGATTATACCCGCGACCTGCTGCCCAACCATATGCTGAGCGTGGACGTGAAGGATATGCCGGAGTTCTTCCAGCAGCCTCAGTTCGACGGCAACAGCATGATGTGCCGCAAGCTGACCATGCTGCCCATCGAGTGCATCGTGCGCGGCTACATCACCGGCAGCGGCTGGGCCAGCTACCAGAAGACCGGCGTCGTGTGCGGCATCCAGCTGCCCGAGGGCCTGAAGGAATCCGACAAGCTGCCCGAGCCCATCTACACTCCCTCCACCAAGGCCGAGATCGGCGATCATGACGAGAATATCTCCTACGAAAAGAGCATTGAGGTGCTGGAGAAGCAGTTCCCCGGCCATGGCGAAGAGTACGCCACCAAGCTGCGCGACTACACCATTGCCCTGTATAAGAAGTGCGCCGAGTACGCCCTCTCCCGCGGTATTATCATTGCCGACACTAAGTTCGAGTTTGGCCTGGACGAGAACGGCAACGTGGTGCTGGGCGATGAGATGCTCACCCCGGATTCCTCCCGTTTCTGGCCGCTGGAGGGCTACGAGCCGGGCCACAGCCAGCCCTCTTTTGACAAGCAGTTTGTCCGCGACTGGCTCAAGGCCAACCCCGACAGCAACTACGACCTGCCGCAGGATGTCATTGACAAGACCATTGCCAAGTATCTGGAAGCTTACGAACTGCTGACCGGCAAGAAGCTGTAATTTATTGTGATAAAATGAACCCCGGCAGGTGCTTGACAGTTCTGCCGGGGTTCGCTATAATATCAATAGAAAGGGCACTGCGACAAGCGGTCGGTCCTTTCAGGATTTAGTTTTTACGCAAAACCGTCGCCCCGCCAGGCGGCGGTTCTTACTTTTTCACACGAATGGTGAATGTCAATCCAAACAAGTGGAATGTTAAAGTAATCGGCATGTACTCACCTCCTCTCGGAAGTGAGGGCCGAACCGCCTGCCGTTGCTTGCAGTGCCCCGCCGCCTTTCAGCGGCGGATATAGCATAACATAGTTTTACGCCGATTTCAACAAAAAATGCTTCCGTGCTGTGCACGGAAGCGTTTTTTGCTTACTCCGTTTCTTCGTTTTCCTCGTCCAGCAGGCTTTCTACCTCTGTCTCGCGGGCCATCTGACTGGCGGTCCAGTCCAGCGGGGCAAGGCCGTCCAGCTCAAGGCTGTACTTCTCGGCATACTGCAGTGTGCCGTTTTCCAGCACAGCCTCCGGCTGGTTTTCCGCTTTCCACGTAAAGTTCACCTGATCCGGAGTCAGGCCGCAGCTCTGGATGGCATCGGTCACGGTGCGGCAGTCCTGCGCAAAACGCTCGGCACTGGTGTAGGGGCCAAACAGCTCCACAGTCAGGCTCAGGTGCCCCTTGCCGGTCTCGTACTGCTGCAGCGTTTTCACCTCGTTGGTGTAGAGGTACAAACTGCCGTACACATCTTTCAGACCCACATCCGGTGCTGCTTTGCGGATGGCCTCGTACACCTCGGCGGTGTACTCCTGGCTCAGCCGATTGCTGGTGTGTTGCCGTTCCGGGCTGAACTCGTCCCACACACGGGGCAGCATTGCCAGGCAGAAGCACCCGCCCATGAGCAGCAGGCAGACAAGCACCGACATAAAATCGTACTTCCAGCGTTCCGGCTTCCGGGCAAAATACAGCACCTCGCCGCCCAGCAGCACAAGACCCGCCGCCGGGGCAATTTTAAGCACCAGCTGTGTGGGGAAGCCCGGCACAAAGTACCACCCCAGAAAGAACAGGCCCGCCGCGATCAGGCACACACCCAGCGTAAAGCTGCCCACCCGGCGCAGCTGCGGCTGTTTTGCAGGCTTTTGGGGCTCTGCGGCAAACACGGCGTCATTCTTCGTCTCGTCCATCGTCGTCGCCCTCCGCGTCATCATCCGGAGTCACGGGCTTGCCCAGCAGGGCCGAGATCTTGGGCATGGCAAAGCCCTTTTTCCCGGTTTCCGGCTGAGCATCCTGTGCGGCATAGGCGGTAAAATCAGCGTCCTCGGCATCGGGCTGCTGCTTTTGCTTTTTGCCCTTGGGGCCGCGCACCAGCCATACACCGCAGATGATGAGTGCCACACACACCACCACCTCGGGCAGCTGATCCATCATCAGGTAGAGTGCACGGAAGAAGGGGCTCTGCTGGCCCCAGCGCCACACGATATCGCCCAGCGTGTTCATGATGATGTTCTGGTAGGCCACCAGCACACCCAGCGCGATGAGGCCCCAGCCCAGCAGCTTGTGGCTGTCCAGCATGAACTGTTCCATACGCTTGTCGTGCCAGTTGATGTGCACCAGATAATCATCTGCCGGGGCTGTGCCTGCGCCGATCTGCCCCCGGAGATTGAAGGTATCAAAAAAGCTGTACATCCACACGATGGCGCAGCCGACCACCAGCGGGCTCAGCAGCGCTCCGGCCGCAATGAACAGGCAGAACATGGTAATGAGCGAAAGGCCGCGCTTCATGTAGCCCTGATACATCTGGCCTGCGCCCGGACAAAAGGCGAAAAAGAAGGTCAGGATACCGTTTTTCATCATAATCGATCCCCTCATTTCAGTTGTTTTTTGTGTTTGTCTGCCGCCGGGCCGTGGGCTCCGAACAGCAGATCATTGAATGCTTTCGCCAGCGAAGCCTGCTGCTTTGGCTCGTCGGTCTCCACCGGCTGGCCCAGCGTTTCCGGCTCGGCGGGCTGGCGGCCATCCTCAATGGGCCGGCCCAGCTGTGCAGGGTCTTCTGTCTGGCTCTGGCTGATCTCCGGCGTCCAGCTGTGCATCTCCTGCCGGAACGCCAGCAGCGGACCAATGGTGCCGGAGCGCCACATGCTAAAGGCCAGCACTGCAGCCACACCGGCCACGGCGGCACGGCCCCAGGTGTTCTGCATCAGCCGCACCCAGATGGTGGTCATCACGGCCTTGTGGGCCGAACGCGGCGGCTCTTCCAGCATATCCGCCGTCAGCAGGGCCGTGTAGCGGTCGGTGCATCTGTCGCAGTATGCAAGGTGCTCGGCGGCTTCCAGCCGTCCCAGCTCGTCCAGCTGCCCGTCCTGCAGGGCTCGCAGGCCCTCGTCGGTCAGGCAGCCGTTTGCATCAAACAGTTCCATGTACGCTCCTCCTTCCATCGTTTTCGCTTTGTGTGATCTGCTGCGCCAGCATCTTTTTGGCCCGGTAGATCTGCGCTTCCACCGTCTTGGGCGGGCGGCCGCACAGCTGCGCGGCTTCGGCCATGGTGTGCTGTTCCAGCAGCACCAGGCGGCAGGGTGTTTTGTAAGGTTCCCGCAGGTTCAAAATCATGCTGGTCAGTTCTTCCTCGCCCAGGGCATCCAGCACCTGCTGTTCCGGCTGGGTGCCGGGCGGCGCACCTTCCAGCGCAAGCACCTCGTCGCCGGGGGTGTTCACCCTGCGCACCCATGCGCTGCGCAGGTAATCCTTTGCCTTGTTGGATGCGATGCGCACCAGCCACTGCTTTTCGTACCCGGGCGGGCAGCGGTCGATCGCCCGCCACGCCGCCAGAAAGGTCTCCTGCGTCAGGTCCTGCGCATCGCCTGCATCCGGTACCAGCTGGTGGCAGACCGTGTACACAAGTGCCTGATACTTCTGCACCATGGCACTGAATTCCAATGTTGTCAAATGGCCTGCACACCTCCTTCCCGCCTGTGAAGCGCAGCCCCTGCGCTGCCCTTCTGTACACTCATACGGATCAGCGGCACAAAATCCTGCAAAAACTTTGGTTTTTATGATACAATAGCAGTAGTATAACACAAAAGGAGGCAAACGGCCATGGCTGTCAGTACCCGTCAGGCACTTTTGCAGGCACTTTCCGCCGCCGGGGGCGCATATGTTTCCGGCCAGCAGCTGGCCGAAGCGCTGGGCGTGAGCCGCGCGGCGGTGCACAAGGCTGCTGCGGCCCTCACCGCTCAAGGGTATGCGCTGGAAGCAGCCCCCCGCCGGGGCTACCGGCTGGCGGGCGGCGACCCCTTCTGCGCCGAGGCCGTGGGCAGCTACCCGGCCCCCATTTATGTATATGACACGCTGGAAAGCTCCAACCACACGGCCAAGCTGCTGGCGCTGGATGGTGCGCCCCACGGCACACTGGTGCTCACGGCCCACCAGAGCGCGGGCCGGGGCAGACTGGGCCGGAAATTTGAGAGCCCGGCGGGCAAGGGCGTGTACTGCTCTGTGCTGCTGCGGCCGGATGTTCCCGCCGCCAGCGCCCAGACCGCCACCATCAGCGCAGCGGTGGCCGTGTGCCGGGCGGTAAAAAAGCTGTGCGGGCTGGAGCTTACCATCAAATGGGTGAACGACCTGTATTATCAGGGCAAAAAGGTGTGCGGCATCCTGACCGAAGCCGGCACCGACCTTGAAAGCGGGCGGCTGGAATGGATGGTGGTGGGCATTGGCCTGAACCTGACTTCCACCGCCGCCGACTGGCCCGCCGAGCTTGCCGCCAGGGCCGGCAGCCTGTACCCCGGCGGGCCTGCGCCCGTGAGCCGGGCCGCGCTGGCCGGGGCCATTGCAAGGGAGCTGCTGGCCCTCTGCCCCGGCTTTGACTGTCTGTCCGAGTACCGTGCCCGGTGCTTCGTGCCCGGCCATTGGGTGACCGTGTGCGCCGAGACCGAGACCTACGCGGCCAAAGCCCTTGCCATCGACGACGAAGGCAGGCTCGTCATCCAGCGGGAGAACGGCCGGCAGGAAGCCTTGCGCTGCGGCGAGGTGACCACCCGGCCAGCAAAGACGGAATGACGCAAAAAAGCACTCTTTCTTCACAGAAAGAGTGCTTTTTTATGTAATTCTTACGCGTCCAAATCCCCGGCTTCCAGCACCTCGATGCCCTCTTTTTCAAAGGCGGTGCGGATGGTCTCGGCAAGGCCGGGGATCTCGGCCTTATTCTCGATGCACAGGGTGATGACGCCGTTCAGGCTGGAAGCTTCCACGCCCATGGAACCGCCGTCCGGCGGCACCCAGACGTTGAAGTCCTTGGTGTACTTCTGAATTTCCGGTGTGGCCGGCATGAGCGGATTGCCGAGGTAGCTCAGCCAGAAATCCGCCGGCACGCCGCTGATGTACTCGCCCATCTGGAACACCCGCTGCTTGATGCGCAGAGGGGCCTTTTGCTGGTCCACCTTGTACACCCAGCTCATCTGCTGGGCCATCTGGCGCAGCTTTTCTTCGGGCTGCAGGCTGCGGCGCACGGCAGCATCCATTTCCGGCACGATATCCGCAAGGCGGGTATCATCGCTCAGCTTCACACTGTGCTGGAAGGAGCACACGCAGTTGTATAAAGCATCCGGCACACCTGCCACATCGCGGGTATCAGCCGAGTAGGAATACTGGATCTCGTCCTTGCCCAGATATCTCCGCAGTGCAAGGCACAGCAGGCCCGCCAGCGCGGTGAAGGGTTTGACCCCGTTTGCCACCGCCTGTTCCACAAGGCTCTGTTTGGTCAGGCGCACCCGGGTGCGGCGCATCCGGCCTTCACAGGTCTGCACAACGTCCCGCTGCAAGGTGCTCTCGGTGGCTTCCTGGGCCGGGTACTTTGCCATCATGGCCTCAATGTCATACGCCGGGCTGCACACGATGGGCGTATTGGCAAACGCCGTGCCGTACCGCAGGTTGCAGTACAGCTCCAGAATGCGGGTAAGGAAAGGCGACACGCCGTGGCCGTCCATGAGAAAATGATACCAGTCAAAATAAACGGTGTCGCCCTCACAGCTCACACTGAAAAGATACTCGTTCGTTTCCTCGGGGATATCCCGCATTGCGCTGCCTGCATACACAAGGCAGGGGTTCGGGTTCGGCTGCAGAAAAGCTGCCCGCTTTTCCTGCACCAGCTGCACCCGGTAATAAGGCGCAGCGGAAAGTGCGGCATCCAGCGCACGCTGCAAAAGGGCGGGATCCACCGCGTCCCGCAGCGCGAACTGATACCGGCACAGAATTTTCTCCCGGCGGAAAAAGTACATCGTTCCCTGAAAGATGTACTCCGCCGAGCGCTGTGTCTGTTCCATCCAATTACCCCGCGTTTGCCGCCAGATAATCCACAAGATCCCCCATGGTGACAAAGTTGCGCAGCTCCTTTTCGGGGATGCGCAGGCCAAAGGTCTCCTCAAGATCTGCCACAATGGTCAGAATTTCCATCGAGGAAAGATCAAGGTCGTCCATCAGGACGCTGCTCTCGCTCACGTCCTCGGGGGACACCTCGGCAACATCTTCAAGGATAGCCAGGATCTGGGAAATGATTTCTGCTCGTTCCATAGAAAAACTTCTTCCTTTCCGTGACGGATGATAGGCACCGTTCTCGGCACCCTGCTTATAATAATACCCTGATTCGCCCCTGTGTGCAAGAGCCCCGGCAGCAAAGCTTTGTTTTTTGTCGGAACTCCTGCATTCAGGATGCCGGTTCCCCGGCAGTTTTATGCATCCGGGCACCCGTCACATTTACTGCCGCACCAGCTTGCCTGCGGCGTTGCGGGGCAGCGGCTGGGCGCTGAATTCCACCGCGCTCATGCGCTTATACAGCGGCAGGGTGCGGTTTGCCTCGGTGATGAAGTCCCGCACGGTCTGCTGCTTGTCCTCGTCGCAGTAGACCACCACGCCGATCTTGTGGCCCATCTCCCTGACGATGCACTCCTTCACAGCTTCGCACTTGCCCACGAGACCTTCCAGCTCTTCGGGGCTCACGTTCTCGCCGCTGCCCAGGATGATGAGGTTCTTCTTGCGGCCAACGAGGAAGTAGTAGCCGTCCTCGTCCCTGCGGGCAAGGTCGCCGGTGTGGAACCAGCCGTCCTTGTCAATGACTTCGGCGGTGGCCTCCGGGTCTTTGTAGTAGCCCAGCATGATGCTGTCGCCGCGCATGCACAGCTCGCCGTCCTCGGCGATCTTGTAGTCCAGATAATCGTTGCCCTGGCCCACGGCACCAATGTGCTTTGCGTCCTGCGCATAGTTGATGATGCCGTCGCCGCAGGTCTCGGTACTGCCGTAGGTCTGCACCACGAACATACCGTTATTGGCCATATCCAGCATCACCTGCGGGTCGAACATCGCCGAAGAGCAGATGGGCACCCACAGCTCGCCCAGACGCTCCTTGCGGCCGCGCATCACATCGTGGTGCAGCGAGTTCATGATAACGGGCACCACAGCCATGGCCTGGCTGGGCATCCGCTTTACCTCCTTGTAGAAATTGCGGATATCGCTGCTGACGTTCAGCGCCCAGCCGGCGTGGGCCCAGGAGAACAGGCAGATGAATGCGCCCAGGTGGAACATGGGCAGCACGGTGTACTGGCTCATGACAAGGTTCGGCTCGTGCTTATACTCCATCATGTGCTCACCGATCTGGGTGTGGGCACGCATCACCGAGAAGAAGTTCTTCTCGCTCAGCATGACGCCCTTGCTGCGGCCGGTGGTGCCGGAGGTGAACATCAGGATCATCAGCGCCTCGTGGTCGATGCAGCGGGTCAGCTGGCCCGGTTCGTAGCTGCGGAAACCATCCATGGGGCGGATGATATCGCCGTAGGCAGCCTTGAGCTGGTCGTTGAAGCCGTAGTCGTCGCCGTCGGTCAGGATGGCATCCGGCTCCACAAGGCCCAGCTCATAGCTCAGCTCGTCCCAGCTCTTGCGCTGGTTCAGCAGCACCAGCACCGCACCAGCCGCCACCACGCCAAAGGTGTTCACCGCGTATTCGTAGCTGTTTTTGGTGAGCAGGCAGATCTTTTTGCCCTTGATATCCGGGATGGTGGACTGGAAGTAATTCACAGCCCGGCGGATATCCTGCACATAATCTTTGTAGAGGATGGTGGTCACGGCATCGTTTGCGGTGTCGTAGAAGCGGAAAGCCACATTGTCCTTGAAGCGGTCCTCCATGTTGATGGTGATAAGGTCATAGACATTATCCAGCACTTTGATCTTGCTCATTGTTATGTTTCCTCCTGTATCAGCGCAGCAGTTTGCCCATGGCATTGCGGGGCAGCGGCACGCTGCTGAATTCCACTGCACTCATGCGTTTGTACAGCGGAAGGGTGCGGTTCACCTCGGTGATGAACACGCGCACAGCGGGCTGGTCTTTCTCTTCACAGTATACCACAGCGCAGATCTTTTTGCCCTTTTCTTTTACAAGGCATTCCTGCACTTCCGGGCACTTTTCCAGCAGTTTTTCCAGTTCTTCGGGGCTCACGTTCTCGCCGCTGTCCAGAATGATGAGGTTCTTTTTGCGGCCGGTGAGGAACACATAGCCGTCGGCGTCCTGCCGGGCAAGGTCGCCGGTGTGGAACCACCCCTCCGCATCGATCACTGCAGCGGTGCCCTCCGGGTCTTTATAGTAGCCCAGCATCACATCCCCGCCGCGCAGGCAAATCTCGCCGTTTTCCAGCTTGAATTCACAGTGGCCGTCCGGTCTGCCCACCGCACCGATGTGCTCCGGGTCTGCAGCAAAGTTGATGAGGCCGCCGCCGGTGGTCTCGGTGCAGCCGTAGAGCTGCGAGATCAGGATGCCATTGCGGGACAGATCCAGCAGGGTCTGCGGGTCGAACATGGCCGACATGCAGTTCAGCGCCCAGAGCTGGCCCAGCTTTTCCCGCCTGCCATTCATCAGGTCGTGATGGACGGATTCCACCAGAACCGGCACCGCAGCCATATCCTGGCTGGGCATCCGCTGCAGGTCTTTGTAGAAAGAACGCAGACTGCCAAGGTTCTGGGCCCAGCCCATCCACGCCCAGGTGAACAGACAGCCAAAAGCTCCCAGATGGAACATGGGCAGCACCGTCAGGTGGTTGACCAGCAGATCCGGGTCCTGCTTTGCTTCGCAAAAGCGGCAGCCCACGCTGACGTGGTGGTGCATGACCGCAAAGAAATTGCGTTCGCACAGCATAACGCCCTTGCTGCGGCCCGTGGTGCCGGAGGTGAACATCAGCACCATGAGTGCTTCCGGGTCACGGTCGTTGGCAAGCCGGCCGGGCTCACAGGCGGCAAAGCCGTCCATCGGCCGCAGAATGCCGCTGTAAGCCTGCTGCATTTCTGCGTTGCAGCCGTAATCCGCGCCATCGGTGAGGATGGCGGCAGGCTCCACGAGCTGCAGCTCATAGCTCAGCTCGTCCCAGCTCTTGCGCTGGTTCAGCGGCACCACAACGCCGCCTGCCAGCATGATGCCATAGCAGTTGATGGCATATTCGTAGCTGTTATTGCTCCACAGGCAGATACGCTTCCCGCGGACTTCCGGGATGGTAGTTTGGAAATACCGCACCGCCCGGCGGATATCCTGTGCACATTCGCGGTAGGTTTTGCAGTGCACAGTGTCCTCTGCTTCGTCGTACCAGCGGAAAGCCGCGCGGCTGGCAAAGCGCTGCTCCATGTTCTGGGTGACCAGTTCATAAAGGTTTTCAGGTTCAGCTTTGTTCATATCCTGCCCCTCTTTTCTGCCCGCTCTTACTGGCGCAGCAGCTTGCCGGCCGAGTTGCGGGGCAGCGGCTGTGCACTGAACTCCACCACCATGCGCTTATACAGCGGCAGATTGCGGTTGACTCCGGTCACAAATTCCTTTACAGCATCCTGCTTTGCGGCATCGCAGTAAACAAGGACGCAGATCTTCTTGTCCTTTTCCTTCACGACGCACTCCTGGATATCGGTGCAGGGCACCAGCAGCTTTTCCAGCTCCTCGGGGCTCACGTTCTCGCCGCTGTCCAGAATGATGACGTTCTTCTTGCGGCCGGTCAGGTACATATAGCCGTCCTCTTCCACCCGGGCAATGTCGCCGGTGTGGAACCAGCCCTCCTCGTCCAGCACCTCGGCGGTGCCCTCCGGGTCTTTATAGTAGCCCAGCATGATGGGGTCGCCCCTCATGCACAGCTCGCCGTCGGCCAGCTTGTACTCGCAGCTGCGGTCCACATGGCCCACGCTGGTGAGGTACTTTGCCTCCTGCGAAGAGTTCCATGCGCCGTCGCCGCAGGTCTCGGTCAGGCCGTACATCTGCGCCACAAAGAAGCCCTTGTCCATCAGGTCGCTGAGCATCTTGGGGTCGAACATGGCCGCGCCGCAGGTGAGCACCCGCAGGCCGTTCAGGCGGTCGCGGCGACCTTTCATCACATCATTATAAATGCTCTTGAGCAGCACTGGCACCACAGCCATCACATCGCTGCGCATGGCACCGAGGTCGCGGTAGAAGTATTTGAGGTTGTTGCACAGGTTGATGGAATGACCGGTGATGCTCCAGGAGACCAGGCTGGTCATGGCCGAAATGTGGAACATGGGCAGTGCCGACAGAGACGAGAACTCGTCGGTGTTCCAGCCGGTATAGGCACGGGTATCCTCAAACGGGTCCAGGAAGGCCGGCATGGCGGCAAACAGATTCTTCTGGCTCAGCATGACGCCCTTGCTGCGGCCGGTGGTGCCGGAAGTGAACATGATAAAGGCCAGAGCGGAAAGGTCGTCCACCTCGGTCACATCCTGCGCAGGCTCATAGCCGGCAAAAGCATCCATCGGCTGCAGGATGCCGCCATAGGTCTCGGTAAGGGCAGGCTCCCGCTCGGCAAACTCGCCGTCGTGCAGGATGCACACCGGCTCGGTGAGGCCCAGCTCATAGGAGATGGCGTCCCAGTCCTTGCCCAGATTCAGCGGCACGGCCACGGCACCGGCAATGACGGTGCCATACATGCAGATGACATACTGGTAGCTGTTGCGGGCCAGAATGGCTACCCGCTTGCCGCGCACATCGCCGTATTCTGCGCGCAGAAATGCCACAAAACGGCGCAGATCCTGCGCATACTGTGCGTAGTGCGCCTCGGCCACCGCCTGCTTTTCTTCATCGTACCAGCGCAGGGCCACACGGTCTGCGATGTTGGTTTCCATATTGCAAAGGGACTGATATAACGATGTGATCATTCTTCTGCCTCCACTTTTATCATCCGGCCCGGCACACAAATGCTGCCAGACATTCCCAACTGGATTCAGTATACAATAACCCCTCTGCCAATGCAAGCGTTTTGCAACATTTAATTTTCAATATTGACAACAAAATGTTGCATACAGTTTCAGTTTGCCGCACAAATTCTACTTTTCGTTACGAAAAGTGCTTTCATATCCTCCGCTTTTTATTGCAAATGGCAACACTTCCCTTGCCGGATGGACAATTCAAAATTGACAGCCCGCCCAAAAAGCATTATACTGAATTTATATCCTTATAATTTTGTATTTTTTTGTTGAAAATCCACACATTGCGCGGCGGCCCGCTTTGAGGGGACGGCCCCGCCGAGGAAGGACCCTGTTCATGGAAGGAACAAAGCCCCGTACCGCCAGTTCCATCGGCATGTTTGACATGCTGAAGGGTGCCGGTATGCTTACCATCGTGTTCGCGCATACTGCCGAGCTTTACCCCATGCAGTCGGTCAGCGGCCTTTCGCTGACGGCTTTTTTCCCGTTTATCTACCGCGAGGCGCTGATGGCCGCGTTTTTTATCGCCAGCGGCTACGGCTTCCGCAAACGTTCCATCAGCAAGTGCATCCACCAGCAGCTCAAAAGCCTGCTCAAGCCTTACCTCTACACCATGCTGTTCACCTGCGTGCTGCACTTTGCCATTCATTATAAGACGTTCCATTACCTGCCCGGCACGATGAGCGAATCCGTCAAGGTGACCGGCGGCTTTCTGCTGGGCCTGCCCCACACGGCAGAATACTTCGGGCAGGAGTTTTTCTCCTGCGGGCCCATGTGGTATCTGCTGGCGCTGCTGGTGGGCTGGATCTTTCTGGATGTGATCCTGAACATCTTCCCGGAGAAATACATTCCCTGGGCGGTGGCAGGCTGTGCAGTCCTTGGCTGGGGTGCCAGCCTTGCGTGGGAGCTGCCCTTCTGCCTGATCCAGGGTGCCGTGGTGGTGCCCTACCTCTACCTTGGCTTCATTGCCAAAAAGCACCATCTGCTGGACGCAAAGCTGCCGCCCAAAGTGCTTGCCGGACTGCTGGCCGCCACAGCGCTGATCGCCGTGGGCGCACTTGCCACCCGCACCACCGACTGCATCTCGCTGGCTGAGTGGTCGCTTGGGCCGCTGAGCATCTTTCTGGATGGTGCCGCCGGGCTTTTGTTCATCCGGCTTTTCATGCGGCTCAGCCGCGGCCACGGCCCCGTGGTGCGTTTTCTGGAAGCCGTGGGCCGACGCTCGCTGCATATTTTCTGCATACATACCGTGGAGCTGATCGCCATTCCCTGGTACCTGATGGTGGCAAAGTTCTCGGCGCAGCCGGTGCTGGGCATGTGGCTGCAGTATGCTGTGGCTATGGGCTCCATCTGGCTGGTGTGCGAGCTGCTGCGGGCACGCCGTGCGCTGATCATCCGGTTTTTTCCGGCACGGCGCAGGACACCGGCGGTGCATTATACGGCCCGGCATTGAAAAGATTTTTTCCGGCTGCTGCGGTGCAGCCTATCATAAAAAGTAAGAGGAGAATCCAGTTATGAACAACGATGTCCCCGAGACCCTTGCAGCGGCGCAAAGCCGCGCTGCCGACCTGGAGCAGCAGCTCAAGCTATCCGACGAAGGTGTGTCCCGGCTGGCACAGCGGTGCTTGGAGCTGGAACAGCAGGTACTGAATTATCAGGCTGCCCTTGCAAAGCACAGCAGTGACAACGAACCTGCCGGCCTCACCCTTCCGCAGCTGTTCTACGATTCCGGTTCCGGCTTTTCCCCGCGGGAATGCCTGACCGTTACCGAGGACGCCTACGACGAGCTGACCCACGAGGTCTCGGCCGTGTTCACCCTGCCCACCGATGCCCGGGCCCTGCGGCTGGACCCCGGTGAGCTGGCCTGCTGCGTCACCGACCTGAGCATCTCGGACGAACGGCTGGAATGCCGCGCCGTGAACGGCATCCCGCTGCAGGGGGACTGCCTGCTGTTTTTGGATGTGGACCCCAACCTGACCGTGCGCAGCACCGTGCCCTTTGCCGCCGGCATGAAGTTTGCCGTCACCTATCACTACTACCCGCTGGGCCGCTTCCAGCACGAGCAGCCCGGCAAGGCCCTGCTGCAGGCGCTGAGTGCCATCAAGCTGCAGGCCGAAGCCGAGCAGAACGACCTGCGCGAGCAGCTGCAGACCTCCCGTGCCGAGCTCACCCGGCTGAACAACCAGCTGGCAGCACTGCAGAACAGCCAGGCTGCCTACGAAAACTCGCTGGAAAACCTGTACGAAAGCAGCAGCTGGCGGCTCACCGCCCCGCTGCGTGCCCTGCACCGGCTGTTCCGCCGCTGATCTTGATTGCAGAGGAGTTTTGAAATGTACAGCAGTTACAGCACCCTGCAGCGTAAGCAGCTGACGAAGCAGGTATATACCGACACCCAGAGCACCTATCTGCTGGTGTATGCGCCGGGCCGCCATCAGGCGTTGGAGCATGCACTGGAAAACCAGCTGCACCGCAAGTTCCGGCTGGTCACCCGGCTGGAAGGCGAACTGACCGATGCCGTGGAAGGCGTTTTGCTGGTGAGTGAAGACCTGGAATGCACCTCCACCGCCCTGACCTATTTTGCCGAGGGCCTGCGCACCGGTGCCGATCTGGTGGTGTGTGACGCCGCCTTTGGCTTTGACGGCTCCACCGCCCTTTACCTGAGCACCCAGCACATCCCGTGCAGCCGGTGCGCCATGGTGTCGCGGCAGCTTCTGGATCGCATCCGTGCCGCCGCCCGGGGCAGGGACAGCGTGACCGAGCTTTTACGCCTTGCCACCGCCATGGCGGAGAACTGCCGCCGCATCCCGCAGTCGCTTCTGCACTTTCGGCGGGAGCTGTGCGCGGACGATGTGTTCTCTGCCGGCGGAAAGCGGGCACTCATCATGAGCCACGAGCTCACCATGACCGGTGCGCCCATCGTGCTGGTAAGCGCCGTGCCGGTGCTGCGCAGCATGGGCTTTGAAGTGGTAGTGCTGGGCCCTGCAGATGACGGCTCGCTGCCGCTGTTTCTGGACGCCGGTGCCGCCGTTGTCACCCGCAGTGACTGCGTGATGAGCTCTTCTCTCTGGGGCCTTGCCACCAGTGCCGATTTTGTGCTGGCCAACACGGTGGTGGAAGCTGCCGCCGTGAACACCCTGAACGGCTCTTTTGTGCCGGTGCTGTGGTGGCTGCACGATGCTTTTGCGGGCTACCCGTTCATCGCGCACAAGATCCCCAAAAAGCTGGAACCCAATGTGCGCATCTGCGCCGTGGGCTCCCACGCCACCGCCGCCATGCACTCGGTGCGGCCGGATTTTGACATTGAACAACTGATCTACGGCCTGCCGGACTACGCGCAGGAAAGCTTTCCGCCCTACGATATCAGCTATGCAGGCGGCAGGCCGCTGTTCGTGACCGTGGGTTCCTTTGAGCCCCGCAAGGGTCAGGATATCTTCTGCAACGCCATCCGGCTGTTAAAGCCCGAAGTGCGGCAGAAAGCAGCCTTCCTGTTCGTAGGCAAGGCTGCAGATAAGAGCATCAAGAGCACTGTGGACGCCCTTGTGGAGGACTACCCGGACACGGTGTTCTACCGCAAGCGGCTGGAACGCCCGGAGATCAAATCCCTGATGGATCAGTGTGCCTGCGTGGTGTGCGCTTCCCGCGACGACCCCATGCCCACCTTCGTCACCGAGGGCCTGATCTTCGGCAAGCCTTCCATTGTGTCGGAGCATACCGGCACCGCCGGGCTCATCACCGAGGGCGTGGACGGCTTTGTGTACAAGGATGACGACCCGGAGCAGCTGGCAAAGGTGCTGGAATATGCCATCCTGCACACCGACCAGCTGGCCGCCATGAAGGCCGACTGCCGGAAGATGTACGAGAAATACTACTCCAACGAGGCCTATGTTGCCACTTTAAAACGATTGGTAAATGAATTGACCATTTGAATGCCCTCCGTTTCACTCTGGGCATAAATAGCGGAAGAATTATTTTTTAATATTGCAAACAAGCCAGCCCTGCGGGGCTGGCTTGTTTGCTTTTTCACGGAAGGGGTCGTGGCGATAAAATGCATCTGCTGGCGCTGGCTCCCTGCGGGAGCATTCGCGCCAGCAATAAAAAGATGCTGTTGCCCTTACGTTTTGTCGCATCAGCGACTTCCAATCGGCGGAACACAAAAAATCCTCTAGCGAAGCGACTTGGATTTTTTGTATGGAGCCTTTCTACTTCGGGATTATTAAGGGCGTGCAGCCCTTAATTCGTGCCTCCCGCGCCTCGAAAGTAGCGGGTGCTTTTCTGGTTCTCTTTTGGCACGCAAAAGAGAACATATTCGGCGGAAATGTTTTTTATAAAAGCCGTATAAGCCTTCTCCACGCGACTACGCTCTGCACGGGAATCCTCTCTAAAAAAGTTTGCAATTTTATCATTCCATTCAAATTGCACAAGAAAGTTCCGGTTCCGTTCACAAAGAACAGGCCCCTGCGTGTTATACTTTTATCAAACCATTCCGCCTGAAAGGAGCCTGTTTTTCCATGAGCCAGCCCACCACTGCCACACCTTCCCGCAAAAAAACGATGCTCTCGCTGCTGGTGCTTGCCGCCCTCACCGGCGTCATCGCACTGCTGTTCCGGGGCCATTGGGCCGAGATCACCGCGGCGCTTTCGCAGCTCTCGGCATGGCAGGTGCTGGTGGTGCTGGCCGTCGGCCTCAGCTACCCACTGCTGGAAGGGTGCGTCTCCTGCCTCATCGTGCGCAGCCGCCTGCCGGGGTTCAAGTTCTGGCAGGCCATTGATAACGCATGGTGCGGCACCTTTGGCAATGTGGTCACACTGGGTGCAGGTGCCATGCCGGTGCAGGCCTGGTATCTGCACCGCTGCGGCCTGCCGGTGGGCCCCTGCGTGGGTTTGATGACCCTGCAATACGTGTTCCACAAATCCACCGTGATGCTGTACGCCACCGTGATGCTGCTTTTGCAGTACAAATGGCTTGCCGCCAACACCACCGGCGTGATGAACTATCTGCCCATGGCATATCTTGTGGTAGCGGCTATCATCGTGGTGCTGGTGCTGGTGTGCGTTTCGCCGCTGGTGCAGAATCTGGCCCGCTGGCTGATGCGGTTTCTGCCCAAAACCGAAAAATGGCAGCAGCGCCGTGCCGACTGGCAGCAGCAGCTGGATGTTCTGGGCGAGGAGAGCCGCCGCCTGCTGGCGGATAAACCCCGCTGTGCCAAAATTCTGGCCCTGCAGGCGGTCAAGCTGTTCGGGCTGTTCTGCCTGCCGTACCTTTGCATCCGGTTCATGGGGCTTTCGCCGCTGGAGTTCTGGCATGTGCAGCTGCTCACCAGCCTGATGCTCTTTCTCTCCAATGCTTTGCCCAATGTGGCCGGCATGGGCTCCATTGAAACGGCTTTTCTGCTGGTGTTCGGCTGTTTTCTGGAGCGCGGCGAGGTAATGAGCGTAATGATGCTCTACCGCATCGCCAGCTATTACGTGGTATTTGCCGCCAGCGCCGTGGGCTTCTTTTTTGCCCAGCGCCACGCAGCCGAAATGGCCCCGCCAAAGGAGGCATGACCTTGATGAAAGAAAAAAGCATCCTGTCCCGGTTCGCCTTTGTTCTGCTCGTCCTGCTGGCTCTGGTGCTCATCTTTCCTTCTGCTAAGATCGACCTCGGCAGCAAGATCAGCGCCAGCACACAGGCGGGTGTGCGGGTGGAGCACCTGCAGAATTTTGCCAGCTCCACCGAGATGAACTATCAGCTGCTTTCTGCGAACGATGCAGCCTATCAGCGGGCCAGCGAGCTGCTTTCCGGCGTTGTCTGCGTCAAGCGGTTCAACCAGAACTATTCTTACTACAGCCACGAATACCCGGTGGATTCGGTCACTGTGAGCTATTACGACGATGCCGAGAACAACCACCTGCTCTTCACCGTCTATTCCGACGGCACTGCCATCGTAAACAGCCAGTTCGTGAAGATCAAAGCCCCCAAAGGCGGCGCAGAGGAAGTGTATCAGAAATTGGCGGAGATCGTCAGCTGACACTGCCATATTAAAAGACCCGGAACGAGTTGAAACCGTTCCGGGTCTTATTTTTCACGTTCTGGCTGCATCTTGTTGAAAATCTTCTGCTTCTCCGCCTGGCTGCAGTTGTTCCAGAGCCGGTACAGCTGCACATCCGTCCAGTCCGCACGACCCACGATATAATCAATGCTCACATCGTAATAGTTTGCCAGCGTGATCAGATGCCGCGTCGGGATCTCCTGCACGCCCAGTTCGTACTTTGCGTACTGCTGCTGGGTGGTATTCAGCAGCGCGCCCGCCTGTTTTTGGGTCAGGTCTGCATCCTCCCGTAAATCGCGCAGTCTTGTATAGCACTCCATAAGCTGCCCTCCTTATGGAAACTATATCTGACATCCAATCGGGTGTATTGGCTTTACACCTTATCAGGCGTATTATAAACTTAGGTCTACCTATTTATTCAAAAATCAGGAGGAATACAAAATGAAAACACTCAGACGGTTCTCCCTCGCCCTGCTTTCCATTGTTATGCTTTTTACCCTGACTTCCTGCGGCGGAAGTTCCGGCGGTCCCTCCACCGAGGAACAACTGACTTCCAAAATCAATGAAAAACTTTCTGGCACTGGCATTCAGCTCAGCTACGATTCCAAACTGAATGATAAGCTTGTGGTTTATATGGATGTGTACAGCAATTATCAAAACGAAGATGCCGCACTTAAGGCCTCCGGTTTGGATGCTGAGCATTACGCCGCTTACGTATCCACTTCTAATACCACAATGAATGATGCCGCTGCTGTTTTCGCTGGCCAGATCAGTGCTGAAAAAAGCCTTTCCGGGCGAGTTGCTAAAAAAATTGGCTATGCAAGCGTGCCATTAACGACAGGTGGTTATGCTTGCTATGCACTTGTCCAGTTCTCCTGACAAAAGCTTCAACCAATTTTTTCTTTTAAAAACAAAAATCGGGGCACGCAGGTGGTCAAGCTGCATGTCCCGTTTTTGTTTTTCTTTGCACACGGTGCGGTACCAATCACACCGAATGCCGCGCATCGAGCCGTGGGAGCAAACAAAAACCACAGCTCACTTAAAAAAAGAGAATGGAATGGAGGAATTGGGGATTGTGCAGCAAAAGCCACACAAGCTTGGGGATTTGCCCAGCAAAGCTCCGCAGCTCTGCCACGCAGATCCGGTTTTCACAGACGCTTTTGCAGAAGCATCTGCTTTTCTGGTGCAACGCGTTTCGTAGGTTAGATTTGTCTAACCTCGTTGCGAGAACAGAATACCATAGCCGGTTAGTCTTGTCAACCCCTTATTTTGAAATTTTCAAAAACTTTTTTGTCGTAAAGTATTTTCTGCCAGAATTTTGCACTCTGCCCAGACAAACCCGGCAAAGATTGTGTAAAATCCACTCGTTTCCTCTTGCAATCCGTAAGAAGAATTGTTATTATATTAACGCAAGATTTTGTGGCAGAGCATTTTGCTTTGTCCATGGCTTGCGTTCATGGGCTGCCAGCGTGGGCAGATGCGGATTCTGTAACCCGGCAGCTCAAACCGATCCGCCCCCAGAAAGCCGCCAATGAGAGCGGTTTTTCAAAGGCTCAATAGTTAGACTATGCTAACCAATAGCATGGAATGGAGCAAGGAGGTTCCAATGATCAATTTTGAACAGTGGGAAGGCTTTGAGGGCCGCATCTGGAAAGAAGAAGTCAACGTGCGTGACTTCATCCAGAAGAACTACACCCCGTATGACGGCGACGAAAGCTTCCTGGCTGGCCCCACCGAAGCCACCGACAAGCTGTGGGGTGCCCTGCAGAAGCTGCAGAAGGCCGAGCGCGCCAAGGGCGGCGTGCTGGACATGGAGACCGAAGTCGTCAGCGGCCTGACCGCTTACGGCCCCGGCTATATCGACGAAAACCTGAAGGATCTGGAGCAGATCGTCGGCCTGCAGACCGACAAGCCCCTCAAGCGTGCCTTTATGCCCTACGGCGGCATCAAGATGGCAGAGCAGGCCTGCACCACCTACGGCTACCAGCCCAGCGCTGAGCTGCACAAGATCTTTACCGACTATACCCGCACCCACAACCAGGCTGTGTTCGACGCCTACACCCCCGAGATGAAGGCCGCCCGCCACACCCACATCATCACCGGCCTGCCGGACACCTACGGCCGCGGCCGCATCGTGGGCGACTACCGCCGCGTGGCCCTGTACGGCATCGATGCCCTCATCAAGTTCAAGCAGGAAGATTTCGCCAACTGCGGCGACGGCACCATGACCGATGATGTCATCCGCCTGCGCGAGGAGATCGCCCGTCAGATCAACGCCCTGAAGGGTATGAAGAAGATGGCTGAGGCCTACGGCTACGACATCTCCCAGCCCGCAAAGAACGCCAAGGAAGCCTGCCAGTGGCTGTACTTCGGGTATCTGGCCGCCATCAAGACCCAGAACGGCGCTGCCATGAGCGTGGGCCGCATTTCCACCTTCCTGGACATCTACATCCAGCGCGATCTGGACAACGGCACCCTGACCGAGAGCCAGGCACAGGAGCTGATCGACCACATGGTCATGAAGTTCCGCATGGTCAAGTTTGCCCGCATCCCCAGCTACAACCAGCTGTTCTCCGGCGACCCCGTGTGGGCAACGCTGGAAGTGGGCGGCATCGGCATGGACGGCCGCAGCATGGTCACCAAGAACTGCTACCGCTTCCTGCACACGCTGGAAAACATGGGCCCTGCACCGGAGCCGAACCTGACCGTTCTGTACTCCTCTGCCCTGCCGGAGAACTTCAAGAAGTATGCCGCCAAGGTGTCCATCAACACCAGCAGCGTCCAGTACGAGAACGACGACGTGATG
>JBNMHZ010000039.1:0-26685 GCA_050873025.1 Faecalibacterium sp. | reverse complement strand
TTTTTCTGAAAACTGTACGGACGCATTGCGTCTGATGCTGATTTTATCCACCCTCTCAGAATATCCTGATTGTCCGTCCACCAGAAAAAACGATAATTCGTTCTCTCTGGTGATTATACACAAAAATATATGGAGAGGAAATTCTATTCTGCTGTGCGGTGCAACGAGTTCCACGGCAAATCTGATTGCACCTGCGGATGCAGATGGCGTGATTCCATATCCGTTCTTCCTCTCCAATCTGGAAGCCGAAGTCCACCGTGTACAGGAAAGCCGCAAGTCAGCAGATGAACCGGAAAATGTGTCGCCCCTGTGTGGGATGAAATTCCTGTGTGCAGAGGACAACGACATCAACGCTGAAATTCTGGAAATGCTTCTGGAAACCCAAGGCGCGTCCTGCAAGATCTGCAAGAACGGTCAGGAGATCGTGGACGCATTTGCATTGGTCAAGCCCGGTGATTATGATCCTGATGGATGTGCAGATGCCGGTCATGAACGGTCTGGAAGCGACCCGTGCCATCCGGAACGGAGAAAATCCGCTGGGCAAGACCATCCCCATCGTTGCCATGACTGCCAATGCGTTCCTTGAGGATATAGAAAAGCGCAGAGAAGCGGGCATGGACGAGCATTTGTCCAAGCCTGTGGATATGAAGGCTCTGGAGCAGATTGTCCGCCGCTTCAAGCGTACCCCCCCCCAGAAACAAATGACGGAGAAGCGATAAAATAAAAATGCGCTTTTGCAGCGGCAACGCTGTGAATGTCAATGAATATTTGAGCCACTGCTCGTCTGTTAATACCAGGGCCAGTAGGATGGACCATTCATATCAAGCACGGCAGATTTGTATGTCAATCTATCCACCAGAGCCGAAACCATTGTAGTGTTTTCAAATAATTCAGTCCATCGCTTAAAAGGGAGATTCGTTGTCACAATTGTACTGGACTGTTCGCTGCGGTCGGAAATGACTTTGAATAACAAATCGGATTCGTAACGGTTGAAACCCAAATAGCTGAGTTCATCCAAAATTAGAAGATCAGCTTTTGCCAGCTGGCGTTCCAGTTTTCCAAGCAAGGTCAAGCAGCTTCCGGTGATACAGCACAAACAATAAGGGCCGCCAGTCCATAATGACTGGCGGCCTTTTTCATTCATTGAAAATTTAAATTCGCTTACTGAATGTAGGTAACGGTGGTAAATTCGCTGACTGCGGGCTTGATACCATCATCGGAACTGTTGTCAACAACGATTTCACCAGAAGCGATCTTGCTCTTGACTTCCTTGTATTCATCAATGGTAAAGGTCTCAAAATTCCAGCTATCGTCTGCGGTAGGCAG
Organism: Faecalibacterium sp.; assembly: GCA_050873025.1. Classification (GTDB taxonomy): domain Bacteria; phylum Bacillota; class Clostridia; order Oscillospirales; family Ruminococcaceae; genus Faecalibacterium. The sequence goes on along the minus strand of JBNMHZ010000039.1, from coordinate 25,359 downwards.
GCCGATGTAATCGCCGTCTTCCAGACCGAACTTATCCTCAACACCAGCCAGTGCATCCCATTCGCCATGGTTGATCTTGTCCAGCGAATCATGGATCGCAGTGCCGAGATTCTTCATAGCCGAAGTGATAAACGGATTGTAGGCGTAAGAACCATTTTTCACGCCGTTGACACCGACATAATTCTGGTCAACGTCAACGCCGATCACATAGCCATTATCCTTCAGAGCGGCTTCAACAGCAGAGGTATAAACGCCGCCGCCGCACGCAAACACCGCCTGCGTACCATTGGAATACCAGCCTTCCATTCGGGAGGTGATGTTGGCATCACCATAGAACTGGCCTGCATAAAAGTAGTTGATGTCGATATTTGCACCCAGTTCCTGAGCAGCTGCGTCCGCACCCTGCACAAAGCCATAACCATAACGGATAACAGCAGGAACAGCCGTGCCGCCGAGGAAGCCCAGCTTGGTCTTGCCGTCTTTTGTAACAGCATAACCAGCCAGATAACCGGCCTGCTCTTCCTTGAAGTTGATGCAGTAGCAGTTTTCCGGCAGCTCGTCCACACCAACGTCTTCTTTCGTCACATCTACGCCGATGAACTTGATGTCCTGATAACGATCCGCTGCCCACATGAGCGTTTCTCCGTACTGATAGCTGACACAGACCACTACATCCGCGCCATCGTTGACGGCCTGACGGACGACCGTCTCACGCTCTTCCTGCGAACCTTCCGTCGACAGGGAATAATATTCGCAGTTCTCGCCCATATACTCCTGAATCGCTTCCCAGCAGGACTGATTGAAGCTCTCGTCGTCCACAGAGCCGATATTGCAGCAAAGGGCAACTTTCTGGATGCTGGTCGTCTCCGTGCTGCCGGATGCAGCCGAAGTTCCGGAGACGGAGGAGGTGCTGCCAGAACCACCACATGCACTCAGAACAGAAGCTGCGGCCGCTGCACCTGCAACAGTCATAAAACGACGGCGGGAAATTTTCATTTTATTTTCTCCTATTGTTTTATAATTGGGATGTTCCCATAAAAAAGCACCATGCTTCGAATGAAACATGGCGCTGACTTGGTAAAAATCAAAAGGGGGCCTACCAGTTGAGCTAAACCCCATGTTCACGGCATTTATGCCAGGAAGTATTGTATCAGCTGCCTTTCCGCTTGTCAATAACAAATTTCAAAAAACACAAAAATCTCTTTGGGCGTTCTTCATGGTCTGAAAATTTTGACGTGCGGACTGAACAGGAAGAGTGTTTGTTGAGTAAAAGAACAGAAACGAACGCATTTCCATCCATCACCCTCAGCTGCTCAGGCTGCGATCAAGAATCCCCGCAAGTAATTGCGTGAAATCTTGAAAATGTGCGATAAAAAGCACAAATAACGTAAAATGAACCGCCCCGGTTTCCGTAACAGGAAGCCGGGGCGGTTTTTGTGCTTTCGGGTCAAAAATAGAAATACAGCCGTATGCAGAAGATCCCGTTTTCGGTCGTGCAGAAGCTCTTGCCGTGCATGAGCTGCATCAAGGCAGCAACATTTTTCAGGCCCACGCCGTGGGAGACCCCCCTGCGGCACAGTGCGGACGGAATTGGAAAGGCTGACACAGACATGACTGTCTTCGGAGGTGATCTCAAACCGGACGGGCTGCCCTGCTCCAGCGAGGAGCAGACCATCCGCAGCTGCTTCGTGGCCGAGCGCATGATGTCCAAGATCTTCAAGTGCGACACGCTGGAAGAGCTGGCCAAGGCAATGGGCGTGCCCGACGATAAGATGGACACCTTCATGGCAAGCATCGACGAGTACAATGCAATGTGCGATGCCGGCAGGGACGATAAGTTCGGCAAGGACGCCAGCGCTCTGATCCCCATCCGTGAGGCTCCCTTCTACGGCTGCGCTCAGACTCTGGGCAACCGCAGCGCAAGCCCCAGCATGGTGACCATGAACGGTATGATGGCCGACCTGAACCTGAACGTTCTGGACGTGGACTATGCACCCATCAAGGGTCTGTACGCCGCCGGCAACAGCCTGGGCGGCCGCTACGGCACTGGCTACAGCACTCCCTGCGCAGGCAACTCTATCGGCATGGCCGTTACCCACGGCCGTCTGGCTGGCCAGTTCTGCGTGGACAACGCCTGATCTTTCTGTTAGAATAAATTGAACAAGCGGCTGCTGTACAGAACACTGCGCAGCAGCCGCTTTTGCGTGAAGAACATCCGCCAAGGAGGGCCGGATATGGAGAGCAACAAGCTTTTGAAGGATCTTTTTCTGACCGTTCGCAACGACTATGCGGGCTGGGATGCCAAGCAGAAGCGGCACAACCCTTCGCCTTTTGTCACCATGCTGGGCCAGGCTTACTACGACCGGCGGATGTCCTCGCTGCTGGTGCTGCAGGCGGTGAGCCAGTACTGCGCCGGAATGCGCGACCGCAACCTGAAATTCACCCTGAATGCAGAGGGGTATGAGCCTTTTTCCCGGGGCTTTTCGGTGCGCCGGTGTGCTGCGGGCATGTTCGTGGACGCTGTGACGCAGGAAACACGCCTGCGCCCGGGCGACGAAGTGCTGGCCATCAACCGCACCGCGCCGGAACGCATCGTGAAGAACCTGCCGAACCCTCTTCTCGCTGCAGACGAACCGGAGCGGGAACAGTGGAACGGTTACCTCAAGCTGGCCCGGGACATCACGGTGCGCCATGCCGACGGCACCGAGGAAACGCTGGAACTGGCCTGTTACCCTGTGGAAGGAGACCGGGCTCCCGCTCTGCAGGAACTGTCCGGCGGCGCACTGCTCCTGAACCCCGGTACCCTGAACGATGCCGCCGTGCTGGAGAGCTTTGTGCAGGCCCATCAGGCGCAGCTGGACGGCTGTGCCCGGCTGGTGCTGGACCTGCGCACTGCCCGCGGGGACGACGAGGAAGCTTTGCTGCCGCTGCTGCCCTACATCGTGAAAGTGGACTGTACGGCAGAGCAGGCCTTTGGCGACCGGCGCATCCGCACCAACTACACCAAAATGAACTGCACCCGGCTCATCCATATGCTCAAGCCCTACCTTGTGGATGATGACCCGGAGCTGCGGCAGATGGCGCAGCAGCTCACTGCCTATTACCGCGACCAGAGCGGCAAAGGCTGGGTGGAGGAAGTGGAAGAACTGCCCGTTCCCACCGAAACGCCCATCCCGCGCCGGGGCCCGGAAAAAGTGGTGGTGCTGACGGATACATGGTGCGAAGAGGAAGCGGAGCGCTTCGTCCAGCTGGCAAAGCAGCAGGGCAGGGCCGCTGTGCTGGGCCGCCCCACCATGGGTACGCTGGACTATACGAATCCTGTGACTGTGCAGTACGACGAGTTCAGCTTTACCTATCCCATCAGCCGCACCATGGCTTCGCTGGAAGGCAAGGGCGTAGATGAGTGCGGTGTACAGCCGGACGTGTATGTGCCGTGGACAGAGGAAGAGTGCACGGCGGATCTGCTGGTGGAAAAGGCAGAGATACTTTAAGAAGAACCAATAAAGCATAACGAACCGCCCCGGTTTCCGTAACAGGAAGCCGGGGCGGTTTTTGTGTACAAAAATAAGTTGAAATTTTATGATTTTAAACAAACTTACGACAAAAAATTGACGATTGTCATAAATGGTGGTATCCTTTGATTGGGAGGTTGATATTTATTAACATAATATGATGTAAAATAAATAAAATATTTTCGCCTTGCGAAAGTGATCCCATAATCTGATGAAAAATTTGGATTGAGTGAGCTCGTTTTCCCCGCATTTGCGGGGGCGGGGAAGGGGCCGTAAAGCCTCTTCCTGTTCTTTGAAAACAATCAGAATGTGAGTGAAATATAAAAAGTCCTGTTTATGGGATGAAATATCTGTTATGCTTGCATTGTGAACGATAAAACGGCTTTTGGAAGGAGGCGTGCTATGGAGAACTGCTTGAAAAACACAAAGCTTTTGGCTGGTAAAACGGACCCGAATGATACCAGCCAGTGGCTGCCGCTGTGGATGCATCTGCGGGACACGGCAGGGATCATGGAACTTTTAGTGCGGCAATGGCTGCCGGAAAGCGTGAAGCGTGCCACCGGGCTGGACGAAGAAGAACTGGTGTGCCTTGCCCGCTTTCTGGGCTGGGTGCATGATTTGGGCAAGGCGATCGAAAACTTTCAGTGCGTGATCCTGCAGTGTCTGCCGGAAGCGAAGCAGCGGCTGGAGCGGCTGACACCGCTGTACTGCCCGGAGCAGAACCGGCGCGAAACACCCCATGCCAGGGCCGGCGAAGCGATCCTGCGGGAACAGGGCTATCCGGGCGGCATTGCTTCGATCGTGGGCGCGCACCACGGCAGACCGCAGGCAAACGCCGAGGTGGAAAAACAGTTTGACGGCTGGCAGGTCAACTACTACCCGAAAGGGCAGGAGCGGGTATGGCAGGGCTTCTGGGAAGAACTGCTCAGGGCGGCCCTGCAGGACTGCGGCTATTCCGGACCGGGGGATCTGCCGGAACTGAACCAGCCCGAAGAGATCCTTCTGACAGGGCTGCTGATCATGGCGGACTGGATCGCCAGCAACACGGAATATTTTCCGCTGATCCCGGTGGAAGAGCTGGGCAGTGAAGCGGCTTACCCGGAGCGCGTGCTCCGCGCATGGGAGCGATGGAACAAAACGGAGACGGCATCGCCGTGGACGGCGCAGACATCCATTGCAGCCCCGGAAGAGTTTGAGGAGCGTTTTGGATTTGCGCCCAACGCGGTGCAGAAAGCCGCCATGGAAGCAGCCAACACCATGGAAACGCCGGGAATCCTGATCCTGGAAGCACAGATGGGCGTGGGCAAGACCGAGGCGGCGCTGGCTGCGGCAGAAATTCTGGCGGCACGGTTTGGCGCGGGCGGCATCTTTTTCGGTCTGCCCACGCAGGCAACAGCAAACGGGCTGTTTCCGCGCTTGCTGCAATGGGCAGAAAAACAGCCGGACGACCTGCCAAAGTCCATTCGGCTGGCCCACGGCATGGCGGAGCTGAACGAGGAGTACATGCGTCTGCAGCAGCCGGTGCGGGTGCAGGATGACTGGGACGATCCGGAAGCAGAAGAGCAGCGGGTGCTGGTGAACCAGTGGTTCCGGGGCAGTAAGCAGGCACTGCTGGCGGACTTTGTGATCGGTACGGTGGATCAGCTGCTGATGGCGGCCCTCTGCCAGAAGCATGTGATGCTGCGGCATCTGGGCCTTGCTGGCAAGGTGGTAATCGTGGATGAATGCCATGCCTACGATGCGTACATGAACCGCTATCTGGATCGTGCGCTGGAATGGCTGGGGTGGTACAAAGTGCCGGTGATCCTGCTGTCGGCCACGCTGCCGGCACAGCGGCGGGCAGAGCTGATCGAAGCCTACCAGCAAAAGCGCCGCCCCGGCCCGGATGCACCCTGGAAAACCAGCTGCGGCTATCCGCTGCTGACATGGACGGATGGCCCGGAAGTGCGGCAGACCGCGATCTCGCTGGACACACCCGGCCGGAAGGTGCAGACGATTACGCTGACCGGAGACGTGCTGCCGGATTTCCTGCACGAAAAGATGCAGGCGGGCGGCTGTGCGGGCGTGATCGTGAACACGGTGCGCAAGGCGCAGGAAGTGACGCAGCAGCTGCGAGAGGCCTTGCCGGACAAGGAAGTACAGGTGTTCCACGCGCAGTTCCTGATGCCTGACCGTGCCGCGCGGGAACAGGAACTGATGCGCCGTGTGGGCAAGCACTCCACGCCTGCGGAGCGTGATGGACTGATCGTGGTGGGCACGCAGGTTTTAGAGCAGTCTTTGGATGTGGATTTTGACGTAATGATCACGGAGCTCTGCCCGATGGACCTGCTGCTGCAGCGCATCGGCCGCCTGCAGCGGCACCCGGATCGATTCCGTCCGCAGCCGCTGCAAACAGCGGTCTGCGGCGTGCTGGACACGGGCACAGAAGAGTTTGACAAGGGCAGCGCGGCGGTCTACGGCGGCTGGCTGCTCTGGCGCACCCGGGCCTGCCTGCCGGAGCATATCCGGCTGCCGGAAGATATCTCGCCGCTGGTGCAGAAGGTCTACGGCTGGGCGCAGGCAGATGCCCTGCCCGGGACGGAACAGAGCGAGGGCATGTGCAAAGCCTATGAGTTTGCGCAGGCCCAGCGCAAAGAGCGGGCACAGGCGTATCTTGTGCCGCAGCCGAAGGTGCACAAGAGGTTCAAACAGCGCAACACACTGGACGACTGGATGCAGAACGAAGGGGCTCATACCGACGCAGCTGCACGGGCGGCAGTGCGGGACGGCGACCCGTCCATCGAGGTGCTGGTGATGCAGCGCTGGCAGGATGGCAGCATCCACTTTTTGCCGTGGCAGGAGGACGGCCGGGCGGTTGCGGCCGACTGCCCGCCGCAGCCGGAAGAAGCTTTACAGATCGCCCGGCAGAAACTGCGGCTCCCGGCGGTGTTTGGCAAAGCATGGAACGTACAGAAAGTCATTGATGAACTGGAAGCGGACAACCGCCGCCTGCTGGCATCATGGCAGCTTTCGCCGCTGCTGCACGGGGAACTGGTGCTGCTGCTGGATGACAAACTGACCGCGAAACTGGCGGATCAGCTGCTTTATTACGACCGCGAAAGCGGACTGACCTACCGAAAGGAGGAAACCGATGCAGGAGATGGAATTTAACCTGCTGCAAGAGCCGTGGGTGCGCGTCCGCCTGCCGGACAACACCGTGCAGGAGGTCTCGTTGGCCGACGCACTGCTCCATGCACAGGATTACGTAGATCTGGCGGGTGAGATGCCCACGCAGGACGCCGCTATGCTGCGGCTGCTGCTGGCGGTGCTGTTCACTGTGTTTTCCCGCGTGAATGTGGAAGGCGAGCCGGAGCCATTTGAAGAAGAAGACGACGCTTTGGCTCGCTGGGGAGACTTGTGGCAGCTGGGCAGATTCCCGCAGCAGCCTCTGCAGGATTATCTGGAACGGTGGAAGGACCGCTTCTGGCTGTTCCATCCGGAGCGTCCGTTCTGGCAGGTTCCGGGGGCGGCAATCGGCACCGAGTACAACGCGGCAAAACTCAATGGTGAAATGTCGGAAAGCAGCAATAAACTGCGGCTGTTTCCGCTCTATGCGGGTACCGGCAAAAGCCAGCTGACCTATGCGCAGGCGGCACGGTGGCTGCTGTATGTGAACGGCTACGACGATACCTCGGCAAAGCCAAAAGGCAAGGGGCTTCCCTCTGTAGGTGCAGGCTGGCTGGGAAAACTGGGTTTTATTCAGGCCGTGGGCGAAAACCTGTTTGAGACATTGATGCTGAACCTGACCCTGCTGCAGGATGGGCAGGAATGCTGGGGCGAAAATCTTCCCTGCTGGGAACTGGATGCGCCCCGAAATGAAGAACGCACGCAGATCGTATGCCCGGACAACCCGGCCCAGCTGCTCACACTGCAATCCCGGCGGCTGCTGCTCCACCGAGAAAACGGGAAGGTGGATGGGTTTACCCTGCTGGGTGGTGATTTCTTTACGCCAAGCAATGCGTTTGCAGAGCAAATGACGATCTGGCGCAACCGGGCCAAAAAGAGCGATGCGGCAGAATTTATACCCTGCCGTCATGACCCGGCCAAGCAGTTCTGGCGGGAATTCCCGGCCGTTTTCTGCCAGACTGATGAGGCGAATGTGCACCGGCCGGGCGTTGTGCGCTGGATCGAAATGCTGCAGCGCAAAGATTTGAACATTCTGGACCCAAAGCGCAGGATCCACTTCCGCGTTTCCGGAATGCAGTACGGCGACAAGGATTTCTTTGTGAACGATTCTTTCAGCGACAGCCTGACCTTTCAGGCAGGGCTGCTGGACGAACTGAGCCGCGCCTGGCAGCTGCGCATCACAAACGAGATCGAGCGCTGTGAAAAGGCTGCACAGTATGTGGGATATCTGGCAAAAGACATTGCCATTGCAGCGGGTGACAAAAACGAAAATGCCGGCGGCCCTGCCCGCGCACAGTTCTACTTTCTGGTAGATCAGCCTTTCCGCCGGTGGCTGCAAGGGATCGATGCAAGCAAAGAGAACTATGATGAAATGGAGCGGCACTGGCAGGCACAGGCCCGCAGCATTGCGGAAAAACTGGGAAAGCAGCTGGTTCTGGAAGCCGGGAGCGCGGCTCTGGCGGGACACCGGGTCAAACTGGATGCCGGCAAAAAGACCGAGCGCACCGAGTTGTACACCGCGCCCAAAGCCTACAATCGCTTTTTGGGTGGGCTGTACCGGCTTTACCCCAAAACAGAGGACGAAGGAGGAACGGCATGAACAGGCAAAACGACAGCATCATGCAGGCAGTCAAAGACGATGTGAACCGCAGGATCCAGCGGTTGTGGGCGCTGTCGGACAATCAGCGGCGTGCGGAGCTGGCAAAGCTGCGCCGGGGCATCGGCCACCGGCCCGGAGATCTGCCGGAGCTGTGGGGCACATTTTTGCAGGATATGCCTGAAAGCTTCCGCGGCGGGGATGGCCCTTCCCACGCGGAGTGGGCGGTTTACCTGGCCCTCACGCTGTATGCCATGCACCAGCAGGGCAATGATACCGTATGCATGAGCCGGTCCGGCAGTACGCTGGGCCGGGCCGTGCACAGACTGGCCGTACAGACTGCGGCAGCAGGGCAGGACTGGACCGAGAGCAGCGTGCTGCGGCGGTTCAATGCGCTGGCCACAGCAGAAGAGATCACCGAGATCAGCCATCATCTGCGGGGCATGATCCAGCTGCTGCGCACAGGAGACATCCCGCTGGATTACCCCCAGCTGGCAGCCGATCTGTACAGCTTGCAGTGCGATGATCCACGGTATCCGCAGGTGCCGGCCAATGTCCGGCTGCGGTGGGGACAGGATCTTTACCGCAATGAACAGCCCGAAGCGTCTGAAATGCAGGAAAAGGAGAACTGAGTTATGAAAAAGCGTCTGTATGTTGACTTTCATGTGCTGCAAACCGTGCCGCCCAGCTGCATCAACCGGGACGATACGGGCAGCCCCAAAACAGCCGTGTACGGCGGCGTGACCCGCGCCCGTGTGTCCTCGCAGGCATGGAAGCATGCCATGCGCAAAGCTTTTGCCGAGGAGTGCCTGCTGGACGATGCCGATGTGGGCAGCCGCACCAAAAAGGTGGCAGAACTGGTGGCAAAGGAAATCGCGGCCCTTGCGCCGGAGGAGGATGCTGCAAAGCTTGCCAAGAAAGCATTGGACAATGCAGGCATCAAGAACGACGAAAAAGGCACGAAGGCTCTCTTCTTTATGAGCCAGGCGCAGGCAAAAGCATTGGCTGAAGTGGCGGTGACCGGAAGTGCAGACAAAAAGGAATATAAAAAGGCACTGGGCGCGGCACCTTCGGCCGACATGGCCCTGTTTGGCCGCATGGTGGCAGATGACCCTTCTCTGAACTACGATGCCGCTGCGCAGGTAGCCCACAGTATCTCCACCCACGCGGTGCAAAACGAGTGCGATTACTTTACCGCAGTGGACGACTGTGCAGCCGAAGATAATGCCGGTGCCGGGCATCTGGGAACGGTGGAGTACAACTCCGCCACCCTGTACCGCTATGCGGCGGTGAATGTGCTGGAACTGGTGCAGCATCTGGGCAAAGAAAAGGCGGCTGCCGTGGTGCGCAGCTTTGGCGAAGCGTTCATCCGCTCCATGCCTACCGGCAAGCAGAATACCTTTGCCAACCGCACCCTGCCGGATGCCGTGTATGTGACCATCCGGGAAGATCAGCCGGTGAACCTGTGCGGTGCCTTTGAGCGGGCTGTTGGCCGCAGTGCCGAGGGCTACGCAGAACCTTCCAAAAAGGCACTGCAGGTCTACGCGCAGAAACTGTATGCCACTTACGGCGCTCCGGCAAAAAGTTTTGCGGTGGGCACCGGGCTGGAACAGCTGGGCGAGGCACAGCCGCTGCACACCATGCTGGAAGCACTGGAAGCAGCTGTGAAGGAGAACCTGACCGGAAACGAGGTGGAATAATGGCAACGCTGTTGCTTCGGCTGGCGGCTCCCTTGCAGGCATGGGGCGCAGATTCCAAGTTCGAGACCCGCAAAACGGGCCGGGAACCCACCAAAAGCGGTGTGATCGGCCTGCTGGCTGCAGCGCTGGGCCTGCGGCGGGACGAAACGGAACCGCTGGCGCGGCTGGCACAGCTGCAGTTCGGCGTGCGGGTGGAGCGGGAAGGTCACCTGCTGGTGGATTTCCACATGGCCCGCAACGAGGAAAAGGACCGCTCTTATGTGACCTACCGCCATTATCTGGAAGATGCCGTGTTTCTGGTGGGCGTGAGCTGTGCGGATGCAGCATTTTTGCAGGAACTGGAACAGGCACTGTGCCGTCCGGCGTTCCCACTGTATCTTGGCCGCCGCTCCTGCCCGCCCACGCTGCCGCTCTGCCTGGGTCTGCGGCAGGAAGATCTGCTGGATGCCTTGCAGGCAGAGCCCGCACTCTGCGCCGGAACAGGCGGGCCCAGCCGCATCGTGGTGGATGCCGCACCGCAGGAACCGGGCGCAGCGGCCCTGCGAGATGTGCCGCTCTCCTATGACCCGCGGCACCGGCAGTATGGCTACCGCTCCGCGCGGGAAATTCCGTACCGGCAGCGGACGGAAGCCGCCGAGAGGACCGAACATGACCCATTCTGTGAATTGTGAGGTGAAGCAGCGATGTATTTATCCCGTGTAGAACTGGACCCCACACGCCGCAGCACCATGACGGCACTGGCAGCACCGCAGAAGATCCATGGAGCGGTGGAAAGCGCTTTTCCCGGTGCACGCCGCCGCAGGCTGTGGCGGCTGGATCAGCTGGGCGGAAAACTGTACCTGCTGGTGCTCAGTGAGGATGTGCCGGAATTTTCCGGCGCAGTAGAGCAGTTTGGCACTGGTGCGGCACCGGAGACCCGCTGCTACGACCCGCTGCTGGAACGCATCACGCCGGGCAGCTGCTGGCAGTTCCGGCTGACTGCGAACCCCACCAAAAGCTGCAAAGACCCGGCAGACCCGCAGGCCCGCGGCACCGTGCTGGCGCACTGCACCACCCAATATCAAAAGCAGTGGCTGCTGGATCGTGCCGTAAAGCACGGCTTTGCCCTGACCGAGGATTCCTTCACCGTGACGCGGGTGCAGTGGCAGCGCTTTGCAAAGCACGGTACCCGCCCGGTGTCGCTGTTGAGCGTAACGTACGAGGGCGTTTTGCAGGTGACGGATGCCGAAGCGTTCCGGGCCGTGCTGTGTCAGGGCATGGGCCGGGGCAAAGCCTATGGTCAGGGCCTTCTCACCGTGATGCGCGGAGGGCGGAACGATGGCTGAGATGCCGGGCATGATCCGACCGGACTTGCAGGCATTGCCGCAGGTGCGGGACCGGATGACCTTTCTCTATCTGGAACACTGCACTCTTGGCCGACAGGATGGTGCCATTACAGTAACGGACGAAAAAGGCATCGTACAGATCCCGGCGGCGGGCATTTCCGTGCTGCTGCTGGGGCCGGGCACCCGCGTCACCCACCGCGCCATGGAGCTGATGGGCGACACCGGTGTGGGTGCTGTCTGGGTGGGCGAGCACGGTGTGCGCTACTACGCCCACGGCCGCCCGCTGACCACCCATTCCCGGATGCTGCTGCGGCAGGCAGAACTTGTGACCAACACCCGGAAACATCTGGAAGTGGTGCGCAAGATGTATCAGCTGCGCTTTCCGGAAGAAGATGTTTCCAAACTGACCATGCAGCAGCTGCGCGGGCGGGAGGGCAGCCGGGTGCGGCAGGTGTACCGTAAGGCATCCAAAGACACCGGCGTGCCGTGGAACGGGCGGCTGTACCGCCCGGAGGATTTTGCTGCCGGAGATGCCGTCAATCAGGCGCTTTCGGCCGGGCACGCCTGCCTGTACGGGCTGGCCCATGCTGTCATCGTGGCGCTGGGCTGTGCACCAGGGCTGGGTTTTGTGCATGTGGGGCACGAGTGTTCTTTCGTGTACGATATCGCTGACCTCTATAAAGCGGAAGTGACCATCCCCATTGCATTTGAGGTGGCCGCGCAGGCACCGGAAGATCTGCCTGCGGTGGTGCGCCGCCGTGTGCGGGATGCCATGGTAGAGCACCACATTCTGGAACGGATGGTGCACGATATCCGCGGGCTTTTCCTGACAGAAGAAGAGCAGAGCGAGGCAGAGGAAGCGGTCTACCTCTGGGATAATCAGCTGGGCACCGTGGCCAACGGCATCAACTACTTTGAACAGGAAGCGGGGGATGCGTCATCGTAGTGCTGACCATGACCAACTGTCCGCCCCGGCTGCGGGGTGATCTGTCCAAGTGGCTGTGTGAGATCAACACCGGCGTTTATGTGGGGAATGTGAGCGGCCGCGTGCGGGATGCCCTGTGGGACCGCGTGTGCCAGAACCTGAAAAATGGGCAGGCGACCCTGGTGTTTACAACGGCAGGAGAGCAGCGGATGGATTTCCGCACCCACAACACCACATGGGAAGCTGTGGACTTTGACGGCATCAAGCTGATGCGCCGTCCGCTGCCGCAGGCCCAGCCGGAAAGCACGACGCTGAAATCGGGCTTCAGCAAGGCGGCACAGCAGCAATTTGCACGCCGTGCGGCAGGCAAGCCGCACAGCCCGAAGCCGGAAGGGTATACCGTGATCGATCTGGAAACGACCGGCCTGAAACCGGCTTCGGATGCAATCATCGAATTCGGTGCGCTGCGGGTACGGGACGGGAGCCCGGTGGAGGAGCTGAGCCTGCTGGTGTGCTGCGAAACACCGCTGCCGACCGGGATCACGCAGCTGACCGGTATCCGGGATGCTGATCTGCAGCAGGGCAGGGACGAGCGGACAGCATTGGAAGAATTTTTGGCCTTTCTTGGCAATGACCCGCTGGTGGGGCATAATATCTCGTTCGATATGGAGTTTCTGCGGGCGGCCTGCAAGCGGCACGCACTGCCCATCCCCGCCAACCGCTGCACCGACCTGATGCAGCTGGCCCGCCGCAAGCTTTACCGGGTGGCGAACTATAAACTTTTAACGCTGGCACAGCACTTTGCGCTGGCTGATAAGGTAGAGCATCGCGCACTGCCGGACTGCCGCCTGATCCAGCAGGTCTATTGCAAACTGAATGAACCAGATGTAAAATGACAGCGGAAGTGACGCAGCTATGGGATCTTTTTAGTCTTTTCCCCGCATCTGCGGGGGTGATCCCGGCATCAAGCGCCTCGTCTGGTCGACCAGCAACTTTTCCCCGCATCTGCGGGGGTGATCCTCAGCCGAAACCGCCACAGGCTCGACGCCGACGGCTTTTCCCCGCATCTGCGGGGGTGATCCCGCCCTGTGCCTGTCTTGTGGGTACTTCCTGCGCTTTTCCCCGCATCTGCGGGGGTGATCCATAGCGGGGCCTTTTTTGCGGGCTGCTGCTTTTCTTTTCCCCGCATCTGCGGGGGTGATCCCATGACTTCGCCCGAACTGCGCGACTTCATCAACTTTTCCCCGCATCTGCGGGGGTGATCCTATCACGGACCGGGATTCCGTAACGAGGATCTTCTTTTCCCCGCATCTGCGGGGGTGATCCTTGTACTCGTAGCCAAGACTTGATGAATAAAGACTTTTCCCCGCATCTGCGGGGGTGATCCTCGTTCTAGCCCCTGCTGGTAGCTTCTGTTATGCTTTTCCCCGCATCTGCGGGGGTGATCCCAGAAGCCTTTTGCATGCATGTCACTTAAGCCACTTTTCCCCGCATCTGCGGGGGTGATCCCTTCAGTTACATACTTATAGGAAATACGTTCTACTTTTCCCCGCATCTGCGGGGGTGATCCCTGAAATCTATCTGCACTGCGAACAGGAGCAGCACTTTTCCCCGCATCTGCGGGGGTGATCCTTCTTTTCCGGTCGTGATATTATGCGACCACGACTTTTCCCCGCATCTGCGGGGGTGATCCCAGGAAGTGCACAGCGGCATTTCTCTGGAAGCGCTTTTCCCCGCATCTGCGGGGGTGATCCCTACCCCACGACCGGAGTTCAACCGGAGTTCGCCTTTTCCCCGCATCTGCGGGGGTGATCCCCGTACATCCCGCGCGGTATGTTATCCATTATCCTTTTCCCCGCATCTGCGGGGGTGATCCCGGTTCAAGGTTGGATCTGAGTGGGTGCGCCGGCTTTTCCCCGCATCTGCGGGGGTGATCCCATGCTGGCCTGCTCCGGGTTATTGACGACATGCTTTTCCCCGCATCTGCGGGGGTGATCCCACCCACCCGCAACAAGGTGATCGTGCAGCAGACTTTTCCCCGCATCTGCGGGGGTGATCCTAGCTCAGCACTTCCCAGTGCTTCTTGATCCAGCTTTTCCCCGCATCTGCGGGGGTGATCCCAAAGACATTGCTTGCAAGGCTTTGTGCGTACACTTTTCCCCGCATCTGCGGGGGTGATCCCAGGAAGGGGTCTGCATCGAATCGGGACAGGGGCTTTTCCCCGCATCTGCGGGGGTGATCCCCCTTTGAACGTGCAGCACCCGCCGGGCGCAGCCTTTTCCCCGCATCTGCGGGGGTGATCCTTAAGCTGAACAACCGATAATCAACGAGCGAACCTTTTCCCCGCATCTGCGGGGGTGATCCTATTGCACAGTGCAACATCTGCTTCCGAGTGGGCTTTTCCCCGCATCTGCGGGGGTGATCCCGCCCTGTGCCTGTCTTGTGGGTACTTCCTGCGCTTTTCCCCGCATCTGCGGGGGTGATCCCATCTGCTTCCGAGTGGGAAGGATAGGCAGACGCTTTTCCCCGCATCTGCGGGGGTGATCCGAAGCCTTGAACAAGTTGGCTGACCGGGAAGCGCTTTTCCCCGCATCTGCGGGGGTGATCCCAGCAGCGTCAAAAAAATTGCATTCAATGCAAACTTTTCCCCGCATCTGCGGGGGTGATCCTTTGCCATCCTGTACCCCTACTCCATCCCGCTGCTTTTCCCCGCATCTGCGGGGGTGATCCTGAGCAATATGCTGACTACATCTATGGGCATCTCTTTTCCCCGCATCTGCGGGGGTGATCCCGGCCTTGACCACCTCCGGGACGCGGGGCAGGACTTTTCCCCGCATCTGCGGGGGTGATCCCTGAACGGCGGCGACATCTTTGCTGCATTGCGCCTTTTCCCCGCATCTGCGGGGGTGATCCTAGGGGGGAGGGTCAGCGCGGAATTATGCGGCCCTTTTCCCCGCATCTGCGGGGGTGATCCTTCCGCAGAGCTTTCCACCTGTACCCGCCGGGCCTTTTCCCCGCATCTGCGGGGGTGATCCCGATCTCCTTAACACGGATCTCAGTAGAAGTAGCTTTTCCCCGCATCTGCGGGGGTGATCCTCGTCAGGCGGCCCATGTGAGGCCGCGCAAGGGCTTTTCCCCGCATCTGCGGGGGTGATCCCCTGCTGCACCTGAACTGGGAGGAGGCCCCCGACTTTTCCCCGCATCTGCGGGGGTGATCCCGTTTTGCCATCACAGTGAGGGCCGCTCTGACACTTTTCCCCGCATCTGCGGGGGTGATCCTCAACCTTTGCGCCGTACTTCTCCAGCATATCCCTTTTCCCCGCATCTGCGGGGGTGATCCCATGGTGACCAGCGAAATGCGCAGCACCTACGCCTTTTCCCCGCATCTGCGGGGGTGATCCTAACGAACATGTACCATGGAGCTACAACCAAGGCTTTTCCCCGCATCTGCGGGGGTGATCCCGAGATGCACGAACCGGCACACGATACAAAGAACTTTTCCCCGCATCTGCGGGGGTGATCCCAGGAATCAGCATCAACGAACTGAGACAGGCCACTTTTCCCCGCATCTGCGGGGGTGATCCCTTTGGTGATCGAACCCTCAACGCCGGGAAGTTCTTTTCCCCGCATCTGCGGGGGTGATCCCTTAGTTGTTAGGTTGCCGCATCCGGGTTAGCTCTTTTCCCCGCATCTGCGGGGGTGATCCTGCCTAGTTCTTCATAGTATTTTTTGGAATCTTCTTTTCCCCGCATCTGCGGGGGTGATCCCAGTACCCGCGCATTTCCTACGCCATCGACACGCTTTTCCCCGCACTCGCGGGGGTGATCCTGGTAATCACCGCACCCAGACCGGCGGCCAGCTCTTTTCCCCGCACTCGCGGGGGTGATCCCGTGGCCAGATAACAAATCTTACGGACACATAGCTTTTCCCCGCACTCGCGGGGGTGATCCTTCCTTTGATGGGATTGTATCGCTCCTGCAACTCTTTTCCCCGCACTCGCGGGGGTGATCCCGATGTTCTGGGGCTTTGGGAAGCGATTGAACGCTTTTCCCCGCACTCGCGGGGGTGATCCCCCAGATTGTGCACATACAGCACAAGACGCGTCCTTTTCCCCGCACTCGCGGGGGTAATCCCCGAAACGGCGGCGAGCATTACGCAAGGCACAACTTTTCCCCGCACTCGCGGGGGTGATCCTGTACGCAGGCTGGTAGGAATGAACCTCATAGCCTTTTCCCCGCACTCGCGGGGGTGATCCCAACACAGCCTGCTATCCCGGCAACACCGACCCCTTTTCCCCGCACTCGCGGGGGTGATCCCCTTGACCAGACTGTTACCCGTGATATTAGCCCCTTTTCCCCGCACTCGCGGGGGTGATCCTGACCGCACAGCCATCAATCGCGGCAAGGCAGGCTTTTCCCCGCACTCGCGGGGGTGATCCCAGAAGGAGGAAAACGCGTGACAACCCGAAAAGCTTTTCCCCGCACTCGCGGGGGTGATCCCTTCGACGCCCACGGCGAAAACTTCCTGACCGACTTTTCCCCGCATCTGCGGGGGTGATCCCGATACCTTCAGGAAACTCAAGACCAACCGCGACTTTTCCCCGCATCTGCGGGGATGATCCTCGAGCAATCGCCCGAAGACGCCACTGTTGCCACTTTTCCCCGCATCTGCGGGGGTGATCCCGCGGACTGTATCGGCCTGTTATCGGCCTATATCTTTTCCCCGCATCTGCGGGGGTGATCCTACATAAATGGTATGTGGGCCACAGTCCACTTTCTTTTCCCCGCATCTGCGGGGGTGATCCCTGGAGTGTCGGCGTGTCCGACTACCTGAAATTCTTTTCCCCGCACCTGCGGGGGTGATCCCGTGCTTGATTCCAACAAGCACAAGAAAAATCTTTTTCCCCGCACTCGCGGGGGTGATTTTTGTGACTTATTTGAAATGAGGTGTGTTTGATGAGTGCAAAAGAATATTTTCAGTGTGATGCAGAGCGAGAGGCATTTTATCGCACATTTTATCAAATTTGCAGGCGCTTTAACGTTACGTAGTCAACAGCAACGCCGGAAGGCGGAGCTTTTATTGAGGAAGCTGCCCGTGTGGCCTGTAAGCAGGAGAAAGCAAAGCAAAACGGCGTTTCTCTTAGTACAGTAAAGCCGTTCTTTGGATATGTAGCGTATTAAAAGAACAGCATATCGCTGTTCTGAACACTCTGCAATTTTGGCCCCCTGCCCATGCTGCGATCAAAATTCCCCGCAAGGTTTTGCGTGAGAGCTTGAGAAAGCACGGAAAAACTACCAATAAGGTATAACGAACCGCCCCGGTTTCCGTAACAGGAAGCCGGGGCGGTTTTTGCGTGGCAGAGGGGGCAGTCAGCAAAATATATGCGATAATTTCAGGAGCGGATCATCTATACCAGAGTATTCGTTTGGATGCAGATGCTTCTGCTGTTTTAAAAATAGAAGAGCGGCGCAAAGGGGAGCCGGGGTGAAAAACTTTATGTAGAAGCCCGAAAATAATATTCTGGAAACAATAAACGGGTATCCTTCATTTAAGCAATGGAGGATTTATCCTGCTTTTTGCCGTCTGTGGGCGGATCTATGGCATGGACAGTCACTGACCGACCCCTCATAGATCGTTTTCAGATAGGCGTTTACACGTTCGAGCGCTTTTCGCTTTTGCTCCAGATCGGAGTGGACATAACACTGCAGGGTGATCGCTGCGCTGGAATGGCCGAGCAGTTCACTGAGCGTTTTGATATCGCAGCCCGCCTGCAGGCAGGTCGTGGCGAAGGTGTGCCGGAGAAGATGCGGGTGCACCGTTCGCAAAGCGGCCTGTTTCAGATAAGAATGAATGCTTTTGCGGTAGCAGCGCGGTTCCACGGGGCGCGTTTCACTGCCGGAAAGAAACCACACGGCATCGTTTGCGGTGCCGCGCAGATTTCGCAGCAGCTTTGTCAGAGATTTCGAAAGCGGAAGTTCGCGCATGGAACTGCGGGTCTTGGGGGATTGTACCACAAGCTTTGTATGCCCGTTTCCGGAGCAGACCCGGCAGACCGTCCGCCGCACGGTGAGCATGCTTCGGTCAAGGTCAAAATCGCCCCATTTCAAGCCGCAGATCTCTCCAATGCGAAGTCCCAGCTCCATCTGCAGGAGTACCCCGGCCTTCCGAGAGGACGGGGCAGCGAGCAAAAAGGCTTTCAGTCGTGCCTGCTCTGCTTTGTTCAGCGGCTTTGATGCAGTCTTTTGCCGCTGTGGAAGCCGGATGTTCAATTCGACCGGCGGCATCAGATGCAGGTGAACGGCATACCTGCAGATCCTGCGCACCATCCCCAGACATTCCTGCGCGCAGGAAGTGCCAAGTGGTTTGTGGCTGCCATCATCGGGTACCATGATCTTCAGTACCAGTCGTTCCAGCAGGGGCGCATCCAGAGATGAGACCTGCAGATGTCCGAGAACTGGGAGCAGATACCGGTGCAGCGTGTATTTATAATGGGTCAGGGTCGATTCTTTGATGCTTTGACAAAAAGAATTGAGCCAGAGCTCTGCCAGAACGGAAAACGACATACTGCTGCCGGAGATCTGGCAATATCCGGACAGGGCTTTCTTCCGGATAAGCTCCGCTTTTACTTCGGAATATGCATGACCGTAAAGGTATCCCCAAACAGGCTTTCCGCTGTCCGAGCGGCCTTTGATATATCGCCCCTCCCAGCGTCCATCCTTGCGCTTATGGATATTTTCGCCTTTCTTTGCCATCTCATCTTCTCCTTTGCTTGACAACTTATTGACCACTTTTCTGCAGGGTCACAGGCTGATATGCGGTGGCTGAACAATACTAGTCTTTGCCATTTCCTTGAAATATATTGGACTTCCTCCAAAAAAACACAGCAGTGTGCGCATTTGTTGCTTTTTCCGCCGGGATTATTGAAGTAACAGTCAAGTTGTGATAAAATTACCTTGGTATATCATGGAAGAAACAATAAACGGGTATCCTCCATTGCTTAAATGGAGGATACTTGCTGCGCCCGGCACCTTTGAGGGAATTTTGGGTCGGGCGGAGGGACAAAGGATCACAACAATGAAACATAAAAAAATGTGGGCAGTGCTTCTGGCAGCCGCAGTCGTTCTGGTGGCTGGCGGAGTGTTCATGTTCACGTCTGTTACAATGAAAAATACGTCCCCTGCCGACACAGTGTCGGAAGCTGAAGAAACAGCACAGTCAACGGTCACGATCACGGATGAGGAACTCAGCCGCCTGATCAGCGGCGAGCTTACGCTGGACAGCCTTGTGCAGAATGCCGGTGAGGTTCAATTTGAACAGGAGGCGGCATCCTCCGAGCAGCCGCAGGATACCGCCCAAAGCGAAGCAGCAGAGTCTGCGCCGGAGAGCCAGCAGGAAAATCAGAAAGAGCAGGCAGCACTGCCGCAGAAAGAGACTGCTGCCAGCAGTGCCCCTGCGGCGGAAAGCAGCCAGCTGTCCGGCTATGAAGCAGAGCTGAAAGTCCTGATCCAGAGAGTGTACGCTGTAAAAGCAAGGGCGGAAAAAGGTCTGGACAGCTGCATTGCTGCTGCAAAGGAAGAGTATTGGGCGCTGCCCCAAAAGCAGCAGACACAGACGCGGAAAGTGATGATCGTCGTTTCCAAAGCCGGAGAATTGAGGGCGCTGCAGGCGTCCTGCGACAAGGAAATGGACGAGATCGTAAGCCAGATGCGCAAGCTTCTGCAGGAAAACGGCCAGAGCACTGCGCTGGCGGATGAAGTGATGCAGGCGTATAATGCGGAAAAAAGTTCCCGCTATACAGAACTTAAAAATAAGCTCTACAGCTGAAACAGAGCGGTAAAAGCAAAGGGAAAGGTTCAAAAACCATGGAAAATACAACGAACTATGAGCAGGAGATCGACCTGAAGGCACTGCTTTTTGCGGTGATCCATAAATATCGGCAGATCCTTGCAGCAGCTGTGGCCGGTGCAGTTCTGCTGGGCGCAGTGGGTGCGTTCCGGTATGCATCCAGCCAGAAGGCACTGGAAAAGGCGGTGGCTGACGGTGAAGAGATCCCGCGCACCGAAGCAGAGCAGAAGTATGAAGAGGAAATGGTAAAATACCGCGCTGCACGGACAAAACATGATACGGCTGTTTTGGAATACACGCAGGAGCTGCGCCAGAATGAGGCAGACCAGACGCGTGCAGAATACAGCATTGAGAATACACAGGAATATATTGATAGATCCGTGCTGAACAGCCTGGATGCCTATGAGCTGAATGTCGCGAATGCGGTTTTTTATATCACGACCGATTACAAGATCCTGCCAGGAATGGATTATCAGAACCCGGATTATACCAGCGCAGTGCTCAGTGCCTATACCAGTCTGCTGACCAACAGCGAGGCAATTGAAAACATTGCACAGCAGTTTGATATGGAAGCACGCTACATGCGCGAGCTGATCGATGTGTCGGCAGACAACAAGACACGTTTGCTTACCATCAGCACCAAGGGCAAGGATGCCCAGCAGGCAGATGACATTATGGAAGCAGTGCTGAAACGATTCAGCCAGCTGTATGATACGATCGAGGAGCGGATCGGAACACACCAGACGACCCAGATCTCCCGCAGTGACATTACAACGGTTTCTACCAGCCTGCGTGACGCACAGCAGGCAAACCGTGATAACCTCGAACAGCTGCAGAACAACCTGAAAGATCTGAAGAGCGAGCATGATCTGCTGGAGCAGAATATTGAAACGGCAGATCAGGATTTTGCCGCAGTGGAAGAACCAACGGCACCTGTGCAGGGCAGCTCCGCAGTAAAATATGCAGTCATTGGCGGCCTGATCGGCATTGTTGCTGTGGCGGGCGTCGTTGTTCTGCGCTTCCTGATGGAAGACCGGGTCTACTCGGCTGAGGAGCTGCAGAGCAGCTGCGATATCCAGGTGCTTGGCACGCTGACAGGCGAAAAGACCCGGAAGGCCAAGGGCGTGGATGCATGGCTCAACAAGCTTGAAAAGCGGCCGGATGGCAGCACAGATGCAGAGATCACGAACCTGATCGCAGTGACGATCCGCAGCTGCATCCCGCAGGCTGAAAAACTTCTGGTCACCGGCGACCTGCCGGCACAGGAGCTGGAAGCGCTCAAGGATGCACTGCAGGCTTCGGATGCACTGCGGAATGTGGAAATTTTTGCGGGTGAAAGCATTACAAAGTGCTCTGCGACCGTGCAGAAGGCAATGCAGGCCGATGCAGTGATCCTTGCGGCAGACTGCGGCTGCTCGCAGTACGGCACTGTCCGTGCACAGAAAGAAAAACTTAACGGCATTGGCAAAAAGATTTTTGGCTGCGTCCTTTACGCCTGATAAATTGCGGAAAAATAAAAACGGATTTGGCGTGCTCCATGATACGCAAAAACGGTGCGTTGTATGGAGCGGTTTGGTTTGACTGAAAATAAAAGTGTGAGAGTAGGAACAAAGGAGCTATTGGGGAATGATGTCAAAGTTTTGGCATGATGTGGCGTTGCGGATCGTGAAAATTTTGGCGGTTCTGATGGTGGAACTGCCGTTTGCAGGCTGTTGGTTTTTGTATTATTCGTACCATGTATACACAAAGTTTACGTGGAAGGGTGATCTGGCAGTTCTGGGGCTGTTTTTTGTGTTGTATATCATGCTGGGCAGAACATATGATGCATTTCAAATGTCGATGCAGCGTGTGTCGGAGCTGGTCTATGGACTGATCCTTGCGGCAATGGCCACAGACGGCGTGATGTACCTTGCCATTTGCCTGATGGCAGCGAAGATGTGCAGCATTTGGCCGGGCGTTGCAGCTGTTGCGGGTCAGGTCATAATGGCTGCCGTCTGGGCCGCTTTTGCACATAAATGGTATTACCTGACCTTCCCACCGCAGCGAACAGCGGTAGTCTATGATGTGCGCCATGGAATGGAAAAGCTTATCAATGAATATGGATTGAGCCAGAAATATAACGTGCAGAAGATCCTTAGCGTGGACGAATGCCTGGATGACCTGAGCCAGCTGGATGGAATGCAGACCGTGTTCATCAGTGGCGTTCACAGCCATGAGCGCAATATCATTCTAAAATATTGTGTTGGCTTGGGCATCAATGTATTTGTGATCCCTCGCGTTGGTGATGTTATTATGAGCGGAGCACAGCCGATGCATATGTTCCACCTGCCGATGCTGCGTGTAGGACGGTACATGGCCAGCCCGGAATATCTTTTGGTGAAGCGGGTCATGGATATTGTGATCTCGCTGGCCGCACTGATCTTACTCAGCCCAATTTTTCTGATTACGGCAATCGCGGTCAAATCGGATGGAGGCCCTGCATTTTATAAACAGGTCCGTCTGACAAAAGATGGAAAACAGTTTGAGATCCTGAAGTTCCGCTCTATGCGGGTGGATGCTGAAAAAGATGGAGTTGCGCGGCTTTCTACGGGAGACAAAGACGACCGCATTACAAAGGTGGGCCATATTATCCGGGCTTGCCGCATTGATGAACTGCCGCAACTCATCAATATTATCAAAGGTGATTTGTCCATTGTTGGCCCTCGCCCGGAGCGTCCGGAAATTGCAGTGCAGTACTGCGAGGAAATGCCGGAGTTTGCCCTGCGGCTGCAGGCAAAGGCCGGCCTGACCGGTTATGCGCAGGTGTACGGAAAATATAATACCACACCGTACGATAAATTGCAGATGGATTTGATGTATATTGCACATCCAAGCCTGGTTGAAGACCTGAAGATCATGTTTGCAACGGTAAAGATCCTGTTTATGCCCGAGAGCACTGAAGGTGTGGCGGAGGGTGCAACTACCGCAATGAACCGGGAAAACAACGACGAAGTAAATGTTTGATGCAACGGGGCTGTAGTAACTGTGTGACTCGCATGGCTATAGGACTTAGAGCCGCCGCGCAGGGATACCTGATGTTTTACGCCGTGGTTACAGGATTATAAGAGCTTATGAGAAAAGAAACGGCTCAGACTCTTTGAGATGAGTCTGGGCTGTTTTGATGTGGAGAGAGGATTTGTTGCATGAAAAAGGCAGTTATGCTGATTAATGATACCACCTATGCGTTTAACCTGCGTGGTGCGGTCATTGAAAAACTGGTTGGTGAAGGCTTCGAAGTTGTTATTGTTGGCCAGTTACTGAAGCATCAGGATGAACTGAAATCGATGGGTGCCAAATTGATTGGTGTTGAAACAGGTCGTCACGGAACAAATCCTTTTTCTGATCTGCAATTGATGCACACATATAAGAAGATTTTGCGAAATGAAAAGCCTGATGTTGTTCTCACCTATAACATTAAGCCCAACGTATATGGCGGCATGGCCTGCCAGCAGTTAAAGATTCCGTACCTGCCGAACGTGACCGGATTGGGTACTCCAGTTGAGAATCCGGGCAAACTCCAGAAGCTAACGATTCAGTTGTACAAAATGGGCGTAGCAGGCGGCGCGTGTGTGTTTTTCCAGAACACCGACAATCGAGTGTTCTTTGAGAAACATAATATGTTGAGGGCGGGGAGCAGAACACGGATTTTGCCTGGTTCGGGTGTGGACCTGGCAAAGCATCCGGTTCTGCCGTGGCCGACGGATGGAAAGGTGCATTTTCTGTTTGCTGCACGTGTAATGAAAGAAAAAGGAATTGACCTCTTCTTAGCGGCGGCACGGAAGTTCGCAAATGAAAACGTGATCTTTGATGTCTGTGGTGCCTGCGATGATGAAAACTATAAGACGATTTTGAACAATGAAAAGTGCGTTCGGTATCACGGTGAGCAAAAAGACATGACTCCCTTTTATAGTGAGTGCAGCTGTTTCCTATATCCCTCCTACTATCCCGAGGGTATGAGTAATGTTCTGCTAGAAGCAGCTGCGTCTGGTCGTCCGGTAATTGCAGCAGATCGCGCCGGTTGCCGAGAAACATTGGAAAATGGCGTTACCGGTTTCCTTGTTCCGGTCAATGACGAAAAGGCTGTCATCGAGGCAACCGAAAAGATTCTTAAAATGAGTGATGAAGAGCGCAAGGCTATGGGACAGCGTGGCAGCAAAAAAATTCGGAAAGAGTTTGACCGCAAACTTGTTGTGGAAGCCTACTGGGAAGAGATTCAGAAGATTTTGGGAGCTGAACAATATGAATAAGTATATGAAAGCAGTGTTTTGCGTGCCACTTGCTGGAATTAAATACGCTATTTTGAAGCTTGAAAATGGTAAGCGATTTAAAGCATCTTTTCCGGCAATTATGTCGCCGCTTACAGAAGTGACAGTGGAAGGCAAGTCGGAACTGCACATTGGAAAAAAGCTGAAAATGCATAACGGTGCAAAGATTCGCGTTCGTAGAGGTGGAAAACTTGAAATCGGTAAGAATTTTGGAATGAGCAACGGATGTGTTGTTACAGCGTATGAACATATCAAAATTGGCGATAATGTGATGCTCGGTCCCAATGTTCTGATTTACGATCAGGATCATGACTACTGCGCAGAAGGTGGGGTAACTGCTATGAAATTCAAAACGGCTCCCATTGAAATTGGAAATAACGTCTGGATTGGAGCAAATACATTGATTCTCCGTGGAACAACAATTGGTGACAATTCTGTCGTGGGGGGGGGGGACAGTCATCAAAGGGACCTTCCCGGCAAACAGTGTAATTATACAAAAACGAACAACGGAGGTTCGGCAGCAGCATAATGGAACCAATCAGAGTGTTACATAATATTGCGAGCCTTCACTTTGGCGGTTCGCAGGCCTTTGTGATGAATATTTATCGTAATATTGACCGTAAAAAAAATCAGTTTGACTTTGTGGTAACGCCAGAGGAACACAAAGATTTATATGATGAAGTGGAAAAATTGGGAGGGCGGATTTTTTTCTGTCCTAAATATACCGGCAAAAATCACTTTGCATACTGCAAGTGGTGGGACGATTTCTTTACGGAACATCCGGAGTACCATGTGATCCATGGCCATGTGCGGAGTACAGCATCCATTTACCTGAAAATTGCAAAAAAACACGGGTTAGTGACGATTGCACACAGCCACAGCACGTCGAACGGCAGTGGAATTGCTGCTGCCGTAAAAGATATGATGCAGCTGCCAATTCGGCATACAGCAGATTATTTGTTTGCGTGCTCTGACAAAGCGGGTAA
>JBNMHZ010000038.1:0-29292 GCA_050873025.1 Faecalibacterium sp. | reverse complement strand
GGCTTTCCTGCCCCCTTCCGGCGGCGTTTTCCGGCTCTCCTTCTCAGGGTCATCGCCGGGTATCCCATGCAGACGGTCATGCGGTTTTCAAGGTCCAACGGGCAAAACGGCAACAAAAAAGCCGTCACAAAACAGACCAGCCCTGCCTTCGCTTTTTCTGGAAGGTCATGCTAGTCGGTTATGTAACGGCTGAAAGCCAAGATGTTCAGCCCCGCAGGGTCTGAACGAATATGTAAAAATATATTATATTCAATTGTTGGGATAGATTACCACAAAAATCGAGCCGTGTCAACAAAAAGTTTTGAGAATACGTCACTTTCGGCAGCTTGCAAGAAAAATCAATGAAAACTTTGGCAAAAAGAGAGAGGGCTGGGCGGTGCCAGCCCTCTTGACAAGCAGATTTATATAGTTTGAAGGCGATTTTTCAATGCTATGATATTTTGATGGATCTGCATGATCACATCCTTAAACGCAGCATCATCTTTTCCAGTCGGGTCTTCCAATCCCCAGTTATCATCAAATGGTCTACCAATAAAAGGACATCCCACATTGCAGCCCATGGAGATGGCGATATCCGGTTCTGGAATATCCGAAATCAGCTTAGAATACTGCGTCTGCTCCATGTCGATGCCATAAAGCTTCTTCATCAACCGCACGGCATCCTGATTGATTTGCGGCTTGGTTTCCGTTCCGGCAGAATAGCTTTCAAACACGTCGGACGCCAGTGCTTTGCCCAATGCCTCCGCAATCTGGCTGCGGCAGGAGTTATGGACACAGATAAATGCAACTTTTGGTTTGGTCATGCGGGAAACCTGCCTTTCGTTTTGTTTGCGATTTTTACGAGGAAAAGCATCACAGGCACTTCGGTCAATACACCAACCGTTGTGGCAAGTGCGGCAGGAGAAGTCGTTCCGAATAGAGCGACAGCTACCGCAACCGCCAATTCAAAGAAGTTGGATGTGTTACGTTCGTTCATGCTCTTACCTTCTTCAAAATAACGATGACTTCATCCTTTTTCAGCACCTTGCCATAGGACACCACCTGACCGTCCACCACCAAAGCGGGGGTGGTCATCACACCATAGGCGGCGATCTTTTCAAAGTCCCGCACATGGTCAATGGTCGTATCCATCCCAAGCTCCCGCAGTGCGTCTACAGTTGCCGCTTCCAACGCATTACACTTGGCACAGCCGCCGCCAAGAATTTTGATCCCGGACTCCTTCTTTTCAGCTTCTGCCGCCTGCATTGCTTCCGGCGTACAGCTCCCGCCGCAGCAGCAAGGCTGCTTTTGTTCTTCTTTTTTCTTACCAAATCCGAAAATTGACATTTTGATACCCTCCAATTATAAAATGAACCCCTGAAACAGGTTGAATAAGTAGCCTACAACGATAATGCCCAAAGCGCAGATAGCGATAAAAACACCCAGCAGCTTCGGCTTAACTGCCTTGCGCAGCATGATCATTGACGGCAGGGACAGCGTAGTGACGCCCATCATAAAGGCAAGCACCGTACCAAGCTGTGCGCCTTTTCCAAGCAAAGCCTCAGCAATGGGAATCGTTCCGAAAATATCGGCATACATAGGAATGCCGATGATGGTTGCTAATATTACGCCGAAGGGGTTATGGCTGCCAAGAACCGCCACAACCCAGCTTTCGGGAATCCAGTTGTGAATGACAGCCCCGATGCCTACGCCGATGAGAATGTACGGAAAGACCTTCTTGAAGGTTTCCGCTACCTGATCCTTGGCATAAACCAGCCGTTCCTTCTGCGTCAGTGTTGGGGAGGCAATGTCCACGGCAGATGCCCTGCGGATAAATTCCTCCACCTGATTTTCCATGTGCAGCTTTTCAATCAGCGTACCGCCAGCCACAGCAATCACAAGCCCCAGCACCACATAGAGAATCGCAACCTTTGCCCCGAAAATACTCATCAGAAGAACAAGACTTCCCAAGTCCACCATAGGCGATGAAATCAGGAATGAGAAGGTCACACCCAGCGGCAGTCCGGCACTGGTAAATCCGATAAACAGTGGAATGGACGAGCAGGAGCAGAACGGTGTTACCGTGCCGAGCAGGGCTGCGATGCAGTTTGCCCAGATACCGTGAAACCGCCCCATAATTTTCTTACTGCGTTCCGGCGGAAAATAACTCTGAATGTAGGAGATCAGATAAATCAGCACACAGAGCAGCACAGTGATCTTAATCACATCATAGAGGAAGAACTGAATGCTCCCACCGATTCGGCTTGTTGCGTCCAATCCCAATGTGCCGAGTAGATTTCCAATCAGCGTATTCAGCCACTTCATGCCGAGGATTTGATCGGTGATAAACTTGCCCATCAGGAGCAGCACCCCCCTTCGCTATTAGAGCCGCAGCCGCAGCAGGTCAGTCCCTCTATAAATTCTTTGAACTGGGTCAGGGTTTCGCAGTTCAGGGAGTAGTGCTGCCACTTGCCATCCTTACGGGCATTCACTAGTCCGCACTCCATCAGAATCTTCATGTGGTGAGAGAGGGTCGGCTGGGTAATTTCAAACCGTTCCAGCAGCTTACAGCCGCACTTTTCTCCATCCGACAGCATCTTTACGATTTCCAGCCGGTTCGCATCGCCCAGCGCCTTGCAGATCAAAGCCACATCCATAGCATTCATAGAAACACCTCACATTGATAATCGTCTATGCGTATAGTGTAGCATATACATAGATGATTGTCAATACATTTGTGCAAATAAAAGCAGGTACACCGCATTTCTACAGTGTACCTGCTTTTCATCATATTGTGGGTAGTTTGTCTACTACACCAATCCGCCTATTCACTTGTTACACCACACCGCTTTGTAAGGCTCCTTTTCGGGAAAACGTCCCAAAATTGGTGTAGTTGTGGTGTAGTACCGTAGATATCGCCCGAATTTCGTTTGAAAATCAATCGTATCTACGTTTTAATTTTGCATTTTACTGCTCAATCGGCTTCATCGTGGGGAACAGCAGCACGTCGCGGATAGATGCACTATCCGTCAGCAGCATGACCAGACGGTCCACGCCGAAGCCCAGGCCGCCCGTGGGGGGCAGGCCGTACTCCAGAGCGTTGACGTAGTCGTAATCCACCTGAGCCTTGCAGTCGGGCTCGATGGCCTTGCGCTCGGCCACCTGACGCTCAAAGCGGCCCTTCTGGTCGATGGGGTCGTTCAGCTCGCTGAAGGCGTTGCCGTACTCGGTGCAGTCGATGAAATACTCAAAGCGCTCGGTGAAGGCGGGGTCGTCCGGCTTGCGCTTGGCCAGCGGGCTGATCTCCACCGGGTAATCGTAGATGAAGGTGGGCTGGATGAGTTTATCTTCCACAAAGGCGTCAAAGAACTCGGCCAGAATGGCACCCTTGGTGGGCACCTCGGGCAGCTCCACGTGGTGCTCCTTGGCGGCGGCGATGGCGTCCTCGTCGGTCTTCCAGTCGTTGAAGTCCACGCCGGAATACTTCTTCACGGCCTCGATCATGGTCAGGCGCTCCCAGTGGCCCATGTCGATCTGCTTGCCCTGATAGGGAATGACCATGCTGCCGCAGATCTTCTGTGCAAGGCGCTTGTACAGCTCTTCCACCAGGTCCATCATGCCGTGGAAATCGGTAAAGGCCTGATACAGCTCGATGGTGGTGAACTCGGGGTTGTGCTTGGGGTCCATGCCCTCATTGCGGAAGATGCGGCCCACCTCGTACACGCGGTCCATGCCGCCCACGATCAGGCGCTTGAGGTACAGCTCGGTCTCGATGCGCAGCACCATGTCCATGTTCAGGGTGTTGTGATGGGTGTAGAAGGGGCGTGCGGAGGCGCCGATCTCAAAGGGGGTCAGGATGGGGGTATCCACTTCCAGGAAGCCCTTCTCGTCCAGATAAGCACGGATCTCTTTCAGGATCTGGCTGCGCTTAACGAAGGTCTCCTTCACTTCGGGGTTGGCGATCAGGTCCACATAGCGCTGACGGTAGCGGGTCTCGGTATCGGTCAGGCCGTGAAACTTCTCGGGCAGGGGACGCAGGCTCTTGGCCAGCAGGGTCAGCTCGGTGGCGCGGACGCTCAGCTCGCCGGTCTTGGTGCGGAACACCTCGCCCTTGACGCCGATGATATCGCCCACGTCCAGCTTTTTGAAAGCGGCGTAGGATTCTTCGCCCAGCTCGTCGCGGCGGACGTAGAGCTGGATGTCGCCCTTATCGTCGCGCAGGTGGGCAAAGCTTGCCTTGCCCATCACGCGCTTGGACATCATGCGGCCAGCCAGCGCCACGGTCTTGCCGCTGTCGGTCTCGTTGGGCAGCTCGGCAAACTCGGCCTTCAGGTCGGCAGAGTAGGCGTCCTGCGGGTACTTGGTGAGGGTGAAGGGGTCGTGGCCTGCAGCCTGCAGGTCGGCCAGCTTCTGGCGGCGCACCTGCACCTGTTCGCTCTCGGACAGGCCCTGTGCGGGATTCTTCTTTTGCTCTTCCATGGTTTCTCCTATTACTCTGGCCTGCTTAGTTTGCAGCGTGGGTGATGGCCAGCACGGTGTACTCCACAGTGTGGCCGGTGGGCAGCAGCACTTCTGCCTTGGCACCCACAGCCTTGTTCAGCAGGGCATGGCCCACGGGGCTCTCGTCGCTGATCTTGCCGTTCAGGGGGTCAGCCTCGGTGCGGCCCACGATATCGTATTCCTCGGTCTCGTCCTCGCCGGTCATCTGGATGGTGACGTGGGTGCCCACAGACACGCTGTCCACGCTCAGCTCGCTCTCATCAATGACGACAGCGTTCTTGATCATCTGCTCCAGCTCGGTGATGCGGTTCTCCACCAGACCCTGGGTGTTCTTGGCCTCGTCGTACTCGCTGTTCTCGGACAGGTCGCCGTGGCTGCGTGCTTCCTTGATCTCTTCGGCCAGCTCCTTGCGGCGGACCGTTTTGAGGTATTCCAGTTCCTCCTGCATTGCCTTCAGGCCGGCAGCGGACATCTTGATCTCTTGTGCCATTTGAGAATCTCTCCTTGTCTATTTGTTTCGTGCAGCTGCATTGCCGCACAGGAATGCCATTTTGACTACATTATTATAATAGCAGGGCGGGGGTTTGTCAACAAAAAAGGCGGCGGTGCGGCGGAAAAACAAAAAAGCGGCAGCGGTGCGGTGCAAAAGTACGCTGTCGCTTTTTGTTGTGTTGTGCCGAGGGTTGTGTTATACTGGGCCTGCGGCCCTTCTGGCAGCCTGTACGGGTTGCGGCTCCCTGCATCTGCTTCGTGCCTTGGTGCGGCACTCGCATCCTGCAGGCCGCGGCCCCAACAGCTCCTCCCTGTATTCCCCTTTTTGTCGCTACGCGACATCTTCCCCCGGCCGGGGGAAGTCTTTTGCCGCTGGCAGCGGTCGTCGCCGTTGCACAGCAGAAGTAGTTGCATACTATCTCTGCAAGTGGCTTGACAGCCTGATGTGCAAGGGCAGTAAGCACTAAAAGAAGCCCCCCGGTATTCCGAATACCGGGGGGCTTTGCTTTTGCATGAGTTCCTTGGAAATAGGCCTTATCGCATTTGCCTACCCTTAGTATATGCAATCCCGCGCAAAAGTCAAGAAGATACGAGAAATTTTACAATTATTTCGCCTTCGGGAACGCCTTGTTCCACGCGCGGATGACATTGTACTTTGCCACGTGCTTTTCGGGCTTGAATTCTCCGCTCAGGTATCCCTGCTCGGTGCACCACTGAGCCGCCCTGGCGGTGGCGTCATCCACATCCGCAAAGGCGGGGGTGCTTACCGGTTCGGGGCTTCCTGCAGTGTTCCACAGCAGCAGGGCAAGCTCAGCCTGGGTCTTTGGGATGGCCGCGCCTTCGGGCAGGAGGTTGTGCAGAATGACCCGCGTCGCTACCTCATAGCCGCCCCAGATGGCAGCACCGCCCACGGCCACGGCGGCAAGGGCGCCGCCCACATCGCCTGCGGGGGCAGAACCGGTGTCGGAAATGTCGCCGGGCAGGATGTCGTCGGTGGCAAGGCCGGGATCCGGGTCCTTGTTTGTGCCGCGCAGCACTACGTAACCGTCTGCGTCCAGAGTGGCCCCTTCCGGCAGGGTGCCGGTGTCGGCGGGCTTGTACTTCAGGTAGGCGGTGTCGTACAGGGTATTCTGCACGTTCTGGAAAGCCGTGACCAGCGCGCTGATCTCGTTTTCGGAGACGGGGTCCTCAATGGTCAGCCGCGCCCGGCCGGAGAAGGTGACGGTGCCGGTGGGCACGCTTTTCAGCGTCACGTTGCTGCCGGAAAGGTTCACAGAGCCGCTGCTTGTGAGCTTGCCTGCATGTACAACGCCGCCGGAGATATTGACAGAGGAGCTCCCGACTACGGTCTGGCCTTTTGCATCCAGCCGACCGCCCGTTACATTGAGCTCCGTGGAAAGAATGCCATAGGGTGCCGCATTGTTTTCCACGTTCAGGACGCCGCCGTTCACGGTGACATTGTCGTTGGCCCAGATCGCAGCGTCGCCGGATTCCTCACTGACACGGGCCGTCAGAGTGCCGCCGTTCAACAGAACAGAGTTAACGTTGATGCCGTAGCTGCTGCCGGTGGCGTCCAGCTTTCCGCCGTCTACCTGCACCTCGCAGCTGGCTGTGTCGCGGATGCCGACGCTGCCGCTGACAGTCAGGGCGCCGCTGCGCACATGTACCATGCTATCATGGGGATAGATGCCGTACTGGGTGGCGGTGATGTCCAGCCTGCCGCCGTCCACCAACACCTGGCCGTATTCGGTTTGGATACCGCGTGTTACACCGCGGATGTCTAGTTTGCCGCCGCTCACCTGTATGGAGCCGCCTTCGGAGCGGATGCCGGTGGTGCCGGTGGTGCCGGTGGTGCCGGTGGTAGTCATGTTCACAGTGCCGCCCGTCACATCCAGCGCGCCGTGGCCCTCAAGGGAAACAGCGGTGGACTGTGCCGTGGCCGTCAGGGTGCCGTCGCCCTTGAGGGTGAGCAG
This sequence comes from Faecalibacterium sp., assembly GCA_050873025.1. Taxonomy (GTDB): domain Bacteria; phylum Bacillota; class Clostridia; order Oscillospirales; family Ruminococcaceae; genus Faecalibacterium. The sequence continues at coordinate 22,348 of JBNMHZ010000038.1, read as the reverse complement.
GCCATAGTGAGAACCGTCGTCGTCAACGACCACGGCGGGCTTTGCGTCGGTGTGCGTGACTGTGTTGCTGCCGCGCAGGGTAAGCTCGGCACTGCCTGCCGTAGCAAGGGTGGGATTCGAGCTGGCAGCGTATTCTATATGGGCGTCCTGCAGCGTGGCGTTGGCCGTGGTGCCTTGGTGGCCGCCCAGGTAGAGCGTTTCAAAGCGGCCCATAAAAACAGGGTCGTCGTCTTTTACAGAGTTGTAGGGCGGAAGGCCGAGGTTCACAAACTGGCCGTTGAGGTCGGGGTAGCTGTCGTTGTCCGCATAACGGTACACTTCGATCCAGGCGCGGTTTCCGCCCTCGTAATTGGACATATTCCACGTTTCCGCCAGTGCGGGCAGGGAAAGGCTGAGGACCATGGCACCGGCCACGAGGGCAGACGTCATGCGGCGGAGAAGTTTGCGCAGTTTCATACAAAATGCCTCCTTTTTGCCGGGAGGGACAAGCACCCCCATAATATTCCACCCTGATTTTACCAGAACCCCCGGCCGCACGGAAGCAAACCTGCGCGAAACGCCCCGAAAACGGCGTGAAAAATAAGAAAATCGGTAGGTTGTCGCTTTTTTTGTATCGTGCCGAAAAGTGCGTTATACTGGCTCTGATACCCTTCTCCTAATCTGGCAGCAGAGGGGAGGACTATTGATCTACAACGCACTCAACTCGGGTTGCGGCTCCCTGCATCTGCTTTGTGCCTTGGTGCGGCACTCACATCCTGCAGGCCGCGGCTCCAACAGCTCCTCCCTGTATTCCCCTTTTTGTCGCTACGCGACATCTTCCCCCGGCCGGGGGAAGTCTTTTGCCGCTGGCAGCGGTCGTCGCCGTTGCATAGCGCAGGTGATAGCCGATCGCCTGTGTAAGTGGCTTGACAGCTATCGCAAGGGCAAGTAAGCACAAGGCCCCCTCGGAGTCGCCACTCTGAGGGGGCTGTTTTTGTGAGTCACTGGCAAGCTTTGACCGATTGCCATTCGCCTACCTTTAGTAGGTGCAATCCCGCGCAAAAGTCAAGCCGCCATCAAAAAATTAACATTTGCACAATCAAAAACCCCCGCTGACAGAGGGAAAAGTGTCAACGGGGGCCGGGGTAATGTCTTATTTAAGGCAGCGCTCTGCCGGGAAGCCGACCGCTTATCAGGTCAGCGTGTCGGGAGTTTCTCTGGGGACCTTCTGGGGCAACAGCGACGACCGCCGCCAGCGGCAAAAGACTTCCCCCGGCCGGGGGAAGATGTCGCGTAGCGACAAAAAGGGGAATACAGGGAGGAGCTGTTGGGGCCGCGGCCTGCAAGATACAAGTGCCGCCCAAGGCACGAAGCAGATGCAGGGAGCCGCAACCCGTGTTCCGACTTGCTGTGTCCGAGGAGAAATTACCGACATACTGGCCCTGCCGCGAACGGACAGTAAGGCATAGCAGCCAATCATCGATCAGTCGTCTGCGGCTTCGTCCAGGTTGCCCAGCTTCCGGGCCTGCTCCACCACGGCGGGCACCAGCATCTCGGGCAGAATCTCATAGCGGGCGAACTCGGTGGTGAACCAGCCGCGGCCCTGGGTGGTCTGCCGGATGAAGGTGGTAAAGTTGGCCAGCTCGGCCAGCGGCACTTCGGCAATGATGGTCTGCAGGCCGTCCTCGTCGGGCTCCATGCCCAGCACGCGGCCGCGGCGTTTGGTCACATCGCCCATGATGTCGCCGGTGTTGTCATTGGGCACGTGGGCTTTCAGGGTGTGGATGGGCTCCAGGATCACCGGGCCAGCCTCAGGCATAGCGGCCTTGTAGGCCAGCTTTGCGGCCATGATGAAGGCCATCTCCGAGCTGTCCACGGGGTGGTAGCTGCCGTCCAGCAGGGTGGCTTTCAGGCCCACCACCGGGTAACCGGCCAGCACGCCCTTCTCGGCGGCAAGGCGCACGCCCTTTTCCACAGCCGGGAAGAAGTTCTTCGGCACACTGCCGCCGAACACCTTCTCTTCAAACACAACCTGCTCGCTGTCGCAGGGCTCAAAGTTGATGATAACATCACCGAACTGGCCGTGGCCGCCGGTCTGCTTCTTGTGGCGGCCCTGCTTCTGGCAGGCCTTGCGGATGGATTCGCGGTAGGCGATGCGGGGGGCTTCCAGCCCGATCTCCACGCCGAACTTATTCTTCAGCTTGGCCTTCACCACGTCCAGATGCTGCTCGCCCAGACCGCCAATGACCTGCTGATGGGTCTCGGCGTTGTTCTGGTAGCTCAGGGTGGGGTCCTCTTCCATCAGGCGGGCAAGTGCGCTGGAAATTTTGCCCTCGTCGCCCTTCTTTGCTACAGTGACGGCCATGAACAGGCTGGGCTGCGGGAACACGGGTGCGGGCAGCTTCACCACGCGCTCGGCGTCGCACAGGGTGTCGCCGGTCCTGGCGCTCACCAGCTTTGCCACGGCACCGATGTCACCGGCAATGATGCCGTCGGAATCCACCTGCTTTTTGCCAATGACGGTGAGGGGCTTGGAAATCTTCTCCACGTCGCCGGTGCGGGCGTTGGTGAGGGGCTCGCCTGCGGTCACTTTGCCGCTGACCACACGCAGGTAGCTCAGCTTGCCCACGAAGGGGTCTGCCACGGTCTTAAAGACGTAGGCGGCGGTGGGCTCGTCCTCGGTGCAGTGCAGCTCCACGGGTTCACCGTTTGCATCCTCGGCCAGCGTGCTGGCTTCGTGCTCCGGGCTGGGAAGCAGTTTGTGCATGTTGAACAGCAGCATATCCAGTGCCTGCTGGTTCACGGCGCTGCCGCAGAACACGGGGGTGATGAGGCCGTCCTTGACGCCCTTGCGCATACCTTCTACAATCTCCTCGGTGGTGAAGGGTTCGCCGCCGAAGAACTTCTCCATCAGCTCATCGTCGGTCTCGGCAATGGCTTCGCTCATGGCCTCGATCAGGCCCTGGAAGCGGTGGCCAATGTCGGGCAGGTCCACCTGAATCTGCTTGCCGCCCTCGTACTTGAAGGCCTTCTGGCTGAACAGGTTGATGTACACAGGGGTGCCGTCGTCCAGCTTTGCGGGCACCACGCAGGGGCAGACGGTGGAACCGAACTTGATCTTCATGTCCTCCAAAATCTTGAAGTAGTTGGCGTTCTCCAGGTCGCACTTGGAGACGAAGACCATCGTTGCCTTGCCATTTTTGCGTGCCAGCTGGAAGGCTTTTTCGGCACCCACGGTGACGCCGCTGCGGCCCGAGACCACCACCAGCACGCTCTCGGCGGCGCGGATGCCCTCGTACTCACCGGCCTCGAAGTCGAACAGGCCCGGGGCATCGATCAGGTTGTACTTGATGCCCTCGTACTCCACGGGCACCACGGATGCCGACAGGCTGGCTTTGCGTTTTGCTTCCTCGGGGTCAAAGTCCGAAACGGTGGTGCCGTCCTCGACACGGCCCATACGCTCGGCAGCGCCCGAAAAATAGACCAGCGCCTCGGTAAGCGTGGTCTTGCCGCTGCCGGCATGACCGGCAATCAAGATATTGCGGATGTTGTTGCTTGCGTATTTCATATCGGTTTTTCCCTCATTTCCGCCGCACGGAGCATTCTCTCCGCTTTTGTGGCATATTTTACAAAGATAATACCACACTCCAAACGATTTTTAAATAATTCGTTTGAAAATTCTGCCGAATCGGCTGCCAAACTTCGGGGCAATGTTTTGTGCAAGTTGACATCCGGCTGCCCGGAGAGGGCGAAAAAGCAAAACGCTCCCGGCCTTGCGGAACAGCCGCAGTGCCGGGAGTTTTCATTGCAAATCGTGCAGTTTTATGGTATGATGAGGGTGCCGCTTCGGCGGTAAGGGCGTTGACCCAAAACGCAAGGCGGCTCTGTGTCCTCGTTGATTCTGAACATTCACCCCAGAGTGAAGCAGGTGTCAGGAGGGCAGCTTTTTGAAGTGATCTCTCCCGACGCTTCCGGCGGAAGGAGGGATGTTGGATGTCGATCTCCGAGGTTCTGATGCTTCTGACGCTCGTCGTCACCATCGTACATGTAACGTTTGAAATTACGTGGAAACTCGCGCAAAGAGAGAAACAGCATGAAAACGACAAAAAGAAAAAGTGACCGCCAGCGCTTCCCCAAGCAACGGTCACTTGATCTTTTGGTCATTTGATCCATGAGGAGCGGAGCCGTTTTGCCGGGCAGCGCTCTTTCTGTTTGTAGTATAATTGATTTTGCCGGGTTTGTCAAGCGGCAGGCCCGGTTTTGCAGCAGGAGGTTTTCCGCGATGAAACGTACCGATTACATCAACTGGGATGAATATTTCATGGGCATTGCGCTGCTCACGGCCATGCGCTCCAAGGACCCCAACAGTCAGGTGGGTGCGTGCATCGTGAGCCCGGAAAACAAAATTCTGTCCCTCGGCTACAACGGTATGCCCATGGGCTGCAGCGACGACGAGATGCCCTGGGAGCGGGAGGGCGAGCCGCTGAAAACCAAGTATATGTACGTGTGCCACGCGGAGCTGAACGCCATCCTCAACAGCGCCCACAACAACCTGAAAGGCGCCCGGGTGTATGTGACCCTGTTCCCCTGCAACGAGTGCACCAAGGCCATCATCCAGTCGGGCATCGCCGAGGTGGTGTACTACGGCGACAAGTATCACGACAGCGATTCCAGCGTGGCCGCACGGTTCATGTTCCAGCGCGCAGGCGTAAAGCTGACCCAGTATCAGCCCAGCGGGCGGAAGGCAGAGCTGGAGCTGTAAACGAACATTGTAATCTGCCCCGGAGTATGTTACAATAAAAACGCCGCCCAAAGGCGGCAAGGTGCTGTCTGCAAGTGCAGGTGGTCTGTCTCCCTCCGGCAAGCGTCCGGGGGATATACTTTATTGTTAAGGAATACGGGTTGCGGTTCCCAGCAGCCATTACGCGCTTTGAGCGGTGCTTATGTCTTGCTGACCGCGGCCCCAACAGCAACTCCCTGTTCCCGCCAATGGCGGCGGTGGTTGCCGTTGCCCCCGTTCGCAAACGCGGAAGGGGGGATGTACATGGAACTGTCGGAAATCGCAGTGCTGCTCGGCCTTTTGGGCGGGGCAATCTACGGAACCTTTCAGATTTCTTGGACGATCTTCAAAGAGATCCATAACAATAAGAAATGACCGCCCCAGCTACCAACTCGTGCGGTCATTCTTATTGAATCACTAGCCGAAGGGAGCTGACCATGCGTACAGCACCTTTTCTATTGGTAGTATACTCGCAGCAGCGTGATTTGTCAAGATGGCCTGTACCTCTTGACCTGCCTGACGCATCGTATTATAATAGAATTATGATTCGAATAAATATACAATGAATTTTGCATAGAGAGGGAAATATACAATGAGCCTGAAAAACCGCAGCTTCCTCAAGCTTTTGGATTACACCCCCGGCGAGATCGAAGAACTGCTCGACCTTGCCGCAGACCTCAAAGCCAAAAAGAAGGCCGGCATCCGCCACAACGACCAGCTGGCGGGCAAGAACATCGCCCTGATTTTTGAAAAGACCTCCACCCGCACCCGCTGCAGCTTCGAGGTAGCTGCCCACGACCTGGGCATGGAAGTGACCTATCTGGATCCCTCGGGCAGCCAGATCGGCAAGAAGGAATCCATTGCCGACACCGCCCGGGTGCTGGGCCGTATGTTTGACGGCATCGAGTACCGCGGCTACGGTCAGCAGATCGTGGAAGATCTGGCCCACTACGCCGGTGTGCCGGTGTGGAACGGCCTGACCAACGAGTTCCACCCCACCCAGATCCTGGCCGACTTCCTCACCATCCGGGAGCACTTCGGCAAGCTGAAAGGCATTCACTTCGTCTACTTCGGCGACGCCCGCTACAACATGGGCAACAGCCTGATGGTGGGCTGTGCCAAGATGGGCCTGCACTTCACCGCCTGCGCCCCCAAAAAGTACCAGCCGGACGCTGCCCTCGTGGCCGAGTGCCAGAAGATCGCCGCCGAGACCGGTGCCACCATTTCCTTTGAGGAGGATCCCGCCAAGGCCGCCAAGGGGGCCGACGTGCTGTACACCGACGTGTGGGTGTCCATGGGCGAGCCGGTGGAAGTGTGGGCCGAGCGCATCCACGACCTGTCTGCCTACCAGATCAACCAGCAGCTGATGGATGTTGCAGGGCCCCACGCCGTGTTCATGCACTGCCTGCCCGCCTTCCACGACCACAAGACCACCGTGGGCAAGGAGATGGGCGAGCGCTTTGGCCGCGACGCCATGGAAGTGACCGACGAGGTGTTTGAAGGCCCCCAGAGCATCGTGTTCGACGAAGCCGAGAACCGGATGCACACCATCAAGGCCGTCATGGCGGCAACACTGGGGTATGAGAAATGATGTATCCCGCGTGCGCGGGACATGATGTTCTGCTTGCGCAGAAATGATGTTGCTCCTGCGGAGCAATGATGTGCCTGCTGCGCAGGCATGAACCAAACCGTAAGCAGCAGCAAAGCCCCGCATGGTTCTCCATGCGGGGCTTGTTTTACAGTTGCAGCTTTCCGAACCGCTCATTTGTGCACAGCGCGCACAACATCATTGCGAAGCACATCATGCCGCAGGCACATCATGTTCCGCGCAGCCGGAACACATCATGCAGCCTGCGCCGTCAGGCTGCTTCCTCCAGCTTCAGCACACCGGCCTGCACAAGACGCTTGCGCAGCAGTGCACCCACGATGCAGCTCACCACGATCTTGGCCAGGTCCAGTGCAATGAACGGATACACGCACACCGAAAGTGCATAACCCAGCTCGCACTGCATCTGGAACACGAACCATGCCGTGCCCAGCACGTAGCAGGCGGCGTCGCCCAGCACCAGGCCGATGCCGGAGATCACCGGCTGGCCCTTGCTCTTTTCAATAAACAGTCCGCCGATGAAGGCCAGCAGCAGATAACCAACCAGATAGCCGCCGGTGGGGCCTGCCACCTTGGCAATGCCTGCGCCGTAGCCGGAGAACACCGGCACGCCCACCAGGCCGATGAGCAGGTATACGGCCACGCTCAGGGTGCCGAACTTGGGCCCCAGCAGCCATGCGGTCAGGCAGATGACCAGGTTTGCCAGCGAGATTGGAATGGCCCCGATGGGCACGGTGAGCGGGCCCAGCACGCACAGCACGGCGGCCATCAGCGCGGTGACGGCCATCTGGTAGGTGGTGAGTTTTTTGTTGTTCATGGTTGTAATTCCCCTCTGTTAAAAATTTTACAAGGCATCTGTGCCCGAGTATAACGCGCCGGACTGCAGATGGTCAACAATAAAGTTGCAGAAGGGTTTACAATTGGTATGGCAGGGAGGTGGGAAGGCAGTTTCTTCGAGGACCTTCGAGGACCTTCTGGGGCAGGGTCCCCGGCCTGTGTCCGAGGAGGAAGCTTCCGGCCCACCAGGTACCGCATTGAAGCCTGCCGGAAAGTGTGGTAAACTAATCACAAGGCGCTGATTGCAAAATCGGTGGTCATGCTTTCTGTCCCGCGTCGCTGTTTTTCTATTCTACATAGAACAAGCAGAGGTTCCGGGAGAAAACTTTTTTGGAAGTACCCTGCCCGGAGCTTTGAAGGCGAAGGGAGGGATGGTCGAATGACTCTGTTGGAAATTCTCGCACTGCTCACGTTCGTTCTCACACTGCTGGGTCTGATCGTGGATGTGATCCGCTTGACCGTTGAGGTCGCGGCAAAGTTTTCCCAGACGAAAAACGATGATAACAAAAAAGATTGACCGCCTCACAGTTCCCCAACTCGAGCGGTCAATCTTTTTGACTAGCGGGATGGAAGGCTGACCTTTGCAGTCAGCGCCCCTTCTGTATCTATTATACCGAATCAACGTTATTTGTCAAGGAGGAACACCCCATGGGCGGAGGACACGTTTCCCGGCCGGACTTCGGGATGCCGCAGCCGGACCCGGCTTACCCGCTGACCGAGTTTTATCTGCTTTTGCAGCACGCGCTGGACAAAGCGGGCCGCTTTGCACTGCCGGCGCTCTATGCCAGTCTGCAGGCACCGGCCCGGCGCATCTATCTGGACGAAGCACGGGACTACCTGACGCTATCGCCAACCCAGCGGGAAGGGGACACCCGCCTGCAGGCGGCGGGCAATCTGCAGCTTTTGTACAGCACCCTGCACGTCCAGCCGGACGGCACACCCGCCGCGCTGCTGCTCACCGAGGAATGCACCCGCACCACCGTGGCGGTGCAGCTGCTGCCGCCCTTTGTGTGGGAGGACCCGCTGCCGCCGCTGCCGGATACGCCTGCAGCGCTGGCCCTGCAGCTCACCATGCAGGACGTGCTGCAAGCCGACACCGACCCGGCGGCGCTGGGGCGGAAACTGGCGGGCACGGCAGCAAACAAGCGCTGGCTGCACCACCCCAGGGCGGAGACCTTTCTGGCGGAGCGGGTGGCACTGCTGCAGAGGGTCTACCGCAGGTGAGAGAATGATTTGAAATTGTCTCCGCTTCGCTCTGACAATATTTAATGTAATATTATTTTTATGTTGCAGCTAAGCCAGCCCTGCGGGGCTGGCTTAGTTGCTTTTTCACGGGAAAGGCCCAAACCGGAAGCGGTATATTGCTGCTGCCAGCCTACGGCCGTCGCGCAGCGGGGAAATTATATCTCGAATGCTGCGCGGATGTTTCCGCAGGAAACAAGCGTCAGCCGATGTCGTTTGCCTTTACGACCCTTTTGTAAAAAAGTAACTCCGAAACAACCGCAGTCGTTTCGGAGTTACAAACTATATAAAAATAAAATTTCCGCGGATATTATCAGAGCAAAGCGGAGACGATTCTTAATAAAAAAGCCTTCCTGTATCCCTTTCGTTTTTCCCGGTTTCATGTTATACTAGCCCATACCAATGCGTGCAAACGGCCTGTGTACGCAGATTTTCATAAAATTTTCCAGCGGGTGCAATCTTTGGGCGGGGTGAGCCGTATCCAAGGTGAATGTCCCCGTGGAATACGGATTCCACCGGCCCTGTACAGGCGATAAAGGAGAGCTTGAGATGATGGGACAGCTGACCAGAAACGAAGTATTTACGCTGGCAGTGCAGAAATACAGCGATGCTGTTTACCGTGCTGCCATACATAACAGCCGATGTGCGGCCGACGCCGAGGACGTGGTGCAGGATGTTTACGAAAAGCTGCTGCACTACACCGGCACCTTTGAGAGTGAGGAGCACCTCAAAGCCTGGCTGCTGCGGGTGGCCATCAACCGCTGCCGGGACCTGACCCGTGCAGCCCACCAGAAGGACACCGAGCTGGACGAGAACCTGCCCGCGCCGGAACAGTTTGAGGACGGCAGCGTGCTGGATGCCGTGCGCGCCCTGCCGGAGAACTACCGCAACGCCATCTACTTACATTATTATGAAGGCTACACCGCGGCGGAGATCGGGCGGATGATGGGTGCACCGTCCAACACGGTGCTGAGCTGGCTGCGGCGCGCCCGGGCACAGTTACATACGATGCTGAAGGAGGAAATCGAAGATGAGGTGGTATGAGTACAAGATGGAGACGGACGACCTCCACGCACCGGACGATCTGAAAGCAAAGCTGCTGGCCATGACAGGTCAGCTGACCGAAGAGGAAAAGAACCAGCCCATGATGAAAACAGCTGAACCTGCCGCCCCGGCAAAGGCCGCGCCCAAAAAGAAGCTGATCCGCTTCCCGGCAAAGCAGGTGGGTGCACTGGCAGCGTGCCTTGCGGTGTGCGTGGTGGGCTACGGTGCCCTGAGCACCAGCAGTTTCAGCCTGGGGGCTAAAAGCAGCGCCCCGGTGGAATACTCCGCGGCCAGCATGGCGGCGGGTGCCGCTGAGCGCGCCGCCGTGAACAGCCCCATGGCGGCAAACTACAGCCTGGACACCATGGCGCTGGAAAGCAGTGCCGATAACGGCGTTTCCGCCTTCTCTGCGGACGATGCCGCCGCAGCGGCCCGCAGCACCGACAGCGCCAGTGCGAAAATCATCTACACCGCAAACCTCAGCCTGGAAAGCAAGGACTACGACGCGGCCCGCGCTGCACTGGATGCGGCCCTGAGCGCAGCGGGCGGCTACATGGAGTCCAGCAGCGAATACTCCGCCGCCGACGACAGCCGCAGCGTCAGCCTGACCTTCCGGGTGCCGCAGCAGAACTACGAAAGCTTCCTTGCCGCCGTGGCCGAGGCCGGCAACGTGACCTACAAAAGCCAGCAGGCCGATGACGTGACCGCCCAGTACATGGACGTGGAAACGCGGCTTGCAAACCTCAAGAACCAGCGCGCCCGCCTGCAGCAGCTGCAGCAGCAGGCCGACAATCTCTCCGACCTTTTGGAGATCGAGTCCAGCCTGACCGACGTGCAGAGCCAGATTGAGAGCTGGCAGAGTCAGATGGACTGGTATAACGATCAGGTGGAAGAGTGCACCGTGTACGTGAACCTGAGCGAGGTGAGCACCTACTCGCCCCCCAGCGAGAGCTTTGGCAGCCGCATCGCCAGCGCCTTTGCCGATGGCTGGCAGAACTTCGTCCGCGGCCTGCAGCAGCTGGCCGTCACCCTCGCCGGTGCCTGGCCGGTGGTGGTGATCGCAGCCGCAGCCGGTGCCGGGTTCGTGGTCTGGCGCAGGAAACGGAAGCAGTAAGAGCAGGGCAGCAGGGAAGATGCTGTTCTCCGCTGCGGCCCCTATCCGTGAAACATGCAATCCCGGGCAGACCGCAGTCTGCCCGGGATTGCTCTTATAAAAGAGAAGCTTTCCGCTGAAGATTATCGGGTTGCGGCTCCCTGTGTCTGCTTCGTGCCTTGGGCGGCACTTGCATCTTACAGGCCGCGGCCCCAACAACTCCTCCCTGTTTCTGCCACAGGCAGCGGTCGTCGCCGTTGCAGAGCGAAGCGGAGGCTATTTTAAATTGGAAACGTATGCTAAAACTTTTTTCAAAAAAGGGTTGACATCCGCCCCGCCCTGTGGTATTATACTTGAGCAGTCAGCGAGAACCGCTGAGAGCTGAAAAGTAAATATCGCGGGGTGGAGCAGTCTGGTAGCTCGTCGGGCTCATAACCCGAAGGTCGTTGGTTCAAATCCGGCCCCCGCAACCACCAAGCATCTTGATTTTTTCAAGATGCTTTTTTGTATTTCCCGCTCCCGGCGTTGTAAGCGGGTAGAAAGCGTGGTATAATGGAAAAAGAAGAGCCCGCATAAAATGAAACGGAAGAGCCGTAAACTGCAGAAAGGAAGGCTGTAACATGAGTACCAGAGAATTGGCAAGAAGCCTGCTGGATCAGGTGCCGGAAAGCAAACTGCTCTATGTAGTGGCATACCTGCAGGGCGTGACCACCCCGGACGACGGTGAAGTGCCCAACGCGGAAACGCTGGAAGCCTTTGAAGAACTGGACAACGGCGGTGGGCATACCTACAATGGCCCGGTAGAAAACCTGATCGACTCGCTGCTGGGGGACGAAAGTGCTTGAGGTAAAATATTCCACGAGGTTCAGGAAGGATTTGAAGACGTGCCAGAAGCGGCACTGCAACATGGCCCTGCTTCAGCAGGTCATTAACGTGCTGGCCGCTCCGGCGGCGCTTCCTCCAAAGAACAAAGACCACTGCTTGACAGGCAGTTATATTCCGCACCGTGAGTGCCATATTCAGCCGGATTGGCTGCTGATCTACTACCAGACGGATACAGAACTTTATTTGTACCGCACCGGCACCCATGCGGACCTGTTTGGTCTTTAAAACAAAACGCACAAGTAAAAAAGACCGTCCCTTTTGGGACGGTCTTTTGCTTTATAAAATCACACCCACTCCCCGTTGAACACATACCTGTCCAGCCGGGCAAAGGCTTCCTGCACGCGGGCAAGGGGCAAGGCAAGGTTCATGCGGATGGCGCAGGGGCCGTGGAACATCCGGCCGTCCTGCCAGGCAACGCCCACATTCCAGCCGGCCTTTTCCAGTTCGGCAATGGTCCTGCCGTGGGTCTGGCACCATTTGGTGCAGTCCAAAAACAGCATGTAGGTGCCCTCCGGCTTTGCCACCTCCACGCCGTCAAAGTGCCGGGCGATGTACCCGCAGGCAAAGTCCACGTTGGCGGTGAGCACCTGCCGCAGCTCGTCCACCCAGGCATAGCCCTCCGGCTTGTAGGCACCAATCAGCGCGTGCATGGAAAGCACGTTCATCTCGTTGTAGTGGCTCTTGGAGCTGCGGGCCAGCACCCGGTCACGCAGGGCAGCATTATATATAATATGGTAGCTGCCCACAAGGCCCGCCAGATTGAAGGTCTTGCTGGGGGCATAGAGGGCCACGGTGCGCATCCGGGCGTCCTCACTGACGGATTGGGTGGGCGTGTGCCTGTGGCCCGCCAGGATGATGTCCGACCAGATCTCGTCCGAGATCACCATGCAGTCGTTGGCCTTGTACACCTCCATGGCCTTTTCGATCTCCCAGCGCTCCCACACGCGGCCGCAGGGGTTGTGCGGGCTGCAGAAGATGGCCGCATGGATGTGGTGCTCCTTGAGCTTTTTGTCCATGTCGGCGTAGTCCATGCGCCACACGCCGTTTTCGTCCTTCACCAGTGGGCTGTGCACGATCTTGTAGCCGTTGTTCTCAAGGCTGAAGGTGAAGCCGATGTAGGTGGGGCTGTGCAGCAGCACCGCATCGCCGGGGGCGGCAAAGCATCCAAGGGCCGAGAGCACGCCGCCCAGCACGCCGTTCTCGTAGCCGACGCATTCCCGCGTCAGGCCGGTGACGCCGTTGCGCGTTTCGTGCCAGCGGATGATGGAATCATAGTATTCATCGGTGGCGTTGAAGTAGCCGTAGGCCGGGTGCTGTGTGCGCTCGATGATGGCCTGCGGGATGGTGGGCACGGTGGGAAAATTCATGTCCGCCACCCACATGGGGATGACGTCGAAACCCTCTTTGGGCGGGTCGGGTGCAAAGCCCCGGCCAAGGCCGTCTATGGCAATGGCGTCTTTGCCGTGGCGGTCCATGATGGAAGTGAAATCGTACTGCATAGCGGTGCCGACCTTTCTGTGAAAAGATATTTTCATTTTAACAGTGCAGCGTGCAAAGGTCAAGAAACAAAAATTATGAGATTTTTTGCAGGATTTTGTTTACGCGCCTGCCAAAAGGTGGTATGATAAACTAGATATAGTGGGGATATTGCGGCGGGGACGTCCTGCCGGGCAAACAGCCCCAAAAGGGAGAAAAACGGATGAAAAAATATTTCAAAGCAGTGGTATCCGGGCTGTGTGCAGCTGCACTGGCCCTTGGCTGTGTGGGCTGCGGCGGTGCCGCCAAGACCACGAAGCCCACGCAGGTGACCGACATCACCGTGTGGACCTATTATAATGGCGATCAGCTGGAAAGCTTTACCGACCTTGTGAACAAGTTCAACGATACCGTGGGTGCCGAAAAGGGCATTCATGTGTCCACCGAGAGCCAGGGCAGCGTCAACGATCTGGAACAGAGCGTGATGGATGCCGCCGAGGGCAAGGTGGGCGCATCGGCCCTGCCCAACATCTTCTCTGCCTACTCCGACACCGCCTATGCACTGGACGAGATGGGCATGGTGGTGGACCTGTCCTCCTACCTGACCGACGACGAGAAGGCTCAGTTCATCGACGGCTACCTCTCCGAGGGCGACTTTGACGACAACGGCAGCGTAAAGATCTTCCCGGTGGCAAAATCCACCGAGCTGATGTTCTTCAACGACACCGACTGGCAGGCCTTTGCCGATGCCACCGGTGCCAGCTACAGCGACCTTGCCACTGTTGAGGGGCTGGTGGACACTGCAGAAAAATACTACAACTGGACCGACGCCCAGACCGAAGCACCGGATGACGGCAAGGCCCTGTTCGGCCGCGACGCCATGGCCAACTACATGCTGGTGGGCGCACAGCAGCTGGGCGACACCATCTTTGAGGTGAAGGACGGCAAAATGACCGTCAACTTCAGCCGCGATGCAGCCCGCAAGCTGTGGGACAACTATTACGTGCCCTTTGTCAAGGGCTGGTTTGCCGCAACGGGCCGCTTCCGCAGTGACGACGTAAAGACCGGCAATGTGCTGGGCTATGTGGGCTCCTGCTCCAGCGCCACCTTCTTCCCCACCCAGGTGACCAACGACGAGGATGTGAGCCACGATATCAGCATGAAAGTGCTGCCCACCCCGCAGTTTGCGGACGGCGAGAAGGTAGCCGTGCAGCAGGGTGCCGGCATGGTGGTGACCGCCGGCAAGGAAGAAGAAATCAAGGCTTCGGTGGAGTTCCTCAAGTGGTTCGTCCAGCCGGAAAACAACATTGCCTTCTCGGTGGGCTCCGGCTATCTGCCCGTTACCAAAGATGCCAACGATATGGACAAGATCCTTTCCAGCGGGCTGACCCTCAGCGGCAATATGGAGCAGATCCTGACCGGCGCGGTGGAAGAGGTGAACTCCAACCGCCTGTATACGCCCCACGCCTTTGCAGGCGGCAACTCTGCCCGCAAGGTGCTGGAATACGGACTGAGCGACATTGCCGCTGCCGACCGCGAGACGGTGGTTCAGCGCATCGCCGGGGGTCAGAGTGCCGCCGATGCTGAGGCCGAGTTCCTGACCGATGATTACTTTGAGGCATGGTATCAGGATATCTGCGCACAGCTTAAGCAGTACGAGGGCTGAGCACACACAGCACAACCCATGGAAAGGAGGGCGGGACGATGCTGGACGTGAGACAAACTGCGGAAAAAAAGGCACGCAGCCGTGAAAAGGGCCGGCCGATCTTCCGCACCATTTTTACGGCCATGATGATCGTTCTGGTGGTGGAAGTGCTGCTGATGGTGGCCAGCATCGGCATCACCAATGTAAGCGGCAGGCTGAACCAGAACGCCAAGGATATCCTTTCCATGCAGGTGCGCAACCGTGTGGCCTATATGCAGGATATGATGCAGAAAGCGCAGGACCTGTCCGAGCTTTCGGAGCACATCGATGATACGGTCCTCTCGCTGGTGGAGGACGGCACCTTCAGCTTGTCTGAGCTGAACAAATGCGGCGAAGCCAGCGATGCTCTGCTGACGGCCATTGCGCCGGAACTGATGAGCACCCTGCGTACAAAGCCGGTGAGCGGCATCTTTGTGGTGCTGAACACCGTGGATCTGCACAATCTGGAGGTGGGCTGCGGCCTGCCCGGCATCTACCTGAGGGACCTGGACCCGGATGCCCGCCCCTCGGAGAACAACTCCGACCTGTTCATTGAGCGCGGCAGCGCAGCCGTGGTCAAAAAACTGGGCATCACTACCGATAAAAGCTGGCAGCCCACCCTGCGCTACTTTGGCCTGAAGGGAAACGGCTTTTTCAAAACGCCGTTTCAGGCCGCGTGGGAGGACGGCGCAAGGCTGAGCGAAGAAGATTATGGCCGCTGGACCACCAGCGCCTACAAAATGGCAGACGACAGCCGCACCGCCATTGCCTACTCCCAGCCGCTGATCCTGCCGGACGGCACCATCTACGGCGTGCTGGGCGTGGAGCTGCTCACCAGCTACCTGCAGGAAAAGCTGCCCTACAGCGAGCTGCAGGACGGCAACGCCGGCACCTATTATCTGGTGTCCACCACGGCTGAGGAGGACACGCAGGAGTTTGTGGTGAGCAAGGCGGTCACCTCCAGCGAGGATGTGATCGCGCTGGAAGCACCGGCCGGCATGATGAACTGCCGCATTGTGGACGGCGAATGCTGGCTGACCCTGCGCGACAAACAGTATTATGCAGTGGCTGAGTGCATCACCCTGTACAACCGCAACGCGCCCTTTTCAAACGAGCGCTGGATGCTGATCGGCACGGTGAACAGCAAGGTGCTGTTCGAGTTTGCCAATAATATGCGTAATATGCTCACCATTGCCATCGTGCTCACGCTGCTGCTGGGGGCGCTGAGCAGCCTTGTGGTGGCCCGCAACCTGGCCCACCCGGTGGAGCTTTTGTACACCGAAGTGGTGGAAGGGCAGGAGAAAAAGAAGTTCCCCCAGCTTTCCCACACCAACATCCGGGAGCTGGACCGTCTGGCCGACGCCCTCACCAGCCTGAACAGCGACCTTATGAACAACTCCACCAAGTTTTTGCGCATCATGGACATGGCCAGTGTGGAGCTGGGCGGCTACGAGCTGCGGTTCGACACCGGCAGCGTCTATGCGACCGATAACTTTTTTGCCCTGCTGGGCGAGCCGGAACTGGACAGCAGCACCATGAGCGTGCGCCGCTTTGAGGAAAAGCTGAACCACATCCAGCTGGTGCGGCCCTGCACCACCACGGCGGAGGGGGACAAGCTGCTCACCATCCGCCAGAACGGCGTCTCCCGCTACATCATGCTGCGCGTCACCAACGACCGCTTTACCCAGGTGGGCCTGGCCGAGGATGTGACCGCCACCACGCTGGAACGGATGCGCATCGAGCACGAGCGCGATTACGATATCCTCACCGGCCTGTACAACCGTCAGGCATTCCACCGTGTGTGCGCCGAACTGTTTGCCGACCCGCAGCAGCTTGGCGTTGCTGCCCTGCTGATGATGGACCTGGACAACCTCAAGCACATCAACGATACCTACGGCCACGACTGGGGCGACCAGTACATCCACCGCACCGGCCGCTGCCTGGCGGAGAACACCCCCACCGGCACGGTGGTGGCCCGCCTTTCCGGCGATGAGTTCATGCTGCTGTTCTACGGCTATTCCAGCCGTGACGACATCCGCGAAAAGATCCGCACCCTGAGCGACGCGATGCAGCGCAGCGTGGCCGTGCTGCCCAGCGGCAGCGAGCTGCGCATCAGCATCTCCGGCGGCGTGGCCTGGTACCCGGAGGACGGCACCGACATGGACACCCTGAAAAAGTATGCCGACTTTGCCCTCTATCAGGTCAAGCGCTCCAACAAGGGCCGCCTGGAAGAGTTCAGCATGGAGGTGTACAGGCAGGAAGCACAGGCCGCACAGCTGCGGCGCGACTTCCAGCAGCTGCTCACCGAGGAGCGGGTGTACTATGTGTTCCAGCCCATCTTCTCGGCCCGCACCGGTCAGGTGATGGCCTACGAGGCCCTGATGCGCTCCGATATGGAAACGCTGCGTTCCCCCGCCACCATCATGAAGCAGGCGCAGGAACAGGGGGCCCTGTACGAGATCGAACGCCTCACCTTCTTCAAGTCGCTGGAAAGCTTTGAACGGCTGCGGCAGGAGAGCCTTGTGCGCAAGGATGCGCTGCTGTTCATCAACTCCATTGCAAGCATCAGCCTGCCCCGGGAGGACAGCGAATATATGAACAGCCGTTGGCACGAGCTGCGCCGCCAGATGGTCATTGAGATCACCGAGGAAGAGGAAATGAACCGCGAAGCGCTGGAAGTCAAGCGCCACGCGCCGGGCTTCTCCGGCATGTTTGCGCTGGATGATTACGGCAGCGGCTACTCCAACGAGGGCAGCCTGCTGGAACTTTCGCCCCGGTTCATCAAGGTGGACATCGCCATTATTCGCGGCATCGACACCGACCCCGACAAGCAGCAGATCGTGCGCAACATCGTGGCCTACGCCCACCCCCGCAGTATGCAGATCATTGCTGAGGGTGTGGAGAACGCCGCCGAGATGCGCAAGGTGATCGAGCTTGGCGCGGACGCGCTGCAGGGCTTCTTCCTTGCAAAGCCCGCCGCCATCCCGGCGCATATCGCCCCCGCCGCAAGGCAGGTCATCGCCGAGTGTCATTCCACCTCCGACAGCGGGTGATATTTTGGATAGTGCAAAACAAAGCCGGTCCTTCGGGGCTGGCTTTGTGGCTTTTTGCGGGCTTCCCGTGCAGAGCGCAGTCGCGTAGGGCGGGTTCTATGGCTTTTGCAAAATGCTTCGCCGCCGAGTATGTACTCTTTTGCGCGCACAAAAGAGTACCAGAAAAGCGCCCGCTACTTTCGAGGCGCGGGAGGCACGAACTAGGGGCTGCACGCCCCTAGTAACCCCAAACGCCCCTAGTAACCCCAAAGAAGAAAGGCTCCATACAAAAAATCCAAGCCGCTTCGCTAGAGGATTTTTTGTGTTCCGCCGATTTATAGTCGCTGCGCGACAAAACGTAAGGGGAATAGCATCTTTTATTGCTGGCGCGAATGCTCCCGCAGGGAGCCAGCGGCAGCAAAATGTCGTTTACCGTTACAGCTCTTCCCGTGAAAAGGCAAAGCCGGAACGACCGCAGTCGTTCCGGCTTTGCAAATTTAATAAATAATTCTTCCGCTATTGATGCCCAGAGCGGCAGCGGAGGGCATTTTAAATGGTGGCCGCTGCCCGAAAGCAAAGAATTTTTCCTCCCCTACTGGCGCATTGTGGTTTGCTGCGGTATACTGGTGGTGCGAAATAACCAGCACAGGAGGTGCTTTTTTCTTATGGTACAGGTAGACCTTATCACCGGCTTTCTGGGCGCAGGCAAGACCACATTCCTGCGCCGGTATGTCCGGTACCTCACCCAGCAGGGCCACAACGTCTGCATTCTGGAAAATGACTTTGGTGCCGTGAATGTGGACGCCATGCTGGTGCAGGACCTTCTCGGCCCGAACTGCGATCTTGAGACCATCAGCGGCGGGTGCGACTGCGACACCCACCAGCGCCGGATGCGCACCAAGCTCATCGCCATGGCCATGCGCGGGTTCGACCGGGTGGTGGTGGAGCCCAGCGGCATTTTTGACGTGGACGAATTCTTTGATGTGCTGCGGGATGACCCGCTGGACCGCTGGTATCAGCTGGGCAATGTCATTGCCATCGTGGACGCCATGCTGCCGGAAAACCTTTCGCCCCAGGCCGAGTATGTGCTGGCTTCCGAGACGGCCAACGCAGGCCGGGTGCTGGTCAGCCGCACCCAGCTGGCTGGGCAGCAGCAGACCGCCGCCGCCGTGGCCCACCTGGCCCGGGCGCTGGAAGGCTGCAAGTGCTCCCGCCAGTTCAAGCCGGAAGAAATTCTCACCAGGGACTGGGCCGACCTCACCGATGCCGACCTTGCGGCCATTTCCTCCTGCGGTTACCGGCAGGCCAGCTGCGAAAAGCTGCACTTTGACGAGCACGAAGCCTTCAGCTCCCTGTGCTTTCTGGAACAGCACCTCACGCTGGACGGGCTGCAGAAAGCGGCCGACCGCCTGTTTGCGGACAAAGCCTGCGGCCATGTGCTGCGGGTGAAGGGCTTTGCGCCGGACCCGCAGGGCAGCACCGGCTGGCTGGAACTGAACGCCACCGCCGCAGGCCGGACGCTGGCCCCCATCCCGCAGGGGCAGGATGTGCTCATCGTGATTGGCGAAGGGCTGGACAAAGCCGCCATCGAAGCGCGGCTGAAGGCATAAGTTTTCCACAAACAGACAACAACTGGTGCAAAAAAGGAGAAGGAACATGGAAAAGACCCGGCAGACCCCCTCGGCACGGCGTATCATCGGCATGGTGGTGGGCGTCGTCATCATTGCCCTCGGCATCGCACTGTTCAAGCAGGCCCACCTCGGCAACGACTCCATCAGCGCCCTGAACATGCGCATTGCGGAGCTGCTGGGCATCTCGCTGGGCGTGGAGAACAGCTGCATCAACGTGCTGTTCTTCGTGGCCGAGATCTGGTTCGGCCGCAAGTACATCGGCCTTGGCACCTTTGTCAACGGCCTTGGCATCGGCTTCATCGTCACCGCGTTCTACGACCCCATTGCGGCCTTCTTCGGCCCGGCGGAAGCCATTGGCCTGCCGGTGCAGCTGCTGTGGATGGCTGTGGCCGTGCCGGTGACGGCGCTGGGCGTTTCCCTCTACCAGACCGCCGACCTCGGCATTGCACCTTACGATTACCTCTCCCTCGGCCTGCGGGACCACACGCCCTTCCCGTACTTCGGATGCCGCGTGTTCACGGATGCGCTGTGCGCCCTGCTGTGTTGGCTGCTGGGCGGTCTTGTGGGCATCGGCACGCTGGTGTGTGCCTTCTGCCTTGGGCCGTTCATCCAGTTCTTTGACGGGCACTTCTCCCGTAAGGTGCTGCGGTATCAGCCGGTCAAAGAGTAAGTTTATATTGCAAGCAAAGCCAGCCCCGCAGGGCTGGCTTTGCTTGCGTTTAGGATGCTTCCTGAGCAGAACAGTTTCGCGTGGGGCGGCTTTTCTGGCTTTTGCAAAAAGCATTGCCGCCGGATACGTTCTCTTTTGCGTGCCAAAAGAGAACCAGAAAAGCACCCGCTACTTTCGAGGCGCGGGAGGCACGAACTAGGGGCTGCACGCCCCTAGTGACCCCAATGCAGTTGGGCTCTATACAAAAAATCCAAGCCGCTTCGCTAAAGGATTTTTTGTGTTCCGCCAATTTGTAGGCCCCTCAGCCGCTGCGGCGGCAGCTCCCCGCAGGGGAGCAGGTTTGAACGGAACGCTCGCGTTATCTGCTGCGCGGCAGCCGACGGCTGACAGCAGCAAGATGCCATTTATCGCCACGACCCTTCCCGTGAAAAAGTAAAGGTGGAAAATCCGCAGATTTTCCACCTTTACAAACATAATAAATAATTTTTCCGCTGAATATGCCCAGAGCAGCGCGGAGGGCATTTTAAATCAGAACTTAAACAGCGGGGTGCCTGCCAGCACATCGCCCTCGGCCAGCATCTTCAGCTCGCCCATGTCGTCACCGTTGGTCACGATGATGGCGGTAGCGGTGGGATGGCCTGCGGCGCGGATGGCGTCCAGATCGATCTTCAGCAGCGGGGTGCCGGCCTTGACCTTCTCGCCCTCCTTGACCAGAGCCTTGAAGCCCTTGCCGTTCATCTCCACGGTGTCCATGCCAACGTGGATCAGGATCTCGATGCCGTCCTCACTGGTCAGGCCCACAGCGTGCAGGGTGGAAGCCACCTGGTTCACGGTGCCGTCAAACGGGGCATACACGGTCTTGCCGGTGGGCTCGATGCCGCAGCCGGGGCCCAGAATGCCCTGTGCAAAGGTCTCGTCGGGGATGTCGGCCTGTGCCAGCACCTTGCCGCGGATGGGGGTCAGAACCGTCTTGCTCTGACCAAAGAATTTAGCAGTCTCTTCCTCTTCGGCCTTGCCGCCGAACAGCTTGTCAAAAAAGCCCATGGTAAAATACCTTCCTTCCAATCATTTGCCGGAAGCAGCGGTGCACCCCGCTGTCCCCAAACCCATTTGGTCTACCCAAAAGATACCATATCGTGAAAGAAATTGCAATCGATATCCTGCATAAAGTCGGCAGAAAATCTTCGGCAGTTTACATCAGGTCGATCAGCTGCTCGATCTCCTCCATGCGGGTGGCCCAGCTGGTGGCAATGCGCATCACGGTGTGGGTGTCGTCGTACTTCTCCCAGAAGCCGAACTTGGCCTTGCCTTCCAGCGCTTCCAGCTGGCTGTTTGCCAGAATGGGGAACACCTGATTGGTGGGAGATTCGATATAGAAGCGGTAACCCTTGGCGGCAAGGCCCTCTTTCAGGCGGTCGGCGGTGTCAATGGCGTTCTGGCTGATGCGGGTGTACAGGTCATCCGTGAACAGCACATCGAACTGCAGGCCCAGCAGGCGGCCTTTTGCCAGCAGTGCGCCCTGCTGCTTGACCATGGTCATAAAGTGGGCCGGTGCCCCGTGGGGAAACACCACAGCCTCGCCGCACAGCGCGCCCACCTTGGTGCCGCCGATGTAGAACACATCGGTCAGGCGGGCGATATCCTGCAGGGTCACGTCGGTGCCCTTGGCCATCAGGCCGTAGCCAAGGCGGGCACCGTCCATGAACAGGGGCATCTTGTATTCCTGACACACGGCGTACAGGGCTTCCAGCTCGGCTTTGGTGTACAGGGTGCCGTACTCGGACGGGTGAGAAATGTACACCATGCCGGGGAACACCATGTGGTCGTGGTTGGCGTCGGCGTAGAAGGTGGCGCACCAGTCGCGCACATCGTCGGCGCTCACCTTGCCCTCGTGGGCGGGCAGCGCAATGACCTTGTGGCCGGTGTACTCAATGGCACCGGCTTCATGGGCGGCCACATGGCCGGTAGCGGCGGCCAGCACGCCCTGCCAGCGCTGCAGCATGGACGCAATGACGATGGCATTGGTCTGGGTGCCGCCGGAGATAAAGGTGACGTCCGCATCCGGGCAGCCGCAGGCGGCGCAGATCTTGGCCTTGGCGCTGGCGCAGTAGGGGTCGGTGCCGTAGCCGGGCACCTTTTCAAAGTTGGTCTCGGCCAGCTTTTGCAGAATAGCGGGGTGTGCGCCCTCGCAGTAGTCGTTTTCAAAGTACAGCATAGTGTTGCTCCTGATTCAGTGAGGTAAAGTGCGGATAAGGCTATTGTACTACTGGGGAGAAGGCGTGTCAAATAGTGGGAGCCAGCGTGTCGGGAGCTTCCTCCTCGGACACGATTCGGGCCATTCCATCGCCCGCCCTATTGCCCTGCGGGCAACAGGGTCCCACCCCAGCGG
>JBNMHZ010000037.1:0-30547 GCA_050873025.1 Faecalibacterium sp. | reverse complement strand
CGGCAAGGCCTGCGGGCCTTGCCGGGGTGGTTTTTCACAAAATATTTTTAGGGAAAGCAAAACGACGGAGCGGCTACGGCCACTCCGTCGTTTTTTGCATTATAAATGATTACTTCAGCACAGCGCCCAGGTTTGCACTGGTCACCATGCGTGCATAGCGGCTCAGCCAGCCCGTTTTGATGTTGGGTTCCGGAGCCACATACTTTGCCTTGCGCTCGGCCAGAACTTCGTCCGAAACTTCCAGCGTGATCTTGGCGTTGGGGATATCGATGTTGATGGTATCGCCCTCTTCGATCAGGCCGATGGGGCCGCCGGAAGCGGCTTCCGGGCTCACATGGCCGATGGCAGCGCCGCGGCTTGCGCCGGAGAAGCGGCCGTCGGTGATGAGGGCCACAGTCTTGTCCAGCTTCATGCCGGCCAGAGCGGAGGTGGGGTTCAGCATCTCGCGCATACCGGGGCCGCCCTTGGGGCCTTCGTAGCGGATGACCACCACATCGCCCGGCACGATCTTGCCCGCATAGATAGCGGCAATGGCTTCGTCCTCGCTGTTGAACACGCGGGCCGGGCCGGAGTGCTGCTGCATCTCAGGTGCCACGGCACTGCGCTTGACCACGCAGCCGTCCGGTGCAATGTTGCCCCACAGGATCTGCAGGCCGCCGGTCTGAGAATAGGGGTTGTCGATGGGGCGGATGGCCTTATCGTTCAGGATGTGTGCGCCCTTGATGTTCTCGCCCAGGGTCTTGCCGGTGACGGTGGGCACATCCAGATCCAGCAGGCCCTTCTTAGCCAGCTCTGCCTGCACAGCGGGGATGCCGCCGGCGGCGTAGAGGTCGGGCATATGGGTGGGGCCGGCCGGTGCCAGATGGCACAGGTTCGGGGTCTTGGCGCTGATCTCGTTGAACAGCTTCAGGTCGATGGGCACACCGGCCTCGTAAGCGATGGCCAGCAGGTGCAGCACGGTGTTGGTGGAGCAGCCCAGCGCCATATCGCAGGTCAGAGCGTTGCGGATGGAGCGCTCGTTGATGATCTGGCGGGCGGTGATGCCCTTCTTGACCATATCCATGATGGCCATACCGGCGTGTTTTGCCAGCTGCAGGCGCTTGGAGTAGACAGCCGGGATGGTGCCGTTACCGGGCAGTGCAATGCCGATGGCCTCGCACAGGCAGTTCATGCTATTGGCGGTGTACATGCCGGAGCAGCTGCCGCAGCTGGGGCAGCAGTTACAGGTGCAGTCCTCCAGCTGATCCTCGGTGATCATACCGGCCTTGTAGGCACCCACGGCCTCAAACATCTTGGAAAGGCTGACTTCCTCGCCGCCGTAGGTGCCGGCCAGCATGGGGCCGCCGGAGCAGACCACGGCGGGCACGTCCATGCGCACAGCTGCCATGACCATGCCGGGCACGATCTTATCGCAGTTGGGCACCAGTACCAGACCGTCCAGCTGGTGGGCCATGAGCATGGTCTCCACGCTGTCACAGATCAGCTCTCGGGATGCAAGGCTGTACTTCATGCCCACATGGCCCATGGCGATGCCGTCGCACACGCCGATGGCGGGGATCAGGATGGGGGTGCCGCCTGCCATCTCAACGCCTGCCTTGACAGCATCGGCGATCTTATCCAGATTCATATGGCCGGGCACGATCTCGCTGTGTGCGGAGACCACGCCGATCAGCGGGCGCTCCAGCTCTTCCTTGGTGTAGCCCAGTGCGTAGAACAGGCTCCGGTTCGGTGCACGCTCCGAACCCTTGGTCACGTTGTCACTTCTCATTTTCAAATCCTCCACGACTGCCGCTGACGCGGCAGATGATGTCCCGGCTCCGCCGGGAATGATGCACTCCTGCGGAGCATGATGTTTTTGCAAATGCAAAAATGATGTTTGCCGCATGGCGGCAAATGGAGCAGACCGCAGACAAGCTGTTTTCTGCTCATGCGCCGCAGCGCACCTCATTTGCCAGCGGCAAACATCATTGCAATGCTACATCATGTGCCTGTGGCACACATCATTTTTATTACTTCTTCAGCCAGCTCATCATGCTGCGCAGCTCTGCGCCGACCTTCTCGATGGGCAGCTCTGCTTCCATGCGGCGCTTTGCCAGGAAGTGCACCTTGCGGCCGCCGTTGGGGCTCATCTCGGTCAGGAACTCGGAAGCGAAGGTGCCGTCCTGGATCTCGGTCAGGACCTTCTTCATCTCCTTGCGGGTCTCCTCGGTGATCAGGCGCTTGCCGGTGCGGTAGTCGCCGTACTCTGCGGTGTTGGAGATGGAGTAACGCATCTTGGAGAAACCGCCCTCGTTGATCAGGTCAACGATCAGCTTCATCTCGTGGCAGGTCTCAAAGTATGCCATCTCGGGCTCGTAACCAGCCTCCACCAGAGTATCGAAACCGGCATGGATCAGCTCGGAAACGCCGCCGCACAGCACTGCCTGCTCGCCGAACAGGTCGGTCTCGGTCTCCTCACGGAAGGTGGTCTGCAGGATGCCTGCACGGCCGGCACCGATGCCGGAAGCGTATGCCAGAGCAATGTCCTTAGCCTTGCCGGTGTAGTCCTGCTCCACGCAGATCAGAGAGGGGCAGCCCTCGCCCTCAGTGTACAGGCGGCGGACGATGTGGCCGGGGCCCTTGGGAGCGATCATGATGACGTCCACATTCTTGGGTGCGGTGATGGTCTTGAAGTGGATGTTGAAGCCGTGTGCAAAGGCCAGAGCCTTGCCCTCGGTCATGTAGGGAGCCACCTGCTTGTTGTAGATATCAGCGCACAGCTCGTCGGGGACCAGCATCATGACAACGTCACCGGCCTTGGCAGCTTCTTCCACTTCCATGACCTTGAAGTTCTCGTGGGTCGCTGCGAACTCGGAAGCCTTCTCCCAGTGAGCGGAACCCTTGCGCAGACCCACGACGACATTGACGCCGCTCTCGGCCAGGTTCTCGGAATGTGCGTGGCCCTGGCTGCCGAAGCCGATGATGGCGACGGTCTTGCCGTCCAGCACGCCGAGGTTGCAGTCGGAATCGTAGTATTTCTTGATAGCCATGGTAGTTGTTCTCCTTTTAATTTTTCTTGTTGTGGCTAATTATAAACGTTCTTTTATTTTTTCGCTCACTGGGGAGCGGAAAATCTCAGGTTCTCTCCGGGCAGTGGGTACCCGGCAGAGGCAGCTGTGCTTCGCGCACCTCCTGCGGCGGCTTCTGCATATGCTGGTGCATCCCGCCGCGCTCCAGTGCGGTGACGCCGGTGCGGCACTGTTCCAGAATTTTATAGTCTGTGAACATCTTTAAAAAGGCGTCGATCTTGTCCGGCTTGCCGATCAGCTCAAACACCATGCTGTCCGGCGAAAGGTCGATGATCTTTGCCTTGTAGATGCTGGCGATCTCCCTCAGCTCGCTGCGGTTGTGCACATCGGATGCCACTTTGAGCAGCAGCAGCTCCCGCTCCAGCGATTTTTCGCCGTCCAGCACGAACACCTGACGGGTCACTTCCAACCGCTCGGTCTGCAAAACCAGCTGCTTGAGGGCCTTTTCGTCGCTGGTGATGGTAACGGTGATACGGCTGACGGCCGGGTCGTTGGTGGCCGAAACCGTCAGGCTGTCGATGTTGAAGCCGCGGCGGCAGAACAGGTTGGACACACGAGCCAGAACACCGCTCTGGTTGTCCACCAGCAGGCTGATGACCCTGCGCTTGTTGGATTCCATTGTACTGTGTCCTCCTTATTCCATGATGATGTCGTTGATGTCGCCGCCGCCGGGGATCATGGGCAGCACCTTTTCGTCCTTATCGATGATGCACTCGATCCAGGTGGGGCCCTTCTGCTTGAGGGCGTCCGCAAATGCGGCCTGGAACTCCGGCAGGTTGGTGCAGCGGTACCCCTTCAGGCCAAAACCGTCCGCCAGCTTGACAAAGTCGGTCTTGCGGTGGGGGTCGGTCTGGCTGTAGCGCTTTTCATAGAAAATGGTCTGCCACTGGCGCACCATGCCCAGCACCGAGTTGTTGAAGATCACGGTGATGATGGGCAGCTCGTAGCTCACGGCAGTGCAGGCTTCGTTCAGGTTCATGTGGAAGGAACCGTCGCCGGTGAACATGACCACGCGCTGGTCACGGCCAAGGGCCATCTGTGCGCCGATGGCGGCACCGTAGCCAAAGCCCATGGTGCCCAGGCCGCCGCTGGTGATGAAGCCGCGGCTCTTGGCGTGGCGCAGGTACTGCGCCGCCCACATCTGGTGCTGGCCCACGTCGGTGACGTACACGGCCTCCGGGCCGCACTGGTTGCACACCTCGCCAATCACCTGATGGGGCATCAGGCGGGTGGGGTCGGACACCGGGTGGTAATCCTGTGCCTGCCACTCGCGGATCATCTTCATCCACTCGGGATGCTTCTTTTCCTCGATCTGGGGCAGCATGGCGTTCAGCACATAGGCAGCATCACCCACGATGGAAAGATCGACTTCCACATTCTTGCCCAGCTCGCTGGCGTCGATGTCGATCTGGATGATCGTAGCGTTCTTGGCAAAGGTCTTGGGGTTCAGCGCCACACGGTCCGAGAAGCGGGTACCCACCGCGATGAGTACATCGCAGTCGGCCACAGCCCGGTTGGAGGTGTAGCAGCCGTGCATACCCACCATGCCGATGTTCATCGGGTCGCCGTAGGGCACAACGCCTGCGGCCATCAGGGTATAGGTGGCGGGGATCTCGGCCTTCTTCAGCAGATCACGCAGAGGCTGGCAGGAAGCTGCGCTGCGCACGCCGCCGCCAAAGTACACCAGCGGGCGCTGGGCTGCGTTGATGATGTCTGCCGCCCATTTGACCTGCTGGGCGTCAAAGGTGGTGACGGTGCGGATGGGTTCCGGCTTTTTGGGGGTGAACTCACACACAGCGGCGGTCACATCCTTGGGGATATCCACCAGAACCGGGCCCTTACGGCCGCTCTGCGCAATGCGGAAAGCGGCGCGCATGGTGTCGGCCAGCTCTTCTACACGGCGCACCGTGAAATTATGCTTGGTGATGGGCATCGTGATGCCCTCAATGTAGGCTTCCTGGAAGCTGTCCTTGCCAAGGCCGGCGGTGGTCACGTTGCCGGTAAAGGCCACCATGGGCACCGAGTCCATGTAGGCGGTGGCAATGCCGGTGACCAGATTGGTGGCACCCGGGCCGCTGGTGGCCAGCACCACGCCGGTGCGGCCGGTGGCACGGGCATAACCGTCTGCCGCATGGGCTGCGCCCTGCTCGTGGGCGGTGAGCACATGGGTGATGCGGCTGGAATTCTTATACAGTTCGTCGTAAAGGTTCAGCACTGCACCGCCGGGATAACCAAAAAGGGTATCCACGCCCTGCTCGCAGAGCACCTCTACAAAAATCTGAGAACCATTCAACTGCATGGTGCGTTACTCCTGTTTTTCCTGTTCCTTCTATCCTGACACACTTTCCCACAGGGGGCCGGGTATAAAAAAAGCCCTTGTCCCCTGCTAACCAAGAGACAAAGACCTTGTGATCATCAAGCTCTCTGCGGTACCACTCTCGTTGACGTGCCCTGCACGCCCACTCACGGACTTCCAGCAAAGTCCCGCACTGTAACGGCTGCAACCGGCGCTGCTTACAGGGATGTTCTTGGCATCCGTTCAACAGGCTGCTCCGGGACGACTTCCCCTCCAAAGCACTCTCTGCCTTGCACCAAACGGCAGTTCTCTGAACAGTGGGCTTTGGATGGTACTTTTTCCCATCCGCGCATTTGTTGATGTAAATTATACTATAAATCGGGCTTTTGTCAATCGATGATTTGTAACCTGAACCGCCTCAAACATGAAGTTAATTGAACACCTCTTGCGCCATGGCAGAATGCGCTGTATACTTCTGATATGCGCGCCTGCGCGTTTATTATTAGTTCAAATCAGAGGACAGGAATATGAAACTGAGAGAATGGAACGCCCGCCTGCACGGGCTTGTTGTTTTCCGCAGCCTGCTGGAAGACCCGGTGATCGCAAGGCTTGTGGACCTGACCGACCGCATGGAAGCCGGTACCCCCCGCTTTGGCCCGGTGTGCGATGCCGTGGCCCAGTTTGAAGCAGCGCTCTTTGAGCACACCACCAACTGGAGCAGCTACCTCAGCGCCGCCGTGCTGGAAGCCGAGACTGTCTGCGTGCGCAATGCCGCTGCAGGCACGCTGGCCCCCGCATTGCAGCAGGCGCTGGACAGCGAGCTGGCCTTTCTGCAGCAGCTGTGCAGCCTGACGCTGGATGAACTGCTGGCTTCTGTCCAGCTGACCGCCAGCAGCCCGGAGTATGCCTTCCTGCCCCGGTGGGAGACTTCTGTCATCAACCTGCCCGCCGCCTACGCCCAGCGCATGAGCGAGGTGGGCAAGAAGGGCTATGGCATGTTTGCCAAGCACCATGTGTTCACGGTGGAAAACGGCCATCTGGTTCCGGTGAAATACCCGGACCCCCAGCGCCTTTCCGAGCTGCCCGGCTACGAGAAGGAGCGGGAAAAGGTGATCGCCAACACCAAAGCCCTGCTGGCCGGGATGCCCGCCAACAATGTGCTGCTGTATGGCGACGCAGGCACCGGCAAATCCAGCGCGGTGAAGGCCATTGCCAACGAGTTTGCGCCCGAGGGCCTGCGGCTGGTGGAAGTGAAGAAGAACCAGCTCTACCAGATCCCCGACCTGATGGACAAGCTGGCGGCGAACCCGCTCAAGTTCATCCTGTTCATCGACGATCTGAGTTTTACCGCCAACGACGACAACTTTGCCGCCCTGAAGGCCATTCTGGAAGGCAGCGTGGGCGGCCGGGCCAAGAACATTGCGGTGTACGCCACCTCCAACCGCCGCCACCTTATTAAGGAAACGCTCACCGACCGTACCGGCGACGACATCCACGAAGCCGACACCCGGCAGGAGCTGATGAGCCTTTCGGCCCGGTTCGGCCTGACAGTGACCTTCCAGCGGCCGGAGAAAGCCCGGTTCGAGACGATCCTGGCCGAGCTGGCAAAGCAGCACCACATCGATATGCCGATGGATCAGCTGCTGGTAAAAGCCGAAGCCTTTGCCATCCGTGCCGGCGGACGCAGCCCCCGCGTGGCAAAGCAGTTCATTGAGCAGTGCGAAGCGGGCGTGCAGAAGTAACGATTTTAATGCTCTCCGCTTGCGCTATGAGCATATTGAGCGGAATTATTATTTTATATTACAAACAAGCCAGACCTGCGGGTCTGGCTTGTTTGCTTTTTCACGGGATGGGATCGTAACGGAAAGCGGCATCATCCAGCCTATCCGGGCCAGAGGGCCGGAAGTTTCTCTGCAACAGCAACGACCGCCGCCAGTGGCGGAAACAGGAAGGAGCTGTTGGGGCCGCGGCCTGCAAAATGCGAATGCCGCCCAAGGCATGACGCAGATGCAGGGTGCCGCAACCCGTGTTCCTTATTTTCGTGTCCGAGGAGAAAGCTGCCGGCACACCGCCTTGTTGATGCACAAATTAGTTTGTCGTTATTTTAACAATAAAGTTCCTGTCAAATCTTTCACAAAATACCGAGAAATCGTGAATTTTTTCACTTTTGCGGCATTCTTTGTCTATTTTTTATTTATCAGCAAAAAGCCTTGCATTCTGCAGAAACCTGAGCTATAATATGGCCAAAATCAGCCAATTGATATATCAATTTGGTATTCTTGTGGAGGGTAACTATGGGCTTTTTAATGGGTAAGACCGCTATCATCACCGGCGCAGGCCGCGCCGTGCTCAGTGATGGCAGCTGCGGCTCCATCGGCTACGGCATTGCCACTGCCTTTGCCAAAGAGGGCGCAAATCTGGTCATCACCGGCCGCAACGTCAAAAAGCTGGAAGAGGCCAAAGCCGAGCTGGAAGCCAAATACGGCGTCCACGTTCTGCCGGTACAGGCCGATGTGTGCGCAGGCGGCGACAACGAAGTCACCGTGCAGAAGGTCGTCAAGCAGGCTGTGGACACCTTTGGCGGCATTCAGGTGCTGGTGAACAACGCACAGGCGTCCGCTTCCGGCGTGCCGCTGGCCGAACACACCACCGAGCAGTTTGATCTGGCCGTTTACTCCGGCCTGTACGCAGCCTTTTACTATATGAAGGCCTGCTACCCCTACCTGGCCGAGTCCAAGGGCAGCGTCATCAACTTTGCTTCCGGCGCGGGCCTGTTCGGCAACTTTGGCCAGTGCGCCTACGCCGCCGCCAAGGAGGGCATCCGCGGCCTGTCCCGCGTGGCCGCCACCGAGTGGGGCAAGGATGGCATCAATGTCAATGTGATCTGCCCGCTGGCATGGACCGCCAAGCTGGAACAGTTCCAGCAGGCATATCCGGACGCCTTCAAGGCCAACGTCAAGATGCCGCCCATAGGCCATTACGGAAACCCCGAGACCGAGATCGGCCGGGTGTGCGTGCAGCTGGCCATGCCGGACTTCAAGTATCTGTCCGGTGAGACCCTGACGCTGGAGGGCGGCATGGGGCTGCGCCCGTAAAAATACTGCTTTCTTCTTCCCCCATATACATAAAAGAGGCTGTGCCAATGGCACAGCCTCTTTTATGTTTGCGGATACATTGATAAAAAGCTCCCCCTTCGGGGGAGCTCCGCTGTTGCGCCGCCCACCGGGCGGACGACGGCGGTGAGAGGGTCACTCCCGCACCGCGATGCACTCGATCTCCAGCTTGGCCCCCTTGGGGATAGCTGCCACCTGCACGCAGCTGCGGGCAGGGAACGGCTCAGTGAAAGCCTTGGCATACACGGCATTTACGGCGGCAAAATCGTTGATGTCGGCCAGGAAGATGACGGTCTTGACCACATTTGCCATGGAAAGGCCGGCCGCAGCCAGAATGGCCTTGAGGTTTGCAAGGCTCTGTGCGGCCTGCTCTTCTACGGTATCTGCCATCTTGCCGGTGGCGGGGTCTACCGGGATCTGGCCAGAAACAAAAACCATATTGCCCAGATCAATGGCCTGGCTGTAAGGGCCGATGGCTGCGGGGGCATTGGAAGTGGAAACGACTTTCATAGCAATTCTCCTTTGTTGTAAGATCACGATTTAGAATAGCCGCCGCGTTCGCTTTGGCTATATTCAGCGGAAATTTTATTTTTTAATTTGCGATTCAGAAAAGCCTGCAGGCTTTTCCGAATCGTTTTTCACGAGATAGGCCGTACCCAAAACAGCATCTGCTGTCGCTTGTTTCCTACGGAAACATCCGCGCAGCAATTGAAAATACCGTTTTATGTGTCGGCCCCTTTGGTGAAAATGCGTTTGGAGCGGCCCGCGTTTGTGTAGCAATGAAAGCCCCAGTGGGGCTTTTAAGCGGCGAGCGGTCTGCGTCAGCAGATGGAGGGGCTTTGCCCCGACAAGTTCCGCAGGGCACGACAAACGCGAAATAAAAAGATTCGTTTCCGCTATTTATGGCCAGAGCGAAGCGGCGGCCCTTTCAAATCGTCCTGTTTTTCTTATTATACCCTTTCGCTTACCAGCTGGAAACCCTCTTTTGCAAGCTCAGCGCGGATCTGCTCGATCTGCGCGGCGTCGCGGGTCTCAAGGGTGAGCTTGAGGAAGCAGCTGGAAATGGGCATGTTGGGGTCGGAACCGTCGTGCTGCACCGACACCACGTTGCTGCCGCAGCGGGAGACGATCTCGGCCACCTTCTTCAGCTGGCCGGGCTTGTCCTCCAGTGCAATGGTCATGTTGGCCTTGCGGCCGCTCATCACCAGACCGCGGGTGATGACGCGGTTCAGGATGTTCACATCGATGTTGCCGCCGGAGACCACGCACACCACCTTTTTGCCCTCGATGGGCAGCTTGTGGAACAGCGCCGCCGCCACCGGCACCGCACCGGCACCTTCAGCCACCAGCTTCTGGTTTTCCATCAGCGAAAGGATGGCGGCTGCGGTCTCGTCCTCGCTCACGGTGACGATGTCGTCCACGTACTGCTCGCAGATCTGGTAGGTCAGCTCGCCGGGAGTCTTGACCTGAATGCCGTCCGCAAAGGTGGAAACCGCTTTCAGGGTCTGGTACTTGTGCTCATGCAGGCTGCGGTACATGCTGGGCGCACCCTCGGCCTGCACGCCGTACACCTTCACCTCCGGGCGCAGGCTCTTGATGGCAAAGGCCACGCCGGAAATCAGGCCGCCGCCGCCCACCGGCACGATCACGGCATCCACATCCGGCAGCTGATCCAGAATTTCCAGACCGATGGTGCCCTGGCCCGCGATGACCAGTTCATCGTCGTAAGGGTGGATGAAGGTCATGCCGGTCTCTTCCTGCAGCTCCACGGCCTTGTCGTGGGCGTCGTCGTAGGTGCCGGGCACAAGGCAGACCTCTGCACCCAGATTTTTGGTATTTTCCACCTTCATGATGGGGGCACCGTCCGGCATACAGACGATGCTCTTGATGCCGCGGCGGGTAGCGGCCAGTGCCACGCCCTGTGCATGGTTGCCGGCAGAGCAGGCAATGACGCCCTTTGCGCTCTCCTCCTCAGAAAGCTGGCTGATCTTGTAGTAAGCGCCGCGCACCTTGAAGCTGCCGGTGGCCTGCAGGTTCTCGGTTTTCAGGTACAGCTGGCAGTCCTTGGAAAGTTTGGGTGCCTCGATGAGGTCGGTCTTGCGGGCAACGTCCTTGAGCACAAAGGCGGCGTGGTAGATCTTATCCAGAGTCAGCATGGTGGTTTTCTCCCTCTATATGACACATTTTTACTGTAATTGCATGGTTTTCAGTATAGATTAGTAAAGTTGTTTTGTCAAATGAATTTCCTTCACCCCTGAAACACAAAAAGAGAACTGCCGCAGGCACACCGCCCACAGCAGTTCTCTGTGTTTTACTGCTTTTTAACGGCCGCGGCCACCGCCGCCGCCATGGCTACCGCCGCCGCCCATTCCGCCGAACGAGCCGCCTCCGCCAAAGCTTCCGCCGCCGAAGGAACCTCCTCCAAACGAACCGCCCCCGCGGGAGCCGCCAAAGGAGCTGCCGCCGCCAAAGCCGCCGCCCGTAGGGGGACGGGGCGGACGCCGGTTGTTGCTGCGGGGCGGGCGGGGCCTGTCATTGTACGGGCCAGGGCCGTAGCCGGGGCCATATCCCGGGCCCGGAGGCGGCGGGCCGGGACGATAGCGCCGACGGGACGAGCCTGCCATATAACCCCATGCAAAGGGGCCCCAGTGCCAGCCAAATGCGTGGCCAATGGGCGAAATGAACCAGCGAAACAGGATCAGCACGATGATCAGGATGACCATGAATGCCATAAAGGTAATGACGATGCCCAGCACCACATCCTCAAAGGTAGTGGGGCTGTTGTCCGGTTCGCCATAATTGCCATTGTCATAGCTGCCGCTATTACCGGAAAGGCTGACGCCATAGATGTCTGCAATGGTGCTGGCCACATTGTTGGCACAGGTGGTAACAGCGCCATCGTAATCGTAGGCGGCAAAGTCGTTTTCCATGGTCTGGGCAATGGCGCTGGCCTGGCTTTCCAGCGTGGTATTGCGGAAACCGTCACCGTAGGTCACATAATAATCGCCGTCCTCATAGATGGGCGATTCCATCACCAGCAGGATCAGCACGCCGTTGTTCCGGGATGCCGAGCCGATGCCCCAGGCGTTGAACGCCTGCGCGGCATAATCCTCGGTGGAATAGTTGCCGGTATAATCCACGGTCAGCACGCCGATCTGTGCGCCGTCGCAGCTGGCCTGCAATTGGTTATTCAGGTCGATGATGGTCTGGGTGGTGCTGTCGCTCAGGATGTTGGCATCATCTACCACACACTGGTCTTTGGGCAGGGCCGGCAAGCTGGCGGCCGCAAATGCCGCCGGGCACAAAGCTGCCACGCTTACCACAAGGGCCAGCACCAGAGCGCTTACTCGTTTTGCAAAGTTTTTCATGCGAAGGGTTCAACCTCCTTTATCCCGGCCATGCTGCCCAGCACGCTGGCCGGGAAGCCGCCGGTCTCTTTCTGGTAATCGTAGACGGCGTCGTTGTATTTCAGGGTGCCAATAATCGTAGAGGCACTGTTGAACTGGCCGTACTGGCCCTGCACTGCACCCATCTTCATGGGGTCTGCGGCCTGCTCCTGCAGCTTGGCATAGAGCTGGTCGATGGCAGCGCCAAGAGCTTCGTTGGCCTGATACAGTGCGTGCATCGTGCTGCCCTGATAGTAGGGCAGTGCGGTGAGATTCTGGCTTTTGCCGCCGTTCTGCACTGCTTCCAGGCAGGCGGTAAAGTCGGTCAGCGCATCCTGTGCGGCCAGCACCTCGGCGCTGTCGTCCCCCAGCGTGTTGCTGGCGGTGGTGATGATGTTTGCCGCCGTGTTCATGCGGGTGGTCAGCTCTTCGTTGAGGTTGTAGCCGTTGTCGGCGGCCACGCCCACGGTGTACCATTTGCAGGCTTCGTTGTACTTACCGCGCAGCTTGGCGCTGCCAAAGCCAACAAAGGCTGCCAGCATCACCACCACGCTCAGGGCCAGCGCAGCTGCACGGGTACCCAAAGCACCGGGCAGCTTTGCTTCCAGCCCTGCCAGCTTCTGCTGCAGCGGAGTCAGGCGCACTGCCTGCTCCGGCTGCTTTTTTTCGCGGTAGCTGCCCGCGTCAAAGCCGCCGGGGCCTGCCTGATTCTGTTTGGGGTTAAAATCTGCGTTTGCCATTTCAGCTCCGGATCTCCATCATTTTTGCCTTCAGTTCGTCCTCGATGCGGGTCAGCTCCTGCTCGGCAGCGGTGCGCTTTGCGCGGCCCTCGTTCTGGATCTTGTTCAGTTCGTCCAGCGTCTCGATCAGGCTCTTGTTGGTCTGCTGCAGGGTCTCGATGTCCACCACACCGCGCTGGCTCTCCTTGGCGGTCTCGATGGTGCCCATCTTGAGGGCCTCGGCGTTCTTCTTGAGCAGGTCGTTGGTCATGTCGGTGACGGCACGCTCGGCCTGCATGGCCTGCTGGCTGTGGGCCAGACCCAGGGCCAGCACCATCTGGTTCTTCCACAGCGGGATGGTGTTGACGATGGTGGACTGGATCTTCTCTGCCATCATGGTATCGTTGTTCTGCAGCAGTCGGATCTGCGGGCCCATCTGCAGGCTGATGTTGCGGGTGAGCTCCAGATCGTAGAGCTTCTTTTCAAAGCGTTCGCACTGGTCGGCCAGGTCGCGGGCAGCCTGAGCGTCCTCCGGCAGGCCGGAAGCCTTGGCCTTGTCCATGGCCTGCTGCAGTTCGTTTGCACGCACATCCGCCAGCTTCTTTTTGCCGGCCAGGATGTACATGCTCAGCTCCTTGAAGTAGGCCATGTTCAGCTCGTACATCTTATCCAGCATGGCGATGTCCTTGAGCAGCTGCACCTGATGGCCTTCCAGCATGGACTGAATTTTTTCCACATTGGTCTCGGCCTTGTCGTACTTGGTCTTGAGGGCATCCAGCTGGTTCGACTTTTTCTTGAAGAAGCCCATGATGCCCTTCTGCTGTTCCTCACCCGCATCAAAGCTCTTCAGCTCGCCGATCAGGCTGGTGATCATGTCGCCCACCTCGCCCAGGTCCTTGGTGGCCACCTTTGAGAGGGCTGCTTCGGAGAAATCGCCGATCTTCTTCTGGCAGGCAGAGCCGTACTGCAGCACCTGCTGGCTGTTGGTGATGTCGATCTTCTGGGCGAACTGATCCACCGTGGCCTGCTCTTCCGGGCTCAGGTTCACCTGCGGCTGTTCCGGTGCGGCAGCCTCCTGCTGGACGGGTGCGGCCTTTTCCTCTGCCGCCGGGGTCGGGTCCAGCGTCAGAGTGGGCACTGCGGGGGCGTCGAGATCAAAGTTGAAATTGTTGTCAGCCATAAGAGATTCCTTCCTTTCCAAATACCAGTTACCTTTTTACTTAGCTCAGGCCCTGCCCTTTGAGCATATTCTGCAGTACGGTGATGTCTGCAGAAAGATCCATGCTCTCGGCGGCGTACAGGGCATCCAGCTGGTTTTCAAACGCTGTGGCAATGGACGCTGCATTGTGCTCCACCTCGGCGCGGATGGCGGCGGCGTTCTCGCCGCGCACCCCCTGCTTTGCCAGCTTTGCGTACTGCTGCAGCACATTCACCGCATCGGGCAGGTAATAGTTTGCGAACCGGCGCACCTGCTTTGCCTTTTTCGGGTTTGCTTCCACCGCTTCCACAATGGAGCGGCCCGCCTTTTCCATGCGGGTCATGGCGGCAGAAAGCTGCGGCTCCGGCAGGGCCTCGTTCAGTGCGTGCAGGGTGTCCAACTGCTTCTGGATATCGGCCAGCATCTGGTCCACATCCTCCACGCCGGTGTGGAAGGGCACTTCGTGCTCCACCACCCGGGGCGGGCAGACCTTTTTGGCCGCGCCAAAGGCGACCAGAGCACCGCCCAGCGCCACAAGCAGCGCCCACAGCTTATACACCGGCAGCACCGCGCACAGGATCAAAAAGACCAGCGCCATGGCATAAAACGGCAGTACACTGGGCTTTTGGGTGCGGATGATCTTGCTCATGGTTTCTTCTCCTTTTCAAGGGCAATGCCCTTATGATATCCATAATACCGCCCCCTGCGAAAAACGCAAGGGTTTCACGGATAATTTACAACCTTGCAATCATTTGGAAATCCACGGCCCCAGCGCGGTGCCCCAGATGGCCTGCAGTTTTTCCGGGCAGCAGGCCGCATTGGCAGGACTGGTGCTGGGTAGTTTTACCGCTTCGATGCCGGACACCGGCTGCAGATACTTTGTGTAGATGCGGTATGCCGTGGCACCGTTGCAGAACACGGCCTCGATGGGGGCCTTTGCCAGCAGTGCGGCAATGTCGTTGGGCACCACATCCTTGATGGAGGCATCCGACGCGCCGGTAATGGTGCAGCTTTCCAGCGTATCCCACAGCGCCAGCCCATGGCGCAGGATGATCTGCTTTTTGGCGTCGATATCCTCCCGGGCGGGCACCGGCTCGCCGGTCAGTGCTGCCAGCATGGGCCAGAAGCGGTTTTGCGGATGGCCGTAGTAAAAGGCCATTTCCCTGCTTTTGGGGCTGGGCCAGGTGCCCAGGATCAGCGCCCGGCTGTGCTCGTTATACACCGGCTCAAAGCTCATTTCTCGCCGCCTGCGCTTTCAATTTTATCCCAGGGCGAGCCGAGGTCTTTGCCCGAGGGCACCGCTTTGGGGCCATCGAACCATAGCTCCTCGATCAGGTCGGCAAGGCCGTCCTCCCGCACATCACCGATGATGCGGTCTGCCGCTTCTTTTGCGTCCGGCGTGCCGTTGGCCATGCAGCAGCCAAGGCCCGCCGCTTTCAGCATCCCCACATCGTTGGCGGAGTCACCCGCTGCTGCGGCATCGGCCAGTGTCAGGCCCATCTGCGCACACAGATCGGCAAGACCCACGCCCTTATCGATACCGCCGCGCACGATGTCGTAGTAGCACAGGCCGTCGGCATTCTGTGCACCCACCATCATCCAGTGCAGGCCAAGATGGCCGTATTTTGCGTTGAAGTCCGCCACGCGCTCCGGCGGCATGGCTGCAAAGGCGGCGTGGGGCATATCGATAAGGTGGCGGTCCTGATCCTCACCGTCCACACAATCCAGACCGGTGCTGTTCATCTGCTGGTAACCCTTGTGCAGGTATTCGTACTCACAGTAGGCGTAGCAGGCGTCTTTGAAATCGAACTGCAGCGGGTAATTGTAATCCTCGCAGAAATCCACCAGCGCGTACATTTCCTCGGCGTTAAGGGGGTGCTCAGCCACGATGCGGCCCTCACGGTCCACCACACAGGCACCGTTGCAGGTAATGGCATAATCGAACCGGATGCCGCCCAGCTGGCCTTTGAGGTTCACGCACGGGTAGGCACGGCCGGTGCTGAGCACGAACTTGCCGCCTGCGGCCTGCAGCTTTTTGACAGCCTTGACCACCTTCTGCCGCGGCCTGCCCTCACCAAAGGGCACCAGCGTGTTGTCGTAATCGCTTGCCAGAATCTTGTATTGCATTATCTTCTCCTATGGAACTGATTTTGTACCAGTATACCATACTTTTTTAAAATTGGGGTGCATTTGGGCATAAAAATAAGGCTATCGCACAAAATTCCATGCAATAACCTTATTTTGTTTCACGATGCCACTCTTCTTTGCGGCCCTCTCTCGTGAAAAAGCAACTCCGGAACGACCGCAGTCGTTCCGGAGTTGCAAATCATAAAATATTATTTTCTCTGAATATAGCCAAAGCGAACGCAGCGGCTATTCAAATCGTTACGCAAACACTGCCACGATCACCTGCATCGCCACGCCCAGAAATGCCCCTGCGCCCCAGGTCAGGCCGGTGATGAACAGGTTCTGCTTCCACGAAGGGTTGGTGCGCCACAGCACCGCCAGACCCACGCCTGCGCCGGTGCACAGGCCCGCCACCAGACTGGAAAAGCGCAGGGCACCTTCCACATACAGCTGGGTCAGCAGCACGCTGGCAGCACAGTTGGGGATCAGGCCCACCAGCGCGGCCACCACCGGCTGGAAGAAACCCATCCGGCCCAGAAGGTCGGCAAATACATCCTCGCCCACGCCTTCCACGATCAGGCCGAACACCAGACTGAACGCAAAGATGAACACAAAAATTTCCAGCGTATGGCGCAGGGCCGCTTTCCAGATGGGTGCGGGCTTGCCCTCTTCGTCGCTGTGCTCCTCGTGGCAGTCCACCTCGTCGGCATGGCCGGTGTAGCCGCCGCGCAGCGATTTGGGCAGCACGCCCCGCAGGACAAAGTCCAGTACAAAGCCCACCGCGATGGCGTACACCACCTTGATGACCATCAGCACGGCCAGCTTGTCCCAATAGGCCGGCATGGACACCAGCAGCGGGATAGCTTCGTCGCTGGTGGCAAGATACACCGCCATCAGGGTGCCCAGCGTAATGACGCGGGAGGAATAGAAATTGGACGCGATGGCCGAGAAGCCGCACTGCGGCACACAGCCCAGCACCGCACCCGGCACAGCGCCCCAACGTCCGCCGCCGGCCAGCAGTGCTTCAATGCGCTCGCCGTGGCGGGTCTCAATGTATTCGATCAGCAGATAGGCCAGAAACAGAAAGGGCAGCATCTTGGCGGTATCCACCAGAGTTTCGCCCAGAACATCCAGAAACAGTTCCATATACGCTCCAAAAACGACTGTTTGTCGCTTCATTTTAGTAAATTGCAATCAATTTGCATTTTCGAACAGGGATGATTATACACGATATGCTCTCCAAATGCAATACCAAAATGCAAATTAGTTGCAAATTTATTTTTCAGGTGTTCTGCAGTGAACCGTTCCGACCCCTTCCCGTGAAAATGCAAACTCCGGCAGACCACAGTCTGCCGGAGTTTGCTCTCTATAAAAATATTTTTCCGCTAAAAATAGCGCAGTGCACGCGGAGCTATTTTAAATCGTTACCCCTTCATCGGCACAAAGCCCACGAGGTCCTTTACCACCTCGCCGCCGATGATGAGCCCCACCACCGAGGGCACAAAGGCGTTGGAGCCCGGCACCGAGCGGCGCAGGGTGCACTTGCGCTGGGTGCCCGGCGGGCAGATACAGTGGTACTTGCAGCTGATGGAGTCATCCTCAATGGGGGTCATGGCAGGCTCCTTGGAGTAGACCACCTTCAGGTGCTTGATCTTGCGCTTGCGGCACTCGGTGCGCATCACCTTGGCCAGCGGGCAGACCGAGGTCTTGTAGATGTCGGTCACCTCAAAGCGGGTGGGATCCATCTT
Organism: Faecalibacterium sp.; assembly: GCA_050873025.1. Classification (GTDB taxonomy): domain Bacteria; phylum Bacillota; class Clostridia; order Oscillospirales; family Ruminococcaceae; genus Faecalibacterium. The sequence goes on along the minus strand of JBNMHZ010000037.1, from coordinate 12,892 downwards.
GTTGCCCGCGCCCATGGCGCAGATGATGGGCACGCCGGCTTCCTTGCATTTCATCACGAGGGCCAGCTTGCCGGTGACCGTATCGATGGCGTCCACCACGTAATCGAACTGGGTGAAATCAAAGCTGTCCTGCGTTTCCGGGGTAAAAAAGGTCTTGTAGGTGGTCACCTTGATATCCGGGTCGATCTCGTGGATGCGCTCTTCGGCCACATCCACCTTGAACTTGCCCACCGTCTTGCGGGTGGCAATGATCTGGCGGTTGAGGTTGGTCAGGCAGATCTTGTCGTCGTCGATAAGGTCCAGCGCACCCACACCGCTGCGTGCCAGCGCTTCCACAGTGTAGCCGCCCACGCCGCCGATGCCGAACACCGCCACGCGGGAATTGTGCAGTTTTTCCATGGCTTCCGCACCCAGCAGCAGCTGCGTGCGGGAATACTGATTTTGCATTTTGCTCTCCTTTTGCTCGCCGGTCATCCTCTCGCATTGAAAGCCCTCCCTCAGTTGGAGGAAAGTGCTGAGCAACGCGAAGCAGATGAGGGCGCTTCATTCCTTTTCCACTCTCGTAATGGTGCCGCCGCCCAGCACGGTGTCGCCCTGATACAGCACCACAGCCTGGCCGGGCGTGGGGGCACGCTGGGGCTGGTCGAACTCCAGCCGGAAGCCGAACTCTGCCGGGTAAACCGTTGCGGCCTGCTCGGCCTGATGATACCGGGTGCGGGCGGTGACCCGCAGCGGTTCGGTCAGTTCCGGAATGGCGATCCAGTTCACCTCATCCGCATACACGATGCGGTCAAAGAGGTTCTCTTCCGGGCCGACGGTGACGGTGTTTTGCTGCATATCCTTGCCGCAGACGTACACCGGCGCGCCCAGCGCCAGCCCAAGGCCTTTGCGCTGGCCCAGTGTGTAGCGCACCGCACCGCTGTGGGTGCCCACCACCCTGCCGCTTTCGTCCAGAAAATCGCCCGCCGGGTAATGCTTGCCGGTAAAATCTTCCATAAAGCGGGCATAGTCGCCGTCCGGCACAAAGCAGATGTCCTGGCTGTCGTGCTTGCGGGCGTTGACGAACTTGTGCTGCTCGGCGATCTCGCGCACCTCGGTCTTATGCAGGCCGCCCAGCGGCAGGCGGATGTGGGCCAGCTGCTCCTGGGTGAGGTTGTAGAGCACATAGCTCTGGTCCTTGCCCTCGTCCAGCCCCTTTTTGAGCAAAAAGCGGCCGGTGGCCTCGTCCTGCTCCACCCGGGCGTAGTGGCCGGTGACCACATACTCCATGCCGTGGGCCTCGGCCCAGTCCAGCAGGTGGCGGAACTTCATATATTTATTGCAGTCGATGCAGGGGTTGGGCGTGCCGCCCGCCTCATACACGCGGACGAACTTTTCAATGATCTGCTCCCGGAAATCGGCGGTGAAATCCACCACTTCATAGGGGATATCCAATGCAAAGGCCACCTCGGCGGCGTCCTCGATATCCTTTTCCGAGCAGCAGGTGTGGAAGCCGGACTGGCCCAGCGTTTCGTTGCGGGTGAGCCGCATGGTAACGCCGGCACACTCAAAGCCCGCCTGCTGCATCAGCCATGCTGCCACCGAGCTGTCCACGCCGCCGCTCATGGCAATGAGGGCACGGGGCTTGGGTTCAGGGGTCTGTGTGGTCATAAATTCTCCTTTGGTGCGTTCAACACACTAAAACAGTAGTATAATAGTAACTCTGGAAAAACCGCTTGTCAAGACGCAGAAATTTCCCGCGCACAAGCCAGCAGGGCTTCCCGTTCATTGGGGCATTCCCCGCTGACGACACTGTCCAGCAGCGCTTCCAGTGCTTTGCGGATGCCGGGCCCTGCCGGGATGCCCGCCGCCATCAGGTCGCGGCCATTCACGGCCAATTGCGAAACGCGGCAGCACACGCCATCCGCGTCCATCTGCGCGGCCAATTTGGAAAGTGCTGTAAAATCAGCCGCCCGTTCCGGCTGCATTGCAGTGCCCAGCGCCGCCAGCCGCTGCACGGTTTTCAGATCGTATCTGCCCAGCAATTTGCGGGTGTAAATCGTAAGGGAAAGTTGGTCGGGTGTTCCGGAAGCTCCCTCCTCGGACACAGGTCGGGGCCCCTGCCCCAAAAGGTCCTCGGAGAAACTTCCGGTACCCCCTCTCCTCCCCGCTTCCCGCACCAGCACCGCCGTCTCTTCAATCAAAGCATTGGAACAGCGCAGGCGCTTGAGGGCTTTCCGGGTGCCCTCCTCGCCAAGGCTGCCCAGCAGGGCCGCCAGCCGGATGGGCAGGTTCTCGGCCCCTGCCGGGCAGGCATCCACCACCGGCTTTGCCGCCGCCAGCGCTTCCGGCGCAAGCTCCGACAAAACAGCTCTGAGTATTTTTTCGTCGAGATATGCCGCAGGGGCGGGCGCAGCCAACAGTTTTGCCAGCTCTTCCTCGATGCGCTCTGCCGACACGCAGTCCAGGTGCGCGCACAGTTCCTGCGCCGCCTGCGCCGTGGCCGGGTCGATGGCAAAACCGAACCGCGCCGCGAACCGGTACAGCCGCAGGATGCGCAGTGCGTCCTCGGTGAACCGCTGGTGCGGTACCCCCACCGCCCGCACAATGCCGCGCTGCAAGTCGGTCTGCCCGCCAAAGGGGTCGATGAGGCCTTCTTTTTCATTGTATGCCATGGCGTTGATGGTGAAATCCCGCCGGGCAAGATCCTCCCGCACATCCGGCACAAAGTGTACCTCGTCCGGGTGGCGTCCATCGGTGTAAGCCCCCTCGGTGCGGAAGGTGGTGATCTCGTAGAGCTGCCCGCTGTGTTTCACGGTCACAGTGCCGTGCTGCAGACCGGTGGGAATGCATTTTTCTTCTCCAAAAAGCGCCATCACCTGCTGGGGCAGGGCACTGGTGCACAGGTCCCAGTCATGGGGTGCAAGGCCCAGCAGGCTGTCCCGCACGCAGCCGCCCACCGCGTAGGCCCCATGGCCCGCCGCGTGCAGCGCATCCAGCAGTGCCGCCGCACCTTTGTCCAAGGTCAGCTTCATGCTTTTCCCTCCTCGTATTGCAGGGTGATGCTTTTGCCATCAAAGCCGCACTCCGCCGCCGGGAAGATGCTCTGCGCCTGGGCGGCATACTCCTCCGGGTCGGTGATCATAGGGGAATAATGGGTCAGCCACAGCCGCTTTGCACCGGCCTGTGCCGCCAGCGCCGCGCTCTGCCCGAAGGTGCTGTGCCCCCACTGCTTTGCCTGGGCTTCCTGCTCCGGCAGGGCATAGGTGGCATCGCAGAGCAGCAGGTCTGCTCCCTGCGCTGCCTGTGCAAGCCCCGGGCAGGGTGCTGTGTCACCGGAAAAGACCACGCTCAGTCCCCTGCGCGGTGCACCCAGTACCTGTGCAGGCCGCACGGCCTTCCCGTCCACGGTCACCGTCTGGCCCTTCTGCAGCAGCTTCCACTGCTGCACCGGAACGCCCAGCGCCCGGGCCTGTTCCGGCGAGAACCTGCCCGCCCGGGGCAGCTCCAGCCGGTAGCCGATGCTTTTTACCCGGTGCTTTGTGGCAAAGGGCAAAAGCTGTGCGCCCGCAGGCCAGCCGCCACTCAGGGCATCCAGCGCCAGCGGCTGGCCCGGCCGCAGCACCTGCGGCTTCACCGGGTAAGGCAGCGGCCCGGTAAGGGCGCGCACTGCCGCCCAGATGTCCGGCAGGCCCTCCGGGCCCAGCAGGGCCAGCGGCCTTGTGCGGCCCTGGGCACCCAGCGTCTGCAGCAGGCCGGGCAGGCCAAAAATATGGTCGCCGTGGTAATGGGTCAGACAGATGGCATCCGCACGCATCAGGTTGACGCCTGCCTTGTGCGCCGCTGCCTGAGTGCCCTCGCCGCAGTCCCACAGCAGGCCGTGGCCGCCGCAGGCCGCAAAAGCCGCCGAAAGCGCCCGGTCCGGCAGCGGCATGGTGGCCGCAGTGCCCAGCAGTGTGATGGTAAGCATAAATCGTTCTCCCTGCACAGTGTATTTCAATATTTTATTGTACCACACCGCCGCCCGCTGCACAATCTTTGCCTTGCAGACATAGGATGGGCAAAATACAAAGGAGGGCGGGCCCATGCGGCACAGAAAAGGCAGTTCTTTCTGCGGCAGACGCAGGCACAGCGGCAGGCGCTTGCTGCGCGGGCTTTTACTGGCGGCGCTGGTGCTGCTGGTGCTTGCCTGCGCTTATGGGTGTGCGGTGCAAAAGCTCGTGTACTCCGCACGCGGGACAGTGATCTTTCTGCCCAGCACCCTGCCCTAAGAAAAACAGAGAACATGCCGGGGCATGTTCTCTGTTTTTTGTGTTACTTTCCGTCTGAATAGGGCAGCTGGCCGGAAATGGTCAGCACTTCGGCAAGCTCTTCCTCAGAACGGTAGCGCCACGCCGCCGCACCTACCGCCACATAGCATGCATCGGTGCGGCCCTCCGCGGAGACAGCCAGGATCATCGTTTCGCCGTCGCCTGCCGCCGTCACCGTGCCGTCGGCGCTCACTGCTGCCACTGCCGGATTGCTGCTGACCCAGGTCATTGCTTCATTTTTTCCGCCTGCAATCTGGGCGGTCAGCTTCTGGCTGGTGCCCACTGCCTGCAGCAGCATGGCATTTTTGCTTAGATGTACCCGGCCAATCTCCGAACTGACCGTCACGGTGCAGCGCAGCACCTGCCCGGCTGTGGTCAGTGCACTGATGACCGCTTTGCCGGAACTTTGTGCCGTTACGGTGCCGTTGGCGCTCACCGACGCCACCGCCGGGTTACTGCTGACCCACTGACGCACATAGATAAAACCATTCTGGTTTTGCTCCAGTTTCAGCTGACGGGTGGGGGCCGGCTCCTTTTCTGTAATGGTCAGGGCAAGCTCACTGACATCCAGCACCGGGCGTCTGACCGTGCTTTTCTGCACCGTCACGGTACAGGCCGTCTTTTCGCCGCGCTCGTTGCGTGCCGTAATAACGGCGGTGCCTTCCGTGTGGCCGGTCACCCTGCCGGTGCCGTCCACCGACGCCACTGCCGGGGCGCTGGACGTCCAGATGAGAAAAAAATAATCATTGGGGGCCTGCACATTCAGGTAGGCTACCGGGGCCGGGTCATCCTCGGTCAGGTCAAGGGTCAGCTCTGCCGTATCCAGCGTCATGCCACTGTCCGGCACCGGAGGTCCCTGCACGGCATAAGCCGGCAGTGCCCCTGCCAAAAGCAGCGCCGCACACAGCAACGCCGTGCCCAGCCACACCTTGAAGCTCTGTTTCATGGGCTCTGCCCTCCCTGCCTGTTTCCCAAAAACTTCAAATCATCTTATCTTCGTATTATTTTACACGCAGTGCAAAAGCGGGTCAAGTTTTTTGCGCATTCTGCGGGGCACAGGGCCCCTATTTTGTGGGGAGTGCTAAAATCTGCTTTTCAATTTTGTACAAAACGCCGCCGCATCCGTTCCCGGACACGGCGGCGCTGGTCTGCTTTTGTTTTAAGCCTTAGTAGTTGATCTTTTTGATCTCAAAATAGCTCTGGGGATGTGCGCACACCGGGCACTTGAGCGGTGCAGACTTGCCGATATAGGTATATCCGCAGTTCCGGCACTGCCACACCTGCTGCTCTTCACGGGCAAAGACCTTGCTGTTCTTCAGGTTGTCGGCCAGGGCACGGTAGCGTTCCTCGTGCTCTTTCTCGATCTGTGCCACCATGGTGAACAGGGCAGCGATCTGAGGGAAGCCCTCTTCCCTGGCTTCCCTGGCCATGCGGGGGTACATCTCGGTCCACTCGTCGTGCTCGCCGCCTGCTGCCATATCCAGGCAGGTCAGCGTATCGGGGATAGCCCCGCCGCACAACAGCTTGAACCAGATCTTTGCATGCTCCTTTTCGTTGCCGGCAGTCTCTTCAAAGATGGCGGCCAGCTGCTCGTAGCCTTCCTTTTTTGCCATGCTGGCAAAGAAAGTGTACTTGTTGCGTGCCTGGCTTTCGCCTGCAAATGCTTCCATCAGGTTTTTCTCAGTCTTGGTGCCCTTCAGTTCCATGGTGCTCTCCTTTCAAAATACAAAGCTCTTACCAGGATAGACCGATCCCGGCTGTATCATTCAAAGGCAGCGGTCTTTCTGCTGCCCATTGCTCAGGTTCTGAACAGAGTATATCATATTCTTGCATTAAAGTCAAGAATTATTCCTATTTATTTTAAGAGCAGTTCTTAATTATGCTGTTTCAGAGCACACACGGCGATGCTCAGTGCACTCCATGCGGCCTGATACATCAGCACCGTTGCAACGGAAAGTTCCCAGATGCTTCCGGCGCTGGTGAGCAGCACCGCGATGAGGATGGAGAACCACACCGATGCCATCTGCACCGAGGTGGCGGAGTTCTCGGCATTCTGCGCCTGATCCGCCGCCTGCAAACCGCCGGTCAGGCTTGCAAAGCCTTTCAGGTGGATCATGCAGCAGGTATCCTCCGGTTCCATGTGCACGGCCTTGATGGCGCTGCACTGCTCCTGATCCAGCACCGTGACCATGCCCTCCGGCAGGCGGTACACCTCGGAAATGTGGCGGGCTGTCAGGCTGGGGTCCTGGCAGGTGACCAGCAGGCGGATGTTCTCCTTCTGCAGCGTTGCAAGGCCGCGGGCCACATTGCGCCCGCCCACATATTTCAGCACGAACATGGCGTGCAGATTGCCGGACACCGCCAGATACAAAATCTGCAGTGCACCGTTCTGAGAATGCTGCGCTTCATACTCTTCATCCGGCAGGGAGACGCCCTCCTGCTCCAGATAGCGGCGGGTGCCGATGAGGACGCGGTTGTTATCACACCAGGCGGAGAAGCCCAGCCCATGGTGCAGTTCCAGATCTTTGACCGGGAACAGAATGTCGGTGCGATCCTCCACGATCTGGCGGAACAGGCCCTTCAGGGTGCCGTGGCTCTCGTTCAGGATGCTGGCCGCGTACAGAATGGCGCGGTCGATGCGGCCGCCCTTGAAAATGCGGATATCTTCCAGCTGTGCGCTGTCGGCGGTGAACAGGTCATCCGCGTCGATCTGCAGCGTATCGATGCCGCCCAGCTGCTCAATGGCCTGCCAGCCGGGTACCACAGCGCCCACAGCTGCAGCGGCCCGCTGCAGCCGCAGCGATGCAATGCCCGCGATCAGGGTAGAAGAAAGCGGTGCGCCCATGCACAGCACAGCGGCCATGGCAGCTGTGGCTTTGTTCCAACCGGCACCTGCCAGCAGGAACAGCACGCCGCTGAGCAGGGCAGCGCCCAGCAGGATGTACGAATTTTTGCGGGCGCGGCGCTCGCTGGCACGCTCGCTCAGGCTCTGCTCCACAAAGCCGTCTGCGTCCTGCAGTGGGCGGCTCAGCAGCACCCAGGGATCTTTTTGTTCCAGATCCCGGGCCAGCGTACGCAGCAGGTCTTTATCCTTGGCACGGTAGGCCCCCTGATGCTCCACGCCATTGGTCACCAGCTCGTAGCCGCCCTTGACGGCTGCCAGCATGATGCGGCTGCCCAGCAGTGCCAAAAACAGCCCCAGCGCCGCCATGCCGCTGAGCAGAGAGATGCCGGTGGTGCCGCGGTAAACATTGGCATTCAGCATTGCCGTTGCCGCCTGCACCAGCGCGGCCACAGCGGCCAGCGCGGGCATCGTCTCCGCCGAAGGACGGCCTTTGATGCCGGCCAGACCGTCCCGCAGCACCGGGAAGCCCACGCACAGGCTTGCGGCCAGCAGCAGCAGGTTTGCGCCGTAGAATGCCGCCGGGGCAACGTCCGGATCCAGCGCGGCCATGGCCGGCAGAAGCCCGTCGGAGACCAGCCCGAAGTGCAGCAGCACCACGGCCAGGATGCCGCCCAGCACACACCGCAGCGTCAGCTCGGCGCTCATGCGGTGCAGCTTATCCGCTGCAGCTTCCGGCTCCGGCAGGTCGGTCTCGGCCGTTTCTTCCGGTGCAGCAGCCTCCTCCGCCTCGGTTTTCGGCTCCGGCTGCGTTGCGGCAGGCGCTGCAGGTTCCGGCTGCGGTTCCTCACCGTCCAGCGGGATCAGCGGCAGACTCATGGTATCTTCTTTGCCGGGCTGTGTATCCGCCGAGGGGGCCTGCGGCTTTTCTTCATCCTCTGCCTTGCCAAAGAAATCGAATCCGGCCTTTTTTGCCGGCGGCTCCGGCGGTGTTTCCGGCTGCAGTGCTGCGGCAGTTTCCCTGACCGATGCAAACACAGCCGATGGCAGCGGCGCGCCCTCCGGTTCCTGTGCAGACTGCGGCTCTGCCGCTTCCTGCTCGGGTTCCGCTTTCACCGTCCGGGGTGCAGGCTCCACACCGCTCAGGCCGTTGATCATTGCCTTGAGCTGAGCCATCTTTTTCTGCTCCTGCTCTTCCTGCGGCAGAAGGACGTCCGGTGCATTTTTCGGGTTTTTCTTTTTTGGTTTCTGCGGCTTCGGGCTCTCCGGCTGCTTTTCAGCCGGTGCCGCGCTCTGTTTGGGCTGCTCCGGCTCTTTCTCGGGGGCAGGCATTTCCGGCTGCGGAACGGGCTCCGGTGCCTTCTCCGGCTCCTGCGGTTCGGCTTCCGGCTGCGGTTCCTCCCGGAAAGCCCAGGGAGCCGGTTCCGGGTCTGCCGTGGGCTTCAGCACAAGTTCCAGATCTGCTTCCGGTTCCGGCGCGGCGCCCTCCCCCAGCAGCACCTCGCCGGTGGGCATTTCCAGCGGCAGGTCTGCAGGTTCTTCCGCCTGCTGTTTTGCCTTGCCGCGGCCAAACAGACCAAACCGCTTCTGAGGCTTTTCCTCCGGCTCCTCTTCATCACGCCGGGTCATGGCTTCCGGGATATCCACCGCCGTAGTGCTGAAAAAGGAGCGGAACTTTTCATCCGGGGTCATTTCCCGGTCGTTATTTTTATCCTTCGGCATTCTTGTCCCTCCTGTAAATATCGTTGAGGTTCCGGCCTTTGTGCCTGTTTATGCCTGCTGTGCTGCACGCTGAGACTGGATCTCGTACAGAATAATGCCCGCAGCCACCGAGACGTTGTAGCTGTCCACACCGGTGCCCGGTGCTGCCATATCCAGACGCACCACACCGTCGCACAGCTTCTTCACCAGCTGCGAAACACCGCTGCCCTCGCTGCCCAGCACCAGCGCGATGGGGCCGGTAAGGTTGTTTTTGCGCAGAGAAACGCCGTCCATATCGGCGCAGTAGACGAACACGCCCTGATCTTTCAGGCGGCGGATGGTCTCGCCAATGTTGGCCACGCGGGCCACCGGCAGACGCTCTGCCGCACCGGCGCTGGACTTGATGACGGTAGGCGTCACCGATGCACCGCCGCGCTTGGGGATCACGATGCCGTGGGCACCGCACAGCAGTGCGCTGCGCATCACCGCACCCAGATTGTGGGGGTCCTCGATGCCGTCGCTCAGCACCAGAAAAGGTGCTTCACCCTTGGCCTTGGCCGCTGCCATCAGATCATCCACCGTTACGTACTCGATCTCGCTGGCAAAGGCTGCCACACCCTGATGGCTCTCGGTGCCGGTCATCAGGCGCAGCTTGTTGGGGTGCACCCGTTTCACGGTGGCACCGGCCTCCTTGGCCAGTGCAGTATAGTAAGCGGCCACGGCCGGGGCCATGCCTTCCGCGATGAGCACCGTGTCCACGCCGGAACCGCTCTTGAGCAGCTCGGTCACCGGGTTTTTGCCGTAAACAAGGCTCTCGTTTTTCTGCTGGTTTTCCTCCGGGCTGCGGCGCGGACGGCGCGGCTGGTTCTTTTCTTCCATGATGTTGTTCTCCTTCCGTTGTATCACCGGAAAGCACTGCACGCACTCTCCCAAAGGCGCGCCGCCTTTGGGGCTGCGCACCGGTATGATTCATCTTATGATTACTCATCTTGAAGTATAGCATAAGCCGACTTTGTTTGCCAGCAAAATGCCATTTTTTATCCGCGCTGCACAAAAGTTTTTGCGCCCGGCCGCAGCACCAGGCCCCGGCTGCTTTTGCAGAAATGTTTTGCCGCCCGGTATCAGCTTTGCCCGCATACAGGACAGATATCCCTCTGTTTTGCCCACGGCAAAAAGTTTTCCACAAAAAGGCGGTATACACTTTGTAGAAGCCTCTTTATTTTTCCACATGTTGAAAACCCTGTGGAGAACGTTCAAAAGTCCAGCTTTAAAGCCTGTTTTGGCTGTGGAATTAAACATTTTCCACCGGGTTTTCCACTTTCTGGTTCGACCCATTTGGATTTTCTGCGTACAATTTGTAGAATACAAGTCGGAAATATGACAATTTTTTGAACAGGTTTCTGTCCGCTTTTGCCATTTTATCCAACATCATTTTGACGAATGTGGATTTATGTTGAAAACCTGCGCAACTGGTTTCTTTCTGCCGACGGCCCTGTTGTTGCACATTTTATGGAATTTTGTTGTTTTTTGTATTTTTTTCCTGCCCAAGCCCCGTCTCACCGCTTATTCAGCAGAAGCAGATTTTCCGCATTGTTGCAGGAAAAACACCGGTTTGGATTGATTTTGCCTGCTGTTTGGGGTATACTAACTCTGTAAGTTCGTTAAGCCATGTACAATGTGGGCATGGCACGAGCACGACCCCAAATGATTTTGTGGAGGTAATGAATAATGTTGGTAAATGCAACCGAAATGCTGATCAAAGCACGTGACGGCCACTATGGTGTGCCTCAGTTCAACATCAATAACCTGGAGTGGACCAAGTCCGTTCTGACTGCCTGCGAGGAAATGAAGAGCCCCGTGATCCTGGGCGTTTCCGAGGGTGCTGGCAAGTACATGACCGGCTTCAAGACCGTTGCTGCAATGGTCAGCGCCATGGTCGATTCCATGGGCATCACCGTTCCCGTTGCCCTGCATCTGGATCACGGCACCTACGAAGGCTGCAAGGCCTGCGTGGAGGCTGGCTTCTCTTCCATCATGTTCGACGGCAGCCACTACTCCATCGAGGAGAACGTGGAAAAGACCAAGGAGCTGGTTGCTCTGGCACACGCCAAGGGCCTGAGCATCGAGGCTGAGGTGGGTTCCATCGGCGGCGTCGAGGACGGCGTTGTTGGCGCTGGCGAGATTGCTGACCCTGAGGAGTGCGCAAAGATCACCGCTCTGGGCATCGACTTCCTGGCTGCAGGTATCGGCAACATTCATGGCGTGTATCCGGCAAACTGGAAGGGCCTGGACTTCGAGGCTCTGGATCGCATCCACAAGGCTACCAATAACATTCCTCTGGTCCTGCACGGCGGCACTGGCATCCCCGACGAGATGATCGCAAAGGCAATCAGCCTGGGCGTTTCCAAGATCAACATCAACACCGAGTGCCAGTTGGTGTTTGCTGAGGCCACCCGCAAGTATATCGAAGAGGACAAGGATCAGCAGGGCAAGGGCTTCGACCCCCGCAAGCTGCTGGCTCCCGGCGCAAAGGCTATCGAGGCCAAGTGCAAGGAGAAGATCGAGCTGTTCGGCTGCGCAGGCAAGGGCTAAGCAGAAGCTCGTATCGTAAAAGGTACTCCACCCAATAAATTATGCGGCCCCGTCACGTTGTATTCCACAACGCGGCGGGGCCGCTTTTTTTGCTGAAGCGCTGTTTTTATTTTCAGATTCGTTCTTTTAATCGTCTATCTTTGCCATACCAGTAGTACCGCAGCCAAAGTAACACCGCCCCAAGTAAAAGACTGCCAATCGTCATCGGCCAGACTGGAACCCTTACAAATATGATCTGCCCAAGCAGCTGGTGCAAAATCGAACCGATGCCGTAAAGCACTATAATATAAAGTGCAAGATAGCCAACATATTTCAGGCGATGCGCACAAGGTGGAAAGCCAGCCTTCTCCATCATATGCCGAAACAAATAGTACGAGGATACCATGCATACACAGAATTGAACCAGATATCCAAACGAAATATCAAAGTGATAATCCGGAACAGCCGAAAGAACGAACGGATAAATCAGCAATCCTTCCATACCATATCCAAAGAAAAGAAAAAGCGGAATTTCAATGGTAAAAAAGTCAAACCAGTTCAGCCGTCTTAACTCGGGCTTTACCTCATCCACAAAGGATTTTGCGTCCGAAATCACGTTGAAAAGTTCCTGCCCTTCCTCGTTGGCACGCACGGCAATATCGAGCAGGTCACTATATACCAGCTCTACACCGCACACGTCCCAACTGATGCGCCGAAGGTAGCGGACAACCTCTTTGATTTGTTCCTGACTTTTCGCATTGAGCAGCTTTGTACGCAGACGGTTTGCTTTTCGCAAGGTAAAATAGTTGTTCATACGCCATCCTCCTTGAAAATATTCTCCACCAGCCCGCACAGCCGGTTCCACTCCTGCTGAAACTCCAAAAGAGAGCGCTGTCCCCTTTCTGTGATCACATAATATTTCCGGCTCGGCCCTTTAGGCGAAGGTTTCCGCACCACAGTTACTTTTTCCTGTTGTTCTAAGCGCAAAAGCAGCGGATACAATGTACTTTCGCTGATCTCTGCAAATCCGACCTTTTTCAGCTGCATCACAATGTCATAACCATACGTAGATTCTTTGGCGATCAGCTTTAGCACACAATATTCCAGAATACCTTTTAAAAGCTGTGCATTGTTTTCCATGGTTTTTTCCTCCTTTCCTGCTATTATGTAATACGCAGTAGTCTAGCTACATTGTATTACGTAGTAGTAAAATTGTCAAGAGTTCTCCCCTCTGCTTGTCTGTACAAAAACACCCCAGTATTTTGACCATAACAAACAAAAGGCCCCGAGAGCTTATCTCAGGGCAAAAGAAAAAAACGCCTCAGAATCTCTTCTGAGGCGTTTTGTTTAAGTCGGCGACTACCTATTTTCACGCGCCGTTTCCAGCGAACTATCTTCGGCACAAGTGAGCTTAACTTCTGTGTTCGGAATGGGAACAGGTGGAACCTCACCGTCATCGACACCGACCTATTTGACTGACCAAGTATAT
>JBNMHZ010000036.1:0-30862 GCA_050873025.1 Faecalibacterium sp. | reverse complement strand
GATCGCGGTGCCCACTGCCATCGTGTATGTGGTGAACCGTACCCTCATCCACGGTGTGCTGTTCAACTCCGCCAACTGCATGGCGGCGGTGCTCATTTTTCTGCTGGTGGGCGGCAGCCGTCTGGCATGGCGGCTGTTTTTGAACCACCCGCTGGGCGAAAAGCTGCGCGGCACCGCCAGCAAAGACCCCAACCGCCCTGTGATGATCGTGGGCGCAGGCGAAGCCGGTGCCTGGGCCATCAACGTATGCAAAACCAATAAGGAATACGGCCATGCGGTGGTGGCGGTGGACGACGACCCGGCCAAGCGCAACCAGACCATTCACGGTGTGCCGGTCAAAGGCACGCTGGAGGAAATCCCGGAGCTGTGCAAGCGCTACGGCATTCACAGCATCATCATCGCCATTCCTACCCTGAAAGGCAGCAGGCTGAACCATGTGATCGACCTGTGCGTCAGCACCCATTGCGCGGTGCAGGTGCTCAGTGACCCGCAGCTGGTGGGTACTGGCGCACCCCAGCAGGGGGCCTTCCGCGAGCTGAACCCGGCAGACTTCCTCTCCCGTGACGAGGTGACGCTGGATACCGACAAGATCTCCGGCTACCTCACCGGCAAAACGGTGCTGGTAACGGGCGGTGGCGGCTCCATCGGCAGCGAGCTGTGCCGCCAGGTGATGCGCTTCAAGCCCGGCAAGCTGCTCATTTTTGATATCTACGAGAACTGCGCCTACGAGCTGCTGATGGAGCTGCAGCAGAAGTACGGCCGGGATATTCCGGTCACGGTGCTCATTGGTTCCATCCGTGATAAAAAGCGCCTGGACGAAGTTTTTGACACCTATCATCCCACGGTGGTGTTCCATGCAGCGGCGCACAAGCATGTGCCGCTGATGGAGGTCAGCCCGGCGGAAGCCGTCAAGAACAATGTTCTGGGCACCAAAAATCTGCTGGTAAGTGCCAGCGAGCACGGCGTGGAGCGGTTCGTGCAGCTGTCCACTGATAAGGCCGTGAACCCCACCAGCGTGATGGGCTGCACCAAGCGCATCTGCGAAATGCTCATCCAGACCTTTGCGGGCAATACGGATATGAAGTGTGTGGCGGTGCGCTTTGGCAATGTTCTGGGCAGCCACGGCAGCGTCATTCCGCTGTTTGAGGCCCAGATCAAAAAAGGCGGGCCGGTCACCCTGACCGACCCCAACATCGAGCGCTACTTCATGACCATCCCGGAAGCGGCCCAGCTGGTGCTGCAGGCGGGGGCCCTTGCCGAAAGCGGCAATATCTACGTGCTGGATATGGGTGAACCGGTCAAGATCATGGATCTGGCAAAGCAGCTCATCCGCTTTTACGGCTACGAGCCGGGTGTGAATATGGAGATCAGGATCGTGGGCCTGCGCCCCGGCGAAAAGCTCTACGAAGAGCTTATGATGGATGAAGAGCAGGACAAGATGCGCCGTACCCAGCACAACAAAATTTTTGTGGCGTCGCCCCGTAATATTGATCTTGCCGTGTTCTACGAGCAGCTGCAGCAGCTGGCCGCAGCGGCAGAGCATAACGACGAGGGCGTGGTGCAGCAGCTGGCAAAGATGATCCCCACCTTTACCCCCACCCGGGAGAATTTGAAGCTGTAAGACCACTTTAAAATGCTTGTCATTGCGGCGCTTGGCCGCGTGCGATAGACCGCAGAAAGGGCAACCGGACTGCACAAAATGAGAGGGATGTTACTATGGAAAAGAAACCGTTTCTGACCGAGGCGATGGCACAGGAGATCATTCAGGATGTGCCCACGCCGTTCCATGTCTACGACGAAAAGGGCATCCGCGAAAATGCCCGCCGCATCAACAAGGCATTCAGCTGGAACAAGGGCTTCAAGGAATATTTTGCCGTCAAGGCTCTGCCGAACCCTGTTATTTTGCAGATCCTCAAGGAAGAAGGCTGCGGCGTGGACTGCTCGTCCCTGACCGAGCTGATGCTCAGCGAGGTATGCGGCTTTACCGGCAGCGATATCATGTTCTCTTCCAACCAGACCCCTGTGGAGGATATGAAGAAGGCCTACGAGCTGGGGGCCTACATCAATCTGGACGATGCCACCATGGTGGAGTTCCTGGATCGGGTGGCCGGTGTGCCGGAGAACATCTTCTGCCGCTATAACCCGGGTGGAACCTTCAGCCTGGGCGAGAGCGAAGAGGGTTTCCAGGTGATGGACAAGCCCGGCGATGCCAAGTACGGCATGACCGAGGAGCAGATGATCGAAAGCTACAAAAAGCTGGCCGCAAAGGGTGCCAAGAACTTCGGCATCCACGCGTTCCTTGCTTCCAACACCATCTCTGACGAATACTATCCGGAGCTGGCCGGCATCCTGTTCCAGCTGGCGGTCCGCGTGCAGAAGGCCACCGGTGTACACATCGGTTACATCAACCTGTCCGGCGGCGTGGGCATCCCGTACCGCCCGGAGCAGACCGAGAACGACATCATGGCCATCGGCGAGGGCGTGCGCAAGAAGTTTGAAGAAATTCTCGTTCCCGCCGGTATGGGCGATGTGGCCATCTTTACCGAGATGGGCCGCTTTACCACCGGCCCCTACGGCGCACTGGTGGCAACTGCCATCCACGAAAAGCACATCTATAAGGAGTACATCGGTCTGGACGCCTGTGCAGCCAACCTGATGCGCCCCGCCATGTATGGTGCATACCATCACATCACCGTTCTGGGCAAGGAGAACGAGCCTTGCGACCATATGTACGATGTGGTAGGCGGCCTGTGCGAGAACAACGACAAGTTTGCCATCGACCGGATGCTGCCCAAGATCGACATCGGCGATATCGTGTATATCCACGACACCGGTGCCCACGGCTCCGCAATGGGCTACAACTACAACGGCAAGCTGCGCAGCGCCGAAGTGCTGCTGTGCGAGGACGGCTCTCACCGCCTGATCCGCCGTGCCGAGACCCCGCGCGATTACTTTGCAACGCTGGACTTCCTGCCCCTGATGAAGCCCCTGTTTGAGGACTAAGCTCTTTACAATAAGGCAGACGGCTTCGCCCTCTCCGTCATCGCTGACGCGATGCCACCTTGTTCCCCTTTCTGTCGCTCACGCGATATCTTCCCCCGGCCGGGGGAAAATGGCAAAGCTAAAAGGGGGACAGCTGGTGAACGAAGTGAGACTGAGAGGGCGAGGATGCTAATACTAACAACGAGGTACAACAGATGTTTTTTGGCTTTCAGCTCACCCTTGGCCTGATGATGGTGTTCTACGGCTACTCGGTCATGAAAAATCCCCGTGTCTGGGGCGATCAGGGCCGCCGCGCCGTCAAGCCGGAACACTTTGAAGAATATTGCCGCCAGAATGGCCTGTTCTTCCTGAAAGCGGGCTGTGTGGTGGCGGTGATCGGTGCACTGGATGCGCTGGTCACGCTGGATGCACTGTTATACGCACTGCTGTACATTTTTGGCCTGGCATTTGCGTTTTATCCGCTTACCCGCTGGTGTAAAACCAACGAAGGCTTTAGCTGGCCCTGGCCCCATGTCCAGAGCGAGAAAAAGCGCATCAAAGAGCTGCGTCGTGAACAGGAATCGCAGGATAAGGACAAACAGTAAATAAAAGAAAAACGGCTGCTGTGTTTTACCGTACAGCAGCCGTTTTTGTGTATGTGAAATCGTATAACGGCCTCGCCCTCTCAGTCTCGCACTGCTCGACAGTTCTCCCAAAGCGAGAGCCTTTGGCATAAAGATGAAGTTTGCCGCAACGACCTTTCCCGTGGAAAAACAAACAAGCCAGACCCGCAGGTCTGGCTTGTTTGCAATATAAAAATAAAATTTTCGCTGAATATGCGACGGCGACGACCGCTGCCAGCAGCAGAAACAGGGAGGAGCTGTTGGGGCAGTGGCCGGCAAGACGCGAGTGCCGCACCAAGGCATGAAGCGGATGCTGGGAGCCGCAACTCGTCTCAAAGCGCAAGCGGAGGGCATTTAAATCGTCAGCCCATCAATAGCACTTTGCAGCCTCTGGTAAAACTGCCCCAGATGATACCCGTCGATGAACCGATGGTTCACCTCAAGGCTCATGCCCAGCGTCTCGCGGCCATTTTCCGGGACATATCTGCCCCAGGTGATGCGCGGGATGTTGTCGTCCCTGTCAAAATCCCGCTCGTTGGTACAGCCGGTCAGGTCGAACCACGGTGTGCAGGAAAAATAGATCAAATCGTCCAGCTCGCCGCTCTGGTCGAGGAAGGTTTTCTGTGCGGCGCTTTTGGCCTTGACTGTGCGGCAGAATTCATCCAGCGTGCCCTCCTTCGGAATCGTGACGATATGGAACTGTTCGCTGCCGGGCCGCAGGTCGGTAAAGCTGGGCACACGGCTGTCCAGCAGCCACACCTCACCGTCCCGGATGGTATAGCGGAAGTTCTCCACGCTGTTCACAGCTTCGGTCACCAGATAGCCGAGGGCGTAATAGAAGGAGATGCCGTGCGCCTTTGCATAGGCGTGCAGGTTCGTCACATCCACCCGGAAGGTGACACTGTAAAACGGCTGTGACACGGCCGAAAAGAACCGGAACAGCTCTGCCCGGGGCCAGGTGGAAAGGTCAATTTTGTGCATGGCTGTTTTCCTCCGCCTTGCTCTTATCCAGCGCATCGAACTGCTTTACGATCTGCGGATCTTTCAGCTTGATGACCTTGCCAGAGAGATAATGCAGGGTGTTTTCCTCGGGAATATCCAGAAAGCTGATGCGCACGGCACACAGGGCCTGCGTTTTAGTGCCGGTGCGCTCGTTCATCTTGCGGTTGCCGTATTTAATGTCGCCCAGCACCGGACGGCCCAGATAGGCCAGATGGGCACGGATCTGGTGGGTGCGGCCGGTGATAAGGCCGACCCTGCACAGGGCAAAGGGTCCGGCGGTGCGCAGTACGTCCACATCCGTGATGATTTGCTTGCGGCGCTCGTCCTGCGACTGGTGCGCGTGGATGCTCACCTTATTGTTCTTTTCGTCGTGCTCCCACCACGCTGTGAACCGGCCGGACTGCGGGATGCCCACCGTGATGGTGTAGTATTCCTTTTTGAGCAGGTCGGTGCGGATGATCTCGTTCATGTCCCGCAGGGCAGTGTAGCTCTTGGCGGCGATCACAAGGCCCTCGGTGCCGCGGTCCAGCCGGTTGCAGATGCCGGGCTTGAAGCGGTTCTCACCGTGGGGGTCGTATTCGCCCTTTTCGGCCAGATACTGGGTAAAGGCATCCACAAGGTTTGCATCGCCGGTGCGGTCACTGTGGCACAGCAGGTGCGTGGGTTTGTACAGCACAGCGATGTTTTCATCTTCATAGATGACGGTGACCTTGGGCTGGTTCTGCTTTTTCTTCGGTGCAGCCTTCTGCACGGGCTTTGCGCCTTCCGGCGGGAAAAACTCGTCATTGATGTACAGCTCGATCAGGTCGCCCGCCTGAATGCGGTACTCCGGCGCGGCCTTTTTGCCGTTCACCTTTACCCGCTTGTTGCGGAAGCTCTTGTACAACAGGCTGGTGGGAAAATCGCGGGTCACGCTCTGTACGAAGCGGGAAAGACGAACGCCGTCATCGTTGGCGGTTGCGGTATATTGTTTCATAAACGGTTCCTCAAATCTCAAAATATACCTTTATAGTAATACAGGAGCGGGGGAAAAGTCAACGTACAAACCCGGCCCTGAAAATATATTTTCCCCAAGGCCTTGAGTTCAGCCTGCAAAATGGGTACTATTATAAGGAATAAGCAAAAAGGAGTACCGGCAATGGCAGAATACAAACGGCATCAGGGGCACCGCCAGCGTATGCGCGAACGGGTGCAGAACTATGGGCTGGACAGTCTGGCGGAGCACGAAGCGCTGGAGTATATCCTTTATCTCACCAACGCCCAGAAGGACACCAACGGCATCGCCCATGACCTCATTGACCGCTTCGGCGATTTTGCCGCTGTGCTGGAAGCCAGTGAGGAAGAGCTTTGCACCGTGGAGGGCGTAGGCCCCGCCACGGCCCGGATGCTGCACCTGCTGCCGCAGATCTGCCGCTATTACAGCCGCAGCCGCACCAGCACGGCCCGCTGCATCAAGACCACCGAGCAGATGGGCAGCTACCTGATGGCGAAATTTGCCTGGTCGGACTACGAGCGGGCCATGCTGGTCAGTCTGGACAGCCGTAAGAGGGTGCGTGCAGCGGTCTGGCTGCGGGAGGGTACCTCCGACCGGGTCAGCCTGGATATCAAGGATGTGGTGTCTGCGGCTATCAAGGGCGGCACCGATACTGTGGTGCTCTGCCACAACCACCCCAACGGAGCGGCGCTGCCCTCCATGGAGGATATGGACGCTACCGGCAGCATTGCACGGGCACTGGGCCTTGTGAACATCCATCTGCTGGACCACTTCATCCTGACCGATACGGAGTATTTCTCCATGCGGGACGCAAACCGCCTGCCCATTTACGACTTTAAAACCGGCACGCTGTTCTGGCCCTGATTGCCAAACAACAAAAAAGTGTTTACATTATAAAACTGATGTGCTATAATTGCACTGTGAAATACAACAGATTGTGGTTCTTTGCGCAAGGGCCGGAGAGGAGAGGGAAGATGGCAGACGAAAAATTTGAACTGGTATCCCCTTACCAGCCCACCGGTGACCAGCCGCAGGCCATTGAAACACTGGTGGAGGGCGTAGAGCGCGGTGACCGCTGCCAGACCCTGCTGGGCGTCACCGGCAGCGGCAAGACCTTCACCATGGCCAACGTCATTGCAAAATGCAACCGCCCTACGCTGGTTCTGGCCCACAATAAAACGCTGGCGGCCCAGCTGTGCACCGAGTTCCGGTCGTTTTTCCCCAACAACGCGGTGGAATATTTTGTCTCCTACTACGACTATTACCAGCCGGAAGCCTACATTCCCAGCACCGATACCTATATTGAAAAGGACAGCGCCATCAACGACGAGATCGACCGTCTGCGCCATTCGGCCACGGCGGCACTTTCCGAGCGGCGGGATGTTATCATTGTGGCATCGGTGTCCTGCATCTACTCTCTGGGCGATCCCATCGACTACCGCAGCATGGTCATCAGTCTGCGTCCCGGGATGCAGATGGAGCGGGACGAGCTGTGCCAGAAACTGGTGACGCTGCAGTATGAGCGCAACGATGTGAATTTTGTGCGCAACAAGTTCCGCGTACACGGCGATATCGTGGATATCTATTTTGCCTATATGAGCGAGCTTGCCATCCGGGTGGAGTTTTTCGGGGACGAGATCGACCGCATCACCGAGTTCAACCCGCTTACCGGTGCCAAGCAGAATGTGGTGAAGCATGTGGCCATCTTCCCGGCCAGCCACTATATCGTCAGCGCCGATAAAAAGGCCGCGGCATTGGAAAAAATACGCGCCGAGTGCGACGCACAGGTAAAGCAGTTCACCGCCGAAGGCAAGCTGATCGAAGCCCAGCGTATCGCCCAGCGCACCAATTATGATATTGAGATGCTCAACGAGGTTGGCATGTGCAAGGGCATCGAGAACTATTCGGCAGTGCTTTCCGGCCGTAAGCCGGGCAGTATGCCCACCACGCTGCTGGATTATTTCCCGGACGATTTTCTGCTCTTTGTGGACGAGAGCCACGTCACCCTGCCGCAGGTGCGCGCCATGTACGGCGGCGACTACGCCCGCAAAAAGACGCTGGTGGAATATGGCTTCCGCCTGCCGTCGGCCTTTGACAACCGCCCGCTCAAGTTCGAGGAAGTGGAGTCCAAGCTCAACCAGATGATCTTCGTCTCGGCCACCCCCGGCGACTACGAGCGCCAGAACAGCACTCAGGTGGCCCAGCAGGTCATCCGGCCCACCGGTCTGCTGGACCCGCTTATTTCGGTGCGTCCGGTGGAGGGGCAGGTGGTGGATCTGCTGGGCGAGATCAACGCCCGCATTGAGCGTCACGAACGCGTCCTCGTGACCACCCTGACTAAGAAAATGGCCGAGGATCTGACCGATTACCTCACCGAACAGGGCATCAAGGTCAAGTATATGCACCACGAGGTGGACACCTTCGAGCGTATGGAGATCATCAAGGATCTGCGCCTTGGCTCCATTGATGTGGTGGTGGGCATCAACCTTCTGCGTGAGGGTCTGGATCTGCCCGAAGTGAGCCTTGTGGCCATTCTGGATGCCGATAAAGAGGGCTTCCTGCGCAGTGAGACCAGCCTGATCCAGACCATCGGCCGCGCGGCCCGCAACGCCGAGGGCCTTGTCATCATGTATGCCGATGTGGTGACGGACAGCATGGACCGCGCCATCACCGAGACCGAGCGCCGCCGTGCCATCCAGATGGCCTATAATAAAGAGCACGGCATCGTGCCAAAAACCATCGTCAAGGCCATTGCGGACAGCATCGAGATCAGTGATAAGGCCGAGAATGCCAAACTCAACACCCGCCGTATGGGCAAGATGGAGCGGGAAGCCGCCATTGAGCGCCTGACCCGCGAGATGAAGGAAGCGGCCAAGCTGCTGGAATTCGAGCACGCGGCCTTCCTGCGTGACCAGATCGACCGCCTGCGCCGGGGCGAGAACCCCACCGTGGACTCTGCCGCCGAGACGGAGCGCAAGCAAAACCATTCACAGACACAACGAAAAGGGAGAAAATACCTTGGCAAACGATAAGATCGTCATCAAAGGTGCCCGCGAGCACAACCTGAAAAACGTCAGCCTGACCCTCCCGCGGGAAAAGCTGATCGTCATGACCGGCCTTTCCGGTTCGGGTAAATCCAGCCTGGCTTTCGACACCATCTATGCCGACGGCCAGCGCCGCTATGTGGAAAGCCTTTCCAGCTACGCCCGCATGTTCCTGGGCCGTATGGATAAGCCCGATGTGGACGAGATCACCGGCCTTTCGCCGGCCATCTCCATCGACCAGAAAACCACCAGCCACAACCCGCGCTCTACCGTGGGCACCGTGACTGAAATTTACGATTACCTGCGCCTTTTGTATGCCCGCGTGGGCGTGCCCCACTGTCCGGTATGTGGGCGGGTCATCAGCCAGCAGACCGTGGACGAAATGGTGGACGCCGTGCTCAAGCTGGAAGAGGGCACCAAGTTTCAGGTGCTGGCCCCGGTGGTGCGCCAGCGCAAGGGCACCCAGCAGAAGGAGCTGGATGCCGCCCGCCGCGGCGGCTACGCCCGCGTGAAGATCGACGGCAGCATGTACGATCTGGATGAAGAGATCACGCTGGAAAAGAACATCAAGCATACGGTAGAGATCGTGGTGGATCGCCTTGCCCTGCGCAAGGGCATCCGGGGCCGTCTGGCCGACTCGCTGGAAACGGCGCTGGCCCTCACCGGCGGCATCGCGGAGGTGGATGTCATCGGCGGCGAATGCATGACCTTCAGTCAGAACTTCGCCTGCCCGGAGCACGGTATTTCCATCAGCGACCTGTCGCCCCGGCTGTTCTCCTTCAATAACCCGCTGGGCGCTTGTGAAAAGTGCACCGGTCTCGGCACCTTCATGCGGGTGGACGAAGAGCGCATTCTGCCCAACCGGAACCTCTCCATCCGCGAGGGTGCCATCAAGGCCAGCGGCTGGTATTATGCCGAAGGTTCCGTGGCAGAAATGTACTATCTGGGCCTTGGCAAAAAGTATGGTTTCACGCTGGATACGCCCATCAAGGAGATGAGCACCGAAGCCGTCAACGCCCTGCTGTACGGCACCAATGGCGAAAAAATCGAGATGCACCGCACCAACGAGTTCGGCAGCGGCGTCTACTATAACACCTTTGAGGGCATCGTGGAGAACCTCGAGCGCCGCTTCCGCGAGACCAACAGCGAGTGGATGAAGGAAGAAATCGGCAGCTTCATGTCTGGCGTAGAGTGTCCGGACTGCCACGGCAAGCGCCTGAAACCGGTGGTGCTGGCCGTGACCATCGGGGATAAGAACATCAGCGATTTCTGCGAGATGTCCATCCGCGACGAGCTGGCTTTCATTCAGGAGAACGAGCCGAACCTGACCGAAAAGCAAAAGCAGATCGGCGGGCAGATCATGAAAGAGATCAGGAACCGCCTGCAGTTTTTGCAGAGCGTTGGTCTGGATTACCTCACGCTGGCTCGTTCCGCAGGCACCCTGTCCGGCGGCGAGAGCCAGCGTATCCGCCTGACTACCCAGATCGGCAGTGCACTTTCCGGCGTGCTGTATGTGCTGGACGAGCCATCCATCGGCCTGCATCAGCGCGACAACGACAAGCTCATTGCAACACTCAAAAATCTGCGCGATCTGGGCAACACGGTCATTGTCGTCGAGCACGACGAGGACACCATGCGCAGCGCGGATTATATCGTGGATGTGGGCCCGGGGGCCGGTGTACACGGCGGTGAGATCGTGGCGGCAGGCTCCGTCAAGGATATCTGCAAGGCAAAGCGCAGCATCACCGGTGATTATCTCTCCGGCCGCAAGCGCATCGAAGTGCCCCAGACCCGCCGCACCGGCAACGGCAATTACCTCACGGTGAAGGGCGCGCGGGAAAATAATCTCCGCAACATTGATGTGAAATTTCCACTGGGCGAATTTATCTGTGTCACCGGCATTTCCGGTTCCGGCAAATCCAGCCTCATCAATGAAATCCTGTACAAGACCCTCGCCTGCGAGCTGAACGGTGCACGCTCCCGCGCGGGCAAGTGCGATGGGGTAGAGGGCTTGGAATTTGTGGATAAGGTCATTGGCATCGACCAGCAGCCCATTGGCCGCACGCCCCGCTCCAATCCTGCCACCTATACCGGTGTGTTCAACGATATCCGCACCGTGTTCTCCCAGACGCAGGACGCGAAAATGCGCGGCTATGGGCCGGGCCGGTTCAGCTTCAACGTCAAGGGCGGCCGCTGCGAAGCCTGCGAGGGCAACGGCATCCTGCAGATCGAGATGCACTTCCTGCCGGACGTGTACGTGCCCTGTGAAGTATGCAAGGGCGCACGCTACAACCGCGAAACACTGGAAGTGAAGTATAAGGAAAAGACCATTTCCGACGTGCTGAACATGACCGTGGAGGAAGCGGTGGTGTTCTTTGCCAACCAGCCCAAGATCGCCCGTAAGCTGCAGACCCTGCTGGACGTGGGTCTTGGCTATGTGACACTGGGCCAGAGCGCTACCACCCTTTCCGGCGGCGAGGCCCAGCGTGTGAAGTTGGCCAATGAACTGGCCCGCCGCAGCACCGGCAAGACGGTTTATATCCTTGATGAACCCACCACCGGCCTGCACATCGCTGACGTGCACCGCCTGATCGAGGTGCTGCAGAAACTGGTGGATGCAGGCAATACGGTCATCGTGATCGAGCACAACCTCGACCTTATCAAGTGTGCCGACCATATCATCGACCTCGGCCCCGAAGGCGGCAGTGCCGGCGGTGAGATCGTGGCCGAAGGCACCCCAGAACAGGTGGCCGAAGTGCCCGGCAGCTTTACCGGCCAGTACCTCAAGCCGCTGCTGGAAAAGGATAAACTGCTGCGGGAAAAAGAAAAGAACAAATAAGTACGATCTACCGTAAAAATCAGACTTTTTGCAAAAAAAGCAAAGAAATTTGCAAAAATCTGTTGACAAAACTGCTGTATCTGAGTATAATATCTCATGTCGCCACGCTTCGGTAGGGAAGCGGCGGTCGATATCCGGGTGTAGCGCAGTTTTGGTAGCGCGCTTGAATGGGGTTCAAGAGGCCGTGAGTTCGATTCTCGCCACTCGGACCAAACAAAAATAATCCGAACTTGTTTCTGATAGGAAATGGGTTCGGATTATTTGTTTTATACAGCTTTGTGCGTGAATCGACCGTTTTCGGGCGTGAAACGCATCATCCATACATTGACACTGCTTTTTGGCAAATGGTATACTTTTCTTGGCAGGAAATGCCAGAATAAAAAGAAATAGACTGCACAGCAGTCGGCGGGGGACCGCTTATGAAAGAACGAGAAAAGCATATTATCCTTGCACTGGTGCTGGTGATCGCCATGCTGGCAAGCATTACAGGCTACGGCTATTACACCCAGCGGCAGATCTACCACGAAAGCACCCAGAACCTGCTTTCCACCTATGGGCAGGTGACCAAAACCTTTAATATGTTTGTGCAGCGCAACTGGAACATCCTTACCGACTGGGGCGAGGATCTTGCACAGCTGGCAAAGGAAGACAACGCCGAGCAGAAGTGGCGGGACTATGTAAAGGAAAGGGCCGACTGGCGCTACAGCGAGGTGGTCTTTTTCAATGAGGATAACCAGTTTTGGACAGTAGCCGGGCGGCAGGGTGATGCCCCGCATATGGATGCGGCACTGGAAGAGGTGTATAGCTCGGATGAGCCCATTGTGACCAGCTACATTTCCAGCCAGGGTGTGCGCAAGGTCATGTTTGCGGAACAGGTGGAGCCCGTCATCATGGATGGCGTCACCTACACTTCGCTGGCGGTGTGCTATGATAACTCTGCGCTGGAGGAACTGCTGGGCGGTCTTGCCTATGAGGGCCAGAGCGACTGCTACATCGTGCGTGCCAACGGCGATATGGTGCTTTCCACTGAGCCAAAGACCGAGATCCCGGAGCGGATCACGAATCTGTTTGATTATCTGCAGAAAAATGCGTCCTTTGATGGAACGTATTTTGACTTAATGCTCCAGAATATTCCCCGGCAGTGCAGCGGCAGTCTGCGGTACATCTTTAATACCAGAGACTACTATCTGGTGTACCAGCCCGTAGGCATCCAGGATTGGGCGATCATTGGCATCGTGCCCACCGGCGCGGTGGACAGCAGTATGCGTGCCATGCAGTCCAACACGATTCTGCTGATCTCTGCACTGGCCCTTATTATCCTGTTTGGAATAGGAAAAATATACCGGGATGCAGCATTGGCCCGCCGCGCAAAGATCGAAGCCGAAAAGCAGGAACTGCAGCAGAGCAAGGAGCTGACAGACCAGATGCTGCAGGGCATTGTGCGCATCGTAGACCGGTTTGCCCTCTGTGATCTGGAGAATGACCGCTATGAGCATCATGAACGCCGGAATATGGATCATTACCCGGCGGAGGGCGCCTACCATGATCTGCTGGAGATGATCTCCCAGCGGTATGTGGCCATGACGGATGGCGAAAATGCCAAAATTCCTCAGATGCTCAGCCCTGAGAACCTGCGCCGGATGCTGAAACGCCCGGAGGATATTTTTACATTTGAGTATGCATCCCGCGATAAAACCGCCTTCCAGATGATGACGGTGGTGCCCATTGGCTGGAAAGACGACCGGCTGACCCGCGTTATGCTCATTGCACAGGACATGGGCGAGCAACATCTGCTGCGGGATATGGCCAACACCGACGCGTTGACCGGATTGCTGAACAAGCGCTATTTCGCCACCGTGAAAAACTCGCTGCTGAACCGCAGCCAGGCCTTTGGGCTGTTTTATCTGGATCTTGACCGTTTCAAGCCGGTAAATGACACCTACGGCCACGAAACGGGCGATAAGCTGCTGCAGCAGATCGCAAATCGTCTGCAGGGATGTGTGCGCAACACAGATTATGTGTTCCGTCTGGGCGGCGATGAGTTTGCGCTGCTGCTGGTAGGCGGGCTGAAAAAAGAGGACTGCCAGCGTAAAATGGGCCAGATAAAAAAGACGATCAGCGCGCCCTATGAGATCGACGGCAGGGTGCTGCGTGTCGGCACCAGCTGCGGCTATGCGCTCTATCCGGAGGAATGCCCGGACGGCGAACAGATCTGTCAGCTGGCAGACCAGCGCATGTATGCCGATAAACAGAAAAACCACGCATTGTTAGACCGTGGATTGTTCGGGTAAAATAAAAACAAGGAGCTGTCCATAAGGACAGCTCCTTGTTTTTACGGTTTACATGTGCAGCAGGCTGCGCTGCTCGCTGGCACGGAACTTGAGTGCCGCAGCGATGAATGCCTTGAACAGCGGGTGAGCACGGTTCGGACGGCTCTTGAACTCCGGATGGAACTGTGCACCCAGGTGGAAGTCGCGGCCAGGCAGCTCCACAGTCTCCACCAGATGGCCGTCCGGGCTGGTGCCGGAAATAACCAGACCGGCGTCCTGCATCTCCTGACGGAAATCGTTATTGAACTCGTAGCGGTGGCGGTGACGCTCCCAGATCTCAGCTTCGCCGTAGCACTCGGCCATCTTGGTGCCGGGCACCACCTTGCAGGGATACTTGCCCAGACGCATGGTGCCGCCCTTGGGGATGTTGCCCTGCTGGTCGGCCATCAGGGCAATGACGTTGTGCTTGCCGTCCGGCGTGAACTCGCTGGAATTGGCGTCCTTATAGCCCAGCACACCGCGTGCAAACTCCATCACCATGATCTGCATACCCAGGCAGATGCCAAAGTAGGGGACATTGTTCTCGCGGGCATACTGTGCAGCTTGGATCATGCCCTCAATGCCGCGGTCGCCAAAGCCGCCGGGCACAATGATGCCGTCCACATCCGCAAAAGCTTCCTTGCAGGCGGCCTGATCGGTCAGATCTTCGCTCTCCACCCAGCGAATCTCCACCTGACTGTCGTTCTCAAAACCGGCGTGGTACAGGCTCTCCATCACGGAAAGGTAGGCGTCGTGCAGCTTGACGTATTTGCCCACCAGTGCAATAGTGCAGGTCTTGCTGCGGGTGGCGATGCGGGACACCACCTGTTTCCACTCGGTCAGGTCGGCAGGGGGCACGTCCAGCTTCAGCTTTTTCACAACCACGTCATCCAGACCGCCGGTGTGCAGCATCAGCGGGCACTGGTACAGGCTGGGCATGGTCAGGTTCTCAATGACGCACTCCGGCTTGACGTTGCAGAAGGTGCTGATCTTGCGGCGGATGTCGCCGCCTACGCTGCCATCTGCACGCAGGATGATGATATCCGGGTTCACGCCCATGCCCTGCAGTTCCTTCACAGAGTGCTGGGCGGGCTTGGATTTGTACTCGTCGGAGCCGGAAATGTAGGGCACCAGTACCACATGGATATAGCAGCAGTTGTCGCGGCCCTGTTCCAGACCCACCTGACGGATGGCCTCCAGGAACGGCTGGCTTTCAATGTCACCGGTGGTGCCGCCGATCTCCGTGATGACCACATCTGCTTCGGTAGAAGAAGCCAGATTGTAGATGTAGCTCTTGATCTCGTTGGTGATGTGGGGGATGATCTGCACGGTCTGGCCCAGGTAAGCGCCCTGACGCTCCTTGTTCAGTACGTTCCAGTACACCTTGCCGGTGGTCAGGTTGGAGTATTTGTTCAGGTTTTCGTCGATAAAGCGCTCGTAGTGGCCAAGGTCAAGGTCGGTCTCGGTGCCGTCGTCGGTCACAAACACCTCACCGTGCTGCAGCGGGCTCATGGTGCCGGGGTCCACATTCACGTAGGGATCCAGCTTCTGGCTGGCCACTTTCAGGCCGCGGCACTTGAGCAGGCGGCCCAGCGATGCAGCCGTGATGCCTTTGCCCAGGCCGGAGACGACGCCGCCGGTGACAAAGATGAATTTTGTTGCCATGTTTCGGTTCCTCCTCTATCTTCAATTGTGTTTGGTCTGCCGTTGCGCGTTCACAATAACGCAGCGTACAGGCAGAAAAATATCTTTTCCCAATCCGGTATTATACACCCATGTCCTCATAGTTTTCAAGGATTTCCTGTGCAATTTCTGTGCGGTCACGGCGGGTGTCCATGGCCTGCTTTTCAATGTAACGGTGGGCGTCGGCTTCGGTCATGTGCTCGTGCTCCACAAGGCAGCATTTTGCCCGGCTCACCAGCCGCACCTGCGCCAGTTTTTCCTGCAGGCGTGCGTTTTCCTGCCGGGCACGCTGCAGGCGGTGGTTGCTGGCCTCTGCCATATGCATCACCTGCATGAAAAAAGCCGTGTTGAAGGGTTTGCTGAGCAGCAGCACCCCCTGATCGCTCAGGGAAGCCATCAGCTGATCGGCCTGTGCAGCTTTGACCAGAAATACCACACCGGCATCCGTCTTTTCCACGGCATCCATGCACAGCTCGTGCCCAAACTCATCGGGCAGGGGAGAGTTGACCACGATCAGCTCAAAGTCCGATTCGGTCATGCGACGCCGGGCTTCGGCTCCGCTGGGAATGATCACCGGGCGGCTGTAGCCCATCTCGGTCAGCCGTGCGGAGATATACTCGTTGGAGCTTGCACCGGCGCTTACGATCAGTGCACGTCCCATTTCCTTTGCTCCTTTCTCCTACACTCTCTTGGATAGGGGTCAGATGGCGTTGAAATAGTGGACGCGTTCATATTCGGCGGGGTCGGCTGCGTTTTTCAGAGCTTCGCAGCGCTTGAGCTCTTCGGTAAAGTAGCGGATGGCCAGCTCTTCCGGCAGCACCTTGTGCAGGAACTCGCTTTCCTGCGCTGCTTGCACGGCTTCTTCCAGGCTGGTGGGCAGGGTCTCAAGCCCCAGGCCCTCGGCCTCGGCAGGATTGAACAGATTCTTGTTTACGGGAGCCTGCAGTACCATGCGGTTCTCAATGCCGTCCAGACCGGCAGCCAGCACCAGACCAATGGCAAGGTACGGGTTGCAGGCGGGGTCGGGGCTGCGCAGCTCCATACGGCAGTTATCGCCCTTTACCTGCGGGATGCGCACCAGCTGGCTGCGGTTCTGGCGGCTCCAGCTCACATAGCGGGGGGCTTCGTCGCAGCCAAAGCGCTGGTAGCTGTTGGGCAGGGGATTGGTGAACACGGTCAGCTCCCGGCTGTGTGCCAGCACACCGGCCATAAAGCTGCCGGCAATGCTGTCCGGAGCAATGTCGCCCTCAAACAGGTTGCGGCCGTCCATATACAGCGAGAGATTGATGTGCAGGCCGCTGCCTGCCTGATCCGGCAGGGGCTTGGGCAGAAAGCTTGCATGCAGGCCGCTGCGTGTTGCAATGGCGCGCACGATCTGCTTGAACATCATCACGTTGTCGGCGGTCTTGAGGGGGCCTGCGTGGTGGCAGTCGATCTCATTCTGGCCGTGTCCGCTCTCGTGGTGGCTGTGCTGGGGGCTCATGCCCATCTGCTCCATGGTCAGGCAGATATCCCGGCGCAGGTTTTCGCCCGCATCCAGCGGGGCTACATCAAAGTAGCCGCCGAAGTCGATGGGAATGCGGGTGGGACGGCCGCGGTCGTCGTTCTCAAACAGGTAGAACTCGCACTCGGCCCCCACATTGCAGGTAAGGCCCAGCTTGCGGAATTTGCGGTTCATGCTGCGCAGAAAGCCGCGGCAGTTGCCGCCAAAGGGCTGGCCGTCCGGTTTTTCTACGTCGCAGAAAAACTGCATCACGCGGCCTTCGGTAGGCCGCCAGGGCAGGATGGTCATGGTGGACAGGTCCGGCCGCAGCACAAGGTCGCTTTCTTCCACCTTCATAAAACCGGCAATAGAGCTGCCGTCGAAGCATACGCCGTCTTCCAGTGCCTTGGGCAGGTCGCTTGCAAGTACGGCAATGTTCTTTTGGGTGCCAAAGATGTCGCAGAAAGCAAAACGCACGAATTTGACGTTGTTGTCCTCCACAAAATCGAGGATATCCTGTTGGGTCGAATAGCTCATAATGGTTTCCCTTTCAAATAAAACGCCTAAAGGCCTGCCCTCAGAATGGGAGCAGGTCTTTAGGCTGGTGTAAGAAATAGGAAAAGGAGAATGTCGAATTTAAGCTCCGCAGCCTACGGATGCTATTCTGTTACGCTGCTATGTTGATATCAGACGTAGTAGAGCATCTTGCTGTAGCTGGGCAGAGGCCAGTAATCCTCACCGCAGATGGTCTCGGCATCGTCGGCAGCGGCACGCAGGGCGTCCATAGCCGACAGTACGTTGTCGTGGAAGGCAACGGCTTTCTCGGTCTCGGTGGGCAGGGCCTTGGTGGCATCCACGGCGTCCTGCAGGGTGTCGATGGCGTCACTCATGGCGTCGGCATCGGCGGAGAGCTTGGTCAGAGTCTTGGTCTCACTGCGCACGCTGATGCTTTCGCTGACAGCCAGCTTGGATGCGGCGGTATTGGCAAGCTCGCTCATGTAGGAGTTGACGGCAGGCAGCAGTTGCTTGCGGGCCATCTCCAGCATGGTCAGAGCCTCGATGTTGATGATCTTGGAGTAATGCTCCATCTCCACCTCGTAGCGGCTCTCCATCTCCACCTTAGTCAGCACGCCGAACTCTTCCATCAGGGCGATGTTCTTGGGCTCGATCAGGGCGGGCAGGGCAGCGGGGGTGTTCTTCTTGTTGGGCAGGCCGCGCTTTGCAGCTTCCTCCTCCCACTCGGCGGTATAGCCGTTGCCGTTGAAGATAACACGGCGATGGTCGCGGATGGTGCGCTTCACCAGAGCAATGGCAGCGCTGGTAAAGTCCTCAGCGCCTTCCAGCTCGTCGGCGTAGCCCTTCAGCTCCTTGGCAACAGCGGTGTTCAGGATGGTGTTGGCGTCGCTCAGATTCTCAGCAGAACCGGGCATACGGAACTCGAATTTGTTGCCGGTGAAGGCGAAGGGAGAAGTGCGGTTGCGGTCGGTGGTGTCCTTGCTGAACTTGGGCAGGACATCCACGCCCAGATCCATCTTCATCTTCACGGGGCCGGCATAGGGAGAATCGGATGCGATAGCATCAATGACGGCTTCCAGCTCTTCGCCCACGAAGATGGAAATGATGGCCGGAGGTGCCTCGTTGGCGCCCAGACGGTGATCGTTGCCGGGAGTTGCCACGGAGGTGCGCAGCAGATCGGCGTACTCGTCAACTGCCTTGATAACGGCAGCCAGGAAGATCAGGAACTGCAGGTTCTCCATGGGGGTGTCGCCCGGGTCCAGCAGGTTCTCGTGGCTGGTGGACATGGACCAGTTGTTGTGCTTGCCGCTGCCGTTGACGCCCTCAAAAGGCTTCTCATGCTGCAGGCAGACCAGACCGTACTTGGGAGCGATCTTCTTCATCATCTCCATGGTCAGCAGGTTGTGGTCGATGGCAACGTTGGTGGTATCGAAGATGGGGGCCAGCTCATGCTGGCAGGGAGCAACTTCGTTGTGCTTGGTCTTGGCAGGAACGCCCAGCTTCCACAGCTCTTCGTCCAGTTCCTTCATGAACTCGGAGACTTCGGGGCGGATAACACCGAAGTAGTGCTCTTCCAGCTCCTGACCCTTGGCAGAAGGTGCACCGAACAGGGTGCGGCCGGTGAGGATCAGATCCTGACGGGCCTCGTAGTCTTCCTTCTTAATGAGGAAATACTCCTGCTCGGGGCCGACGGTGGTGGAAACGTAGTCCACATCCTTGCCGAACAGCTTCAGGATACGGATGGCCTGGCCGGACAGTGCGTTCATGGAGCGCAGCAGGGGGGTCTTTTTGTCCAGAGCTTCACCGGTGTAGCTGACGAATGCGGTGGGGATGCACAGCACGTCATCCTTCACAAAAGCGTAGCTGGTGGGATCCCATGCGGTGTAGCCGCGGGCCTCGCAGGTGGCACGCAGACCGCCGGAGGGGAAGGAGGAAGCATCGGGCTCGCCGCGCACCAGCTCCTTGCCGGAGAACTCCATGATAGCGGTGCCGTCGCCCACGGGGGAAACGAAGCCGTCGTGCTTCTCACTGGTGATGCCGGTCAGCGGCTGGAACCAGTGGGTGTAGTGGGTGGCACCCAGCTCCATAGCCCAGCGCTTCATGACGCTGGCCACAACGTTTGCCACCTCGATATCCAGAGGAGCACCCTTGTGCAGGGTGTTCTTCAGGCTCTTATAAGTAGCGCTCGGCAGGCGCTCCTTCATTACATGTTCGTTAAAGACCTTGCTGCCGTAGATTTCCATAACATTTGCTGCCATAAATCCTACTCCTTACTTGATCTTATTTTCTTTCCCTTCCGTCTACGTTTTGGTTTGCCGCAAAAGCCGCATCCAAAGCACGAAAGCGTTCTTAACAAAAACGGCGCTGCGAGTCAGGAGGTGACCCACAGCGCCGTTGCTGTCTATGGTTTGATTATAGTCTTTACAAGCCCAAAACGCAATTGACAAATCTGACGATTCTGCACAAACAGCATCCCGGATTTTTGGAGCATCCGCGCTTGGTATGACTTATTGAATGAGATTTGTGCTTTTTGTCGGGCCGAACGATTTAGAAATGGTTCCGCTGCGCTCTGCCATTCTTTAATGTATTATATTTTTTGTTTTCGTGTTTGTCGCGCGAAAGGCCCCAGCGGGAAAATGCATTTTTAATAGAAGATGCCACTTTCCGTTACAGCCCCACTCCGTGAAAAAGAGCTTCCGGAAAATCCGCAGATTTTCCGGAAGCTCAAATATTAAAAATAAAATTTCCGCTGTGATGCCCAGAGTGAAACGGAGGGCATTCAAATCGTCAAATCACCTGGAACAGGAAGAACTTCAGATAGTTCGTCTCCGGTACGCCCCATAGGATGGGGTGATCCGGGGCCTGCTGCTTCACTTCGATCTGCCGCAGCTGACGGTGTGCGTCTTTTGCTGCAGAACGCAGCATCTTGATGAAGAGTTCCTCGGTAGCAAAGTGAGAGCAGCTTGCCGTAGCAAGATACCCGCCGCGCGGCAGCAGCTTCATGGCGCGGTAATTGATCTCTTTGTAACCGCGCATGGCATTCTCCACGGTGCGGCGTGCCTTGGTAAAGGCAGGCGGGTCAAGGATTATAAAGTCGTAGGGGTGGCCCTCTTTTTCCAGCCGCGGCAGCAGCTCAAAGGTGTCCTCGCACAGGAAATCCATGTTGTCAAGACCGTTGCGCTGGGCATTGCGCTGTGCCATGGCAATGGCTTCTGCGCTGATGTCGGCAGCGGTCACCCGGGCGGCACCGCCCTTGGCGGCGTTCAGCGCAAAGCTGCCGGTGTGGGTAAAGCAGTCCAGCACGGTGTGCCCGGCTGCAATGCGTGCCACGGCCCGGCGGTTGTATTTCTGATCGAGGAAAAAGCCGGTTTTCTGTCCGTTCTCAAAGTCTACGTGGTAGTATACACCGTTCTCGCAGATCTCGGTCTGGGTGCTCTCGGGGTGTGTCTCGCCGGGCAGCTCAAACCAGCCCTTATTCTGTTCCAGGCCCTCTTTGGCGCGCAGGGCTTCATCGTTGCGCTCGTAGATGCCGTCAATGGTCTGGCCGTCGGCACGCAGTACATCGGCCAGAATGGGGAAGAGGATGGGTTTCAGTTTTTCCATCCCCACGCTCAGCGTCTGTGTGACAAGGATATTGCTGAACCGGTCCACCGTCAGGCCCGGGAACTGGTCAGCTTCGCCAAAAATCACCCGGCAGGCAGAAAGGTCGGCGGGCTCCAGCACCGTCTTGCGGTAGGCCCAGGCATACTCCACCCGGCGGTGCCAGAAGGCAGCGTCAAAGGTGTCGTTGGCGTTGCGGGAGATCAGCCGCACACGGATCTTGCTCTTGAGCGAGACAAAGCCGGTGCCAAGGTAGGAACCCTTGGTGCTGACCACAACGGCCAGGGTGCCGTTCTCCGGCTCGTTTTCCGGGGAATGGAGGATGTCGTTCTCATAGACCCAGGGGTGGCCGCCCACCAGAAGGCCCTCGGCGTGCTTGTTGACGGTATATACGGGATAGGTGCGTTCTTTCATGGATACTCCTTATATAAGTAGAAAAGTGAAAAAGCTTTGATGCAAATCTACTCTTTATAATAGCATAAAATCATGTTATTATAAATAAGAAATGCCAAAATTCCACACGAAAGAAGGAAGCACCATGGAAATTGAACGCAAATGGATGGTGAAGGGCTGGCCGGAGGGCCTGCCGCTCAAGGAAGAATTTGCCATGCGGCAGGGATATATCAGCGTGCGGCCCACTGTGCGCATCCGGGAGGAAGCCCTCACCGGCGGCGAAACGGACTATATCCTCTGCTTCAAGTCCGGCGGCGGCCTTGCCCGCGAGGAGATCGAGCGCAGCATCGACAAAACATTGTTTGACGATCTGGAACACAAGATCATCGGCAAACCCCTCATCCCCAAGCTGCGCCGCAGCTATACTCTGCCGGATGGTATGGTACTGGAAGTGAATCATGTGGACGAGGGTCAGCCCACCGAGTTCTGGTATGCCGAAGTAGAGTACCCCACCGTGGAAGCCGCTCTGGCCTGGCAGCCGGAACGCTGCGGCCTTGGCGCTTATCTCAACGACGAAGTAACGAACCAGCCCGGCCAGAGCATGGGGGAGTATTGGGTGCAAACGAGGGGGTAAGCATCGGCCAGCGGGTCGGTTGTTTCTCCGAGGACCGTCCGGTAGGGTGGGACCCTGTTGCCGCAGGCAATAGGGCGGGCAATGGAATGGCCTGCAACAACAGTGACCGCTGCCAGTGGCAGAAACAGGGAGCTGTTGTTGGGGCCGCGGCCAACAAGATGCGAGCGATAGCGAAGCAACTGTTGGGTGCCGCAACCCGTACTCGTGTCCGCGGAGAAAGCTGCCGACACACTGGTATGTCCTACAGAGCTGCAAAGAAAGGAATGACAACTCACGAAAAAAGTAAAACTCAAACTGGAACTGCAATACAACTCCCCGGTCATCCTCACCTTTTTTCTGCTCTCGCTGGGAGTACTGTTCCTCGACCAGTGGACGGACGGCTGGAGCACCATGCACCTGTTCTGCGTCTACCGCTCGTCCCTCAAAGATCCGCTGTTCTATATCCGGCTGTTCGGCCATGTGCTGGGCCACGCAAACTGGGATCACTTTTTGAATAATATGCTGCTGCTGTTGGTCGTGGGTCCGCCCATGGAAGAAAAGTACGGCAGCAAGCCGCTTTTGTGCGGCATGGTGTTCACGGCGCTGGTCACCGGCGTTCTGCAGTGTGTGCTGTTTCCGCGCTCCGGGCTGCTGGGCGCTTCCGGCATCGTGTTCATGCTCATTATGCTTTCGTCGCTGGCGGGCTTCTCCGGCGGCATCCCGGTCACCATGCTGCTGGTGGCGGCATTGTACTTTGGCCAGCAGGTGTATGATATCCTGTTTGTACATGACAACGTGGCAAACTTCATGCACATTGTGGGCGGTTTGTGCGGCACGGCCTTCGGTTATTACAGCGCCCTGCACAGCCGCCGCAAACCGGCCAAAGCGGTGAAGTTTTCCAGCACAAACCGCCGCCGGAAACACTGAACCTACTGCAATTGTGGGCTGAATTTGAAAAAATTTGCAGCAGGGTATTGACAAACGCAAATTTCGTGGTTTAATATAGCCAAATTCAATACACTAAACCGTTGAAGCGGAGATAACGGCGAACCATGCCTGTACAGAGAGCCTGCATAGCTGAGAAGCAGACCGGAAACAGTTCGTCAAGGAAAGTACGGCTTTGTGCTGTATTTTCCCGAAATGGACCGCTGAGGGTGCAGGGAACTGCGGAAAATTTTTGCCGCACAGTATTCTGCAACGTAGGGCATACGTCAGTTGCCGGGGATGTGTTGGCATCCCGCCAAGTGCATGGGGTCATGCCCATGAAGTCAGGGTGGCACCGCGGATATTGTCATTTGATTTATTCGTCCCCGACAGAAGAGGTTTTCTTCTGTCAGGGGCGTTTTGTTTTATACTCCTCCGGCAGAAAAGGCCTGGGGAGTTTTTGTTTTACCGGGAGGGAAAAGCCATGAAGATACGGCCCGCACTGGACGAAGTAAAAACCATTGCCGCGGCAGGCAGCTACGATGTTCTGCCGGTCAGCTGCGAGATTCTGGCAGACATCTGCACGCCCATTGAAGCACTGAAAATTTTAAAAAACGTTTCCACCCACTGTTACCTGCTGGAAAGTGCCCAGCCCAGCGAAAAGTGGGGGCGCTACACCTTCCTGGGCCTTGACCCGAAGATGGAGATCACCTGCCAAAATGGCCGGATGAAAGCCGGAGAGCTCACCTTTGAAACGCAGGACCCTTCGCAGGTGCTGCGGGACATTCTGGCTCAATATAAGAGCCCGCGCTTTGCATACCTGCCCACCTTCACCGGCGGTCTTGTGGGCTACTTCGCCTACGATTACCTCGGCTACAGCGAACCTAAGGCCCGCACCACGGCGCAGGACACCGAGAACTTCAAGGACGTGGACTTGATGTTGTTCGATCAGGTCATCGCCTTTGACAACCTGCGGCAGAAGATCGTGCTTATCGTGAACATGCCGCTGGACACAGAGACCCTGGAAACGAATTACAACAAAGCCGTTCTGCGGCTGAACCAGCTGGCGCAGCTGCTGCAGACCGGTACCCCAAAGCAGGAACCGGCGGGCAGGCTGCTGGGCGAAGCAAAGCCCCTGTTTGACAAAGAAGCCTACTGCGAGATGGTGGAAAAGGCAAAGCACGCCATCCATGAGGGCGAAATTTTCCAGATTGTGCTTTCCAACCGGCTGGCAGCACCCTTTGAGGGCAGTCTGCTGGGCGCTTACCGGATGCTGCGCACCATCAACCCGTCGCCCTATATGTTCTACTTCTCCGGCACGGATGTGGAGGTGGCCGGTGCTTCGCCGGAAACGCTGGTCAAGCTGGAGGACGGCGTGCTGCACACCTTCCCGCTGGCAGGCACCCGCCCCCGCGGCAAGACCGACGAAGAGGACAAGACGCTGGAATCCGAACTGCTGGCCGACGAAAAGGAACTGGCCGAGCACAATATGCTGGTGGATCTTGGCCGCAACGACCTTGGCAAGGTGAGCCGCTTCGGCACGGTGGAGGTGGAAAAGCTCCACTCCATCGAGCGCTACTCCCATGTGATGCACATCGGCTCCACGGTGCGCGGTGTGCTGAAACCGGAGTGCGATGCCCTCAGCGCCATTGAAGCCGTGCTCCCGGCGGGCACCCTTTCCGGTGCACCGAAAATCCGCGCCTGCCAGCTCATCGGGCAGCTGGAAAACAACAAGCGAGGCATCTACGGCGGTGCCATCGGTTACATCGATTTTACCGGCAACATGGACACCTGCATTGCCATCCGCATTGCCTACAAGAAAAACGGGCAGGTGTTCGTGCGCAGCGGTGCCGGCATCGTGGCGGACTCGGTGCCAGAAAAGGAATATCAGGAATGCATCAACAAGGCGCAGGCCGTGGTCAGCGCACTCCGTCAGGCACAGGAGGAAGGGTTATGACGCTTCTCATTGATAACTACGACAGCTTTTCCTATAACCTGTATCAATTTGTGGGGGAGCTGGATCCCGGTATCCGGGTCATCCGCAACGACGAATTGACCATCGACGAGATTCGCGCTCTGCACCCGGCCCGCATCATTCTTTCGCCGGGGCCGGGCAGGCCGGAGGATGCCGGCATTACGCTGGAAGCCGCCAAAACGCTGGGCAAAGAGATCCCCACATTGGGCGTCTGCCTTGGGCATCAGGCCATCTGTGCGGCATTCGGGGCCACTGTTACCTACGCAAAGCAGCTCATGCACGGCAAGCAGTCGGCGGTAGAATTTGACCCGGCGTGCCCGCTGTTCAAAGGCTGTGAAGCCCCGCTTCTGGTGGCGCGGTATCACTCGCTGGCGGCAGACTCCGCCACGATGCCGCCGGAGCTGAAAGTCACCGCCCGCACTGCCGACGGCGAGGTGATGGCGGTGCAGCATACACAGTACCCCATCTATGGGGTGCAGCTCCACCCGGAATCCATCCTGACCCCGCAGGGTCGGCTGATCTTGAAAAATTTTATGGAGGGTTAAGAAAATGATCAAAGAAGCCATTGTAAAGATCGTCAATAAACAGGACCTGACTTACGACGAAGCCTACGCCGTGATGAACGAGATCATGAACGGCGAGACCACCCCCACCCAGAACGCGGCTTTCCTCGCGGCCCTTTCCACCAAGAGTGCCAAGGCGGAGACCACCGACGAGATCGCAGGCTGTGCCGCCGCCATGCGCGACCACGCCACCAAGGTGGATACCGGCATGGACATCTTTGAAATTGTGGGCACCGGCGGCGACAATGCCCACAGCTTCAACATCTCCACCACCTCGGCGCTGGTGGCCGCAGCAGGCGGCATGAAGGTGGCAAAGCACGGCAACCGGGCGGCTTCTTCCCAGTGCGGCACCGCCGACTGCCTGGAAGCGCTGGGTGTGAACATCCAGCAAAGCCCGGCCCGCTGTGTGGAACTGCTGAACGAGGTGGGCATCTGCTTCTTCTTCGCCCAGAAGTACCACACCTCCATGAAGTACGTTGGCCCCATCCGCAAGGAGTTGGGCTTCCGCACCGTGTTCAACATCCTTGGACCGCTCACCAATCCCGGCTCGCCCGCCATGCAGCTGCTGGGTGTTTACGATGAATACCTTGTGGAGCCGCTGGCGCAGGTGCTCATCAGTCTGGGTGTCAAGCGCGGCATGGTGGTCTACGGCAAGGATAAGCTGGACGAAATTTCCCTCAGTGCGCCCACCAAGGTGTGCGAGATCAAGGACGGCTGGTACAAGTGCTACACCATCACGCCGGAACAGTTCGGCCTTGCCCGCTGTGAAAAAGCCGACCTCGTGGGCGGTGCCCCGGCGGAAAATGCCGCCATCACCCATGCCATTCTGGCAGGGGAGAAGGGCCCCAAGCGTGACGCCGTGCTGCTGAACGCGGGCGCATCTCTCTACATCGGCGGCAAGGCCGAGACGATGGCCGACGGCATTGCACTGGCGGCCCAGCTCATCGACAGCGGCAAGGCTGCCGCCGTGCTGGAAAAATTCATTGAGGTGAGCAACCGCCCGGAGGAAAACGCATGAACATCTTAGACCAGCTGGCCGACCACGCCCGGCAGCGGGTGGAAGCGGCAAAGCAGAACGCACCGCTGGCCGAGGTGAAACGGCAGGCGCTGGCCCTGCCGAAGGGAGATTTCCGGTTCGAAAAAGCACTGGCAAAGCCGGGCCTTGCCTTCATCTGCGAGTGCAAAAAGGCATCACCCTCCAAAGGGCTCATTGCACCGGAGTTCCCGTACCTGCAAATTGCAAAGGAGTACGAAGCTGCCGGGGCCGATGCTATCTCGGTGCTGACCGAACCCAAGTGGTTCCTCGGCCGTGATACCTATTTAAGAGAAATTGCTTCCGCTGTCTCCACACCCTGCCTGCGCAAGGACTTTACGGTAGATGAATATATGATCTACGAAGCAAAGCTTCTGGGTGCTTCAGCGGTGCTGCTGATTTGCGCCATCCTGGATGATGCACAGCTCAAGGAATATCTTGCCATTTGTGACATGCTTGGTCTTTCCGCTCTGGTGGAAGCTCACGACGATGCCGAGGTGGAGCGTGCACTCAAAGCCGGGGCACGCATCCTTGGCGTGAACAACCGCAACCTGAAAGATTTCACGGTGGATACAGCCAACAGCCGCCGCCTGCGGGCCCGCATCCCGAAAGATGTTCTCTTTGTCTCGGAGAGCGGCGTGAAAACCGCCGAAGATGTGGCCCAGCTTGCCGCCATCGGGGCGGACGCAGTGCTCATTGGCGAGACGCTCATGCGTGCACCGGACAAGACCGTGAAACTGCAGGAGTTGAAAGCGCTGTTATGACAAAGATCAAATTGTGCGGCCTGACCCGCCCGGAGGACATTGCGGCGGCAAACGCCCTGAAGCCGGAGTACATCGGCTTCGTGTTTGCGGCAAAGAGCAAACGGGCGGTTTCCCGGGAAATAGCCGCTGAATTGAAGGCACAGCTTTCGCCCAAAATCCAGGCCGTGGGCGTGTTCGTGAACGAAGCGCCGGAAACAGTGGCAAGTCTGTTGAATGCAGGCATCCTTGATATTGCCCAGCTCCACGGGCGGGAAGATGAAACCTATATCCAACACCTGCGAAAGCTGACAAACAAACCGCTGATTCAGGCCTTCCGTGTAACGGATGCCGCAAGCCTTGCAAAGGCCGAAAAAAGCCCGGCAGACCTTGTTTTGCTGGATTCCGGCGCAGGTGGAACGGGCACAGCCTTTGACTGGACATTTTTAGAGAAATTCGACCGACCTTATTTCCTTGCCGGAGGGCTCGGCCCGGACAATGCTGCCGACGCTGTGAAACGGTTCCACCCCTATGGGGTGGACGTGAGTTCCGGCATTGAAACGGCAGGGAAGAAGGACCCCGCAAAGATGGCGGCATTCGTGGCCGCTGTACGCAAAAACGACAAATGACGAAAGGAATGAAACGCCATGACGAACCCCAACGGACGCTTTGGCATCCACGGCGGACAGTACATCCCTGAAACGCTGATGAATGCCGTTATTGAGCTGGAAGAAGCCTATAATCATTACAAGAATGACCCGGAGTTCAACCGGGAACTCACCGAACTGCTCAACGAGTATGCAGGCCGCCCCAGCCGCCTGTACTATGCGGAGAAGATGACAAAAGACCTGGGAGGCGCAAAAATCTACCTCAAACGTGAAGACCTGAACCACACCGGCGCCCACAAGATCAACAACGTGCTGGGTCAGGCGCTGCTGGCAAAGAAAATGGGCAAGACCCGTCTCATCGCTGAGACCGGTGCAGGCCAGCACGGCGTAGCCACCGCCACCGCCGCTGCCCTGATGGGCATGGAGTGTGTGGTGTTCATGGGCGAGGAGGACACCAAGCGTCAGGCTTTGAACGTTTACCGGATGCGTCTGCTGGGTGCGGAGGTCATCCCGGTCACCAGCGGTACCGGCACCCTGAAGGACGCCGTGTCCGAAGCCATGCGCGAGTGGACCAGCCGCATCAGCGACACCCATTACTGCCTTGGCTCGGTGATGGGGCCGCACCCGTTCCCCACCATCGTGCGTGACTTCCAGGCCGTTATCTCCAAGGAGATCAAGGAGCAAATGCTGGAAAAGGAAGGCCGTCTGCCGGATGCCGTCATTGCCTGCGTGGGCGGCGGCTCCAACGCCATCGGCAGCTTCTACAATTTCATCAACGATAAGAGTGTGCGTCTCATCGGCTGCGAAGCTGCAGGCCGCGGCATCGATACCTTTGAAACTGCCGCCACCATCAACACGGGTCGTCTGGGCATTTTCCACGGCATGAAGTCCTATTTCTGCCAGGATGAATACGGCCAGATTGCGCCGGTCTACTCCATTTCCGCGGGTCTCGATTACCCCGGCATCGGCCCGGAACATGCATGGCTGCACGACATCGGCCGTGCCGAATATGTAGCAATTACGGACGATGAAGCCGTGAATGCATTTGAGTATCTGGCCCGCACCGAGGGCATCATCCCCGCCATCGAATCCGCCCATGCCGTGGCCCACGCCATCAAGCTGGCACCCACCATGGACAAAGACCAGATCATCGTCATCACCATTTCGGGCCGCGGCGATAAGGACTGCGCCGCCATTGCCCGCTACAGAGGGGAGGATCTTCATGAGTAACATTGCAAAGGCCTTTGCAAACGGCAAGGCGTTCATTCCGTTCATCACCTGCGGCGACCCGAATCTGGAAACCACCGCCGCAGCCGTGCGTGCCATGGCGGCGAACGGTGCCGACCTCATCGAGCTGGGCATCCCGTTCTCGGACCCCACCGCCGAGGGCCCGGTCATTCAGGGGGCCAACATCCGCGCGCTGAAAGCGGGCACCACAACCGATAAAGTCTTTGATTTTGTCCGCGAGGTGCGCAGGGATGTTTCCATCCCCATGGTGTTTATGACCTACGCAAACGTGGTGTTCTCCTATGGGGCGGAGAAGTTCATTTCTACCTGTGCAGAGATCGGCATCGACGGCCTGATCCTGCCCGACCTGCCCTACGAGGAAAAAGACGAATTTGCGCCCATCTGCCGCAAATATGGTGTGGACCTTATCTCTATGATCGCGCCCACCTCTGAAAACCGCATTGCCATGATCGCCAAAGAAGCCGAGGGCTTTTTGTACATCGTGTCCAGCCTTGGCGTCACCGGCACCCGCAGCGAGATCAAAACCGACCTTGCTTCCATCGTCAAGGTAGTGCGCCAGAACACCAAAACGCCCTGTGCTATCGGATTTGGCATTTCCAAGCCGGAGCAGGCCACCAAGATGGCGGGAATCTCGGACGGTGCCATCGTTGGTTCGGCCATCATCAAGCTGCTGGAGCAGTACGGCACTGAAGCCCCGGAGCACATTGGTGCTTATGTCAAGAGCATGAAGGATGCCGTGAGAGGGAAAGAAGATTTATAAAACGCACTTTATAATTTGCGAAGAGGAAATGACGGAGGTCGTTTCCTCTTCGCTTTTTGCTGCGAATTTTTAGGCTCAAAATGCAGTTGTTGGAACGGCCCTGTTCCGTGAAAAAATGGTCTGGAAACAACCGCAGTTGTTTCCAGACCATAAACCAAATTATAAATTCCTCTGCGGATGCTCAGAGCGAAGCGGAGAGCATTCAAATTGTTCGGAAAGCAAAATTAATTGCGCTTCTTGCCCAGATAAGCAGCCTTGACGCTTTCATCTGCCAGCAGTTCGGCACCGGTGCCGGAAAGGGTCAGGGTGCCGGTCTCCAGCACGTAGGCATAGTCGGCAACTTTCAGGGCCATGTTGGCGTTCTGCTCGTTCAGCAGCACGGTGATGCCCTGCTGGTTCACGGTGCGGATAATATCAAAAATTTCCCGCACCACGATGGGCGCAAGGCCCAGGCTCGGCTCGTCCAGCATCAGCAGCTTCGGCTTGCTCATCATGGCGCGGCCCACGGCCAGCATCTGCTGCTCGCCGCCGGAAAGGGTGCCGGCACTCTGCCAGCTGCGCTCCTCCAGGCGGGGGAACAGCTTGAACACCCACTGCAGGTCTTTCTCGGTCTCGGCCTTATCCTTGCGCAGGTAAGCACCAATTTTCAGGTTTTCCAGCACGGTCAGGTCGGCGAACACCCGGCGGCCCTCCGGCGACATGGCAATGCCGCTGGCCACAATCTGGTCGATGGGCTTACCCAGCACTTCCTGCCCGTTCCACAGGATAGAGCCGCTCTGTGCCTTGACAAGGCCGGAAATGGTGCGCATCAGGGTGGATTTGCCCGCGCCGTTGGCACCGATCAGGGTGACGATCTTGCCGTCCGGCACGGTCAGCGACACACCGCGCAAAGCCTGAATGCCGCCGTAGGAAACA
The DNA here is from genome assembly GCA_050873025.1 of Faecalibacterium sp. Lineage (GTDB taxonomy): Bacteria > Bacillota > Clostridia > Oscillospirales > Ruminococcaceae > Faecalibacterium. The sequence continues at coordinate 15 of JBNMHZ010000036.1, read as the reverse complement.
TGTAAATCCTTGATC
>JBNMHZ010000035.1:0-31051 GCA_050873025.1 Faecalibacterium sp. | reverse complement strand
GAGCTGAACGCCATGGGCAGCACCGGCAAGAAGAACAGCTCCAATCTGGAAGAGAACGAGCTGAACTACCTGCTGGAGAAGTTCAGCAAGGCCGGCAGCGTGGAGAATCTGGACGAGTTTTTGAACAGCGCCAAGGCTGCAAAGGAAGAGCCCAAGGCTGAGAAAAAGGCAGAAAAGAAGCCTGAGGCAAAGCCCGCCCAGAAAGCTGCCGAAAAGCCTGCCGAGAAGAAGCCGGAGCAGCCCGCAGCCAAGAAGGCCGAGCCTGTCCAGCAGAACCAGCAGAATAAGAACGGCAACAAGCACAACGATAAGAAGAACGAGCAGCACAAAAAGCGCGAGGAAAAGACCGTTTCCCTCAGCGAGCTGGCCCGCGAGACCGGTGCCAAGGCGTCCGCTGCCCCGGCACAGGCTGTGTCCGTGCGCCGTGAGGACAATCAGGTCACCGTGGATACCCGCACCGTGGATATGAATGTGGACCGCTTCGATGCCCGTTACGATGATCTGGCTTCCACCAAGAACACCGAGAACCGCCGCAAGCCCACCCCGCAGGGCAACAAGCAGAAGTTCACCCAGCGCGGCCAGCGCCAGCGTCAGCAGTTCCAGAAGGGCAAGCGCGAGACCGAGTTCGAGCGTCTGCAGCGCATCCAGCTGGAAAAGGCTCGCAACGCTCAGCTGAAGGTGATGATCCCCGACGAGATCACCGTGGGCGAGCTGGCTGCCCGCCTGAAGCAGCAGGCCGGCAAGGTCATTGCCAAGTTCATGCAGATGGGTGAGATGCACGCCATCAATGACGTGATCGATTTTGATACCGCATCCCTGCTGGCTGAGGAGTTCCACGCAAAGGTCGAGCACGAAGTGCATGTGACCATCGAGGAGCGTCTGTTCACCCAGGAAGAGGATTCGCAGGATGATCTGGTGGAGCGTCCGCCGGTCGTCTGCGTCATGGGCCACGTTGACCACGGCAAGACCAGTATCCTGGATGCCATCCGCAAGACCAACGTCACCGCAGGCGAGGCCGGCGGCATCACCCAGGCCATCGGTGCATATCAGGTCAAGGTGAACGACAGCGTCATCACCTTCCTGGATACCCCGGGCCATGAGGCGTTCACCTCCATGCGTGCCCGCGGTGCCAACATGACCGATATCGCCGTTCTGGTGGTCGCTGCCGACGACGGCATCATGCCCCAGACCATCGAGTCCATCAACCACGCCAAGGCTGCCAACGTCAAGCTGATCGTGGCCATGAACAAGATGGATAAGCCCACCGCAAACCCGGAGCGCGTGATGGAAGGCCTGACCAAGTACGGCATCATCACCGAGGACTGGGGCGGCGATGTGGCCTGCATTCCTGTTTCTGCTCTCACCGGCATGGGCATCAACGACCTGCTGGAGCGCATTGCACTGGAAGCCGAGGTCATGGAACTCAAGGCCAACCCCAACCGCCGCGCCAAGGGTGCTGTGGTCGAAGCCCGTCTGGACAAGGGCCAGGGCCCCATCGCTACCATTCTGGTGCAGAACGGCACCCTGCACTCCGGTGATGTTATCATTGCCGGTACCGCTGTGGGCCGCGTGCGTACCATGCGCAACGACAAGGGCCAGCAGCTGAAGGACGCCGGGCCCTCCACCCCTGTGGAGATCACCGGCCTGACCGCAGTGCCCGAAGCCGGCGACCTGTTCGAGGCCGTTGAGGACGAGCGTCTGGCCCGTGAGCTGGCCGAGCAGCGCATTGCTGCTGCCAAGGAGAAGCAGTTCTCCGCCTTCCAGAAGGTCACTCTGGATAACCTGTTCAGCCAGATGGCTCAGAACGACATGAAGGAACTGGCCATCGTGGTCAAGGCCGACGTGCAGGGTTCTGCCGAGGCCGTGAAGCAGAGCCTGGAAAAGATCTCCAACGACGAGGTGCGCGTGCGCGTCATCCACGCCGGTGTCGGTGCCATCAGCAAGTCCGACGTGGACCTGGCCGATGCATCCAACGCCATCATCATCGGCTTCAATGTCCGCCCGGACAACGTGGCTAAGGAAGAAGCCGCTGCCACCAAGGTGGAAATGCGTATGTACCGCGTCATTTACGACGCCATCAACGACGTGACCGACGCTATGAAGGGTATGCTGGCTCCCAAGTTCCGCGAGGTGTCTCTGGGCGAGCTGCAGGTGCGTCAGGTGTACAAGATCTCCAACGTGGGCACCGTTGCAGGCTGCCGTGTGACCAGCGGCAAGATCACCCGCGACAGCAAGGTGCGCGTGGTGCGTGACGGCATCGTCATCACCGAGGACGAGATCGCATCCCTGAAGCGCTTCAAGGACGACGCCAAGGAAGTGGCCGAAGGCTACGAGTGCGGCGTTACTCTGGCAAAGTTTGCCGACGTCAAGGAAGGCGACGTGTACGAAGCCTTTAAGATGGAAGAGTACCGCGACTAATTTATAATAATATGACAGCTTCCCGGCAGAAAAGGCTTCCCCCGGACGGGACAGACTCTCCCCAGTTGGGGAGAGATGTCACGGAGTGACAAAACGGGGGCGGTTGTCGAACGAAGTGAGACTGATGAGGGCGTATTTCGCAGTATATGGAGCGTGCGCCCTCATCCGTCATTTTGCTGCACAAAATGCCACCTTCCCCCGTCCGGGGGAAGGCTTTGGGACGCTGTACAAGAAATTTAGGAGAAACCAAATGTCTCAGAAAAATATGGGCCGTCTGGCGCAGGATATGAAGCGTGAGGTCATTGCCATCATCGGGCGGCTGAAAGACCCGCGTCTGGAAGGCGGTCTGCTCACCGTTACCCGTCTGGACGTGACCCCGGATCTGGATGTGGCCAAGGTGTATGTGAGCGTCATGGGCCGCGCCGACGGTCCCAAGCCCGCCATTGAAGCACTGAACCGCGCGGCCGGCCATGTGCGCACCGAGGTGAGCAAGAAGATGCACATCCGCAAGGCTCCCCGCTTCATCTTTGTAGAGGATGACGGCGCAGCCTACGCAGCCCACATCAACGAGCTGCTCCGCACGCTGAACGTGAACGGTGATGCCGACGCCGAAGCCGGCGCACCGGAGGAGAACGAGGAATAATTCAGCCGTGCGGAAAGGATGGATCATGGAATGACAGAACAGTTGAATGTGCAGCAGATGGCTCAGCGCCTGATGTCTGCGGACAACATTTTGATTCTGTGTCACAAAAACCCGGACGGTGATACCATCGGCTGCGGCAGTGCACTGTACTGTGCGCTGAAAGCGCTGGATAAAAACGCAGCGGTGCTCTGCTCCGATGCCGTTCCCTCCCGGTATGCGTTTACCAACGCACATATGTTCAAGGGCGAGTTTGAGCCGCAGACCGTTGTGGCGGTGGACGTTGCCAGCGTGCAGCTGTTTGGCGAAAACAACGGTGTGCCCAAGTATTCCCGCCATGTGGATCTGTGCATCGACCACCACGCAGGCAACAGCGGTTATGCCGAGTTCACCCTGCTGGACGGCCATGCCGCAGCGGCTGCAGAGCTGCTGTACGAGGTGATCTGCGCCATGGGCGTAGATATCACTTCACATATTGCAGACTGCCTGTACACCGGCCTTGCCACCGACACCGGCTGCTTCCGGTTCTCGTCCACCACGGCAAACACCCACCTTGTAGCGGCAAAGCTGATCGAGGCGGGCTGCCATGTGGAAGAACTGAACACCCTGCTGTTCGACACCAAGCCCCGTGAGCGCATGGAGGCCGAGCGCATTGCCCGCAACCATCTGGAGTACCATCTGGATGGCCGGTGCGCCCTCATCTACCTCACCCGGGATGAGATCGAACAGAGCCATGTGGATCCGGCTGACCTCGAAGAGCTGACCAGCCTGCCCGTGAGCATCGAAGGCGTCAAGGTGGGACTGACTTTGCGCCAGCAGCCCGGCGGCAGCTACCGTATCAGCGTGCGCACCGCCAAGGGCGTGGACGCCTGTGCCATTGCACGGCGTCTGGGCGGCGGCGGCCATGCCCGCGCGGCCGGCTGTGAGCTGCTGGGCAACCTGGAAAACACCAAAAACGCGATCCTGGCCGAGGTGGAAGCAGAGCTGGACGCACCGCAGGAGGACGCATAAATGCAGGGCATCCTGATCGTTGATAAGCCCATGGACTGGACCAGCTTTGACGTGGTGGCAAAGCTGCGCGGCGTGCTGGGCACCCGCAAGCTGGGCCACAGCGGAACACTGGACCCCATGGCCACCGGCGTGCTGCCGGTGTTCTGCGGCGGGGCCAGCAAGGCCGTGGACCTGCAGCTGAACCACGATAAAAGCTACCGTGCAACGCTCAAGCTGGGTGCACGCACCGACACCGGCGATGTGACCGGCACTGTGCTGGAAACCGCCCCGGTCACCGCAGGCGAAGCCGAACTGCTGGCCGTGCTGCCGCAGTTTATCGGCCCGCAGATGCAGGTGCCGCCCATGTATTCGGCCATCAAGCTCAACGGCCAGCCCCTTTACAAGCTGGCCCGCGAGGGCGTGACCGTGGAACGCAAGGCACGGCCCATTGAAATTTACGGCATCACCTACAGCGGCAGCCCGGCGGAAAACGAATATGTGCTGGATGTGAAGTGCTCCAAGGGCACCTACATCCGCACCCTGCTGGAAGACATTGCCGCCGCCATGGGCCAGAAGGGCACCATGAGTGCTCTGCGCCGTACCTCGGCGGGGGTGTACACCGAAGCGGATGCCCACACGCTGGAAGAAATTCTGGTGGCGAAAGAGCAGGGGATGGACGCACTGGAAGCGCTGATGCTGCCGGTGGAAAGCGTGTTCGAGAGCCTGCCGCTTTTGGTGGTGGAGCCGTGGGTGGAGCAGCATTTGTACAACGGCTGCCCCACCAGCCGCTACCCGGCGGCGGACGGCCGCTACCGGGTGCGCAATGCTGCCGGGCAGTTTTTGGGCCTTGCCAACATTGTGCAGGGCGTGCTCCGGGTGGAAAAGCTGTTCGTAGAACGAAATTGAAAAGGAACAAAACCCATGCAGATCATTTCACAGTTTGCGCCGCTGCCACTGGCACAGCCGGAAAAAGGCACCGCAGTGGCAATGGGCTTTTTTGACGGCATCCATATCGGTCACCGTGCGGTGGTCGAAAGCGCCGTGCAGTGGGCCAACGCCCACGACGCTGCACCGACGGTGTTCACATTCAAACTGCCGGTGGTGAATAAGATGAAGGGCAAACGCCTGCTTTCCACGGCGGATAAGCACGCGCTGATCGCAAGTCTCGGCGTGGAATATTATCTCACGCCGGATTTTGAGGAGATCAAGGGCCTGACACCGGAACAGTTCGTGCTGGGCATCGTGCGGGACTGCAATGCCCGGGCGCTGGTCTGCGGCGAAAACTTTACCTTTGGTGCCAAAGCGGCCGGCAACCCGGACCTGCTGCGCCGCCTGTGTGAGCCGCTTGGTGTGGAAGTGATCGTGGTGCCCATGGCCCAGTTTGAGGAAAAGCCGGTGTCCTCCACCCGCATCCGCACCGCGCTGGAAGGCGGCGACATCCCGGCAGCAAACGCCATGCTGGGTATGCCTTATGCCATCCGGTTCCAGGTGCAGCACGGCGCGGGCCTTGGCCACACACTGGGCGTGCCCACCATCAACCAGCTGTACCCGGAGGGTTTCCAGATGCCCCGCAGCGGCATCTATATCACCCGCACCTGCATCGATGGCGTGTGGTACCCCTCGGCCACCGGCCTTGGCAGCCGGCCCACCGTCAACGACGATGCCACCAAGGTGACCTGTGAGACCTTTATCCCGGGCTTCTCCGGTGATCTCTACGGCACCGACCCGGTGGTGGAGTTCCACGCCTACCTGAGCCCCAGCAAAAAGTTTGATACGCTGGATGAGCTGCGGGCGTGCATCAACAATGCCGCCAAACGCGCACAGGAATACTTCGGCGCGTAAAATTGCAAACAGAAAGACCTGTCCTTCCGGGCGTTCCCGGCGGGACAGGTCTTTTTTGATACAGGAATCAGCCCAGCAGCTGTATTTTTTCCGGAGGAAGCAGGCGGCGGATCACTGCATACAGGGTGCCGATGTCGATGGGCTTGGTGATGCAGTCGTTCATGCCACCTGCGATCAGCCGTTCCCGCACACCGGCAATGGCGTCGGCGGTAACAGCAACGATAGGAGTTGCCTGGTTGATGTTGTCTGCGGTGCGGATGGCATGGGCAGCTTCCTCGCCGTTCATCACCGGCATATGGCTGTCCATGAAGATCAGGTCGTAGGGGCGGCTGGATGCCCGGGTGACGGCCTGCTGGCCGTTGGAAGCTTCCTCCACGGTCAGCTTGAGCGGTTCCAGCAGTGCCTTGAGCACTTCACGGTTGATGTCGTTATCGTCCACCAGCAGCACCCGTGCGCCTTCGGCGGTGTAGGGCGCTGTGCTGTCTGCCGGCTGTGCAGCATCTGCCGCAGGTGCTGCGGAAATTTTCTGCGGCACGGAAAAAGTAAAGGTGCTGCCTACGCCATAGCGGCTTTTTACTGTGATGGTGCCGCCCATGCAGTCGATGAACGCCTTGCTGATGGCAAGGCCGATACCGGCGCTTTCCTTGCCATAGTTGCGCTGGGGATCGAACTGGGTGTACATGGTGAACAGCTTTTTCTGGTCCTCTTCGCGGATGCCCTGGCCGGTATCCCGTACCGAATATACAAGGTTCACCGTATCGGCATCCACCGGCTCGCAGCCAAGGCTTACCTCAATGCTGCCAAAATCGGTATACTTGATGGCGTTGGAGGCAAAGTTCAGCATCACCTGCCGCAGGCGCACCGCATCGCCGTAAAGCCAGGCGGGCATATCCGGCTGGATGTGATAATAAATAGGCACCTGCTGGCGGGTGTTGCGGGCATCCACAATGGCGGTCATATCGTCGGCCAGCGCTGTGGTGGAGTAGGTGGTGGGGATGATGTTCACCTTGCCGGCTTCCACGCGGGAAAGGTCGAGGATATCATTGATGATCTCCAAAAGGCCGGTAGAGGAGGATTTGATGATGCCGATCTCCCGGCGCAGTTCATCGTCCATCTCCCGGCGCAGGGCCACATCCGCCATGCCGATGATGGCGTTCATGGGAGTGCGGATCTCGTGGGACATATTGGAAAGAAACTGGCTTTTGATGCGGCTTGCTTCCTCGGCGCTGTTGCGCTGGTCCATCATCATGCGTGCGCGCTTTACCAGCTGATACAGCAGATAGGTGGTGATGATGTACTCCATCGTAAAGCCGGTGAGGTAGGCAATGAAGATGAAGTTCCAGTCGCGCCCGGCGTAAAGAACCTCGGCGCGGGTGCCGGTGTTGTAATACATGGCAATGGCCATGATCACATAGGAGTTGGCACTTGTGTGCAGCACGAGTTTTGGCTCAAAGTACAGGCAGCTGAACAGCGGCGCAAGGATAAAGGTGATGTACACGCCGATCTTTGAAGTGGTGCCCAGCACGCCGATGAAAACCGCCAGCGCTGTGAGCACATAGTGCTTGAACACATCGTCGGAAAGGTGGCGGATGAGCAGCCGGGGCGAGATGCCCAGCGTCAGGCCCGCCACCAGCACGATGGTGGTATAGGTCTGGCCGAACTCAAAGATACCAATGTAGGAAAGATACGCCATAATGAGGATCACCGGCGTAAAATAGGCGAACAGCCGCATGACCATGCGGTTGACCTGTTTTGTGTTTTGTTCAAACATAAAGCATACCTGAAACGGGGTGAAGTGCGGAATTTTTAATAACGATAGATAAATGCAGTACAGAGGATCAAAAGACAAAAAGCAGCAGCCAGACCATATTTGAAGTCGTTGTTTCCATCATGCACGACCTCGCGTATTGCCGCGAGAAGAAAGAACACGAACAAAAACGGCATGAGCCACCAAATGCCCGAGCATAAATTGAAAATAAACTGGAGGATCATAAGCGGCTCCTTTGGCTTGTATTATTCGTAATCAATGGGCAGGGTGGGCAGGCCGTTGAGCTCAAGGCCCGCAGTGTGGCCTGCAATGTACTGGTAGTACCCCTGGGCTGCGATCATGGCACCGTTGTCGCCGCAGAACTTGAGCTCCGGCAGATACACTTTGGCCCCCAGCTTCTGGGCACCGTCGTTTACCAGCTGGCGCAGGCGTCCGTTGGCGGCAACACCGCCGGCCAGACACACCTGCTTGGCACCGGTGTCTGCAGCGGCCAGCAGCAGCTTTTCGGCCAGGATGCCGGAGATGCGGTCCTGAAAGCTGGCAGCAAGGTCGGGCACGTTGACCTCTTCGCCCTTCATCTGGGCCTTGTTCACCTCGTTGAGCACGGCGGTCTTCAGGCCGGAAAAGCTCACGTTGTACTTGCCGTCCACATGGGGCACCGGCAGGCGGTAGGCCTTGGGGTCGCCGGTCTTGGCGGCGTTGGCCACACTGGGGCCGCCGGGGTAGGGCAGGCCCAGTGTGCGGGCCACCTTGTCAAAGGCTTCACCGGCAGCATCGTCCACCGTGTGGCCCAGAATGTGGTAGTGGGTGTAGTCCTGCACTTCCACAATGTGGCTGTGGCCGCCGGATGCTACCAGGCAGAGGAAGGGCGGCTTAAGCTCCGGGTGGGTGAGGTACAAAGCGGCAATGTGCCCGCGCAGATGGTGCACCGGCACCAAAGGCTTACCCGCCGAGTAGGCCAGGCCCTTGGCAAAGTTCACGCCCACCAGCACCGCGCCGATGAGGCCCGGCGCAAAGGTGACGGCAACGGCGTCCACATCGTCGATGGTTTTACCTGCGTCCAGCAGGGCCTTTTTGACGGTGGCGCTGATGAACTCACAGTGGCGGCGGCTGGCGATCTCCGGCACAACGCCGCCGTAAAGAGCCTGTTCTTTCACGCTGGTGGAGATGACGTTGCTCAGCAGATGCCGGCCGTCTTCCACCAGGGCTGCGGCGGTCTCGTCGCAGGTGGATTCGATTCCTAAGATGATCATTTTTAGTGGGCCTCCAGCCAGTTTTTGCCTGCGTGCACATCGGTGCTCAGGGGCACGGCGTACTGCACGCAGCCTTCCATTTCCTCCCGCAGGATCTGCGCGGCCTTTTCGGCTTCTGCTTCCGGCGCTTCCACGATCAGCTCGTCGTGGACGGTGAGGATCAGGCGGCTTTCCATTTTTTCGTCCCGCAGGCGCTTCCATACCCGCACCATAGCCAGCTTGATGACATCGGCGGCGGTGCCCTGAATGGGGGTGTTGCGGGCCATGCGCTCGCCGCTGGAACGCACATTGAAGTTGCTGCTTGCCAGTTCCGGCAGGGCGCGGCGTCGGCCGAACAGGGTAGAAACATAGCCGTTTGCCTTGGCGTCGGCAATGGTCTTATCCATGTAGCCGCTCACGCTGGGGAAGGCGGCAAGGTAGTTCTTGAGGAAGGCGTCCGCTTCCTTCACGCTCACGCCGATATCCTTGGCAAGGCTGTAGGCACCCTTACCGTACATGATGCCGAAGTTGATGGCTTTGGCGGAAGAACGCAGCCGCGGGGTGACCTGTTCCTGCGGGATGCCGTAAATTTTGGCGGCAGTGCTGCGGTGGATGTCCTCACCGTTCAAGAAGGCCTGCTGCATGTGTTCATCGCCGGTAATGTGGGCCAGAATGCGCAGCTCGATCTGGCTGTAGTCGGCGTCCACCAGCACGCAGCCGGGCTTTGCGATAAAGTAGGCGCGCAGCTGGCTGCCCAGCTCGGTGCGGATGGGGATGTTCTGCAGGTTGGGATTGTCGGACGAGAGCCGTCCGGTGCGGGCTTCGGTCTGGTTGAAGGTGGAGTGGATGCGGCCATCCCCGCCAATGACCTTGAGCAGGCCCTCCACGTAGGTGGAGTTCAGCTTCTGGTAGGCACGGTACTGCAGAATATCCTCCACCAGCGGGTAATCTCGCAGCTTTTCCAGCGTTTCGGCGTCGGTAGACCAGCCGCGCTGGGTCTTTTTGCCGTGGGGCAGGCCCATGGTGTCAAACAGCATCTCGCCCAGCTGTTTGGGGCTGTTGGGGTTGAAACTGGTGCTGCCGGTCTCCATGTGGATGCGTCCCAGCACCTGTTCCAGCTCGGCACGCAGCTTGACGCCGAACTGTTCGATGCCGTCCCGGTCCACCAGCACGCCGGTGCGGGTCATATCGGCCAGCACCTGTGCCAGCGGGAACTCGATCTCGTTGTAAAGGCTGTCTTCGCCGCAGGCGGTGATCTCGGCCTTCATCTTGGCAAACAGGTCGGCCAGACGGCCTGCGTCCGGGTAATCGGCACAGGTAAAGGCGGCGCTGGCCTTGTAGCTGGGCACCAGCTCTGCCACCTGATACTTGGACGCGGATGCATCCAGCAGGTAGGCGGCCAGCTTGCCGTCCCACACGATGCTGCTGCCCCAGCCGCCTGCAGCCATGGCTTTGGCATAAAGCGGTGCAGAGTTGAACACTTCCAGCTTCACAGCCGGGTCATCCAGCAGGCGCACAAGGTCGGCGTCTTCCAGCGGGTAGACGGTGCATTCCTGCACGGCGTACCAGCTCTCCGGCTGAAGGATAACGTTGCGGGTGCCCTGCTTGCCCATGACAGCCGGGCGGGATGCCACCAGATAGGTGCCGGAGGGCGTCAGCGGCAGAGCTTCCAGCTCGGCTTCGGCCAGCTCCATGCCGTTCTCTTCTTCCGGCGCGGCGGGAGCAATGCCGTCCAGCCCGAAGCGCGGGATCAGGGAGTGAATCTCCAGTTCCTGCAAAAGGCGCACGGCCTCGGCCTTATTGCCCTCGCCCACGGTGTAGGCACCCTCGGCGGTTTCGATGGGGGCATCGGTGCGGATGGTGCCCAGGGTATGGCTCAGCTGGGCCAGCTCGCGACATTCCAGCAGATGTTCCCGCTGCTTGGGTTTGATCAGCTTATCATCAATGTGGTCGTACACGCCTTCCAGCGTGCCGAAGTTCTGCACAAGGGTCAGGGCGGTCTTTTCGCCAATGCCCCTCACGCCCGGGATGTTATCGGAAGCATCGCCCATCAGGCTCTTTACCTCAATGAGCTGTTTGGGTTCAATGCCGTATTTTTCCCGGATGGCGTCCACATCCATGGTCACGGTCTTGCTGCGGCCCAGCACGGTGGCGGCCAGCAGCACGGTGGTGGTGTCACTCACCAGCTGCAGGCTGTCGCGGTCTCCGGTGGCAAGGAAGCAGTCGTCCTGCCGGGCAGCGCAGGCAGCAGCCAGCGTGCCAAGAATGTCGTCGGCCTCCCAGCCCTCGGCAGTAACGGTGCGGTAGCCGAGGTCGGCCAGGATTTCTTTGAGCACCGGCATCTGCTGGGCCAGCTCTTCGGGCATGCCGTGGCGGGTGGCCTTGTAACCATCGTACATCTTGTGGCGGAAGGTGGGGGCCTTGAGGTCAAAGGCCACGGCCACCTCGTCGGGTTCGCACTCCTTGAGCAGGGAGAGCAGGATATTCAGAAAGCCAAAAATGGCGTTGGTATATCGTCCGTCTTTGGTGGTCAGCAGCTTGATGCCAAAAAATGCACGGTTGGCAATGCTGTTGCCGTCAATGACCAGTAAACGCATAGTCGTGTTCCTCCATTGCATTATTACACAGTTGATAGTATAACACAAAACCGCACCCAGCGGGGGATTTTTGCGTAAAAAACCGTGATAAGCGCGTGAGTGCTTTTGATTGTAATTTGTAAAAAAGTGTGTTAAACTAAAACAGCCGCCCCAAAAGGCGGCAGTTAAGGTGCTGTCTGCAAGTGCAGGTGGTCATGCTTCCCTCCGGCAAGCGTCGGGAGGACGTAAAAGCCTTATTGTTGGTTCCTCCCGTTCGCAAATGCGAGAGGGGGGATGCATCATGAAGTTGGAAGAGGTTCTGCAGCTGTTCGTCGTCATTGGCGGCACAGTCGGCATTACATTTCAGATCGCATGGGCAATCTTCAAAGAGATCCATAACAATAAGAAATGACCGCCCACAGTCTCGCAAACGCTGAGCGGTCATTCTTATTGACATCTTAGCCGAAGGGAGCTGACCATGTGGACAGCGCCTTTTCTGTTTGTAGTATAGTGTTTTTTTGCCGGATTGTCAAGCGTTTACTCCTCAATGCGGATGGCGCTCACCGGGCAGGCGTTGGCGGCGTCCACGGCCTGCGGCACCTCCTCCGGCGGGATGGGGCCGGGCTCGGCCACGGCAAGGGTGCCTTCCATGCGGAACACGGCGGGGCACAGCCCGGCACACTGGGTGCAGCCGATGCAAAGATCCGGGTCAACGTATGCGTTCATAAAAAATCCTCCTTATGATGATGCCTTGCAGGCAGTATGGCCCGGTTTGCCGCGAATTATGCCTAGGCATCCGGCGCAGGATGTGGTACAATGAATATTCAGGAGGAAAATGCCATGAACATCCAGATCTTCGGCACGAGCAAGTGCTTTGACACCAAAAAGGCCCAGCGCTATTTCAAGGAGCGGGGCATCAAATTCCAGATGATCGATCTGAAGGAAAAGGAAATGAGCCGCGGCGAGTTTGAGAATGTGGCCCGTGCTCTGGGCGGCTGGGAAAAGCTGGTGAACCCAAATGCCAAGGACAAGCAGACCCTTGCTTTGCTGGACGCGCTGGTAGACTGGCAGAAGGAAGATAAACTGTTTGAGAACCAGCAGCTGTTTTTAACGCCCATCGTGCGCAATGGCCGCAAGGCCACGGTGGGCTACCAGCCCGATGTGTGGAAAACCTGGGAATAACTGCCGCTGTTTTCACAAAAAAACCACGGGCAGAGTTTTGCACAATGCACAGGGATGTGGTATACTGAACTGTATAGCATTGAACCCTGGGAGATAAAACAACTATGAAACATTCTATTACACCTGAAGAACATGCCCGGATGCAGCGCCGCCGCGGCCGGCAGGCTTTGGGATTGCTGGTGGCGGTGCTGGTCATCGTGGGCTTTGTCACCGTGCTGCGTGCCGGTGTGGGCTTTGTGGCAAATCTGTTTGACGATACTGCCCAGAAGCAGGAATACGAGGATAAGCTGGAAGGTCTGGTCTTATTTGACCCCATGCCTTTTGACGGCATTGAGAACATCGACGACCTCACCCTGCGCGAAGCAGCTGTTTGGGGCTGCATCTATAACATTCAGGAGACGCAGGGCGGTTTTGACAATTACAACACCGACCCCGATACCGAACAGCTGCTGCTGCCCTCGCTGGATGTGGATGCCTATCTTGCAAAGCTGCTGGGCCCCGGCTTCAAGCTGACCCACCGCAGCTTTGAGATGGAGGATATGACCATCGAATTCGACGATGCCACCCAGTGCTACAAGATCCCGGTCACCGGCACGGTGGGCTACTACCGTGCGGTGGTCACCAAGCTGTTCAAGCGCAGCGGTAAGCTGCACGTGACTGTGGGCTACATCCCCACATCCAGCGACGATGACAGCATCATCAATGTGTCCTCGGATACGCCCACCAAGTACATGGATTACCTGTTCGAGCGCCAGAGCGGCAGCTGGTACCTCACCGGCCTGACCGAGAGCGAGACCAAGGCGGAGAACGCAGACAGTGCATCTGCTGCAAGCCTGCCGGAGCCCATGGCCGAGAGTGATGTGCAGGATGCCATCCTGGCCGCGGCCGGTTCGGATGCTGCTTCGGCAGAGGCCGACAGCACCGCTGCAGAGGAAAGCGTGGATACACAGGCAGAAGCACAGCCCGCCGACAGCACCGAAGCGCAGGCGGCCGAAAGCGCAGCCAGCCCGGCGGCGTAATGAATTTGAAATGGCCGCTGCGTTCGCTTTGGCCGTAAAAAGCGGAAAAATTATTTTTATTTTGAGTTCCCGAAAAGTCTGCGGACTTTTCGGGAACTCTTTTTTACAGGAGGGCCGTGGAGGAAAACGACATCTGCGCCAGCAGACATTGCGCCGAAGGTACATTATTTCCGGTTTTCTTTTACGACTCCACCCGTAAAAGCGCAGACAAGCCAGACCTGCAGGTCTGGCTTGTCTGCAAATATAAAAATAAAATTTCTGCTGAAGATGCTTAGAGCGAAGCGGAGAGCATTAAAACCGTTATTTCAAGTCAAACCGCACCACTACCAGCCGGTACCACAGGTATGGCACCATGTTCCAGATCATCCACAGCTCCATGAGGATGTAGTTGGGCAGGTCTTTCAGCCGGAAGGGGCGCTTGCCGAGCTTGCCGTTTTTGAGCAGGGCAAAGGCTTCGTGCATGCCTTTGTCCCAGCTTTCCCCAAAGCCCTGCTTGTGGAACTTGTAGCACTTGAGCAGATAGCCAACCGCCAGCGGGATGAAGTTTAAAATCAGCATCAGCAGCGGCTCGTTCTTGAGCGGCAGCAGGATGCTGTTGCGGCCGCTCTGCTGGCTTTTGAAAGCGTTGTACCGCACCGCGCCGGTGCTGGCCCCGCAGATATGGTAGCACTTGGCAGCCGGGCAGAGCACATTTTTGTAGCCGGCATTGTTGGCGCGCCAGCTCAGATCCACATCTTCAAAGTAGGCAAAAAAGTTCTCGTCAAAATTGCCGATCTCGTCCAGGATGCTCTTGCGGTACAGCGCCGCACCGCCGCAGGCCGAGAAGATGCGCTTCTGCTTTGTATAGCGGCTGGCTTTGCGGCCGTCGCCGGTCTTGCAGGCAAAGCCCATCCAGGTAACGTAATCACCGGCGTCATCGGCCAGTTCCCGGTCAAAGTGGCGGATCATCAAACTCTGTACCGCAAAAATTTTGGGGTCGGTCTCGGCGGTTCGGATCAGCTCGGCCAGCCACTGGGGTTCGGCAAAGGCGTCGTTGTTGAACAGCACCACATACTCGCTGTCAGCCAGCGCGATGCCCTGGTTCACCGCGTGGGAAAACCCGGTGTTGGTGCCGTTTTCGATGAGGGTGAAATTTTCACGGCTGCAGTAGCTGCGGGCCTGTTCCAGGCTCTCGTCGGTGGAACCGTTGTCCACAACGATGAGCCGGAAGCTCTGCTCGGTCTGGGCATAGACCGACTCAATGGAATCCTTCAGCCAGCCCTTGCCGTTGATGTTAGGGATAACGATGGTCGCTTTATACATAAAAGGTACTCCTGATTCTTGCACTTACCCGGACAGTATAGCATATCTGCGCACAAAAAGAAACCGCATCCCGGCGGGATGCGGCTTTGGCGGAATAAAAATTATGCGGCAAGGGCCTTTTCGATGTTGGCAAGAACGGTGTCGTGGTCCTCGGCACACACCAGAACTACCTCACCGGTAGGTGCCACGGTGACGGTGGCCGCCTTGGCGATCTGGTACTGATCCTCAAGGTAGTGCTCCATGGACTGCTGCTCGCTCTGGACGTAGGCTTCCAGTGCGGCTTTCACATCCTCCGTTTTGCCTTCGGCGGGCTTCACGATGGCAACGGCGTAGCTGCGCACCATCATAGAAGAAATGGAAGCGGCAAAGCTCTGGTAAGTGCCTTCCTCAAGGCCCAGCAGGGGGAACACCATATTTTTCAGCTCGTCGTCCAGCTGGTCGGCCTCGTACTCGGCGCTGTAGCCGTCGATGGCGGTGAATCTGCCATCCTCGCCTTTGGTAAAGATCATATCGTATTCATTCTCTTCATCGGTGCGGGCATCGTGAATGATCTGGGAGTAATCCTTGGGGGTGGTGCTGTCGGCCTTGCTGCCGGCAGAGCAGCCCACCAGAGCAAACAGGCACAGACCGGCAAGCAGTGCGGCGATGATACGTTTCATAAAGTGCATTCCTTTCGTGTGTGAAAAACTTCGTGTGCAAAGAGCGGACGCAGCGGCTTTGAAGCTAGTGTGCACCGTTTTGCGCCTGCTATCCGTAATACGAACCACGCCCCGGCGGGATTGCACCGCAAACGTAACCTTTTTATGAACAGCTTACAGCATCAACGCGTCCAGCTCGCCGTGGTTCACGGGGGTGGAAAGGATGATCTGGGTGCTGGTGGTGCCCAGCTTCTGGAACTGCAGGATCAGGTGTTCCAGCTGGGGCATGCTGCCGCAGCTCACCTTGACAAGGAAGGTGTAGGCACCGGTGACATGGTAGCACTGCAGAACCTCTTTGCTGTTCTGCAGCAGTTCCAGAAAGGCGTCCTGCTTGGACGGTGCCACCGAAAGGCTGATAAGGGCGTCCACGTACACGCGGTCGGCGGGGCGGTTCAGGGTGACGGTGTAGCCGCTGATGATGCCGTCCGTTTCCAGTTTGTGAATGCGGCTGGACACCGCAGGGCTGGTCAGGGACACCTGCTCGGCAATCTCCTTGACCGGCATACGGGCATTCTTGGCAAGCAGGGAGAGAATCTTACGATCCAGATCGTCCATGGGAATACTCCTTTTGAAAATATGTTGGATTGTATAAAATTTTTTGAAAGTAAAGTTTTATTGTTGGTGCAAACATACAAAGATTGAAAAGCTCTGCTTTTGCTCCGGTTTGTGTTAATTATATAAAGTTTTGCCAGAAAAGTAAAGACTTAATTTAAAGCAAAACCGGAAAAATTTGTTTGACAATAAAATAAAAAGGCGTATAATACATCATGCAAGGCAGCGCAGTAAACAATGTGCCTGCCAATTGAAATTTGAGATTCACCACTTTATATACTTTCCCACCCCTCTATACACAAAAACCCGCTGCCAGGCGGGTTTTTGTGTTTGTTGGGGATTTTTTTTGCGGAATGATGTGCCTGCGGCATGATGCGCTGACGCAATGAGGTTTTGCTGCGCAAATGATGTGCGCTGCGGCGCATGGGGAATGGCCGCACGGATGCTCCCGCAGGGAGCCGGCGCAGCCCGATACTGTTTCCCGTATCGGCCCTTCCTGTGAAAATGCAAACTCCGGCAGACCGCAGTCTGCCGGAGTTTGTTCTACAAAAATAAATTTTCCTTAAAATATGGCCAGAGCGCAGCGGAGGCCATTCTAAATAGTTTCGTTTATTCAGGAATCGAATCTATCTTGTTTTTCTTCGCCCGGCGGAACATTGTCAGTGCAATGCACAGTGTGACTATCTCGCCCACGGCCAGCGGCACCCAGACGATGCGCACATTCCCGGCACCGGTCACCATCCGGCTCAGCAGCCACACCGGCGGCAGCACAAAGATCACCTGACGGCACAGCGAGATCACCAGCGATTCAATGCCGCATTCCAGCGCCTGGAATACACCCTGAAAGGCGATGCACAGCCCGGCAAACAAAAAGCCCAGCGAGACGATGCGCATACAGTCGATGCACATGGGCAGAGTGGTTGCGGACAGTGAGAACAGCCCGGCCAGCGGGGCAGCGAACAGTTCCACGCCAAGACAGCCCGCCAGCATCAGGATGGAAGTGTAGATCAGACCCCAGCGGATGCCATCCTTCACACGGGAACGGTTCTGTGCGCCGTAGTTGAAGGAGACGATGGGCGTGATGGCGTCGCGCACGCCAAAGGCCGCAAAGATGATGAGCTGCTGGATTTTATAGTACAGGCCGTAGACGGTGACGGCATTCTGGCCCACCTGAGGGATGCCGCCGAGGATCAGGTTGAGCGAGTAAGTCATGACGGTGAGCAGCGCCTGCGAGATGATGGCGGGCAAACCGATGGAATAGATGCCCAGAATGGTGCGGCGGTCCGGCTTGAAGAAGCGGAGCTTGTTCTCCACCTCCTCATCAAAGCGAAGATGGAATGCAAGCCCCAGCCCCATGCTGACCAGCTGGCCGATCACGGTGGCCCATGCAGCACCACGCACGCCCAGTTCCGGCAGGCCGCACCAGCCATAGATCAGCAGCGGATCGAGGATGATATTCACCGCAGCACCGGCGATTTGGGCAATGGTGGAATACAGCGAGCGGCCGGTGGCCTGCAGCACCTTTTCATACACGGAGAACAGCACGATGCCGAAGGGGATGCCGCAGCAGATGTGCAGGTAATCAATGGCCATCTCCAGCACTTCCGGGCTGATGCGGCCGCCGGCGCTCTGGGAGTACACATAGGGGCGCACGCCCAGCAGGCTGAACAGCATGAACACGGCAGAAATCAGAATGGCCAGCGTCTGTGCATTGCCGACGGTGCGGTTGGCGCTTTCCCGGTCGCCCAGGCCCAGCAGCTTTGCCAGCAGGGCATTGGTGCCCACGCCGGTGCCGATGGACACAGCCACCATGAACAGCTGCACCGGGAAGGCAAGGCTCAGGGCGGTGAGAGCATCCTCACCGCCGGTGGTCATGCGGGCAAGATAGGCGCTGTCCACCACGTTATAGGCAGCCTGCAGGATCATGGAGAGCACGATGGGCAGGCCGATGCGGAACATGAGCGGTGCAATGGGCTGCACCGCCATTTTATTTTGCGAATGGTTTTGCATAAAAATAGTTCCTCCTTTGTTTTTGGGCAAAAAAAGAAAACGAGCGGCAGCAACTGGATTTACGCAGTTACTGCCACTCGTTATGGCTTTATTTTATCAGAAACAGCACCAAAAATGCAAAGGCGTTTTTGTACAAATCGCGCACAGTATTTTCGCAAAATCTTGTTCAGCTTCAGACCAGATACCCTTCAAAGCAGTGCAGGTCCTCGGTTTTGACGATGCCTTCCAGGTACAGCCCGTCCTCCCGGTACTCCTCCACCTGTACGCTGCCGCGCTCCCGCATGGGGGCGGCAAGGCCCAGCTTATCGTAAGGCAGCAGTACCTTTAAAGTGTGCACCCGGTCGCTGAGTACTTCGTCCAGCTTGGCCAGCAGCTTGTCCAACCCGTAGCCGGTCTTGGCACTGGTGAGCAGGATGTCCGGGTCAAAGTTCAGAGCGTTGGGTTTGTCGCACTTGTTATACACGGTCAGGCGGGGGATGTCTGCACAGTCCAGCCCGTCCAGTACTTCGTCGGTGACGGCCAGCTGCTCTTCGCGCTGCTCGTCGCCTGCGTCTGCCACCCGCACGATCACGTCTGACCAGGCGGCTTCTTCCAGTGTGGATTTGAACGCTTCCACCAAATTGTGCGGCAGGCGGGACACAAAGCCGACCGTATCCACCAGCAGCACGGCCATGCCGCTGGGCAGCACCAGCTTGCGGCTGGTGGGATCCAGCGTGGCAAACAGCATGTCCGCTTCGGCCACACTGGGGCCGCACAGGGCGTTCATCAGGCTGGATTTGCCCACGTTGGTGTAGCCCACAAGGCTGACCACCGGCATCCCGGTCTTGGCGCGGGCCTTGCGGCTCTCGCCCCGGCGCTTTTCCATCTCGGCCAGCTTTTCGGCCAGTGCGTCGATGCGGGCGTGCACATGGCGGCGGTCCAGTTCCAGTTTGGTCTCGCCGGCACCGCGGCGGGCACCACCGCCGCCGCCGCCACCGCCTCCCTGACGGCTGAGCGCTTCGCCCATGCCCTGCAGACGGGGCAGGCGGTAACGCAGCAGGGCCAGCTCGGTCTGCAGCTTGCCTTCATTGGTGACGGCACGGCTGCGGAAGATTTCCAGAATGAGCATGGTGCGGTCGATCACTTCCAGCCCGCCCAGTGCATTGGAGATGTTGCGGATCTGGCTGCCGGTCAGCTCACCGTCAAACACGGCGCACTCGGCACCCAGTGTTTCGGCGGCAAGGCTGGCTTCTTCCAGTTTGCCGCTGCCCAGCACGATGCCGGTCTCCGGGGTCTGGCGCTTCTGGGTCACCTGGGCCACGGCTTCCATATGGTTGGCTTCGCACAGGGCACTAAGTTCTGCTAAACTGCGGTCACAATCCCACAGGCCCTGATCCAGTGCCAGCAGGATGACCTTCGTCGGGGGTGTTTCCACTAAGATATCGTAAAGTTCGCTCAAAATAAGTCCTTTCTATGCTCGTAACGTTCGCGCGTCAATAAATAGCTTTTGCATTCCACCGGCGTGCCGTCAAATTTGTGGTTCACCGTGTCGTGGTGGTACACAAAGCCTGACTTTTCCATCACCCGGCCGCTAGCGGGGTTCGCTTTGGCATGGCAGCAGGCAAGCCAGTTACTGTCCGTATTCTCAAACCAGTATTCTACCACTGTTTTTAAGGCTTCGGTGGTGAACCCCTTGTTCCACCAGCTGCGCCCGATGCAGTAGCCCGGTTCCCAGATGCCGTCTGTGAGGTCCAGCCCCGGCCACTCGGTTTTCTGCTGCGGCTCACCCGGCAGGCTGTTGACGATGCTGATGCTGCCAAACACCTGCCCGGTGGCCTTTTCCACCATAGCCCACTGGTAGTAGTCCGGGTTCGGGTACAATGTGGCCCATGCCGCCAGCAGGCCCAGCGTTTCCAGCGCGTTTTTGTGGGGCTCCCACCGCAGAAAACGGGTCACCTGCGGGTCGGACGCCCAGTTTTGGTACATCTGCCCGGCATCTTCCGGCAGCAGACGGCGCAGAAGCAGCCGGTCGGTTTCCAGTTCCTGCGTTCCGGCGTGGCGCATGGCACACACCTCCCTATTTTATAAAGTATGCATAGGATAGCACAAATTTTGCGTTCCTGCAAGCGGGCAGGCGAAAAAACGCTTGACCGCACGGCATTTGTGCATTAAACTGAAAGCCAAGCGTTTTTGTAGGAAAAAGGAGAACCCCACCATGAAGGATGTGCGTGAAATTCTGGCAGCAAAGCCCCTGCTGTTCGACGGCGGCATGGGTACCTATTATAAAGCAAAACCGGGGCAGGAGTGCGAGCAGGCAAACCTGCTGGACCCGGAAGGGATTTTGGCGGTGCACCGCGCGTATCTGGAAGCGGGTGCCGACGCCATCAAATCGAACACCTTTGGCCTGCCGCGCATGGCGGCGGCACAGACTCCGTTGTGGGAAGCCATGGCGGATGAGGGATGGAAGCTGGCTGTACAGGCCGCAGCCCAGACCGGAGCCGCCGTGTTTGCGGACCTTGGCCCGGCCCCGGATACGGAAGCCGCCCCCGCCGCACAGGCGTATATCGCACTGGCCGACCGGTTCATTGCGCTGGGGGCAAAGAACTTTCTGTTTGAGACCCTGAGCACCGACGCAGGCATTGCCGAAGCGGCAAAGCACATCAAAAAAGCGGTGCCGGATGCCTTTGTTCTGGTATCCTTTGCGGTGCTGCCGGACGGCTACACCCGCGAGGGCCGCTACTGTGCCCAGCTTGTGCGCAGCATGACAGCCTGCGGCGCAGTGGACGCCGTGGGCCTGAACTGCGTATCCGCCCCCGGTGCCATGCGCACGCTGATGCAGCGGCTGGGCAAAACGGAGCTGCCGCTCTCGGTCATGCCCAATGCGGGTTATCCGGTGGTCACCCGCACCCGGGTGCAGTATCAGGGCAAGCCGGAGTATTTTGCCCGGGAGCTGGCCCGCCTTGCTGCCGAGGGCGTGCGCATTCTGGGCGGCTGCTGCGGCACTACGCCTGCCCATATTGCGGCCCTGCGCGGGGCTCTGGATGCTCTGCCGGAACACCTGTCCGCCATCCCGGCGGCACCGGTCTCCACCGCTGCAAAGCCGGAAGTGGAAAAAGACGATGTCTTTTTGCGCAAACTGAACGCGGGCAAAAAGGTGATCGCCATTGAACTGGACAGCCCCAAGGATGCCGACCTGACCGGCTATCTGGAAGGTGCCCGCCGCCTGCAGGCTGCCGGGGCCGACCTGCTTACCATTGCGGACTGCCCCATTGCCCGGGCACGCATGGACTCCTCGCTGGTGGCCTGCCGGGTGCACCGGGAGCTGGGGCTGAATGTGCTGCCCCACATGACCTGCCGCGACCGCAACCTGAATGCCACCAAAGCCCTGCTGCTGGGCCTGTACGCCGAGGGTGTGCGGGAGGTGCTGGCCATCACCGGCGACCCCATCCCCACTGCTGAGCGCGATGAGGTGAAGAACGTGTATCAGTTCAACTCCCGCAAGCTGGCGCAGTACATCGTCTCGCTGGCCGGTGAGGGCCGGGAGATGCCCAGCCCCATGACCGTGTTCGGTGCGCTGAACCTGAACGCCCGCAATTTTGATGTGGAGCTGCGCCGCGCCGGGGAGAAACTGGAAAACGGCATGAGTGGCTTCCTCACCCAGCCGGTGCTTTCGGCACAGGCGGTGGAAAACCTGAAAAAGACCCGCGAGACGCTGGGCGACAAGGCAAAAATTCTGGCCGGTATCATGCCGGTGGTGAGCCAGCGCAACGCCATTTTTATGGAGAATGAGGTCAACGGCATCCATGTGGACGCCGAGATCATCGACCGCTTTGCCGGGCTGGACCGTGCGCAGGGCGAAGAGCTGGGGCTGGAAGTTTCGGTGAAGGCGGCACAGGCGGCCGCACCCTATGCAGACGGCTTTTACCTGATGACCCCCTTCAACCGCATCGCCCTGATGGAGCGGCTGATCGCGCGGCTGAAAGAAGAGAAAATTGCGGATTAAGTCCGTTTTGTAAAGCAAAAGCCAGAAGGGCCACAGCCCTTCTGGCTTTCGTTTTTATGCAAAGAAGTTTTATATCACCCGGAACTGCGTCCACTTCTGCGATTTGTACCGCCAGATAAAGATGGCTCCGCGGAACACAAGATCCATGCTCATACCGATTGCAACGCCGATGACGCCCCAGCCGAAGTACAGGCCGAACAACGCCGAGAAGAGCAGCCGGGCCCCGATGGTCAGCGAAATGGAAACTACCATCGTAAAGGTAACGTCACCTGCTGCGCGCAGGCCGTTGCCCAGGCTTCCGGCAAAGGGATAGGCCAGACCGTTAAAGATATTGTTGATGAGCACCAGCCAGACCACCAGTGTTTTTGCTTCAGGCGAGATGGCTGAATACCGCACGATGAGCGGTGTTAGGGCGAACACAAAGGCATTCCACAAAACAGAAAGCACCAGTGTGATGCGGTTCAGTTTTTTAAAATAGAAGTTGGCGGCGTCGATGTCCCGCGCGCCCATGCACTGGCCGATTACGGTGGTATACACGGGGGCCATGGCCAACCCCATAATGGATGCCAGCGACCAGATACTCTGCGCCACGCCGTTTGCGGCAATCTGGTAAGTGCCGAACAGCGCCACCATGCTGGAAAGCGCTACCTTGATCAGCTGATGCACACCGTTCTCCACGCCGTTGGGCAGGGCAATGCCCAGAATTTTCTTCTGTGTATTGCCATCCCATGCAAAAATGTCCGGGCTGTGATAAGATACGGCGTTCGTTTTCCGGAAGCAGTAAACGGTAACGGCTGCAGCCGACAGCGTGCGAGAAAGAAGGGATGGCCAGGCTACACCGGCAGCGCCCAGGTGCAGCCCGAACACGCCGATGCAGTTGCCCACCACATTGATGATGTTTGTGACAAGAGAGATGTACATGGTCACACTGGTTTTGCCGATGCTGCGGCAGAGGGCCGCGCCGGCATCGTAAATGGCCAGTGCCGGGAGCGACAAGGTAGTGATGAGCAGGTAGGACTGGCAGGCGGCCATGACATCCGGTTCGATCCTGCCAAACAGGAGCCGCAGCAGCGGTGTGTGGAAGCAGAGGATGAGCGCGGTGAGCACTGCGGAGATCAGGCAGGAAATGGTAAGCAGCTGGCCTGCCGCATGGGAAGCGAGCTTCTGATCCCCGCAGCCGATATACTGGCTGATGATGACGGCACCACCTGCCGAAAGCGCCGTGAACAGAAAGATCATCACAGTGTTGAAGGAGGTTACCAGCGATACGCCGGAAACATCTGCTTCACTGGAAAAGCTGACCACGAAAGTGTTCGCAATACCTACGAACATTAAGAGAAATTGTTCGATGAACAGCGGAAAGATCAGATTCCGCAAATCTTTGTTGGAAAACATGTTTACGCCTCGTATTCCTTTAAAAGAGCCTTCTGGCAGCGCTCCAGCATACGCTGGGCCTTATTCATATCCCAGTCACAATAGTTTGTTGCTGTCATAGCTGCAATGCCGTGGGCGTGCATCCAGAGCTGATCGTGCAGTTCGTCAGCGTCGCTACGGCCGATGTGGTACTGCTCTATCAGCTCATCAATGGAACGATCGATGATGGGCAGAAGCACCGGTTTCATCTCTGCAAACGCCTGCGGCCGCATAAATAGGAAACGAAACAGTTCCGGCTGCTGTTTGGCAAAAAGCACGTATTCAATGTCGTACAGGTGTACCTGCTGCGTACCGCATTCCTTCTGCATCAGTTCCACAAATTTGTTCACTGCAGCGGGGATCAGCTCCCGACGCAGCGCGTCCATGTTCTCGAACGAAAGATAGATCGGCTGGGTGGAGCAGTGCAGCCGGGCAGCGATGCTTTTTACATTGACCGCCTGGGCACCGTGCTCCATCAGCACCCCGAGGGCGGCTTTCAGGATCATTGCTTTTGTCACCTTTTTTTGGGCAGGCATGGTTTCTCCACTTCCTTAAAATAAACTTATTTATCAATAAACAAGTTTATTCAATGCACGAATTTTGTCAAGAGGCAAAACGAAAGCAGCAGGGCACATTGCGCGGAAAAGAAAAAAGTAATTGACAAATCGCACAAAAAACGCTATATTCTTTTTATAAATGCGTTGAAGAAGAGTGTGCGTCGTTTTTGCCATCCAGAGAGCCGGGGGCTGCTGAAAACCCGGTATGGCCGGGCGGTGTGCTGTCACTTCGGAGCAGGAGCGGTGAGCCGCAAGGGTGAGCCGCTTTCGGAGCTGCCCCACGTTATCGGGGCATCAAGGGGCACAGAAGGTTCTGTGCAATTTGGGTGGTACCGCGGTATGTAACTGTTACAGCCGTCCCATGGAACGTTCCGTGGGACGGCTTTTTTCGTCCCACTTCATCAATTTTTATTGGGAGGATCTCTATGAAAGAACTCGCAAAGCAGTACGATCCCAGCCAGGTGGAAGACCGCATCTATCAGTTCTGGCTGGACGGCGGCTACTTCCACACGAAGGCCGACCCCGACAAAAAGCCCTTTACCATCGTCATGCCGCCCCCGAACGTCACCGGCCAGCTGCACATGGGCCATGCCGTGGATAACACCATGCAGGATATCCTGATCCGCACCAAGCGGATGCAGGGCTACGCCGCTCTGTGGGTGCCCGGCACCGACCATGCATCCATCGCCACCGAGGCGAAAGTTGTGGAGGCTATGCGTGCCGAGGGGCTGACCAAGGAGATGGTGGGCCGCGACGGTTTTCTGGACCGCGCCTGGGCCTGGAAGACCAAGTACGGCAACCGCATCGTCAGCCAGCTGAAAAAGCTGGGCAGCAGCTGCGACTGGGATCGTGAGCGCTTCACCATGGACGAGGGCTGCTCCGAGGCCGTCAAGGAAGTGTTCGTGCGCCTGTACGACAAGGGCCTGATCTACCGCGGCAACCGCATGGTGAACTGGTGCCCGCACTGCAACACCTCCATCTCCGATGCCGAGGTGGAGTATGAGGAAAAGGACGGCAATTTCTGGCACCTGCTGTACCCGGTCAAGGAGACCGGCGAGATGCTGGAGCTGGCCACCACCCGTCCGGAGACCATGCTGGGCGATACCGCCGTTGCCATCAACGGTGACGATCCCCGCTATGCTCATCTGCACGGCTGCCATGTGGTGCTGCCCCTGCTGAACAAGGAAATCCCCATCGTGTGCGATGAGCACGCCGACATGACCAAGGGCACCGGCGTCGTCAAGATCACCCCGGCCCACGATCCCAACGACTTTGAGGTCGGTCTGCGCCACAACCTGCCCATCGTGCGCGTGTTCACCTACGACGGCCACATGACCGGCGCTGCCGACAAGGCCGCTGCCGATGCCCTGTTTGCCGCCGGCAAGAACACCATCAACGAGCCCGAGGTGCTAGACTGCGGCAAGTATGCCGGCATGACCACTCTGGAAGCCCGCAAGGCCATTCTGGCCGACCTGAAAGAGGGCGGCTTCCTGAAGGAGATCGAGCCCCTCAAGCACGAGGTGGGCACCTGCTACCGCTGCCACTCCACCATCGAGCCCATGGTTTCCAAGCAGTGGTTCGTGAAGATGGAGCCGCTGGCAAAGCCCGCCATCGAGAGTGTGGAGAAGGGCGAGATCAAGTTCGTGCCCGAGCGCTTCACCAAGAACTATATGAACTGGATGAAGAACACCCGCGACTGGTGCATCAGCCGTCAGCTGTGGTGGGGCCACCAGATCCCGGCCTGGTACTGCGACGACTGCGGCGAGACCGTGGTGGCAAAGAGCGCACCCTGCACCTGCCCCAAGTGCGGCAGCGCAAAGCTGACCCAGGACCCCGATACGCTGGATACCTGGTTCTCCTCCGCCCTGTGGCCCTTCAGTACCCTGGGCTGGCCCAATGAGGACAGCGCAGACCTGAAGTATTTCTACCCCACCAACACCCTTGTCACCGGCTACGACATCATCGGCTTCTGGGTCAGCCGCATGATCTTCTCGGGTCTTGCCTACACCGGCAAAGCACCCTTTGATACTGTGTGCATCCACGGCATCGTCCGCGACAGCCAGGGCCGCAAGATGTCCAAGAGCCTGGGCAACGGCATCGACCCGCTGGAAGTCATTGCTCAGTACGGTGCCGACGCCCTGCGCTTTATGCTGATCGACGGCTCCACCCCCGGCAACGACATGCGTTATAGCGAGAAAAAGGTGGAAGCTGCCCGCAACTTTGCCAATAAGCTGTGGAACGCCACCCGCTTTGTGCTGATGAACCTGCCGGAGGACTTTGAGCCCGGCCTGCCCAGCGAAGACAAGCTGGACATGAGCGACAAGTGGGTGCTGACCAAGCTGAATCAGGTGGCCGGTGCCATGACCGACAACCTCGACCACTACGAGATGGGTCTGGCTGCTGCCAAGATCAACAGCTTCATCTGGGATGTGTACTGTGACTGGTTCATCGAGATCGCAAAGCCCCGCCTGAACTCCGGCGACGCCGAGCAGGCCGACACTGCCCGCCGTGTGCTGGTGTATGTGCTGGATAAGGCCCTCAAGCTGCTGCACCCCTTCATGCCCTTCATCACAGAGGAGCTGTATCAGGCCCTGCCCGGCTCTGCCGAGACCATCATGACCCAGAACTGGCCCACTGTGGATGAAGCACACAACTGGGCGGAAGAAGAGGAAGCCTTTGAAAAGGTGATGGACTACATCAAGGCTGTGCGTACCATGCGCACCGAGATGAATGTCCACCCGGCAAAAAAGACCAGCATGATCATTGAGACCGCCGACGCTGTTCCCTTCCAGAAGGCACAGGTGTACCTTGCCAAGTTTGCCTTCGCCACCGATGTGACCTTTACCGCAAAGTACGAGGGCAGCACCGACGGCATGGTGCAGGTGTCCACCCACGCAGCCCGCGGCTTCATCCCCATGATGGAGCTGATCGACCGCGACAAGGAGCTGGCCCGCCTGAACAAGGAAAAGACCAAGGCCGAAAAGGAACTGGCCATGTTCGCAAACCAGCTGAATAACCCCAAGTTCGTGGAGCGTGCCCCGGCGGCTCTGGTGGAGGATATCCGCAATAAGTACGCCAAGAGCCAGGATAAGCTTGCCAACATTGAGCAGAGCATCAAGGCTCTGGGCTGATTTGAGCGGGGAAAACAGCGGCCGCACCTCGCCGTGGGTGATCGCGGGACGCGTGATCTTTACCATGGCGCTGATCGGCTGCATTGCATTCATCTTTTCCAATTCCATGAAGATCGCTTCGGTCTCTACCATATCCAGCGGGCGGGTGCTGCACTGGATGCAGGCGGTGCTGCGCCGCCTGGGCCACCCGGGCCTTGCCCAGCGCCTGACCATGCACATCGTGCGCAAACTGGCCCACTTCTGCGAGTATACGCTGGAGGGCTTTCTGCTCATGCTGTGTATGCGGGTGTACAGCCGCCGTCCGCTGCGGCATATCAGCGTGCCCATGCTGGGCGGCGTGCTCACTGCACTGGCCGATGAGACCATTCAGATCTATTCGCCCGGGCGCAGCAGTCAGGTCACCGATGTGTGGCTGGATTCGCTGGGCGTGCTGGCAGGCATCTGCACAGCGCTGGTGCTTATGGCACTGTGCAGGCTGCTGTTCAACCATCGTAATAAGGAGTAACCAATGACCATCGAACAGGCAAACGAATATTTTGCCGCCCTGCCGGACGGCTTTGCCTCCACCGAACAGCTGCGCGCTGTGCTCACGGCACCGGTGCAGAAGGTGGCTTTCGTGGGCGTGGCAGGTACGGCCGGCAAGACCGTGACGGCCCGTCTGCTGGCAGCCATCCTGCGCGCACAGGGCATCCATGCCGGTTTGTACCATGCTGGCTGTGAGCCGCTGGCAAAGCGCATCTGCATCGACGGTGCCCCGGTGGACGAAGGCCTGCTCTGCCTTGCGGCAGATGCCCTTGCTGCTGCGGAAACGCTGCCGCAGGATGCCGCTGAACTGGCAGCTGCCGCCAACTGCTTCGGCGCGGCGGGCTGCGCCCTTGCCGTGGTGGAGCTGCCGGACGCGGGCCTTGCCGAAGCTCTGCCCGATATGCCGGTGTGTGCCGTCACCTCAGTGGGGCCGGACGGTGTGAGCCGCTCGGTGGAGCGCCTTGCTGCGCTGTCGGCGGGCGTCATGCGCAAGGGCAGCATCTGCGTCACCGCACCGGAACAGCCCAAATCTGTACTCAGCGAGCTGATCGTGGCTGCTGGCAAGTGTGACTGCGAGCTTGTGGTGCCGGATCCGGAAGATATCACCTTCCTGGAAGCCGAAAAGTTTGCCAGCAAGGTGGACTACGGCGGATACACCGTGCCGCTGGCCTTTTTGGGTCGTCACGCGGCAGGCAGTGCCGCTATGGCTGTGGAGCTCTCGCTGGCGCTGTGCCGCAAGGGGTATGACATCACTGATGATGCCATTCTGGAAGGTCTGGCTGCAGTGGAGAACCGCAGCAGCATCCGGGTCGTTTCCCAGCGCCCGCTCATCATTCTGGATGCCTGCCGCACCCCACAGCAGGCCGCAGCACTGCTGCGTGTGCTCAACATGGCCAAGGTTCGCCACATGAGCGCCATCATCGGTCTGGCCGAGGAGGAAGGGGCCGAAGCCTTTTTCTCTGCACTGGAGACCGGCCTGACCCCGGAAGAGCAGAAGAAGGATAAATCCACCATGCCCGGCATGAGCGAGAATCCCTTTGATAAGGTCTACCTCATCACTCCGGCTGGCGGCGACGATGCGCTGACCGCCCGTCTGACCGAAAAGGCAAAGTATCATTTTGACGCCCAGCTGTGCGCAAATCTGGCCGAAGCGGTGGAACTGGCCCATGCCAACACCCGCCGCGGTCTGCTGGTCTGCGGCAGCGAAGCCGCAGCATTGGAAGCTGCCGAACTGCTGGTAAACAGCTGAGCCGACACGCTTCCCTAAAAAAGTAACGAAAGATCCTGTACACTGAAAGCATGTGTACAGGATCTTTTTATTTTGCAAAGGAGATGGACAAGCCATGGCAACCGTAAGCTTCAGCCCGGCGGGCGAAGTGCTTTACGCCTACCTCGCGGGTGAGATCGACCACGATGCCGCCCAGAGCCTGCGCATTCAGCTGGACGATGCACTGGTCAGCCGCACGCCGCAGACCATGATCCTGGATTTTGGCGGCGTCGGATTTATGGATTCATCCGGTGTTGGGCTCATTCTGGGCCGTCAGCGCATTGCACGCACGCTGGGCACCGCCCTGCAGGTGCAGCACACACCGCGTCAGCTGGCAAAAGTGCTGCAGCTGGCGCGCATCCCCTGCATGGATGCAGGACAGAAGGAGGAATGAACCATGAAAGCGGAAAATACGACAAAGATCCAATTCGATTCCCTCAGCGTGAACGAGAGCTATGCCCGCGGCGCGGCAGCAGCGTTTCTTGCCCGGTACGACCCCACCGTGCCTCAGCTTGCCGACATCAAAACGGCGGTGTCGGAAGCCGTCACCAACTGCATCGTCCATGCCTATCCGGACAATATCGGGCCGGTGACGATGAACATTGCGGTGTATCCCGGCAGGGAAGTGCACATCACGGTGACGGATAAGGGCATCGGCATTGCGGATATCCCCCAGGCCATGGAACCGCTGTTCACCACCGGCAATCCGGAGGAACGCTCCGGCCTCGGCTTTGCCGTGATGCAGAGCTTTATGGATAAGGTCAAGGTGACCTCAAAGCCCGGCAAAGGCACAAAGGTGCTGCTGGTCAAGCGTCTGGCCCAGCGGGAGTGATACATAATAGAGAAAGGCGGGCGGAAGCATGGTATCGGATAAGACCCGGCGGGACGCATTCATTGAGCAGAATCTTGGGCTGGTGCACGCCTGTGCCGGGCGCTTCCGCGGGCGCGGCATGGATTACGATGACCTTTACAGTGCCGGATGCATGGGCCTTGTCAAAGCCTGCGATAATTTTGATGAGAACCGTGGCGTATGCTTTTCCACTTATGCGGTGCCGGTGATCATTGGCGAGATCAAAAAGCTGTTCCGGGATGGCGGCACCGTCAAAGTGAGCCGTTCCCTAAAAGAATTGGGAATGCGGGTGCAGGCGGCACGGGAACACCATATGAAGCTCTGCGGTACCGAACCTACCCTCTCGCAGCTGGCGGAAGAACTGGATGAACCAGTGGAGAATATCACCCTTGCGATCCAGGCAGCACAGCCTGCCATGAGCCTGACGCCGGAGAACAGTGAGGACGGTGACCGCCAGCTGGATATCCCGGTAGAGTCCCCGGAGGAAGCACTGGCGGAGCGCATCAGCCTGGAAGAAGTGATCCGTGCTCTGCCGGAACAGGACAGGCAGCTGATCCGTCTGCGCTTTTATGGCAATAAGACCCAGAGTGAAACTGCAAAGGCTCTGCACACCACGCAGGTACAGATCTCCCGGCGGGAACGGAAGATTCTGGTGCAGCTGCGCCGCCGCCTTTTGGAAGAGTAGTTGCATACGTTCCAGATTAAAAGGAAAAAACTGGGCAAAAAGTCAAAAGACGGATTTTTTAGAAAAAATGTAAAGAAAAGGCTTGCTTTTTGTCGTGCGTCGTGCTAAAATACATTACTGTCAGGCGGACGTCCGACAGAATGAAACACTTCGAAACGGACGCCCTAACGTGAAGAATCGATGAAGTTCGATAAGAACTTCAAAAATAATTCAAAAAAGTGCTTGACAACTTATCACGAAAGTGATAAAATAAATAAGCTGTCAGCCGAAAGGCTGAGGCGCACAGGACCTTGAAAATTGAACAATATCGAAAAACTTGTAAGGAACCTTTATGTGTTTGGAAAAACACTTAAAACAATTCCAAAAGTAATTCACACAGGACGCAAGCGATTGCGTGCTGAGCGAACAAGAT